>NZ_MKSM01000001.1 GCF_001897285.1 Nitrobacter sp. 62-23
CCACCCGGTGAGTTGCGATGCGAGGCGCACGTTCTGTCCGCGCCGCCCGATCGCCAGCGACAACTGGTTGTTGGTATCGGGGACCACGACCTCGATCCGCTCGCGGTCCTCGTCGATCACGACCTTCGCGACTTCCGCCGGTGCCAGCGCGTTGACGACGAAGGTCGCGATGTCCGGCGACCAGGGGATGATGTCGATCTTCTCGCCCTGCAACTCGTTGACGACGGCCTGGACGCGCGAACCGCGCATGCCGACGCAGGCGCCGACCGGGTCGACCGAGGAATCCCGCGAGATCACGCCGATCTTGGCGCGAGAACCCGGATCGCGCGCCACCGCCTTGATCTCGACGATGCCGTCGTAGATTTCCGGCACTTCCTGCGCGAACAGCTTTACCATGAACTGCGGATGGGTGCGCGACAGGAAGATCTGCGGACCGCGGGTTTCGCGCCGCACGTCGAAAATATAGGCGCGGACGCGGTCGCCATTGCGGAACACCTCGCGCGGCAGCATCTCGTCGCGCCGTATGACGGCCTCGCCGCGGCCGAGGTCGACGATCACGCTGCCGTATTCGACCCGCTTGACGATGCCGTTGACGATGTCGCCGATGCGGTCCTTGAATTCCTGATACTGCCGGTCGCGCTCGGCCTCGCGCACCTTTTGCACGATCACCTGCTTGGCGGACTGCGCGGAGATGCGGCCGTATTCCAGCGGCGGCAGCGTGTCGGCGATGGTGTCGCCGATCTGTGCGCCCGGGTTGGCCCTCTGGGCGTCCTTCAGCGAGATCTGGTTGGCGGCGTTCTCGACCTGATCGACCACCAGCATATGGCGGGTGAGCTGGAGCTGACCGGTCTTGGGGTGAATCTCAGCATGAACATCGGTCTCGCTGCCGTAGCGGGCGCGGGCCGCCTTGGCGATGGCGTCCTCCATCGCAGCGATCACGATGCCGCGGTCGATGGTCTTCTCCCGCGCCACCGCGTCCGCGATCTGAAGCAGTTCGAGCTTGTTGGCGCTGACAGCGGCCATGACTTATTCTCCTTCGATGGGATCGATATCGCCGCGCCGCAGTCGTTCTGCGGCCAGGCGATGTTGCTTGGTGTTTTTCGGCGGCGTCTTTGCGGGGACTTTCGCCTTTCCCCTGAGTTTCGATTTCGGCGCTTTGGGTTTCGCCGGATCGGTTTTTGCATGCGGGGGGGATGGAGGCAGAATACCGAGATTCCGCTTCATCTCGCGTTCCGCGATCTTGCCCCGCCGCATCGATTCGGCGATCAGTTCGTCCGTCAGAATCAGGCGGGCGTCGGCGATATCCTCCATGACCAGAAGGACTTCGCTATCGTCGTCATTCCGGACGTCGTCCCGATGCAGGCGCACCGCATTGTCCTCCACGCCCCGAAGGGTGCCGCGGAACCGCTTGCGGCCCTGATGGGCGACCGCCATCTCGATCTTTGCGAGGTGGCCGGTGTAGCGTTCGAAGTCGGACCGGCGCACCAGCGGCCGGTCGATGCCGGGGGAGGAGATTTCCAGCCGGTAGGCCCTGTCGATCGGATCGGCGATATCGAGCACCGGCGAAAGCGCCTTGGAGATTGCCTCGCAATCCTCGATCTGCATCGATCCGTCCGGCCGCTCGGCCATGATCTGCACGGTGCAGCCGGCCTCGCCCGACACCTTGATGCGGACCAGGCGGTATCCCATGCCTTGCAGGACCGGGGCGACCACTGACGAGACCCGCGCGGCGATGCCCGGCTCGACCACCAGACGCGGCTCGGCGAGCAGGTCGTGATCCGGGATCTGGGCAACGGGATCGGTCATATCCAGGGTCAAAGATTAAGTCCGGCGGTTACACGCCTGAAAGAACCCGCCGCGGCGCGTCAGGTCCGTTCAGGAAATAAAAAAGAGCGGGTCCGGAGGGCCCACTCTCGATACGCGATCGTATGAGAAAGTTTCCACAAACATAGCCGTTTTCGTACCCCTCGGCAAGGTCCGGGGAGACACGGGGGGCTGATTTTCATTCGGATCGCGTCAAGTCGTTCGACCTGGTGAGCCTTTACACAATGCGCCGGAGCGCCGCCGGCAGTTCGTCAAGAGCATGAATGGTCAGATCGGCTTGGGAGGCTTCGGGATACCGGGCATGAATATGCCCCCACGGCCCTCGGACGATGAAGACTGACAGCAAACCGGCCTTCTTTGCGGGCAGAACATCGTTGTCCAGTCGATCGCCGACATATGCGACCTCATTGGCAGTGAAGCCGGAGACGTCGACAATTTTTGCAAAGAAGTCGGGCGACGGCTTTTCGATCCCCCATCGCGCCGAGGATGCAATATGGTCTGCTGCGATACCGGATAGTCCCAGCGCCGCTTCGGTTTCCTCCGGCTGGTTACCCGCGATTCCAACGACGTATCCCGCGGCCTTCAGCCTGCGAAGGGCTGCCGTTGCATCGGGATAAAAGTCGCGAGGCTCGATAAAGTAACGGTTTCCCTGAGCTTGCCGGGCCGCTTCGGCCTGATGCAGGTCGAAGCCGGGCTTGAAGATATCGAAGACGCGCCTGTGATGCCGGCCTTCGGCGATGGTTTTCTCCAGCGCGGCGCTGAAGGCAAGGCGGGACACGCCAAGCCAATCCGCCCATGAAGACCACTGGCGGGTTTCGTCCACCAGCGTTTCTCCAACATCGAAGAAAATCGCCTTTATCGCCATTGTGCCAGATACTTTGTCGCAAACGATCAGCTTGTTCGCCTGAACCGCAGATACGTCGCGCGACGGCCTTCGCGCGTCGCTTTGCGGCCGTAGCGCGTCATGGTGTAGCCCGGCCACGGGTTGCGCCAGTCGTCGGCGCGTTCAGCAAGCCACAGGAAGTCCGGCGAGCGGGCGAAATGCGACAGCGTCCATGCGCAGTAATCGGCGATGTCGCTGACGAAGCGGAATTCGCCTCCCGGCCGAACCACGCGCGCCATCTCCGCGATGGTCGCGTCCTGAACGAAACGGCGTTTCCAATGCCGGCGCTTCGGCCACGGGTCGGGATGGATCAGATCGATCCGCGCCAGCGATGCGCGCGGCAGCCATGCCAGCAGGTCCGATGCGTCTCCGGCGAACAGGCGGATGTTGCCGATATCGTGCGCCTCGATCTGCGTGAGGATCTTGGCCATGCCGTTGACGTAGGGTTCGCAGCCGATGAAGCCGGTGCGCGGAAACGCCAGCGCCTCGGCGACGAGATGCTCGCCGCCGCCGAATCCGATCTCGATACGGACCTGCTCAATCGGCCGGTCGAACCGCGCGGCCGGGTCGAATGGTCCGCGCTCGCCGGCAGCGATATCGAGGCGCGGCAGCAGATCCGCGATCAGTTCGCTCTGGTGCGGGCGCAGCCTGTGTCCCTTGCGGCGGCCGAAGAACGAGCCTTGCCCGGAATCGCGGGCCGCGTTGCGTTGGAACGACGCGTCGTCGCCGGTTGTCGGCGGACGGTCGCGAGGATCGGGCGCGGGCGCCGTCATTACGACGTGGGGCGGAGACGGTGCTATGGTCACGTCCGCCTAGCGACGATCCGGCGGTTCGCGCGCCGCGATCTGTTCGACCATGTCGACAATGCTGCGGCGGAGCTTCGCGTCGGTGATCCGCGTGAACGCACGGGTCAGCGCGAGACCTTCGGACGTCGCGAGAAAATCGGAAACATAGGCAGGGGACGGCGCTTCGCTCAAACCCTCGACCCTGGCGACGCCCGTGCCCGGACTGCCCTCGAACAGGAACGAGACCGGGACCTGCAGGATTTCGGAGATCTGCTGGATGCGGCTTGCGCCGACGCGATTGGTGCCTTTCTCGTACTTCTGAATCTGCTGGAATGTCAGTCCCAACGCCTCGCCCAGTTTCTCCTGACTCATGCCGAGCATGATGCGGCGCATGCGCACACGGCTGCCGACATGCCTGTCAACAGGATTGGGCGCCTTGGTCGACATCTCGTAGGTCTCCTACAATAGCGATTCCCGGAAGATAGTTATTATCGCCAGATTTAACCCGATCGCGTGATAAAAATCCGCAGTCAATCCCGGCCGGTTCCATTCGTCGCATTATATCAGTCGTGCAAATTGTTACACAAATTATGTCGATCGTGGGGATGAGGTGCTGCGTCCCATGCGCCGTCGCCGTCAGGGTTTGCGACGCCGTCGAACCGCCAATGCGAGACCGAGGATCACCATGATCGCGGCGGGGACATCACCAGCGCGGGCGTAAGGCGGCGGCGGTATCGCGGCGGGCAGGCGGGAATCCAGCACGCCTTCGATGCCGAGATCGAGGCGTGCGACAATCCGTCCTACTGGATCCGTCACCACCGAAATACCGGTGTTCGCCGCCCGCACCAGGGGAAGCCCTTCCTCGATCGCCCGCAGCCGCGCCTGCTGAAGGTGCTGATAGGGGCCGGTGCTGATTCCGAACCAGCCGTCATTGGTGAGGTTGACGATCCAGCCGGGCCGGGCGCCGCGGGATTCGATGTCGCCCGGAAAGATCGCCTCATAGCAGATCAGCGGCAGCACGCTCGGCGCGTTCGGCAGGTCGATGGTTCGCCGCGCCGTCCCCGGAATGAAGCCGCCCTGGACCTTGGTGAGTTGAACGAAGCCGAGCTTTTCCATCAGGCCCTGGAACGGCAGGAATTCGCCGAACGGCACCAGATGGAGCTTGTCGTAAACCGACAGGATGCTGCCGTCGTCGTCGATGACGTAGATCGAATTGTAGGCCCGGGTGATGCGGACGCCCGGCGGCAGGTCCGGAGCGCGCACCGAGCCGGTGATCAGGATCGTGCCCTTCGGCAGGAGGTCGGCGATCTCGGCCATGGCGTCGGCCTCGCGGGCGAGAAAAAACGGAAACGCCGATTCCGGCCAGATCAGGATGGTGGCTCCGCTGACGCCGGCCGAATGCGGCCCCGTGGCGCGGTCGGAGAGCGTCAGATATTTGCGCATGACCGCCGCCTTGGCGGAATAGTTGAACCGCGCATCCTGCTCCAGATTGGGCTGCATGATGCGCAGCTTGACGTGGTCGACAAACTCGGTCGGATGACGCGACAGCCTGATCGCGCCGTAGACGCCCATGGCAACGAGCAGAGCGAGGGCGGCGATCGGGGCGATCCATGGTCTTTGACTTCGGTCTCGTCCGTCGATCAGCACGGCGGGGCTCGCAAAGATCGCGACGCTGAGGAAGGTCAGGCCCCACAATCCGACCAGCGACGCGGTTTGCGCCAGCGCCAAAGGCTCCGTCAGCGCGTAACCGAATGTGTTCCACGGAAATCCCGTCAGCGCATGTCCGCGCAGCCATTCGCTGATCGTGAGCGCCGCGGCGAGCGCGAGAATGCGCGAGGCGTCGCGGGTCCATATCCAGCGCGCCAGCGCGAAGCCGAGCGAGGTGAAAAGCGCGAGATAGGCCGGCAGGCCGAGGACGGCGAACGGCATCAGCCATGCGAAGGTCTGGGCGTCGACCAGAAAGGCGTTGCCGATCCAGTACAGTCCCGGAACGAAATAACCGAGGCCGAACAGCCACCCCGAGAGCGCCGCGGCCGGCACGCCATTGAGGCGACCGGCGCCGGCGCCGTCGATCAGCCAGGTCGCGAGCGGAAAGGTAACGAACAACACCGGCCAGGCGTTGAAGGGCTCCATCGCAAGCGAGGACACGGCGCCGGCGAGAAGCGCGATGACGGCGCGTTTCCAGCCCCACGCCAGAGTGACGGGAAGGCTGGCGGTGCGGATGCTGGCTGCAACGCTCACGGGGTTTCGCCTCCGTCGCCGGGCGGTGAGGGGGAGGCGGGATCGTCGCCCGGTGGTTGCGATGGCGCATCCGGCGCGGCCTCGCGCCGCCGCCCGTCGCGCGGCCGGACTGCGGGCCGTTCCTTGCGCAGCCCGATCCGCAGCCGCTTGACGCGGCGCGGGTCGGCGTCGAGCACTTCGATCTCGAACGGACCCGGTCCCGAAATGACCTCGCCCCGCACCGGCAGGCGGCCGACATGGGTGACGAGAAAGCCGCCAAGCGTATCGACGTCCTCGCCCGCTTCGCCGGTTTCGAAGGCGTCGCCGATCATGGCGCGGACGTCCTCGAGACTGGCGCGCGCATCGGCGATAAAGGAATTGTCGGCCTGCCGCACGATCGAGGGCGGCTCGTCGCCGTCGTGCTCGTCGTCGATTTCGCCGACGATCTGCTCGACGATGTCCTCGATCGACACCAGGCCGTCGGTGCCGCCATATTCGTCGACCACGAGCGCCAGATGGATGCGCGTCGCCTGCATCTGCGCCAGCAGGTCGATCGCCGGCATCGACGGCGGCACGTAGAGCAGCTTGCGGGTGATGTTGGCTTCGCTCAGCGGCAGCGCCAGATCGACGGCGCGCAGGTCGAGACCGGCCGGCGGCGTTTTTTTGCGTTTCGCCTTGGAGGGCAGCGCGGTGCGCGCCCGCACGGCCATGAACGCGAGCAGGTCGCGGATATGAACGATGCCTTCGGGATCGTCGAGGTTTTCGTCGTAGACGACAAGACGGGAATGCGCCGCGCTCTCGAACACGTGGATCAGTTCGCCGAGCGGGATATCACGCTTGACCGCGACGATATCGGCGCGATGAACCATGACATCGGCGATGCGACGTTCATGCAGGCCGAGGATATTGCGCAGCATGGTGCGCTCGACGGGGGTGAAACTGGTTTCGTCGGACGTCGAGGCGTCAAGCACCACCTGAAGATCGGCGCGGACCGATCCCGCTTTCCATCCGAACAGCGAGCGGATCGCCCGCATCAGCCAGCGTTCGGAAACCGGCCGCAGCACCTCGCCATTGTGCACCGTCACCGGCAGGTTGCGGTTGTCCTGCGGCGGCCTGCTGTCGCTGGGGTCTTCCTCGGGGGCCACTCAGGTCATCCGTTCTTGTAGGGATCGGGCATGCCGAGCCGCGCCAGAATTTCGCGCTCAAGGTTTTCCATCTCCCCGGCCTCTTCATCGGTTTCGTGGTCGTAACCGATCAGATGCAGAAAGCCATGGATCGCGAGATGGCTCAGGTGATGGTCGAAGACCTTGCCTTCGTCGTCGGCTTCGCGGCGGGTGGTCTCATAGGCGATCGCGATGTCGCCGAGCATGCGCGGCGGATCGCCGGGCAAAGACGGGCCGGTCGGCTGCAGCGCCGGGAACGACAGGACATTGGTCGGCTTGTCGATGCCGCGCCAGTTGGCATTGAGCGTGCGAATGCCGGCGTCGTCGGTCAGCATGATTGCGAGTTCGGCATCGCCGGTGTCCGCATCGACCATCCCGGCGGCGGCCTCGACGGCGCGTAGAATGATCGCTTCGGCATCCGGCACAGCGTGCCAGCATTCGGCGACGACCAGAATTTCGGCAGCAGGCGAAACGGAGAGGGTCATCGTATGTTTCTCGCCGGCGCCGGCCCGTCGTAGAGGCCGGTCGCCTTTTTCAGGCGTTTCCGGCGTCATGATTTTTTGGCTGCCGGCCGCTGCGGCAGCCCCTCATAGGCGGCGACGATTCGCGCCACCAGTTCATGGCGGATCACGTCATCGGCGGTGAATTTCACCTGCGCCACGCCCTCGACGCCGTCGAGCAGCCGCGTCGCCTCCGCCAGTCCCGAGGTCTGGCCGTTCGGCAGGTCGACCTGGGAAGGGTCGCCGGTGACGATCATGCGGCTGTTTTCGCCGAGCCGCGTCAGGAACATCTTCATCTGCATCGAGGTGGTGTTCTGCGCCTCATCCAGGATGATCGCGGCGTTGGTCAGGGTGCGGCCGCGCATGAAGGCGAGCGGCGCGATCTCGATCTCGCCGGATTGCAGCGCGCGTTCGACGATGCGGGAGTCCATCAGGTCATACAGCGCATCGTAGATCGGCCGCAGGTAGGGATCGACTTTTTCGCGCAGGTCCCCCGGCAGGAAGCCGAGCCGTTCGCCGGCCTCGACCGCCGGCCGCGTCAGGATGATGCGATCGACTTCCTTGCGCTCGAACAGTTGCGCAGCCTGCGCCACCGCAAGCCAGGTCTTGCCGGTGCCCGCGGGGCCGATGCCGAACACCAGTTCATGATGTTTCAGCGCGCGGATATAGGCATCCTGCGCGGCGGTGCGCGCCCGCACCGGACGCTTGCGCAGGTTGATGGCCTCAAATGTCGAACGCGGCGCCTTGGGGTCGTATTCGAACAGCGAACCCTGTGCGATCACCGCGCGGATCGCTCCCTCGACCTCGCCCTGCGTGAGATCATGGCCCTGTGCGGCCTGGGTATAGAGCGTTTCGAGCACGCGCCGTCCGGCGTCGCAGCCGTCGCGCGATCCGGCGATGGTGATGTGGTTGCCGCGGGAATCGACGACCACGCCGAGCCGCCGTTCGACCTGCGCCAGGTTCTGTCCGTAGGGTCCGACCATCGCCGAGACCGCGCGATTGTCGTCGAAATCGATGACGACTTGCGTTTCGGGCGGGGCTTGCATGTCGATTTTCTGACCGGGGGCGATTGAAGGCGAATCCGATGCGCTCTTGTCCGATGCGCTCTTGGGCAAGGGTTCAGGCTCCCAGGACGGCTTGAGGCGGCGCTATCAGCGCAGGTTCTCTCGCGTCGCCGGATGCCGAGGTCGAGCGCGGATCGGCAAGCGATCCGAGCAGGCTGTAGCGCTCGAGGCTGTCGATGGCGACGGGCAGCACCTTTCCGACAATATCGGCGGACGCCATGACATGCGCGGGCTGCAGATAGGCGGTGCGGCCAACGATCTGACCCGCCTTGCGCGCGGCGCGCTCGAACAGCACATCGACCGTCCTGCCGATCGCCGCCCTGTTGAAGGCGGATTGCTGGCTGTCGATCAGGCCCTGAAGCCGCTCCAGTCGTGCATCCATATCGGCCGTTGACACCGTCTCCTGCATCTCCGCCGCCGGCGTTCCCGGCCGTGGCGAATACTTGAACGAATAGGCGGCAGCGTATCCGATTTGGTCGACGAGCGCGAGGGTCGCGGCGAAATCTTCCTCGGCTTCGCCGGGAAAGCCGACGATGAAGTCCGACGAGAACGCGATATCCGGCCGGGCATGGCGCAGCCGGTCGATCACGCGGCGGTAATCGGCGGCGGTATGTTTGCGGTTCATGGCCGCGAGGATCCGGTCGGAGCCGGATTGCACCGGCAGATGCACGAACGGCATCAACGCGTCGAGATCGCGGTGCGCCTCGATCAGGGTCTCCTCGACATCGCGCGGATGGCTGGTGGAGTAGCGCAGGCGGACGATGCCCGGAATTGCGGCGAGGCGGTGCAGCAGCTTGCCGAACGGCCAGGGCCGTCCGTCGGGGCCGTCGCCGTGATAGGCGTTGACGTTCTGCCCGATCAGGGTGATCTCGCGCACGCCGTTGTCGGCGAGGCGCTGCACGTCCTCGACGACCTTCGCCACCGGCCGCGACACCTCCGCGCCGCGCGTATAGGGCACGACGCAGAAGGTGCAGAACTTGTCGCAGCCTTCCTGCACCGTCACGAAGGCCGAGACGCCGCGGGCGCGGATCGCCTGCGGCGACGGCTGCGGCAGGAAATTGAACTTGTCCTCGACCGGAAACTCGGTTTCGAGCGCGCGGCCGTCGGCCTTCGCGCGGGCCAGCAGTTGCGGCAGGTGATGATAGCTCTGTGGTCCCACCACCACATCGACGACGGGCGCGCGGCGGATGATCTCATGGCCTTCGGCCTGCGCGACGCAGCCGGCGACGACGACGCTCATGTCGCGGCCGGCGCTCGCCGCCTGGTCCTTGGCGGCGCGCAAGCGGCCGAGTTCGGAATAGATCTTCTCGGATGCCTTCTCGCGGATGTGGCAGGTGTTGAGGATAACGAGATCGGCTTCCTCGGCGCTGGCGGTCTCGACAAAGCCTTCGCCCGCCAGCGTGTCCACCATGCGCTGGGCATCGTAGACATTCATCTGGCAGCCATAGGACTTGATGTGCAGCTTGCGCGGCGGCGTCATGGAACCTGTTGTCGGTTATATCGCTCAGTTATAGGCTGGGTGGCGGAAAATCCAGTATGTCCATTGTCACGCCTGATGCGCAACCGCGCCTCTGCAAGGCTGAATCCGGAATCCCAGCCGGATCACATCCGGATTCCGGGTCTCTGGAGCCTTTCCGTATCTGACGGAATCAGAAGCGGGGCTCTATGATTTTGATTTGACGCGTTTTCTTTACGCGAACCGGTAGCCACATCGCTTGACAGCGCTCCAGGAGGCGTGTCCTGGAAACATGGTGGCTGACTGTCCCACCTGAATGACGGATCGCGGCGCCTGCCGCATGTCACCGGACGTGGAGTGGCGCTCAGGAATTGTCCTCGTCCATCGGGACGCAATAGAGTTCGAGGCGGTGGTCGACCAGCCTGTAGCCGAGCTTGCGGGCGATCTCGGCCTGCAGCTTTTCGATTTCGTCAGAGGTGAATTCGATCACCGTGCCGTCACGCAAATTGATGAGATGGTCGTGGTGACTGTCGCGCATCGTCTCGTAGCGCGCACGGCCCTCGCGGAAATCGTGTCGCTCGATGATGCCGGCGTCCTCGAACAGCTTGACGGTGCGATAGACCGTCGAAATCGAAATCTTGTCATCCACCGCGACGCAGCGGCGATAGAGTTCCTCGACGTCCGGATGATCGGAGGCTTCCGCCAGCACGCGCGCGATGACTCGGCGCTGTTCGGTCATGCGCATCCCGGTGGCGGCGCAACGCGCTTCGATCTTTGTGGGCTTCTGCGCAGAGGTCGGTTTCAGGGCCGTCATCGCGTGTCCGGTTCCGATGGCGCGTGGTCCGCCGGGGTGTGGGTCGGTCGCAGGCAAATATACGTCAAGATAGTGCAAGCGAATGACATTCGGGAGTGCGATCGGACGCAAAGCCGATTCCCTGCGATCACCGTCCTTTTGCCACCGTGCGCAGACTACGACAAGTCGCGGCGCATCACCAATGCATTCAGTTCCTTGCCGCCAGGCTCCCGATAATAGCGTTCGCGGCGCCCGGTGACGACGAAGCCCGCCCGTTCATAGAGACGCCGCGCCGGCTGATTATTTTCCTCGACTTCCAGAAACACCCTGCGGACGCCGCGCCCGGCGAGGTAGCCGAGATGCGTGAACAGCAGGTCGCGCGAGAATCGCTGCCCGCGATGGCCCGCGTCGATCGCGATCGAGAGAATCTCGGCCTCGTCCGCCGCGATGCGCGACACGGCGAAGCCGATCACGCTCGATCGCAACCGCAAACGCTGAACCAGCGTGTTGCGTTCCGCGATCATGACTTCGAATTCGCCCTCGCCCCATCCGCGGTGAAACGATGCACCGTGAATAGCCGCAAGGCGCGCGGCGTCGCGCGGGCTCGCGGCCTCGATCACCGGCGTCGCGCGCTCCCTGCTTCCGAACCAGGTCATGATGATGCCGCCGGCTTGGATGTCTTGTGCGGGAGAACGCCGGCGGGCTTGGCGTCGGGGGCGCGCAGGTAGGTGGGGCGCGGCGGCGCGGTATCCGGATCGACCGCCGCGGCGAGCCATGCCACCCAGGCGATGTCGGGCGCTGCCTGCGGATCGACCGCGACCGGCGGCGGGGCTTGCGCGGGCCAGCGGTCGGCGAGAAGCCGGGCGGCATTGCCGACCAGATGCGGCGCACCGAAACGCGATGCGGCGAGCGCCGTCTCGATCGGAGCGACCTGCGCCCGGACCAGCGTGGAGCCGTCGCCGCCGACAGCCTGGAAATAAACCTGGTCATGGCGGGCATCGATCGCGGCGATCACCGGCGAGGAGCGGTTCTCGCCGACAACCGGCGCGGCATAGGCCATCAGGGTCGTCACGCCGACCGCTGGTTTGCCGGCGGCAAGCGCAATGCCGCGCGCGGCCGACAGCCCCACGCGAAGGCCGGTGAAACTGCCGGGGCCGGTGGTCGCGGCGACGCGGTCGAGGGAGGAGAAGGCGATACCGGCGGAGTCGATGACGCGCGCGATGAGCGGCATCAGCGCTTCGGCATGCCCGCGCTTCATCGGCAGCGATTCATGGGCGACAAGCCGGTTTTCGTCGGTGTCCAGGACACAGGCGGCGCAGGCATCGAGTGCGGTGTCGATCGCAAGAACAAGCATCGGAAGCCAGACTATCGTTTCGAGCAGGTCCTCGGCTGATCCGAGGAGTTGTGCCGGTTCGCATGGAGAACGCGACTTTATCAGACCAACGGCGTCATAAAGCCGGCGTCACGTCTAGCACCGTTCTCGCCGCATGGTCTGCGGTTCCGGCAGCCTGCGCCATGTTAAAGACACCTGATTGCCATGATTATGTCCATTTTCGGGGCTGCGCCCTGGATCTGGCCTGCATTTAATCGGCATTTAACTAAAACTCGCCTTAATGACGCTCCGCAAGTCTGCGACAGGTTCTCCGGAACTTGGGGTCATCGATTCGACCAAATGCGTAGTCTTGTATCCGCACCTGCTGGCGGCATGGGGAATTTCATGCGCCGCTCGCAAAGACCGGGCGTTGAGTGATTCTGGACGTGGGGCGAATGACATACGTTACAGGCACGCGATATTACGATGCGGCGGATTATGCCGCCGCTCCGCCCCGCAAGGCCGTTCCTCAGAATATTGTTGGCGCCGCCGCGCTCGGCTGCATCGCGCTCGCCTGCGCCTGGACCCTCTACGCCAATGTTTCCGGCGGAGACGCGGAACTGGTCACGGCGTCGCTGCCGCCAGCCGCATCCATCCGCGCTATACCGGCCGATCGCATCGCTGCTGCGTATGAGGCGCTCCACGAGACGCCTGCGCCACGCGCCGCTCAGGCGGCTCCTGAAGTTCGTGCAACGGCCGATGCCCGCATTGAAGATCCCGCCGCCCGCTCCCGCACGGCCTGGCTCTACGGTCCGCGCTTTCTCGGCGGAGAGCCGGAAAGCTTCCGCCCGCAGGCCGCCCCGGTTCAGCCTCCGGTAGAGGTCGCCTCGCTTCCCGCAGAGGCGATGCCGGAGACGTTGCCGCTTCCGCCGGCGCCGCAGGTCGTCGCGGTGGTGCCGATGCCGGCGCCGCGTCCGGCCGAATTACGTCAGTTGCAGGTTTCCACTCCTTCCCGCAATGATGTGGCTCAGGCCAACACCGCCGCCGCACTGGAGCCGGAGGCCGAGCCGAAGAAGCCGTCGATCTTCGAGAAGCTGTTCGGCAAATCCCTCTCCGGCGGTCTGCAGCTCGCCTTCGCGGCGCCCGACGGCGGGGTGACGAGCGACGGCGAGAGCCTGACGCTCGGCCGCATTCCGCAGTACGATCAATATACTGCCGTCTACGATATTTCGGCGCGCACGGTCTACATGCCGAACGGCACCAAGCTCGAGGCGCATTCGGGGCTCGGCAAGATGCTGGACGATCCGCGTTCCGCCGACAGGAAAATGCGCGGCGTAACGCCGCCGCACACCTATGATCTGTCCTTGCGCGAACGACCGTTCCACGGCGTGGAGGCGATCCGGCTGAAGCCGGTCGGCGGCGAGGACAAGATATACGGGCGCAGCGGTCTGCTTGCGCATACCTACATGCTCGGCCCGAACGGCGACTCCAACGGCTGCGTGTCGTTCAAGAACTACAACGCCTTCCTGCGCGCCTATAAGGGCGGCCAGGTCAAGCGGCTGGTCGTCGTCGCCAAGCTCTGAAGCCGAAGGGCCGCCTGCTACACCGGCCGCACTTCGACCACTTCGGGAATGAAATGCTTCAGCAGGTTCTGGATGCCGTTCCGCAAGGTGACCGTCGATGACGGGCATCCCGAGCACGAGCCCTTCATGTTCACATAGACGATGCCATCCTTGAAGCCGCGGAAAGTGATGTCGCCGCCATCGTCGGCAACGCCCGGTCGCACCCGCGTCTCGATCAGGTCCTTGATCAAAGTCACGGTCTCGGCGTCTGCTTCATCGAAGAATTCAACGTCATTGTCGGTCTGGCCATTCCCGGCGGTGTCGCCGTCCGTCAACAGCGGCGCGCCAGACATATAGTGTTCCATGATCACGCCGAGGATGGCGGGCTTGAGATGCTGCCAGTCGCTGTCGTCCTTGGTCACCGTGATGAAGTCCGAGCCATAGAACACGCCGGTGACGCCGTGCACGGCGAACAGCTTCACGGCGAGCGGCGAGCGGTCGGCCGAGCTGGGGCCGGTAAATTCCATCGTGCCCTTGCCGAGTACGGTGCGGCCCGGAAGGAACTTCAAGGTGGCGGGATTGGGGGTAACTTCGGTCTGAATGAACATGGGTGTCTCCGTCGTCGCCGGTTCAAGGCCGGCGCGTAGGTTCCCTTAGCAGATAGCCATGACCAAAGCACGATCAAGAGCGCGGGCCGCCGGCCTGCCGGCCCCTGACGCCGATCTGGAGCATTTTCAGTCAGGTGGGTTATCGGTCAGCGCCAAGAAAATGCATCAAAACAATAAGCTGGAGTCTTTCACCGTATCCATGAAATGGTGAAAGGACTCTAGTGGAGTGAATTTGACATTCGCTACCCACTTTGCAGCGAACGTGTCAGGCGAATGTCAAATTCAAAACTCCACTAGAAACCTGATAGTTGCTAGTGGTCCTGTGATTCTAACATTTGCAAGAACTCCCTGCGGCAACGGGATGCAAATGTTAGAATTGGACCACTAGGACAGCGCATCGATCGCGTCGTCATCCAGGCTACCCGGCACGATCGTCACCGGAATCGGGAAGTTGCCCGCGGTTTTGGCCAGCGTCGTGATAATCGGACCCGGACCCTCGGGGCCGCCGCTGGCGGCCAGCACCAGCATCGAAATATCGAGATCCTTGTCGATGACGTCGAGAATCTGTTCGAGCGGGGAACCCTCGCGGATGACGCGTTCCGGCGTAATCGCGGCAATGCCGTTGGCCCGGCCAGAGGCGCGGTCGAGCGCTGCGTTCGCGCCTTCATAGGCTTCGGCGCGTATCACCTCCGCGACGCCAAGCCATTCCTGATTGCGGTCTTCGGGCTCGACCACCCGCAGCATCACGATGCCGCCCCCGACGCGAATGGCGCGCCGGCTGGCATAATAGACGGCGCGGTCCCATTCCGCGCTGTCGTCGACGACGACCAGATATTTCGGCTTGTGGCCGCTCTCGTAGCTTCGACGGTGTGCGCTCATGCATGTCCCGGTGCTGAACCAGCCCTCGCCATGCTGCCACGGCGTGCCCCGATCCGACAAGCAGCTTGCGGGAGCGTGATCAACAAGTGTGCAAAGCGGTGGAAGGCGATGCAGCGGAAAGCGTGTCGCGGTTTTCCGCCCGCATCCTGTTTTCTTAAAATACCTGATTCGATCAGGTTCATGATTTCGGATCGATTCGATCCATTCATCTTGATCTATAGCGTTTTCGAGCGAAGTGGGTACCGGTTCGCGGGAAGAAAACGCGTCAAAACAAAATCATGGAGCCTGATTCCATCAGAAGCGGGCTCTAGCGCTTGCGGATGAACCCGACGATATCCTTCACCGCGTTCATGGTTTCCGAGGCGATGGCGCGGGCGCGGTCGGCTCCCTCGATCAGAATCCGGTCGACATAGGCGGGATCGTCGGTGAGCCGCTTCATCTCGGCGGCGATCGGCGACAGCTTTGCGACCGCCAGGTCCACGAGGTTGGATTTGAAGCCGGAGAACTGCGCGCCGCTGAATTGCGCGAGCACCTGGGATTTTGGTGTGCCCGACAAGGCCGCATAGATGCCGACGAGGTTGTCGGCCTCGGGGCGGCTTTCCAGCGCCTTTTCCTCCGACGGCAGCGGCTCCGGGTCGGTCTTGGCCTTGCGGATCTTTTGCGCGATGGTGTCGGCATCGTCGGTGAGGTTGATGCGCGAATAATCCGAGGGGTCAGACTTCGACATCTTCTTGGTGCCGTCGCGCAGGCTCATCACGCGCGTCGCGGGTCCCGTGATCACAGGCTCGGGCAGCGGAAAGAACTTGTCCTCAAAGCCGTTGGCGGCGATCGATCCGGAAAAGTCATTGTTGAATTTCTGGGCGATGTCGCGGCTGAGTTCGAGGTGCTGTTTCTGGTCCTCTCCGACCGGAACGTGGGTGGCGCGATAGACCAGAATGTCCGACGCCATCAGCACCGGATAATCGTAAAGCCCGACCGACGCGTTCTCGCGGTCCTTGCCGGCCTTTTCCTTGAACTGGGTCATGCGGTTAAGCCAGCCGAGCCGCGCCACGCAGTTGAACACCCAGGTCAGTTCGGCATGTCCCGCCACTTGGCTCTGATTGAAGATGATGTGGCGCTTCGGATCGATGCCGGCCGCGATGAAGGCGGCGGTGACCTCGCGGGTGTTGCGGCGCAATTCCTCCGGTCCGCCCCAGACCGCGACGGGCACGGTGATGGCATGGAGGTCGACCACGCAATAGAGGCATTCGTGGTCGGCCTGCAATTTCACGAAATTGACGATGGCGCCGAGATAATTGCCCAGATGCAGATTGCCGGTCGGTTGCACGCCCGAAAAAACCCGTGTCATCGCTCTCTTCGCTTTCTCTTTCTGCCTGTTGCAACGCGGCCGGCGCCGCATGTCGTGCCACGCTTTAGAGCATTTTCGGGCCAAGTGAAATCCGGTTGGCGTGAAGAAAACGCGTCAAATCAAAATCATAGCGCCGCTCCTGATTCAATCGGAAGCGAAAATGATCTAGGGGCGCAAGTCGCCGGATCGCATCAAGGCGGTGCGCATGCTGCGCCAGTCGATCACCCGGAACGACAGCAGGCAGATGCCGTAGACGGCGATGCCGAAGGCGATCAGGATCGCGAGCCGCGCGGCCTGCAAGATCGTATGCGCGCCGGCCATGGTCGGCAGCAATTGGACGGCGAGCCACAAAGTGCCGCCCATCAGCAACGCGGCCAATACGATGCGCGGCAGGCGCCGTCGCGCTTCGGCGTCCATGGAAAATCCGAACGTCGCGGCGGTGCTCCGCGCGAGGCTCGCCGCATTGCTCCATGCGCCGAGCGCCACCGCGGCGGCGATTCCGCCGATCCCGAACATCCGTCCGAATATGACGGCGAGCACGATCGCCACGGCGATGCCCTTCAGCGTCGCCAGAAGTGGGATCATTGTGTTGCCGCGCGCAAAGAAAGCCGGAGACAGCGTCTTGAGCAGGACATAAGCCGGCAGGCCGAGGGCGAGGTTACCGAGCGCCAGCGCCGTGGCTTTGGTGTCGGCTGCAGTGAACGCGCCGTGCTCGAACAGAACCCGCACGATCGGCTCGCTGAGGACGACCAGACCGAGCGCCGCGGGCAGAGCGAGACCCGCCGCGAGCTCGAGCCCCCGCGACTCCGCGTTTGCCAGCGCGGCGGTGTCGTTCCTGGCGAGGGCACGACTCAATTCCGGCACCAGCACGGTGCCGACGGCGACGCCAACCATTCCCAGCGGCAGTTCGATCAGGCGGTTGGCGAAATAAAGCCACGCCACCGCCGATGGCGATGCCGACGCCACGATCGCGCCGGCCACGATCAGCAATTGCGGTCCCGAATTCGCGATCATGCCGGGGATGGCCTTGCGGGCGAAATCCCGCATTCTGCTATCGAAGGAGACGCGCAAGGGGCTTGCGAGATTGTCGCGGCGGAGCGGGGCCGCAAGGGCCGCGAGTTGCAGCAGGCCGGCCGCGCCCACGGTCGCCGCCATCACCGGCGCCGCCGAGTGCGAGTCCCGATGCGACAGCAGCATCGCCGCAGCAGCGAGGATCAGGGCGATGTTGAACGTCAGCGGCGCGAAGGCTGGAATCGCGAAGCGATGCCGGGCGTTCATCAGGCCGATCATGACGGCTGCGGGGCCGGCGAAGGCAAGGTAAGGCAGCATCAGCCGCGCGTTCGTCACGGCAAGCTGCAGGCTTTCGCTCCCGACGAAGCCCGGAGCCAGCACCATCATCAGAAGCGGCATCGCCGCGGCGGCGATCACGGTAAGCGCAATCAGGGCCGCGCTGACGGTGCCGAGCACTGCGCCGGCGAAGGCGGCCGCCGCGGCAGGGCCGCTGCCGTCGCGCAGGCGCATCCAGGCCGGCACCAGCGCCGCGTTCAGTGCGCCTTCGCCGAGCATCCGCCGGATCACGTTGATGAGTTGAAACGCCATCAGAAATGCATCGGCGACAGGGCCTGCGCCCAAGAGCGCTGCGGTCAGGGCATCGCGCGCGAATCCGAGCAGACGCGAGGCCAGCGTGCCCGAGGAGACGGTGAGGACGGAGCGGATCATGGCGATGTCGGCCTAGTGGAGTGGATTTGACATTCGCTACCCGGTTTGGAGCGACGCAAGAAGCGAATGTCAAATCCAAAGCTCCACCAGAAACCTTATATTTGCTAGTGGTCCTTTGATTCTAACATTTGCAAGAACACCTGCTGCAACGGGATACAGATGTTAGAATCGGACCACTAGGCCGTGCTTGATGGCATGGAAGCACCCGTGTTAGGTCGCGGACCTCCACTGGCTGAGGAGTCTGACCGGATTCCGCGCCTCCCCGCAATTGCCGCAACGGGATATTCTTAATGACTTCAGCGAAATACGACGTGCTCGGGATCGGCAATGCGATTTTCGATGTTCTGGTGCGGACCGACGAGGGCTTTCTCGCCGCCCACGGCATGGCCAAAGGCGGCATGGCGCTGATCGACGAGGCCCGCGCCGCCTCGATCTATGCCGACATGGGACCCGCCACCGAGATGTCGGGCGGCTCGGCTGCCAACACCATCGTCGGCATTGCCGGGCTCGGCGGGCGCGCCGCTTATGTCGGCAAGGTCAAGGACGATCAGATCGGTCGTCTGTATGCGCATGACATCCGTGCCGCGAATGTAGCCTTCGACACGCCGCCCGCCTCCGATGGCCCGGCCACCGGCTGTTCCTACATTCTGGTGACGCCGGACGGCGAGCGCACCATGAACACCTATCTCGGCGCGGCGCAGGATCTGTCGCCTGCGGATATCGATGCCGAGGCCGTCGCCGCTGCCTCGATCCTTTATCTTGAGGGCTATCTGTGGGACCCGAAGTCTGCCAAGGAGGCGTTCCTCAAGGCGTCGCAGATTGCACACGGAGCGAAGCGCCAGGTTGCGCTGACGCTGTCGGATGCGTTTTGCGTCGATCGCTACCGCGACGAGTTCCTGCATTTGATGCGCAGCCGCGCCGTCGACCTGATCTTCGCCAACGAGGTTGAGCTGCATTCGCTCTACCAGACCTCAAGCTTCGACACCGCGTTGGCGCAATTGCGCAAGGACGTCGCGCTCGGCGTTGTCACCCGCAGCGAGAAGGGCTGCGTGATTGCGACGACGGACGACGTCACCGCGGTTCCGGCATGCCCGATCGAGCGGCTTGTCGATGCCACCGGCGCCGGCGACCTGTTCGCGGCGGGATTCCTGTTCGGACTGGTGGGGGGCGCGAGCTACGAAAACGCCGGCCGGCTCGGCGCGCTCGCCGCGGCTGAGGTGATCCAGCACATCGGTGCGCGGCCGCAGGTCTCATTGAGGGAACTGGCGCAGGCGAACGGACTGACGGCGTGATGCGCGGGATCATTCCGGCAACGGAATGAACTCGTGCTCGTTCGGGACGGCAGCGAAACGGCCGGTTTTCCAGTCCTCCTTGGCCTGCTCGATGCGCTCCTTGCTGGAGGAGACGAAATTCCACCAGATGTGCCGCGGTCCCTCCAGCGCGTCGCCGCCGAGGAACATCATCCGTGCGGGCCTTGTCGCCCGCACCGTAATGCGGTCGCCGGGACAGAAAACCAGCAGTCGGGGAGCTTCGTGGCGGTCGCCCGCGATTTCGACCTCGCCCTCGACGAGATAGATCGCGCGCTCCTCGTGGTCCGCATCCAGCGGCGCGCTCATGCCGGCGTCCAAGCTGACCTCGACGTAGAACCACGGCGACACCATCTCGACCGGCGAAGTTGCGCCGAACGACCGGCCGGCGATGATGCGGGCGCGCAATCCCTTGTCCTGTACGGTCGGCAGGCTGCCGGCGCCGTAGTGCTGGAATGAGGGCGCGATTTCCTCCTTGCCCTCCGGCAGCGCGATCCAGCTTTGCAGGCCGAGCATCAACTGGCCGTTCGCGCGCTGCGCATCGGGGGTGCGTTCGGAATGGGCGATGCCGCGCCCCGCGGTCATCAGGTTCATCGCGCCGGGCTGGATTTCCTGGATGTTGCCCTCGCTGTCGCGGTGCATGATGCTGCCGTCGAACAGGTAAGTGACGGTGGCGAGCCCGATATGCGGATGCGGCCGCACGTCCATGCCCTTGCCGGAGACGAACTGCACCGGTCCGAAATGATCGAAGAAGATGAAGGGGCCGACCATCTGCCGCTTGCCGTGCGGCAACGCCCGGCGCACGGCGAATCCGTCGCCGAGATCGCGGGTGCGCGGTACGATGACGAGTTCGAGCGCGTCGCAGGAGCGGGGGTCGCCGAGGACGGGATCGTTGGAGGGAAGCCAGCTCATGTCGCCTCCGTCAGGCATGAACGATTGAAGCCTGATCATCATTATATCATGCGCGGCGGCGGCGCTGACAACCATCGCTACCCGGATGGCCGCAGGTTACGGCTTCACGAATCATGGAACGGGATTCGTTCGCCACCTATCCGCCGCTCGACACGCTCAAGAGCGTGGCTGACGATGTCTGGATCGTCGACGGCCCGACGATTCGCTTCGGGCCGCCGTTGCTGAAGATGCCGTTTTCAACCGGCATGACGATCATGGCCGCTGGTACGATAGCCGCGCTGCGGACGAGCTGTGCCGTGCGTTCCGCTGGCTATTGGAATAGAGCGGTTTTCGAGCGCAAACCGGTTTCCACTTTCCGGGATCATGCTCCGGGCGCGAGCCCGCCCCGTGCGCAAAGAACCGTCTCCGGTTTTTTTAAAGAAATTCAATCGAAGAAGCCGAACGGGTTCCAGGCGCTGTTGCGGGCGTAGCGCGGAGGCGCTCGCTCGATGTCCTCGGCGATCCTTGCCTTGCTGCGGACGTGGGCGACGTGCTTGCGCGGCGGCGCGGTCTTGTCCGCCACTTTCGGGGATTCCGCGGCCGTTCCCTTGGGCATTTCCGCCCGCGCTTCGTAGACGTGATCGGCCGGCAGGTAGCGGAGCTGGCGTTCCCACTGCAATCGATCGGGGGTGGGCGCAAGCGTGGCGACGTCCGGATAGACGATGGGGTGGGGATTCTGCTTCGAGCGCTCGAAGCGTTCCTCGGAGCGGCGCCAGTCGTCGATCGAACTGAGAACCGCCGTTTCTGTCCCGGAATCCGCCGCGGTCGGATTGGAGGAATCCTTGGAGGACAAGTCTTTAGAGGAGGACAAGTCTTTAGAGGACAGGTCCCTGGAGGATGAGTCTTTTGGGTCGGAGGTCACGGATTGCAGGCCTGTCCCCTGCAAGCCCGCGGATGTCGCGTCCGCAGTCGCGACCGCCGTCGGATGCACGCCGGAAGCAGTGTCACCGGGCCAGATCCAGTCGGCGGCTAAAAGCAAGCCGAGAAGACAGCAGCCCATGACAAGAAAATAACGGAAAACCGGCATCACGACACCAACGCTTACGCGAACAAATAAAACACGGCTTATGGGAGTAAGTTCCCCGAACGGGGCTCAGGTTCAAGGCAATATCAGGAATATGGTTCACGTGTCCGAATTTGAAATGTCCTGCCGCCGGTTACCACGAATATGTGACCGCGGGGCGCGCGGAAAACCGCGCTGTTGCGGAATGACGCGCGACCAGCTTTAACGTCGAAGCGGCTGGTTAACCCGACCCAACCCTGTGCGGTGCATGATCTCATTGCTGAAACGCACGGCAACGCGGCTGTGGTCGCGAAAGGTGGAAATGGGCCTTGGCGTCCGGGTCACGGCCGCCGCCTTCACCGCGCTGGCGCTCGCGATTACGCTGCACCTGCGGCTGCCGCTGTGGGCCGTGCTGACGGCCATCATCGTGACCCAGATGAGCGTCGGCCGCTCGCTGAAGGTGACGCGCGAGTATCTCATCGGCACCATCGGCGGGGCGATCTACGGCGGCGCGATCGCCATTCTGATCCCGCATCACGGCGAAAGCGCGTTGCTGGCGGTGCTGGTGCTGGCGGTTGCGCCACTGGCCTTCCTGGCCGCGATCAATCCGAGCCTGAACGTCGCGACCGTGACCGCGATCATCGTGCTGCTGCTGCCGACGATGGGGCAGATGTCGCCGCTCGAATCCGCCATCGACCGCATATTGGAGGTGACGGTCGGGGCCGTCACCGGGCTGCTGGTGTCGTTCCTGGTGCTGCCGTCGCGCGCCTACGGCCAGATTCGCGTCAATGCTGCGCGCGTGCTCAACCTCCTTGCCGACGCCGTGCAGGAATTGCTCGCGGGCCTCACGCGCGGTCGCGACAATGACGCGCTTCATGCGCTTCAGGATGGAATCGGTCATGCCATCAGCGAGTTGAACGCGATCGGCACCGAGGCTGAACGCGAGCGCGCGGCCTGGTTGTCCCATGGGCCGGACACCGGGCCGCTATTGCGAACCGTGTTGCGATTGCGGCACGATGTCGTGATGATCGGGCGCGCCACGGTGACGCCGTTGCCGGCCAATCTCCAGTCGCGGCTCATGCTGCCGATCGCGCAGCTCAGCGAGGCCATAAGCAATTATCTGAAGGCCTCAGCCGAGGCGTTACGGCAAGGTGCGGCGGTGCCGGCGATCGGGCCGGTGCAGACGGCGCTTCTGGCCTATGCCGAGGAAATTGCCGCGATGCGCCGCGAAGGACTGACGCGCGGACTGCCGGGCGATATGACCGAACGTTTTTTCGCGCTGGGCTTTTCGTTGGAGCAGATGCGGCAAAATCTCGTGGATCTCGAACGCTGTATATCCGAATGGGTCGGCGGGCCGGACCCGTCAGCCAGCAAAGACGCCGCCGGGACGTCATAGAGCCTTTCCGCCTCTGATGGAATCCCGCTTCTGACGGAATCAGAAGCGGAAAGGCTCTATATTTTTGATTTGATGCGTTTTCTTGACGCGAACCGGTAGCGACTTCGCTTGAAAACGCGCGGGCTTTCCGGTTTTCCAGCTACGGACCACCGGATATGCGGGACGTGGTTGCGCGCGGTGCCGGCTCACACATCCACGTTGGCGCTGAGCGAGTTGTCCTGGATGAACTCACGGCGCGGTTCCACCACGTCGCCCATCAGCTTGGTGAAGATGTCGTCGGCCTCGTCGACTTCCTTGATCTTCACCTGCAGCAGCGACCGCTCGTTGGTGTCGAGCGTGGTCTCCCAGAGCTGGTCGGGGTTCATCTCGCCGAGACCTTTGTAGCGTTGCAGCGCCACGCCTTTGCGCCCCGAATCGGTCACCGCCTCGAACAGGCCGACCGGACCGTGAATCGCGGTCTCCGTATCCTTGCGGCGCAGAAGGCCGGGCCGCGGATAGGCCTCCTGCAGTTTCGCCGCGTATTCGTCGAGCTTGCGCGCATCGGCCGAGCCGAGCAGCGCATCGTCGATCATGGCGACGTCCTTGACGCCTCGCACGGTGCGTTCGAAGAAAAAACCTTCGCCTTCGGCGAAGCGTCCGCTCCAGCCGCGCTCGACCTCGTCGGCCAGCGCATCCAGCCGCTTGGCGATGTAGTCGGCGGCGGCGGTTGCGGTGGCAGGATCGCCGGTCACCTTCGGGTTGAGCACGCCGGCGATCGCGGCCTGTTCGATGACCGCGCGGTTGTAGCGGCTGTGCAGATTGTGCAGCACGTTGCGGATAATGCGGGCATCCTCGACAAGCGCCTGCAGGTCGCGGCCGCTGCGGTCCTCGCCGGTTGCGAGCTTGAACACGCAGTCGTCGAGCCCGGTCTCGATCAGGTAATCTTCCAGCGCGCGTTCGTCCTTCAGGTATTGCTCGGACTTGCCGCGCGTGACCTTGTAGAGGGGAGGCTGCGCGATATAGAGGTGACCGGCCTCGATCAGCGCCGGCATCTGGCGGAAGAAGAATGTCAGCAGCAGCGTGCGGATATGAGCGCCGTCGACGTCGGCGTCGGTCATCACGATGATCTTGTGATAGCGCAGCTTCGACAGGTCGAAGTCGTCGCGGCCGATGCCGGTGCCGAGCGCCGTGATCAGCGTGCCGATCTGCTCGGACGACAGCATCTTGTCGAAACGCGCGCGCTCGACGTTGAGGATCTTGCCGCGCAACGGCAGCACGGCCTGGAATTCACGGTTGCGGCCCTGCTTGGCGCTGCCGCCGGCGGAATCGCCCTCGACGATGAACAATTCCGACTTGGCCGGATCGCGCTCCTGGCAGTCGGCTAGCTTGCCCGGAAGCGAAGCGATGTCGAGCGCGCCCTTGCGCCGCGTCAGTTCGCGCGCTTTTCGCGCGGCTTCGCGGGCTGCGGCGGCTTCCACCACCTTGCCGACGATGATCCTGGCTTCGGTCGGGTGTTCCTCGAACCACGCCGCCAACGCCTCGTTGATGACGTTCTCGACCACGGGGCGGACTTCGGAGGAGACCAGCTTGTCCTTGGTTTGCGACGAGAATTTCGGGTCCGGCACCTTTACCGACAGCACGGCGGTCAGGCCTTCCCGGCAATCGTCGCCGGTCAGCGCGATTCTCTCCTTCTTGGCCATGGCGTCGGCATAGCCGTTGACCTGCCGCGTCAGCGCGCCGCGAAAGCCCGCGAGATGGGTGCCGCCGTCGCGCTGCGGAATGTTGTTGGTGAAGCACAGCACGTTTTCATGATAGCTGTCGTTCCACCACAGCGCGGCTTCGACGCCGATGCCGTTCATGTCGGCGCGCACAATGATCGGCGCCGGCACCACGGCCTTTTTGTTGCGATCGAGGAACTTGACGAATTCTTCGACGCCGCCGTCGTAGCGCATCTCCTCACGCTTCTCCACGGCGCCGCGCCTGTCGGCCAGAAGGATATTGACGCCGGAATTGAGGAAGGCAAGTTCGCGCAGCCGATGCTCCAGCGTCGCGAAATCGTATTCGACGTTCTTGAAGGTTTCCGTCGAGGCGAGGAACGTGACCTCGGTGCCGCGCTTGCCGGCGGCGTCGCCGACCACTTTCAGCGGCGCGACGGAGTCGCCGTGCGCGAATTCGACGTAATGCTCCTTGCCGTCGCGCCAGATGCGCAGCGCGAGCTTGCTCGACAGCGCGTTGACGACGGAGACGCCGACGCCGTGCAGACCGCCGGAGACCTTGTAGGAATTCTGGTCGAACTTTCCGCCGGCGTGGAGCTGGGTCATGATGACCTCGGCCGCGGAAATGCCTTCGCCCTTGTGGATGCCGACGGGGATGCCGCGGCCATTGTCGCGCACAGTGACAGAATTGTCAGCGTTGAGAATCACCTCCACCACCGTGGCGTGTCCCGCCAGCGCTTCGTCGATGGCGTTGTCGACGACTTCATAGACCATGTGGTGCAGGCCCGAGCCGTCATCGGTGTCGCCGATATACATGCCGGGGCGCTTGCGCACGGCGTCGAGGCCCTTGAGAACCCGGATCGATTCCGCGCCGTATTCGACGGGCGCGACAGGCTGGGTGTCGGCAAGTTGCTGCCGGGCAGGTTCGTTCATGAAAGGCCTTCAGAAGATGTCCCGAATCAGCCGCGTATGAGCGCGGCCGAGAAGCTTTATTTCTGACATGAAAGCGGCACCGCGCCTAGCGCAAAGTGACCGCTTACAAGCCATTGAATATATGTGTTTTTTACGTTGTTTTTCAAGGGCGGGAACAGCCGATTCGGGGAGCTCCCAAAACAGCGATTCCGGGACCGCGAAAACAGGCGTGTGAAGCCGGACGTTTGCGGCCTTCCCTGTTGAAGCTTTAGGGAGTTGACGTGGCGTCACGGTGGCGGTCGGCGGGCGATCCGGCCCTGATCGACATCGAATATCTCGCTGCCGGCACCGACATGCGCGAACGCGGCCGGATCGGCGCCGCTCATCCAGACCTGCGCGCCCAATCGGGTCAGTTCGTCGAACAGCGCGACGCGGCGGTCGGGATCCAGATGCGCCACCACCTCGTCGAGCAGCAGCAGCGGCACGATCCCCGTCATCTCGGCGACGAGACCCGCATGGGCAAGCACGAGTCCGATCAGAAGCGCCTTCTGCTCGCCGGTGGAGGCGTCCTTCGCCAACATGTTCTTGGGCGCGTAGCTCACTTCGAGATCGGTGAGGTGCGGACCATCGAGCGTGCGGCCGGCGGCTGCATCACGGACGCGATTGTCGCGCAGGATCGCGCGGTAGCGGTCCTCCACCGCTGTGGCCGGTTCGCTGCGGAGAGCGTTTTCCATCCAGCCGTCGAGCCTGATGCTGGCCGAGGGGAAAGCGGAGGCCGCGCCGCGCGCTTCCAGCGCGGCCGCAAGGCGCGTCACGGTTTGCGCGCGCATCGCCGCGACCGCGACGGCAAGCTCTGCGGTTTCGCGCTCGACGGCGGCGCACCAGTGGTCGTCGAAGTTGCGCGTTTCCAGCAGGCGGTTGCGCGAGCGCAGGCTGCGCTCCAGCGCCGCGACGCGGCCGGAGTGATCGCTGTCGACCCCTAGCACCAGGCGGTCGAGAAAGCGCCGCCGTTCCGATGTCGGCCCGGCGAACAGGCCGTCCATCGAAGGCGTCAGCCACACCATGCGCAGGTGGTCGCCGAACGCCGCCGCGGAGCCCGCGGGCTCGCGGTCGATCCGGCAGCGCCGGCTGCTGCTTTGGGCTTCATCGTTCGGCGCGTCGATGCCGGTGCCGAGCGTCGCGAGGCCGAGCGCGCCTTCCACCTCGGCCGAAACCGCCCAGGAGCCGTCGCCCTGGATGTTGGCAAAGGCTTCGCGCGCGGCGCGCCGCAATCCGCGCCCCGGCGACAGCAGCGATATGGCTTCGAGGCAATTGGTCTTGCCGGCCCCGTTCGCCCCCACCAGCACGACCACGTCGCCGCGCGTCTCAAGCCCGGCCGCGCCGTAGTTGCGGAAGCGGGTGAGGCTGAGGCGCAGGATGCGGGAGGGGATCATGGATAAGGATTATCACATCCCCGGCGATCGTCCGCGAAGGCGGATGATCCAGTCATCCGCAAGGCGCGATGCGGACGATGGATGCGTAACGGAATACTGGGTGCCCGCTTTCGGGGGCGTACCTTCGATGCCGGTTCGCTGTCGGTGAGTGCGGCGCTTGAGCGGATCTGCGGAGAAAGGCCGTGTTCGGTCTTCTCCCATCGATATGGCTCCCTCAGCAGTTGATACAGCGCGCGCCACGCCGCGATCGAAAGGCAGGCCCAGTAGAACGGCGTCAGCACCAGGATCCAGCCCTGCCGCAACTGCCCGCGCCGCGCCAGCCCCATGAGTCCGACCACGATCGTCGAGACGAATCCGGCGACGATCGTGGTCAGATGGAACAGCATGAGCGGGCTTGCGAGCCATCCCGGCCCGTCGCCGGAGCGCGTCAGCGCATGGATCGCCAGGTCGGCGGCAAGAATCGGAAAGGCCAGTGCCGTCAGCACATTGCCGCCGACGATGACGTTCAGCGTGAAAAAACCTTTCGCGCCCGCATCCCTCCACAGCCGCCGGGGTCGGCGCATGTGGACGCTCCAGGTCTGCATCCATCCCTTCATCCACCGCGAGCGCTGGCGCAACCATCCGCCAAAACGCGCTGGCGCCTCCTCGAGAGTTGTCGAAGCGAAGGTGGTTGACCGGTAGCCGAAGCGCGCCAGCCGGAAGCCGAGGTCGGCGTCCTCGGTGACGTTATAGGCATCCCAGCCGCCCACCTCGCGAAGAACCGCGGTGCGGAAGTGATTCGACGACCCGCCGAGCGGCAGCGGTCCGCCGAAAGATGCGAGCCCCGGAAGGAAAGCATCGAACTGCCCGGCATATTCGGCGGCGAACATGCCCGAGAGCCAGCTATCCGACTGATTTTCGATGCACAGGCTGGCCTGCGCGCAGGCCACGTCAGCGTCCTGGACGCGAAAGGCGTCGAGCGCGGCGCGGAGTTGGCCCGGATCGGGACGGTCCTCGGCGTCGAAAACGGCGGTGAAGCTGCCGCGCGCGAATGGCAGTGCGCAATTCAAAGCCTTCGGCTTGGTGCGTGGCCCTTCCGCCGGAGCAAGCAGCACCTGGACGTGCGGCATCGGGCCGAGCCTCGCAAGTGCGGCGCGGGTTTCGAGATCGTCGAGTTCGATGACGACGATGACGTCGAGTTTTTCGCGCGGGTAATCGAAGGCGCCGATGGCCTGCATCAGCGATGCGACCGAGGACGCCTCGCGGTAGAGCGCCGCGATCACGGTGTAGACCGGCAGACGGTCGTCCGAGATACGGGGCAATCGCGCCTTCGGGCGCGGCGGCCTCAGGCTGGCCGCGAGCCGCAGGCCGATGAATGCCAGAAACCATACCGCCAGCACGCTGTTCAGGATATCCAGGACCGAGGCGGACACCAGCGTCATCATGACGGTCAGGACGCCGGTCTTCGCAAGGTGCCGCATGGTCCGCAGCGCGCCGGAAGCGCCGCCGGCAACCGGCGCGGCGGACAGGTCGGGAAATCGCCGGCCGAGCGCGTTGGCGGCCGACCGACCGAGCGCGTCCCCGGCCTCGTGCCGCAGCAGAAACTGATTGAGGTCTCGCGTCGATGTCAGACAGATCCGATCGCATAAGGATGGATATTCGGCGACCAGGCGACAGAGTCTTCGCGTGGCCAGGCCGCGCGGTGCGACCGCCCAGACCAGCCGGTCATGCCGGCGCAGCGGAAGCAGCCCGTGTTCGGCCGCGTGGGGCAGGTGGTGATCGGGCAGGAGGCAATCGACGCGGGAGGTTTCGGTGAACGGTTCGATCGCAAGACCCGTGTGAAGGGACAGCGCCTGCAAATAGGCGTCCTCATCAATGACGCCCGATCGGATCAGCACCTGGTCCGCACCGATGCCGAGTTCCCGGCCACGCGCTTCGGCTGCTCTCAGCAGCGAGGGCGCGAACACCTGTCGCAGGCAATCCAGCTCGCTCGCCGGGCCCAACTCCCACAGCCGGTTGTCGTTGCTTGATTGCGGCGTGTGAACAGCGCCGACGGGAAAGGCCGCCGACGGCAGCGAACCCGCAGGCATCATCTGCTGCCGCGTGGTGGCCCCTGTGCTATCCCTGACACGATCCCACCCCGCCAAATGACGCCCCCAGCAATAAACGATACTCGCGTCTCGCTCCGGATGGTTTATAAGACCTCCGTCCGAAAAGCCCCGCTCGATGCAACCACAGAATACCGTTTCCCCCAACGAAAGATTGACGCGCGGCCGAGCGATGCTGCTGGGTTGGCTGCTGGTCGCCTGCGGGCTCCTGGTTTCAGGAGCGACGATCGAGGGTGCGCGCGCGCAGACCACGGCAACCGCCGTGGCGGCCGCGGCGAAGACCCCGGGCGTCGCGCCGCAGGCGGTCCCGGGCTTCTGGGATCCGCGCCGCCGCCCGGACCGCCCCGATCTGTCCCGCCTGACCGTGATCCGCTTTTTGACCGAGACCGACTATCCGCCCTTTAACTTCACCGGCCCCGACGGCAATCCGGCCGGCTTCAATGTCGATCTGGCGCGCTCCCTGTGCGAGGAGATCAAGGTCACCTGCACGATCCAGATGCGGCGCTTCGAGACGCTGGTGGACGCGCTCACCAGCAACCGCGGCGACGCCATCATCGCCTCGCTGGCGGTGACGCCGGAATTGCGCAAGCGGGTGGACTTCACCGATCCGTATTATCGGCCGCCGGCGCGATTCGTGTCGCGGCGCGACGCCGTGATACCCGAGGTGCGCCCGGAATATCTCGAGGGCAAGAAGGTCGGCGTGATCGCAGGCTCCGCGCACGAGGCCTATCTCAAGGCTTTCTTCACCGACGCCGAACTGCATGCCTATCCGAATGACGAGGCGCTTCGGCAGGCGCTGCGGAAGGGCGAGGTCGACTTCATCTTCGGCGACGCCATCGGACTGGCGTTCTGGATCAATGGCACCGATTCGGAAGGCTGCTGCGCGTTCAGCGGCGGCCCGTTCGTCGAGAGCCGCTATTTCGGCGATGGCGTCGGCATCGCCGTGAAGAAGGGCAACGACGTGTTGCGCCAGGCCCTGAACTGGGCGCTGTTCCGGATCTGGGAAAAGGGCCGCTATACCGACCTGTGGCTGCGGTATTTTTCCGTCAGTCCCTTTTAGAGCATGATCCCGGCGCGAAGCGCCGCGCCAGCGCCAAGGGGGGACCGGTTTTCGGATAGGATCATGCTCAATCAAAAATTGGCGTGACGGCACGGAAGACGCCGCGCGCGCCATGGAGAGTGAAGTGAGTGAAATGTCAGACCTGATGTCAGCGAGCGATCTGCGTGGCCTCGCCGAACAATCCAATGCGTGGCCGTTCGAGCAGGCGAAGCAGATCGTCGCGCGCCTGAAGAAGAAACCAAAGGACGAGGTGCTGTTCGAGACCGGCTACGGTCCCTCCGGGCTGCCGCATATCGGCACTTTCGGCGAGGTCGCGCGCACCACCATGGTGCGTCACGCCTTCCGGGTGCTGACCGAAGACCGGATCAAGACGCGGCTGCTGGCGTTTTCCGACGACATGGACGGCCTGCGCAAGGTGCCGGACAATGTGCCCAACAAGGAGCTGCTGGCACGGGATCTCGGCAAGCCGCTGACGAAAGTGCGCGATCCCTTCGGCACGCATGACAGCTTCGGCGAACACAACAACGCCCGCCTGCGTACCTTCCTCGACACCTTCGGCTTCGACTACGAGTTCGCCAGTTCAACGGCCTACTACACCTCGGGCCGTTTCGACGCGACGCTTCTGAAGGTGCTTGAGAACATCGACAGGGTGATGGCGATCATGCTGCCCAGCTTGCGCGAGGAACGCGCTGCGAGCTATTCGCCGTTCCTGCCCATCTGCCCGCGCACCGGCGTGGTGTTGCAGGTGCCGATCGTTGCGCACGACGCGAAGGCCGGCACGGTCTGCTATGACGATCCCGAAACCAACGAGCGCGTCACGGTCTCCGTCACTGGCGGGCATTGCAAATTGCAGTGGAAGCCGGACTGGGCCATGCGCTGGACCGCGCTCGGGGTTGATTATGAAATGGCGGGAAAGGACCTGATCGATTCGGTCAAGCTGTCGGGCAAGATCTGTTCCGCGCTCGGCGGCGCGCCGCCGGAAGGCTTCAACTACGAGCTGTTCCTCGACGACAAGGGCCATAAGATTTCGAAATCCAAGGGCAACGGCCTGACCATCGACGAATGGCTGCGCTATGCCTCGCCGGAATCGCTCTCGCTGTTCATGTACCGCGAACCGAAGGCGGCGAAGCGGCTGCATTTCGATGTCATCCCGCGCAACGTCGACGACTACCAGCAGTTCCTGGAAGGCTATCCGCGGCAGGATGCAAGGCAGCAGCTCGCCAACCCGGTCTGGCATATTCATTCCGGCCGGCCGCCGGAGGCCGACATGCCGGTCACGTTCCAGTTACTGCTGACGCTGGTGTCGTCATCGAATGCGGAGAATGCCGAAACACTGTGGGGCTTCATCGGCCGCTATCGCCCCGGCGTCACGCCGCAGACCCATCGCAAGCTCGACGCGCTGGTCGGCTACGCCATCAACTATTACCGCGACTTCGTCGCGCCGGCCAAAAAATTCCGCGAGCCGACGGGGAGCGAGCGCGCCGCGTTGCAGGACCTGCGTGATGCGCTGTCGCAATTGCCCGAAGACGCCTCGGCCGAAGACATTCAGAACGTGGTCTATGAGATCGGCCGACGCGAGCCCTTTCTCAACCACAAGAAGCTCGCCAAGGACGGTCGCCCCGGCGTCGCGCTCGACTGGTTCAACATGCTTTATCAGGTGCTGCTCGGACAGGAGAAGGGACCGCGCTTCGGCTCGTTCGTCGCGGTCTATGGCTTGCAGAATGCCATCGCGATGATCGACGGCGCGCTGGCGCGGGCAGGATAGCGGGTTTTGGCGATCCCCCTCGGGTACCGCGTCGGGAGAAGATCTGCGGAAACCGCAAAAACGTGACCTGCCGACCGGCGGGTTTTTGTGTCGTTGGACTAGGAACGTCTCGTCATCCACGACATTAACCGGCTGGACGGGCCTTTCCCCCGAGGTCTCCCGTCTACTCCCGGCCCGCCGGTGACTGCCCCCACCTCACCGGCGGGTTCGCGCTCTGCGCTTCCGAACGGATGACCCCGACTGCACGTGTCTCCGCTTGGTGGCAGCGGTTCTGCCTTCCGATGTTGTTTTCCGGTCATTTACTTTGTTCAGGCAATTTTACTTGAATGGCCGAGACGGCGTATTCGAATCGCAGGGTGACGACGCGCTAGCGAATGGCCCGGACGCTTTCCGAATTTGACCGATGCGGCTGCGGGGCGGCCTTGGAGCATGGGGATGTTGACGAGGGCTATGGTGGCGTTGGCCGCCACGATCGGAGCCAGCTTGCTCATGACCCCGCCGGTTGAGGCGCGGCCGGAGGAGGTGAGCTACAGCGGTGATTATGCGCCGGGCACCATCGTGGTGAAGACTAATGAGCGCCGGCTCTACCTGATCGTCGATTCCGATCGCGCGATCCGCTATCCGGTCGGCGTCGGCAAGGCCGGCAAGCAATGGACCGGCACCGCGCAGATCGAAGGCAAGTATCGCAACCCGGCATGGGCGCCGCCGGCGGACGTCAAGCGCGACCACCCGAATATTCCGGACGTGATTGCGGGAGGCTCTCCGTCGAATCCGATGGGCGTCGCGGCGATGACGCTGTCCGGTGGCGGGCAATACGCCATTCACGGCACCAACCGGCCGCAGTCGGTCGGTCATTTCGTATCGTATGGCTGCATCCGCATGTACAACAACGACATCGACGACCTCTATCGGCGCGTTTCGATCGGAACGCCGGTTGTGGTGACGGAACGCTGACTGAGAGCCGCCATCGTTAGCGCCAAGGTCGTCGAGCCAAACCGCAAGCTACCGCCTCGCGCTGTCGCACCAGCTTCCGCGATGACCGCCGTGATAGGCGCGGGCGTAACCCCCAGCCAGCATCGCCGCCGAGACGTCGGGCGTTCGCGCCGTGGCTGCATCGGCAAGAACGCGCCCGTTATATTTATCGGGCCCGATATTGGCGATGGTAACGCCCCCCTCGCTGAGCAGATCGCGCAACCGGGCGCTCGCGACTTGCGCCAGCCGAAATTCCTCGGCGCATGCGGCCTTCATTTCCGCGGCGTCGATGCCGCGCAGCCGCACCCGCGTCGTCATGTCGAGACCGGGCCACAGATGAACCAGCGCCTCGAAGGTGTCGCCGTCAATCGTTCTGATTACCTCGACCTGGTGCCGCGCTGCGGAATCGGCGGCCCGCGCCCAGATCGCGCGCGCGTCGGTCGGGGACGGCAGCGACGTCTGGTTAAGGATCGCCGGCGGCCAATGTACCCAGTTCCGGACCGGCAGCATGGTGCCCGCCACCACGCCTAAAGTGAAAATCCAGGGCAGGATCGGCGAGAGGCGGCCGCGCCAACGCGATCCCTGCGATGCATTTATTCTGCTATATGGGTACATTTTCCTAATGTGGCCCGATTCGACCCAAACCGCAAGCTGGAAAACGGCGAGACGGAAAATGATCCTCTCAGAAGTCTGTTGCGATTCCGTTTCGCTCCCAGTCGCCGAACCGCGTCGGCTCGGGGCCTTTCGGTCCCTGGATTTCCGTCGGGTTCTTTTCGGGACTGGCAGCGGCAGCGGCTTTTGAGGCGGCACGGCGGGCCTCCGCCTCGGCCAGCGCACGACGGGCTGCCGGCGTCAGCCGCTTTTGCGCATCGGCCGGATCGGTGTGTGGCAAGATCGAAGGCTCGTCCGCCATGTCATAATCCTCCCGTCGCGATTCTCCGGCGGGTGAGGTGAATCCTTGTCGCCGGCAACGTCGCCTTCCACCACAAATCATGTTCCGAATGCGTGAACATGATGGCGATTCTTATATTTGGCATATTCGCATGTCATGAATCCGGTCCTGCCGCGGATGCCGGACGATGCGTATCCGCCATCCCTCACTTTCAAGCGATTTGCCCGCCTCATGCCGTCAACCAGATTCGCACCGCCTACCGAGGTCCCCGGCCTCGCAGCCCGGCGCATCGCAGCGGATATCCTCGACGGCGTCCTGCACAAGCGTCGCACGCTCGACGAACAGCTCGAAGGCGCGGCCGCGCATCCCGGCCTGAAGGCGCTCGCTGATCGCGACCGCGCCTTGATGCGGCGCCTTGTGGCGACGATCCTGCGCCGGCTCGGAACGCTCGGCCATTTGCTGTCGCGGCTGCTCGATCGCGGCGTCCCGACCGACGCGCCGCGCGCCCAGAGCGCGCTTCTGATCGGCGCCGCGCAGATTCTCTGGATGGATGTGCCGGATCATGCCGCCGTCGACCTGTCGGTGCGGCTCGTGCAATCGGACCGCCGCGCGGCGAAATATGCCGGGCTGGTCAACGCGGTGCTGCGTCGCTGCGCCCGCGAGGGTCAGGGCCTGATCGATGAGGTCCGCTCGGAGGCGCTCGATGTTCCGCCATGGCTGATGTCGCGATGGACCGCTCATTATGGCGAGAGCGCCGCGAAAGCCATTGCTGCGGCGCTCGGCCACGAACCGCCCCTCGATCTCACCGTCAAGGCCGATGCGGCGCACTGGGCGGCGCGGCTGCATGGCGAGGCTTTGCCGACCGGAACCGTTCGCACCGCGTTGCAGGGCCCGATTGCGATGCTGCCCGGATTCTCGGAAGGACGATGGTGGGTGCAGGACGCCGCCGCCGCCTTGCCGGCGCGGCTGTTCAGCGATCTCAAAGGGCGGCGCATCGCCGACCTCTGCGCGGCGCCCGGCGGCAAGACCGCGCAGCTCGCGCAGGCCGGGGCGGACGTGACCGCGATCGACCGCTCGCCGAATCGGGTGGCGCGGCTCCGCGAAAATCTCGGCCGGCTGTCGCTTGACGCGCGGGCGCTCGTCGCCGACGCCGTCGAATGGCAAGATGATGCGGTCGGCGGGTTCGATGGCGTGCTGGTCGACGCGCCCTGTTCCGCGACCGGAACCATCCGCCGTCATCCGGACGTCGCCTGGCTCAAACAGGAGTCGGATATCGCGGCGCTGACGGTCCTGCAAAACCGGCTGCTGCAAAAAGCACTCGCGCTGCTCAAGCCCGGCGGGACGCTGATCTACTGCACCTGCTCGCTGGAACCCGAGGAGGGCGAGCAGGTCGTCGCCGCGCTGCTCGCGTCCGAGACCGGCGTCCGCCGCGCGCCGATCAGCGCCGGGGACGCTGCCGGACTGGATGATATGGTGACGCCGGCGGGTGACTTGCGCACCCTGCCGTGCCATCTGCCGCGCGACGATCCGAGGCTGGGCGGACTCGACGGCTTCTACGCGGCGCGATTGATCAAGTCCTGATATCCAAGCCGAATCCCGGGGAGATTCGCGGCATTTCAAGATAGTGCGTCGCCGGCCTTTCCGGATTAAAAGATTCGCGAAAGAATCCCCATCAACTGAAAGGGATTCGTCGGAAATCCTCATACCGAAGGCGCAGCGTGTCGGTCGCCCATCGCAGACACATTTCAACGCTGTTGCTCCGCCGCTTCGCACGACGGACGCTGGCGCGCGCGGGCGACGGCCCGGCGGCGTTGTCGCGGCTGTGGCCCGGCCGCGCCGACCGGCTGACGATCGCGCCGCATGACCTGCGCACGGCCGACGCCACCCGCGCCGCCGAAATCTATGCCGGCCGCTTCGTGTTCGCGGGCAAGATCGTCACCTGTCGTTCCCGCTCGATCTTCGATCTCGAACCGCCGTCCGAGGACTGGGAAGCTACGCTTTTGGGTTTCGGCTGGCTGCGGCATCTGCGCGCCGCCGATACCGCGATCACGCGCGCCAATGCGCGATCGCTGGTGGACGACTGGATGTCGAATCCGGCGCGCCGGCGGCCGCTCGGGCGCCGCGCCGACATCATGGCGCGTCGCGTGGTCTCGCTGTTGTGCCATGCGCCGCTTGTGCTCAGCGAAACCGATGGAAAATTCTATCGTCGCTATTTGCGCGCATTGGCCCGCGACGTTCGTCTTTTGCGTTTCGGCCTGCACGACGCGCCCGACGGCGTGCCGCGGCTCCAGGTGCTGATCGCGCTGTGCTACGCGTCGCTGTGCCTCGCCAACCAGGCCCGTACAATCCGCACCGCGACGCGCAAGCTGTCCGACGAATTGCGGCGGCAGATCCTGCCCGATGGTGGCCATGTCTCGCGCAATCCCGGCGCGTTGATCGAACTGCTGATCGACCTGCTGCCGCTCCGGCAGACTTTCGCGGCGCGCAACATCGCGCCGCCGTCGGCGCTATTGAACGCCATCGACCGCATGATGCCCATGCTGCGTTTCTTCCGTCACGGCGACGGCAGCTTTGCGCTGTTCAACGGCATGAGCGGCACGCCGTCGGATCTTTTGGCGACGCTTCTGGCCTATGACGACACCCGCGGCATACCGATGGCCCACATGCCGCACACCGGCTTCCAGCGCCTCGATGCCGGCGCGACCACGCTGATCGTCGATACCGGACCGCCGCCGCCGTCGAACCTCAGCGAGGAGGCGCATGCCGGCTGCCTGTCGTTCGAGTTGTCCTCCGGCCTGAACCGGATCGTCATCAATTGCGGTACGCCCTCGACCAGCCGCGACACCTGGCGCGCCTTCGCGCGCACCACGCCGGCGCATTCCACGCTGACCTGCCATGAGACATCATCCTGCCAGTTCGTCGAGCAGTCGGCGATGAAGCGACTGCTGCAAGGCGCGCCGATCATCGGCGGCCCGCGCAATGTCGAAAGCTTTCGCGAGACGGTGGACGACGGCGAACGGCTGACGGCTTCGCACGACGGCTATCTCGCCCGCTTCGGCCTGGTTCATCGCCGTGTCCTGACGATCGTGCATGACGGCGCGCGGCTGGAGGGCGAAGACACCCTGGCGCCCGCGCCCGGCGGCCGCATGAAGGGCAGCCGGATCGACTACGCATTGCGTTTTCACCTGCATCCGTCGATCAAGGCGAGCCGCCTCAGCGACGGGCACGGGGTGATGCTGGTGCTGCCAAACCGCGAGGTCTGGACGTTCGACGCGCCCGCCGACCGCGTCGACCTCGAAGACAGCGTGTTTCTCGCCGGCAACGACGGTCCCCGCCGCAGCGCGCAAATCGTGATCCATCAGAGCGCACGGGAAGCCCCCAGCGTGCGCTGGAGTTTCGTCCGTTCGGCCACTTCGCCCGCGGCCACCACCGCGCGCCGCAATGCGAGCCGGCAGCCGGAATTACCGTTGTAGCGGCGTAAGACCCGGTCTTTTCCTGTCGTTGTGAAGGACGGCGAAAGCTGCTAACGAACCCGCGCTCGCGCGACTGGCGACCTTGGATGGAGCACCATCGGGAAGCGCGGGACATATCCGCCGCGCGCCTGGGCATAGGTATCCCTTCAGACAGAGGATCTGCCCATGACCGACCGCCCGCGCCGCGTGACCCGCGCATTGCTTTCCGTTTCCGACAAGACAGGCCTGATCGAATTCGCCCGCGCGCTCGCTGGCTTCGGCATTGATCTGGTCTCGACCGGCGGCACCGCCAGGGCGATCGCCGCAGCCGGGCTGAAAGTCAGCGACGTCTCCGACCTCACGGGGTTTCCGGAAATGATGGACGGCCGGGTCAAGACGCTGCACCCGAAGGTGCATGGCGGTCTGCTGGCGATCCGCGACAACGCCGATCATGCGAAAGCGATGGCGGATCATAACATCGCGCCGATCGACCTGCTGGTGGTCAATCTGTATCCGTTCGAGGCGACCGTCGACAAAGGCGCGGCTTACGAGGACTGCATCGAGAACATCGACATCGGCGGTCCGGCGATGATCCGCGCTGCCGCGAAAAATCACGACGACGTCGCGGTCGTGGTCGAGCCGCAGGATTATCCGGCGGTGCTCGACGAACTTACCGCCAACGCCGGCGCAACCACGCTGAGCTTGCGCAAGCGCCTCGCCGCCAAGGCCTACGCGCGCACCGCCGCCTATGACGCCGCGATCTCCAACTGGTTTGCGGCGCAGCTTGAGATCGACGCGCCGGACTATCGCGCCATCGGCGGCCGTCTTGCGCAGACGTTACGCTACGGCGAAAACCCGCACCAGAGCGCCGCGTTCTACCGCACGCCCGAACGACGCGCCGGCGTCTCCACCGCGCGGCAGTTGCAGGGCAAGGAGCTGTCCTACAACAACATCAACGATACCGACGCGGCCTATGAATGCGTCGCCGAATTCGATGCGGCGCGTACCGCCGCCTGCGTCATCATCAAGCACGCCAACCCCTGCGGCGTCGCGGAAGGAGCCGATCTCGCCGACGCCTATCGCAAGGCGCTCGCCTGCGACACCACCTCGGCCTATGGCGGCATCATCGCCTTCAACCGCACGCTCGACGCTGATGCGGCCAATGCGGTGGCCGGCATCTTCACCGAAGTCATCATCGCGCCCGACGCGACCGAGGAGGCGATCGCCATCATCGGCAAGCGCAAGAACCTGCGGCTGCTGCTCGCCGGCGGCCTGCCCGATCCCCGCGCGCGCGGCCTGACCGCAAAGACGGTGGCGGGCGGGCTTCTGGTGCAGACCCGCGACAACGCCGTCGTCGACGACATGCCGCTGAAGGTTATGACGAAGCGCGCGCCGAGCGAGGCCGAGATGCGCGATCTCCGCTTCGCTTTCCGGGTCGGCAAGCACGTCAAATCCAACACCATCGTCTATGCCAGGGACCTCGCTACCGTCGGCATCGGCGCCGGGCAGATGAGCCGCGTCGATTCGGCGCGAATCGCGGCTCGCAAGGCCGAGGACGCGGCGCGCGACTTAAAGCTCGCGGAGCCGCTGACCAAGGGCTCGGTCGTGGCGTCGGATGCGTTCTTCCCGTTCGCCGACGGGATGCTCGCCTGCGTCGAGGCCGGCGCCACCGCCGTCATTCAGCCGGGCGGCTCGATGCGCGACGAGGAGGTCATCAAGGCGGCTGACGAGCACGGCATCGCCATGGTGTTCACCGGCATCCGACATTTCCGGCATTAGGGTCCGTACTCAATAAGGATTCCCACGAGCGGGGCTATGTGATTCAAGCTTTCCATGATCTGGGGGCTTGGATGGCGAAGCAGGT
>NZ_MKSM01000002.1 GCF_001897285.1 Nitrobacter sp. 62-23
GAGAAATCCACCGATTTGCGGTGAGCGGCGCCGAAAAACCGCATGTTTCCGGGCGATTCCAGCGATCTCGGCCAAGTGACATCGCTGATTTGCGCCGTGCCGTCCAACACTATCGATAAGGGATAGTTATCGATAGTGAGAAGGTGCGGAAAAAGGCACCGCTATGACGGAAGCTATGTTCATGATAGCTTCCGTTGCACCGATTCCCGTTAAGGTTATCAAGCCCTTGCCTTCCGGCTACCAGATCCCGGATCCGCTGCCCTGGCCCCAGATCGCCGGGCCGCTCGCGGCCGCCGAGGACGCGCTCGCCCGCCTCGACGAGCGCCTGGCCAAAAGCCCGATCCGTGACGGCTGGATCGCCCGGACCCACTTCACCGACGCCTGTGCCAGTCTTTGGTTCGAAGGTGAGCTTGTCCATCTTGAGGACCTCGTTCTCCACGACGCCGAGATGGACGTCCGCGCCCCTACCCATGAGCTGACCCGGGCGCACGCAGTGCTGCGCGCCCGGCGGCGAATCGCAAATGCCAAGCCGGGCTGGGCGCTGTCGATCGCCGGGCTCGCCGGGCTGCGCGGCCGGGGAGGGCAGGGCGAGTTAGAAGACGGAAGCGGCGGCCGGAACGAGGAAACGGACGAGGAACTGGATGCGAATGAGGCTGGCGATGAGGCCGACTCGGCGGAGCCGCTTCGCCTCACTGTCACCGACGCGCGGCTGGCCGACGCCTTCGCAGCCGTCGACGCGGCGATCGCCAAAGCCGACCGCACCCTCGCCGGCGAGATTGCCACCAGCCGCTCGTCGGAACGGGACCCGCTTGTGTATGACCTCGACTGGGACGAGGACGAACGCCTCGACGCATGGCGCGCCGTCGTCGACCAGACCCACACTCTGCCACCGGCTTTGGCTGCCGCAATTGCCGCCGACGCTTGGAGCGCGCTCGAACCGCTGCAGCACACGCCTTGGCTCGGCCGCCTGCTCGCAGCTAGCGTGTTGCGCGAGCGCGGCAAGACCCGCTGGCACCTGTCCTGTTTCCATGACGGCCTCAAAGCCATTCCGCGGGAGCGGCGGCGGCCGCCGCGCGATAGCGCCGGGCGCCTTGCCATCCAGCTCGAGGCAATCACGGCCGCAGGCGCAGCCGGCCTGAAGGATCACGATCGCTGGCTGACCGCCCGCACCCTGCTGGCCCGCAAGCTCGACGGCCGCCGCTCCACCTCCCGGCTGCCGGCGCTCCTCGACTACGTGCTGACCCGGCCGATCGTCTCGGCCGGCATGATCGCCAAGGAGTTGCGGATCACGCCGCGGGCCGCCCAGGATCTGGTCGCGGAGCTCGGGCTCCGCGAGGCGACGGGGCGAGGGCGCTATCGCGCGTGGGGAATACTTTGAACATCTGCGCACTACAAAGACGATGGCGTTAGAGTGCGATTCGACATGTCATTGCTTGCCGCCACACAAATCCCCAAGCCCGCCGACGAACAGGCATTCGAGCGTGCCTCCATCGTGCTTTGGCGCGGTCTTCTCGGTGACCCGAACGTCCAACGCAACGGTCGTCGCGGTCAGCGCCAGAACGGCGTCGACCTCTTCGGCGTTCGCAACGGCGACCCAGCCCATCACGTCGGTATCCAGTGCAAGTTGAAGAGCGATGGGCATGGGCTGACTGCGGACGAGATTCGTGAGGAAGTCCGCAAAGCACTGACATTCCGGCCCGACCTGCGGGAATATTTCATCATCACGACCGCGCCCGACGACGTGGCATTTCAGGAACTGGTGCGCGAGCTCTCACTTGAGCAGAAGTCCAAGGGCCGCGCGATCCTGATCTACGTCTGGGGCTGGAACACGCTCGAGGAGCGGATCAGCGAGAGCGCTGAGGCGCGCAAGCAATTCGATCCGGACTACGGCGCTTTCAGCGAGCGGATTCTCGAGGAGGTCGAAAAGGTCGCAGTCGTCCAGGAAGAAACGAAGGCTAGCTTCGAAACCGGATTGTCCCGTCTCGACGCCCGCTTTGCCAGACTGGAAAGCATCCACCTCGCGCCGGGCGACTCGACAAGCGGTACGACTGCGCTCGAAGCGCAACTCGACGCAGAGATCAACGAATACCGTGACCTTGCTAACTCCGGCAAACCACGCACAGCGTTGCCACTGCTGGAACGTCTGCTCGCGCGCGTGGAACGCACGGCATCCGGCCGTATCCTGTTCCGGATCAAGGCTAATATTGGCTCCTGTTTGCTGGCCCTCGGCGATGACGAGAAAGCAGCGCGGCTCCTCTCCGACGCATACGATCACGCGCCGACGGAGCCGAAAGCAATTGCCAACAAGGCGTTTTCGCTTCTGCTGCAAGGGCGATGGCAGGACGTGCTGGCGTTCGGCCAAGACGCACTGAATACCGATCCCACGAACGAAGGCGTCGCCGGCTACCTCGTCCAAGCTGCGCGGTTCGACCCATCTATCGGGGATCCGCTCGACCTCATACCGGCCGACTTGAGGCGAACCGCTGCGGTTGCGGTTGGTCGCGTCGATGTGCTCCGCCACAAGGGCTTGATGCCGGCGTGGTGGGAGGCCGCGCAGCAGGCGCTCGCCGCGCATCCGGACGATCGCCATGCGCGGCAGTTCGCGGCTGACGCGGACCTCGATGAGATTCTGCGCAATGAGGGCGTGCAGCGCGGTCACCTGCTGACGCCCGATCAGCGAGCACGGATCACTGCGGCCACCAGCGTTTTACGCGAGCAATGGGACGCGGCTCGCTCCTCTGAAGGCGTTGTGCGTCCAGAGGACGCCGCACTCTGCAGCAACCTGGTGGTGGCATACCTCGCCCTCGACGATTTGCCCGCTGCTCTTGAACTTGCGCGGCAGGGCCTTGCTGCAGCGCCGGAGGATGTCGAGCTCGCCAAACGGGCTGCATTGGCAGCCGTCGAGGGCAATGATGATGAGCTCGCGTGCGATCTCCTCAAACGTCTTCCGGTTGGACCCGACGCGACCATTCTCGGTTTTCGTTACCACGCCGCACGCGGCGACTGGAGCGAGGTGGCACGGATCGGTCGTGAACAGAACGACACCATTCCCGATGTTGAGCGCACGCTTGTTGTGACGGCGTGCCGATTGGCCGAGCTGAAGCTTCAGCGGCCGAACGATCTTGACGTAAAGATCGCGGCGATCGCCGAAGAGGTTGCCGACGATGCGCGTTCCAGCATCGTTGTCGCCGACTTTGCGCGGATGGAGGGCCTGGAGGCGGTCGCCGAGGCTGCTTTTCACTCGGCTCTGCAATTGATTACCGCGGAAAGCCACATATCCGCACGGCTGATGGTTGCAATGCATGCAGTTCGACGCGGCGACGCCAATATTGTCGCGGACCTGCTCCACGGGCATGTTGCAGAAGATCACGATAATGACGCGCTCCGCTCGCTCGCCAGGGCTCTCGTGAATGACAGTCCGATCCGGCAGCGGGCGGTCCGCTTTTTCGAAAGACTGCCACCCACAATCAAGAGCCTCGAGTTCTATCTGCATGCAGAGGGCCTGCTGCACTACAACCGGGGTGCGCTGAAGGATGCCGAGACGTGCCTTCGTCGAGCGATTGCGCTCAGCGCAGATCTGACGAACTACCTGACACTCTTCTCTACGCTCCGGCGGCTGGATCGCCGCGGCGAAATCGGGCCCATTATCGAAAGCCTCGATCTCACCGCTGTCAAAGGGACCGCCGGTCAAAAAATGTATCTCGCCCAGGCGATGTTCGCCGAGGGTCTCCGTAAGCAGGCGCTGGCATTCGCTTACGACGTGTTGCAATCGGCGAAAAACGATGCCGAGGCGGCGCTGCGTTATTTTGGCCTGATGATGCTCGATCTCAATGGCCACGAAACGCTGCGACCCACGATCGTTGGGCTCGACGCCTGGGTGCGGCTAGAGGGTGCGCGCGGTGAGTCGGCAAGTTTCGTTATTGCGAACGGGCTGGACCGGCCGGCCGATGGGCTGGTGAGCCCCAAACACCAGCTGGCAGCTGCCGCCATGGGTCTAAAGGTTGGCGAGGACTTCACCGTCAAGGCCGCGTTCGGCACGGACGCGACCTGGCGTGTGGCAGAGGTAAAGCACAAATATCTGCATGCCCTCCACGACGTCATGGGGAATTTTCAAACGCGATTCCCCGACGCGCAGGGCTTTTACACCCTGAAAATGAAAGAGGGCGACGTTCAACCCGCCCTCAATGAGATCAAGAGGGTCTCCGAGAGCAACCGTAAACTCGCAGATCTCTATCTGTTGCAACACTTGCCAATGGGTATGGTGGCGAGCCGACTGGGGGGCGACGCCATCAGCTTCGCCGACTATGTCCGATCGCTTGATCATGACATCAGCACCTGCGCCGGCACGGCACAGGAGCGGGACGCTGCTCACGACGTGGTCGAGCAGCACCGTGCAGCGGGTGCAGTTTTCGACACCTACACGGCGTGGACGGTAGCAACGATGGACGCATTCGACGTCCTCCTCGCGGTCTTCGGAAAGCTCGTGGTTCCGCGATCCTGTATCGATGAACTTCGGGGGCTGCGCGACCGGGATGAGTTCGGCGGTGAGGGGAGGTCGATGACGATCGCCTGGCACGACGGCCAGTATATTCGGCAAGAGCATACCCGCGCGGACATAGAGGCGCGACGGAACTTCATCTCAGCTCAGATCGCAAAGGTCGAGGAGCATTGCGAGATCATCCCTGGCGTCGCTCCCGATACACCGTCTGAACTCGCCTCAATGCTAACAGAGACGTTTGGGACGGATGTACTCGACGAGGCGTACGTCGCGCGCGAGGGATACGTCCTCGTGTCGGAGGATATGTATTATCGACAGGCGGCCACAGCCGCCGTCGGCATTCAAGTCAAGAGTGTTTGGCTCCAGCCGATCTTTGCCTTTGCGCGGAAAGCATCATTGATTGACGCGAAGCGCCAAGCCGAAATTACGGTCAAGCTGGCGTGGCGGCGGCACGGTCACCTCTCTCTGGATGCCGAAACATTGTTGAGCGTGATGCAAGCGGACACAAGCGCAGAGCTTGCTGACTACCGGGCGACGAGCGCATTCATCGGCACTCGCAACGCCGACCTCATGTCGCATCTCTCGGTTTCTCTCGCGTTCCTGCTGCGCATTTGGCAGAACGGTGGCGTCGCACAGTTAAAGACTATGCGGGTAACCGGCATACTGCTCGAGCAGCTGACACGTTTTCGCAATAACGACTGGGCCTTGGTGCTTGCACTCGTTGAAGATGGAGCGTTATGGGATCTGCGCGAATATATCGACCGATGGGTGATCGGGCATTTCCTGGGGCTGGAGAAGTTGCGACAGGCCGAACGGGAGCTTGCGGCTATTCGGGCGACCAATCGGCCTAAAGCACGGCCGAGCGGTAGGCCGAAGCGGGCCGCCCGGTAGCCAAGAAAAGCTCATGTCCCTCTCAGCGCCAGATTTCCGAAATGAACGGCCGCCATCTACGCCATGTCGGCTTGATGAAATCTACGATTACGCGATGCCGGCATGAGGGAACCTACGATACAGTGCCTGCGAATACGAACCCGGCTCCAGGCCCGGAAGACAAATAAGCCGCAAAGTTGCGCGGCAACTGCGGGGGTGCCAGATGCGGATACATACCGAGGTTGTCGATGGCCCCTTGGCGTTGCGAATGCGGCGCCTTAATGCGGCGCGGGAACGGGCTATAGGCCGCCAAATTCTGACGCTCCCCCTTCTTGCCGCACAACTCGCCGGCGGCTTTATTGCACCGGCAACGCGAGAAATCTTGTATCCGGCCATAAGGGAGGCGCTCGAGGCCGGCGGATACGAGGACATCGACAAGGTTTCCCAACTGCCGGGGATGCCGGTGGCTGTGCTATCCGCGCTCCGAGACTGGTGGGACATGAAGCTCCCGGCTTCATTGCCCGAAAATGCTCGTCTCAGGGACTTCACGTTGCTCGAGGGCCGCGTGCGGGGTGCCCTGCCGCCCGGAATGCTGTCACCTCCCGATCTGGTCAAAACAGCCCTGGAGCGACTTCACTTTGCGCCGAAGTTGGTCGGCGCCATCACTGTTCAAGACATTCCGGATATCAAAGCGGTTTGGCGTCCGCTCATTCGGGCGCTCTGCGATGTCGTGCCCGTGCGATGGATTGGGTCACAGCACAGCCGGCGCGACGGGTTCATCGGAGAGATTGAAACGCGCTCCTCCGGTGCAGCATTGCTCGATTCCGCCGATCTCTGTGCCGATCCGCGAAGTGAAGTGAGGGAGGCATTGCGCTGGGCGCGCGCGCTTGTGACGGGTGGAAAAGCCACTCCCGATGAGATCGCTATTTCGGCCGCCTCGCCGGCGGCGTGGGACGATGCGTTTCTGGTTCTCTCGCGCGAGGCAGGGCTTCCCGTGCACTTCACACACGGTATTCCGGCGCTGGCGACCCGCGAAGGGCAGGCCTGTGCTGCCGTCGCGGACATCCTGTTACGTGGATTGTCGCAAGAGCGCGTAAGGTTCCTGTTTGCCCGGCTCCCGCGTAGCCCAGCCAAAGAGAGCCTGCCCGGCGACTGGGCCAAAGGCTTGCGGCGGAGCGCTGCGCTGACAAGCCCGGGGCTTTGGCGGCACGCTCTCGAGCAGGCGCGAGGCGAGCGGGCAAACGGCGATCTCGCGGAACGCGCATTGTTGCCTGTTCTGGATGACTTGGCCCGCGGCATTGCGGCTGCGGAGGTGGTCGGACGCCGTCTCTTGAAGGGACCGGCACTCACCTTGTGGCGCGATGCTTTGCGTATGGCGCCCCCACAGGCCATCGAGCTCTCCTTGCAGGCGCTGCGCGTGGCCGACGGACGCGAACCCGGAAACGCCATCGCGTGGGGACCTGCCCGTCACCTAGCAGCGGCCCCTCGCGCGCATGTCCGCCTCATCGGGCTGGATGCGAACGCGTGGCCAAGACGGTCGAGCGAAAACCCACTGATACCGCAACACCTGCTGGGACACCTCCGGCTGCCGTCTGCGGAAGCCGCCGAAAGTGACCAGGTGATGCATGACGTCATCGTCGGCCAATCGCAGAACTATACACTTTCACGCGCTTACAGGAGTGCGACGGGCTCCCTGCAGGCAGCCAGTACATTGTGGCCGAAGGACCGAGAGCAAGTCGTGGGACGTAGCGCGATACCCGCGCATGCCTTCAGCGAGAGTGATCGTCTCTATGCCCGCGCGACCGACGCCGGCAAGGACCCGCAAGTACGCGCAAGTCGTGCCTGCTGGCGCGCGTGGTGGGACAGCGAGCAGCACACCGCACACGACGGGCGGGTCCGTCCCGACCACCCGCTCATTGTCGAGGCTCTCGCCGAAGTTCAATCCACGACGTCGCTCCATCGGCTTCTCTGCGATCCGCAGGGGTTCGTCTGGGAATACGCGCTTCACTGGCGCGAGCCAAACCTCGACTCTCAGCCGCTCGCGCTCGACCATCGCGCGTTCGGCGAACTCGTTCACTCCCTCATCGGTGGCGTGCTGCGCGACGGCGTCCCCCGAAACGCCGACGAGATCGGGAGCGCTCTGGATCGAGAGGCGGCGGGCCTTGCCGAAACCTGGCCGATCACCAGGGCTGTTCCACCCGGCCTTCTCTGGGGTCATACAATGGCGATGGCCCGCGAGCGCGCGTTGCGAGGGCTCACAGAAGCTCTGGGCGAACAGCGCGGCGTGACCTGGACAGAGCTTTCCTTCGGCGAGCCACGCGACGGGCCTCACCCGTGGGCCACACTCGCGCCCGTCCCAATCGGGCAGACCGGCATTTCCTTCCGGGGACGGATTGATCGACTTGACGAAGATGGAGCGCGCGGCTCGGCGGTCATCACTGACTACAAAGTTGGGACCGCACCCGAGCGTAAGAAGCCGGTCGTGTTCGATCGCGGTACTGAACTCCAGCGCGTCTTCTACGGCCTCGCAGTGCGGTCTCTTCTTCCTGAGCTTCGAAGCGTAAGCTCGCAGCTGACGTACCTCAAGCACGACCCAGCGCGCACGCTGAGCCTGACTAACGAGGAGCTTGAGAAGGCCATAGACCAGGCCGTCGCTTTCACCGCGGCGGGCGCTCGCCTGCAACGTAGTGGCGAGATTGCGCCCGGGCCCGCGCCGGTATTCTTCGATCCGCTCTCTATTGCCCTGCCGGCGGACCTGGACTCCTACCGTCGTGTGAAGCGTCGTTTGTTTGCCCAGGCGAACGGCGCACTCGACAAGCTTTGGAGCAGCCCGTGAGTGTGCCCGACCTCGACGCCCGCAGGCGCGCACTCACCGATTTCGAATCCAACATACTGGTCGAGGCCGCGGCTGGCACCGGCAAGACGTCGTTGATGGCCGCCCGGGTCGCGATGATGATCGCGACCGGAATTGATCCCACAAAGATTGCTGCGATCACCTTCACCGAGCCCGCGGCGAGCGAGCTCGAGGCGCGGATACGCTGGACGATCGACGAGCTCCGCCATGGAAGGCTGCCGCCTGCACTCTCCGGGATTCTCTCGATGCCCTTAGGCAAGGCGGAGCGCGCGCAGCTCGATGCGGCAGCGCCACGCATCGGAGAAATCACGGCAACGACGATCCACGGCTTTTGCCAAGGCATCCTTCGTTCGCACGGGATCGACGCCGCGCTTGACCCTGGTTCGCGCGTGGTCGACGAGACCATTGCCGATGCCCTCTTTGATGAAGTGCTTGCGGCTTGGCTGAAGGAGATGCTGGCGCGCGGCGACGAACTGGACGGTCCGGTTGCTGTTCTTGCGAAGGACGATCCACTGGGCGTCGTAGAGCGGGTCCGGGAGCTTGCCGACCTCCGGCGAAAGCATCGCAGCGCGACCGTGCCAGCCCCGGATTTCTCAACTCGGCCGGACCGCACTTTCGCCGACGCCGTCACCGCATTTTCCCGCTGGCATGCCGCGGGACCTGGAGAGACGTGGACAGCCGATCTCATCGCCGATCTCGAGCGCCTTGCTGCGTTCTTCGAAGGTGACCACGCGAACGCGGGATTTTCCGCGTTGTGGCGCCTGACTCGGCCGCCGCGCATCAGCATGATGCGGCAGAAAAGTATCGACCTGCTGCCCTACGACAGGATGCGCGTCTGGAGACAGGCGCTCGGCGAAGCGGACGGGCGCCGTCGCGGACAGGAAGCAGCGGAACACTTCGAAAGGGTTCGAGCGGCTTATCGGACGCTGATTGGCTCCATTGCGCAAAGCTTGGTGCATGAGCTGGCTACCCACCTAACCGGAGTGATCGAGGCTTATGACCGGCGCAAGCGCGAGGCGGCCGTTCTCGACTTCGATGACTTGCTGCGGCAGGCGCGAGCGCTGATCTGCGAGAATCCCGACATTCGCGCTTGGCTCGCCGCCCGCTACGCGTACCTGCTGGTCGATGAATTTCAGGACACCGACCCCGTACAGGCGGAAATCGTATTCCGCATAGCCGCGCGCTCGCAGCCCGAGACTTGGAGCAGTGCGGTCTTGCGCCCCGGCGCGCTGTTCCTGGTTGGTGACCCCAAACAGGCGATCTATCGCTTTCGCGGCGCTGACGTGGAGTCCTACGCGCTCGCGAAGTCCGTCATTGCAAAGGCCAAGAATGGCTGCCTGCTTGCTGTCACTGCGAATTTCAGATCCCGCCCGGAAGTTATTGCGCACGTCAATCGCGTGTTCCAAGGCGTTCTCGAGAAAGCGGGCCAGCCGGGTTTCGTACCACTCGCGCCGACCCTTGAGTTGCCGCCACTGCCTTTCGCGGCGGCCGCGAAACTGACAATCGACGTTCAGCGGGATGCGAACGCCGAGGAACAGCGCGAAGCGGAGGCGGCCGCCGTCGCCGGGCTGTGCGCACGCCTGATCGGCGCGCTGAAGATCTGCCGACCGGACGGGACCGAGCGGTACTTGCGCGCAGGCGATATCGCGTTGCTCGCGCCGACACACACGGATCTTTGGCGCTACGAGCGCGCCCTTGAAGCCCGCCGGATCGCGGTGGCCTCTCAAGCGGGCCATGCGCTATTCCGCCGGCAAGAGCTTCAGGACGTCCTCGTTCTTATTCGCGCGATTGCGGACCCGCTGGACACGCTGGCCTTCGGTGCGCTCATGCGAGGCCCGGTTGTCGGTCTGAGCGACGAAGATCTTCTTGATATCACGGCGGCGCTCTCTCCCGACCAAGACGGTCGTCGGCGCTTCCAGCTGCGGACGTCGTCAGACGAGGTGAGCCATCCCCTTGCACGGGACGTCTTGGCAAAGCTTCAGGCGCTTCATCGTCTTGCCGCAGAACTCACGCCGATGCAGCTCGTCGCCTTTGCGATCGAGCGCCTGAACTTGAGAGTGGTCATGGCGGCACGGCACGGCCAGCGGAACGCGCGTGCGCTCGCAAACCTCGACGCTATTGTCGAACTCGCAAGGCCTTACAACGTCGCTGGTCTCCGCGCCTTCGCGCTCGATCTCCAACGCGGATGGCAGAGCAAGCGCCGACATCCGGAAGGAAGGGTCGACGCATCCGAGGACTCGGTAGAGATCGTCACTATGCACAGCGCCAAGGGTCTCGAATGGCCCGTCGTCATAACGGTGAATTCATCGACCCGCTTCAAACCCCAGGACCAGTTTGTCTATCGGCAATCCGACGACACGATCCACTGGATCGTCGGAGGCATCGAACCGCCTGCGCTTGCGGCAGCCCGCGAAGAGGAGGAATTTCGCGAGGCACGGCAGCGCGAACGGCTTTGGTATGTCGCGACGACGCGCGCACGCGATCTGCTGGTGATCCCGGAGCTGCCGGGCGCGCCTTCACGCTCGTGGTCAAGGGTGATGAATCTCGGGCAAAAGGAGCTTCCCGAAATCCAAGCTGACATGTTGCCTGAGCCCGTCCCCGGCGTTGTGCACCCCGCCGCCAATGATCAGACCGAGATCGTCTTCGCGGCCGAACGGAAGACGTTGGCAGATGCTTCACCGCCGATCATATGGGACCGCCCAAGCGAGCGCGACGCGGATCGCAGCGCCGAGATCGTGGACGCGTTCGTTCTCGACGACGCGTCCCATGCGTGGCCGGAGATAGATGGAGCGGGCGCGCTGCGCGGTTCGATCCTGCACAAGCTTATGGAAGAACTCCTCACGGGCGAGCTCGGATCGACCCGGGGCCAGGCGGCGGCGCGCGCGGCTGAGCTGCTCGTCCAACTGGAATCGAGCGTCCGCGACGAGCGGGATGAAGGAGGACCCGACGCGCTCGAAATGGCGGAGACGGCCCTGCGCACATTGGCTCTTCCTGAACTCGCACCCTTCCTCGGGCTACTTGTTCCTGAAATCCCGCTCTGGGCGGCAAATCCGCCGCACTACCTCGCCGGGCGCGCGGACGCGGCCGCTATCGAGGGGGAACGCATTGCACTCGTCATCGACTGGAAGTCGGACGTGAATCCGACCACGGCGGCGCACGGCGCGCACGCAGCGCAGCTGCGCGACTACCTCAGCGTCACGAATGCGCAACGGGGCGCTGTCGTTTACATGACCACGGGCCAAGTGTCCTGGATCGAACCCACGTAGCGTCACCAAGGCGGATTCAGTATCGGTGTCGGAGTGCAGACAAGCACCCGGCGCGAGCCGCGCGTCATCGCGACGTAGAGATTGCGCGCGTTGAGCACGCCGGCATTGAGGACCACAGAGATGTCAGCTTCGAGACCTTTCAGCAACAGCGTGCTTCCGACGGAGCGTCTGGCAAGTGGCCGGCCAATGAGCCTGGACTGTTCCCGTATCGCGACCGTCGCGTCTCGGAACGACGGCCCGCCTGCCGCAAGTTGCAGAGCCCGCTGCGCGGCCGCCAGCACCGCGGGGCGGTAGCATCGGACGCCGCCCGCTCGATTGATGGCGGCGAGGAGATCGGCGACCTGCGCGAGCGACCGCGACGCTTCGAATCGAACGGCGGTCTGCTCGATGTCGGAAAGAGCCCGGCCGAGTTTTCCGGCGCTCGCCGCGGCGACCGATCGCATGAGGTCGTCTGCGGAAAAGGCGCTCATCAAGTTCTCCGCGAAATCGGCCACGACGGAGAGCGCGTCCGCTCTAGCGAGGTCGAGCGCGCCTCCGAAATCGGTGAGATCGCGCAGGTCAACAGCCTCGACCGTCACCGCTCCCTCGACCTGCCGAGCGAAGCGACGCTGTCCACGAGGATCCGTACTGTCGCCGATAATTAGGACCTTTGTCTCGCCCGGCGCCTCTACCGCAGCGGCAGCGTGCCGCAGCGTATCGTCCTGCCGACCATCGAGCTGAATCCACTCGACACCGCCAGGTGCCATCCGGAGATCGATTGGTCTGCCTGTCGCTAAATCGGGCCTTATCGCCAGCAGCCAATTTCCCAGGTCGCGTGCCCCCGCGTTGATCCACCGCCAAGGGGTCGCGAGTTCTCCCACAATCGGAAAAAACGACACGACGTCCGCCTGCCAGTCCGCCAACGGATCGCCGCCGAATCCAAATATCGACTGAAAGGGATCTCCGACGACGGCGGCAGGTAGGCTCTGCGCCAGCCAGGTTACGAGGGAGTGCTGGCGGATCGAACAATCTTGGTACTCGTCGACGAACAGGTGCGCGAAACTGGCGGCGAGGACATCGTTCAGATGTCCGGCCGCAACGAGCCGCGCTGCCGAGCCGCGGATCGCTTCGTAATTCGGCCGGGCACCGTTGACGATATGGGGATCGTGTCCCGCGCGTTGCGGAAACGTCGAGATCAATCTGATTGCGAAGCCGTCCAGTGTCGTGGCGCGGTAGGAGCTCGGCTTCACGCCAGCCCTCTCGAGGCGGCCGCGGAGCGCCGCTACCCCGGCGTTGGTGTGCGTCAGCACCAAGATCGGCTTCGACCTGTTATGTCGCGCGAGAGCCTCGATGATGAGTTGGGTCTTACCACAGCCCGCCGGTGCTATCACCAGCCCGCGGCTTATCGAGCGCAAGTCGATCTCAACGGCTGCCATCTTCGACCCAGTCAAGAACGCCATCCATTACACTGGTGAGGCTGGCGTCGGAATTTCCATATGCGGGGCCGACAATGGCCCGCCCCGCCGTCTCCATCGTGCTGATGGTCTTCAGCCATCCAAAGCGCGCTGCTGCATTCCCCAGAAGAGCGCGACTATCGGGAGAGAGGCCGTCTATCAGCGCTTCCGTTTCCAGATCGCCGAGCGCCTTCGTGCCTCCTGAGATTGTCTTGACATGCGCTTCGATCAACGCGCGATCCTTCGTCTCGATAGCGAGCTCGAGCAGTTCGCCGACAGGACCGTCCGGCAGCGCGGCAAACAGCTCCTGTTCGAGCGCCCGGCCGCCCCCCCATGCAAAGACCCTGCCGCCGCCCGCCATAAAAGTTGCCTCAGCCGCTGCTGGAGCGGGCTTGTCGCTATCTCTCAGAATGGCGGTCCGGTATCCGAGCGACTGCAAAGCGAGCGCGCGGCTGAAGGTTTCGTCGCCATTGCCGTTGACCAAGGTCGCACCGCAGGCGGACAGCGACGTCTCGCCGCTCGCGGTGAAATGCTGGTCCAGGCCACGCATCAGACCGATTTCGCTTCCGCCCTCGCACACCACTATCGACGAGGCGAGCAAGGCATGGGCGTGGGCGCGGATTGTGCCCTGTACATTTCCCGCATCGCTCGCCCGAGTGGCCATATGCCGCCCGCCTTTCTCGCGAACGATATGGAGCTGGTAGGCACTCAGTTCGGCGACGGCAATCGGCGAATGGCTCGTTGCAAAGACCTGCAGCAGCGGCAGCTCTTCCTTCGCGCCCAGCGCACCGAGCAGGCGGATGATCCGGTGCGGCTCGAGCCCATATTCCAGCTCGTCGATCAGAAACGTAGTTGCCTTCTCGGCCGCCTTCCGCTGCAGGGCGGCGATCAGCAGTCGCGACGAACCAAGACCGAGAGCACGTAGCGGCACCCCCTCTTCATCATGGAGCGAGATAGTGCCACCGGTGAACGTGACCGAACCGGCATCAATCAATGCCTGTACGGCTGCTCCAACGGGTACGCCCATATCCCCGGCGGCGGCCGTGACGATCTTGAGCGGTTCCTTGAGTTCTTCGAGTTCTTTTTGGTCGAAGGCCTCGCGCATTTCGCGAGCCGCGCGCGTCAGCTCCTTTGATGCGTCTGCGTTGCCATCGGTGAGTTTGGTCAGCACTGAGCCGCGTCGCCAAGTCAGATGCACATCTCCGGTAACGCCAAGCCTCGCGGGAGCGATGCGGGTACGATCAGCCCAGTTGAGATTGCGTGTCCGACCTGCAGCCTGAGCGCGTGGGGAGACGAGCGTCCATTCGGGTTCAAGATCGTCCTGCACTGTGAGCTGCAGCGTCAACGCGGTTTCGAGCCCTGCGCCGGGTTCCGGTTCCACCAACCCGGTGGCCACATCGAAGCCCACCAGGAAGTCGCCATAGGTGTCGATGTTCTTCAGGGGGTCATCGAGGGCGCCCAGAGTCAGTGCAATGCGGACGGCTTGGCCGAAATCGAGAGCATGGAAGTCGGCGTCGGTGAAGGAAATCGATCGGCGAGCGCCAAGGCAAAGATCGATGGCATCAAGGATCGTGGACTTCCCGCTGTCGCCGGGGCCGATCAGGCAATTTATCCCTGGTCCAGGCAGCCAGCGAAGGCCTTTGATGGCCCGAAAATTGTCGATCTCAACCACACGGACCAGCGCCATACCGCTTCCCCCAAGATCGTTCGCCGCCGGGAGCGTCCATCGAATCGGTGGATCCAGCCGCCGCGGTCCAACCCTCCGTGTCACTGCGGACGACTCGGCTGAGCTTGACATACAATGCAAATGCATTACATGGGTTGGCATGACGACGCAAGGAGCCGGTTATGGCTAAGACGGCTGAAATCCTCGAAATCCCCGCGACCATCACGGACCGCGGGCAGACGACCGTGCCCGCCGCCATCCGCAAGATGCTTGCGCTCGGCAAGCGCGACCAAGTCGTGTTTCGCGGGCTGGCAAACGGCACCGTCGTGATCGCGAAGAAGTCGGCGGACGACGGCGATCCGGTGATCGGCACGTTCCTCGCATTCCTGGCGCGTGACATGGCAAACGAGCCATCGCGGATTCGGCCGGTGCCGAAGTCGCTGGTCGCGCGCGGCAAGTCCCTCGTCAAGGGCGTCAAGATCGATCTCGACGCGGCTCTGCCGGAAGATGAGGCGTGAGCAGCGGCGACACCGTCGAGATCAACGGTTGGACGATCTTTGCGCATCCGCTGTTTCTCGACCAGCTCGAGGCGATGATCGCGGCGGTCGAGAAGGGGCGCAAGAAAGACCCAAAGGGATATAAGAAGAGACGCACCGCAAAACTCCTCGCGGCCGTCTTGAAGGTCGCGTTCGAAGATATTCCAGGTGACCCGACCCGCGACGTCTATCGACAGGGCGGCACGCTCGGCGACGACTACAAACACTGGTTTCGCGCGAAGTTCTTGCAGCAGTTCCGGCTCTTCTTTCGCTATCAGCAATCGGCGGCTTCCAAGATCATCGTCCTTGCCTGGGTGAATGATGACTCGACGCTGCGCGCCTATGAAAGCGCCAACGACGCCTACGCCGTGTTTCGCAAGATGCTAGACCGCGGAAATCCGCCAGACACCTGGAAAGAACTCGTGGCGACAGCATCGAGCGATGACGCCAAACGGCGTTTGTCTCGCTCAACACGCGGCAGATAAGATTGGGTCTCACGCAAAGGCTGATAAGCGGTGACGATCACAGCGGAGGCGGCATTCGAGCAAGAGCTGGAAATCTTCCGCAAAGAGGAAGAGACCGCCCAACAACAGTTTTTTGCCTATCTGTCCGTGCGCGAGCTGGCGGCCTCCGACACCGAGGTTCTCAGGGCAATGAACACGACGCCACTCTTCTGGCTGACGACTCATCATGCCATGCTCGTGTCGGCCTTCATCGCGCTCGGTCGCATCTTTGACCAGAATTCCGCTCACAATATCGACAGCCTGATGGCGCTCGCTTCAAAAGACCTTTCGGTCTTTTCGAGACCGGCTCTTGCGAAGAGGAAAGAGAAAGCCGGACTGAAGACGGACGAGGCCGCAGCGTATGTTAGCGACGCGTTCGAGCCGACAGCGAGCGACTTGAGAGCGTTTCGCAAAAAGATCAAAGCGCAACGCGTGATTTACGAAGCGCGATATCGGGACATCCGCGACAAGGTGTTCGCTCACAACGAAATCTTCGATCTCGACTTGGCCAATCAACTTCTTGCAAACACCAGCGTTGCCGAAATGAAAGCGGCGTTCGGTTTTCTCCACGCACTCTATGAGACCCTGTGGCAACTGTTCCACAATGGCCGAAAGCTCGGATTGAATGCGAGAGCGTTCGTGCTGCCGCCGGGGTCGATGGCGGGTGCACAGATGCTCCCCGGGGAGAAAGTCTTTCGAGAAGGTCAACGTGTCCTCGCGCACGTCGTGCGGGGCATCGAAGCTGAAGCAAAAGGCAGCTGACGTATGAGGCCAAGGAGGAAGCGCAGCATGGCGAGTATCCAACTCTCCGCAACCCCAAAGGGAAATGGCTATCAAGCTACCGTGACGTTCGCCGACGGAGCATCGATGAGTTCAGAGGAGACCTACCCGACAATCGCCGAGGCCATAACCGCCGCGGCGATCAAGCTGCTCGACATGCCCGAACGGCTGGCGGCACTCGACCGGCCACGCGGTTAATCAGCGCCTGTTCGCGAGGTCCACCAGCACGTCGCCATGGCACGCGAGCGGTGCGCACCAGCACACGAGATCGCGGCCGCGAAGCTCGTCGAGCGCTTTGACCAGCGCGGGCTGCGCGACGATCCACGCGCGATATTTCGCGATGACCTCGGCGCGAGAACCGTCGCGCCCGATAACGAACGGGTTGCCCCATGTACTCGGGTGCCCGATGTAAACCTGCGTCGCACTCGTGCGCTTGCCGACAGCGCCCGCATTCAAGACCTTGCACATGATCGTTCTCCTTTCCGCTCACGCGGGAAGGCCCCGCCTTGCGGCGAGACCTTCTACGCGGGCGTCTCAGTCGCGGTTCGGACGAGACCAGATGAGCGAGTGGCCTTCTTCGCCTTCCACCTCGACCAGCGTGGCGTAGATCGGAGCCGGAAAGCTCGGGTCGTCCAGCTTAACCGAGAGATAATCGCGGTTCTGCTCCTGGGACTTTTTCTTCCAAGCTGCCCCGAATTCGATAGTGCCCGCGAAGATCCGGTAATCGGGGGCCTTGTCCGAGGTCCGCTCGGCCGGGACGATCTTGGCCTTCACGGTGCCGAGGGCGAGGGTCTTGACGCTGCCCACGAAGCCGTTGCCGTTGACGGTGAAGTTGCCGATGGTAGCCATGTTCGTGTCCTCTTTCGTTTCTCGGGCCGCGACCACCGCGACCTCGATGGCGGTCGTTGACCGGAGGCGATCGGACCGCACCCGAAGGGCCGCCACGCAGTAGAGGGCGGCCAAGGCAAGGCTTTCTTGTCTCGCGAGGAATGGGCGCGCAGCGAACAGGGGAAGAAAGCCGAGCACGGCCGTTGCGGTCTTGGGATCGAGGCGGAGCGCAGCGACGACGGCCTTCGGTTAGACATGCCAAATCGAGGACGCATTGGCCGCGTCAGGCCGAACGATGGGGATATGACTGAGCGACAGACACGCCACACCGCACGACAACGGCAAGGGCACGTTTCGTGAAAGAGACTCGCACGCGTTGTGCAGGCTTTTCTCCGGCCAGCGGCTTCAGCCGCGACCCCGGGCGCTCGCATTGCGATGACACCAGGCATTCGTCCAGCGGGAAGACGTCCACCCAAGAACAGACGGGCGTTTCGGACACCCCGCGGTCCCGCCCGACGCATCTCGCCGATGCGGCTCGATCAGGCGAAGGGCAAACACCGCCATCCCCCGGATGCCAGCCGCGACGCCGCACGCAAGAAAGGTCCCGCCGCAAGGCGAGGCCTTTGTGGTTTCGAGAAATGCGAAACGATGACGTGCAGGCGTCCGAGCCGCGGATGATTGCGCCTCATGCCGCTTGATCGATCTCGGCCGGCTTGGGCTGAAGATCATGAAGATAGGTTACCGCGCGTTGCGCATGCGCGGCTGCCGAGAAGATAAAGCGCTTGTCGTTGGCGAGGACTTCGAGCCACGATGCGAGGTAGCTGGCATGGTCCGGCCTCGGCTCAAGTTCGGGCACGATACCGAGATCCGCACTGAGGAAACACGCGCCAAGCTCCGCGACATATCCTGACAGTCTAGCCCTTTTTTGAAATTTTACCCCGTTGAGGATGGTGGTGATCATGCCGCCATCTCCCCG
>NZ_MKSM01000003.1:0-13490 GCF_001897285.1 Nitrobacter sp. 62-23
GACATCTTCATGTCGGCCGTCTGCATCGCTGCCGCAATAACCTGGTGGACGGCCAATTGAGTCTCGACCCTAAAGCGCCTCGTCGACCGGCCGCGCCAGCGCAACCTGCTTCTGATCGGCTTGGGCGGCGTCGGCATAATGGGACTTGCATTCGCGCAAGCCATGTTCAAGCAGAAGGTATCGGTCGCGGACCTGAGCGCGGCTGCGCGGGAGACCGCGCTTGCGAACGGCGCGGCGGTCGCCTACGACCCATCGGAAGCCGATATCGCCCGGCGCATCATCAAGGAAAACGACGGAGGCTTCGACGCTGTCGTCGATTTCGCCGGCAGCGAAAAATCGCTGAACTTTGCGGTCTCGACCGTCGCTCGCGGCGGAAAGATCGTGGTCTCAGGGTTGATGGGCGGCAATTCCAACCTCCCGATCGTTCAATGGATTTACAAGCGCATGACCATTGAAGGCTTCATGGTCGGCACACTTGCCGAGGCGCGGGAGGTAATGGCGCTGGCGCGATCCGGCAGGATCAAGCCGCCCCCTGTGAGGGAGGAGCCGATGGGTGACGCCCGGAAATGGATGGAGCAGTTGCGGGCTGGCAAGGTGGTTGGCCGCGTCGTGTTCAAGAATTGACGGACGAACCGGACGAGCACGACACCCTACTCGCAAAACGAGTATGTCTCGCGCGCCGCCAGCCTCAATTAAGCCTCAGCCCTTCCGGATTTGTGGCGCAATGCGACCCCAGTATTTCCTGACAATTTGGCGAAAACGCCATCGCGTTCATCTCGTCATTTACCGGGGATGCTCATGTCAAACCGTTCGGGGAAATTGCTTTCAACCTTTTTTATCGCATCGTTCGCCGGCAGCATGCTCGCGATCGCCGCGCACGGTCCGGCACGCGCGGACGATAGCTGCCTGCCGGGTCCGAAAGCCACAACTCCGCGCGGTAGCCATTGGTACTATCGCATCGAGCCGGGAACGAAACGTCAATGCTGGTACCTCAGCGCAGAACGCGGCAAGATCGCCCAGAAACCTGCTGCCAAGCCGCGATCACCTGCTCCGGCGCCGGACAAACTGGCCGAGACGCCTGCGGCGCCATCCTTGCAACCGTCCGTCGCCAACGCCCGCGCGGAATTCGACGACGTGGCGCGCAATCAAGCCAACGCCAGCTCTTCGCCGCCGGCCGACACGACTTTCACAAGTGTGACTTCCACAAGTGTGCATGAGCAGGCGAGCACCAGCCCCTCGCCAGCCGACACGGCTCCGTCAGCCGAAGCGCAGACCGTCGATACCGCGCCAGCGGCCGTGACCGCGCGCTGGCCCGATCCGGCAAACACCACGGCTCCGCCGATCCAGATGGCGGAGCAACAACAGCCGACCGCGCCGGAAACCGTGACGTCCGACCCGCAGTTGCAGAACGATCAGACGCCGCCCGCGGTCGCAACCGCGCCAGCTCCGCAGTTCCTGGCCGAACGCAGCGAGCCCGGCCCCGCCGTCGGCATCGTCCGCGCTCCGGAATCCGAGCCAGCGTCGTATTCGATACTGTTCCTACTGGGCGGGCTGGCCATCGCCCTGGGCTTCGCGGGAATTCTCGGATTTGCGATCGTCAGGTTGGGAAGCCTGAGCGACGTCATGCGCACCCTTCCTCGATCGGAAGCTAGAGGGGACGTGGTCGATACCGGGCTCGTTCCGCCATGGCAGCGGCGTACTACCGACGTCGCGCCGACACCGGCCCGCGATCCTCTCCGCGCGCGGAGGGAGATCGAGGCGCAATCGCGCGACATCATGGAACTCCTGTCGCGAGCCTCGCGCGGAGCGGCGACGTAGCGATTATGACTCGAGTTGCTTCTGCAGTTCGCGCACGAACGCCGTCAACCCCGTACGGCGTGCGCGCTTGAGCCGCTCAGCTTTCAGGATCGAGTGCACCTCGGCAAAGGCTTCATCGACATTCTGGTTGATGACGATGTAGTCGTATTCCGCCCAATGGCTCAGTTCATGCGCGGCGCGGTCCATTCGTCCGCGAATGACATCGTTGGAATCCTGGGCGCGGGTGTGCAGACGGCTTTCGAGGTCGGCCGCGGACGGCGGCAGAATGAAGACGCTGACCACATCCGCTCGGGCTTTCTCGCGCAATTGCTGCGTACCCTGCCAGTCGATGTCGAACAGCACGTCACGACCTGATGACAGCGCCTCCTCCACCGGGATGCGCGGCGTACCGTAGCGATTGTCGAATACTCTGGCCCACTCCAGCAACTCACCGCGCTGGACCATCTGCTCGAAAGCCTCATTGTCGACGAACCTGTAGTCGCGTCCGTCGACCTCGCCCGGCCGCATCGGTCGCGTGGTGGCGGAGACCGACAGGGTCAAACCCCGGACACGCTCGATCAACAGCCGCGACAGCGTGGTCTTGCCCGCTCCGGAAGGCGACGACAGCACGAACATCAGGCCGCGCCGTTCAACTCCATCGAAGCTCTGGCGGTGAGCAGCCATCGATCACTCCAAATTCTGGACCTGTTCGCGAAACTGCTCGACGACGTTTTTCATCGCAAGGCCAATGTTGGTCAATTCGAGGTCGTTCGACTTCGAACAGCAGGTGTTCACTTCCCTGTTGAATTCCTGCGCGAGAAAATCGAGCCGCCGTCCGACCGGGCCGCCTCCTCCGATCAATTCCCGCGCCTGCGAAACATGCGAGGCAATGCGGTCGAGTTCTTCGCGGATGTCGGCCCTCGCGGCGATCAACACGGCTTCCTGATTGAGCCGGTCCTGATCGAAGCGGTCCGATGTCTCGAGCAGTGCGGCTATCTGTTCGGCGAGCCGTGCTTTCACCGCTTCCGGCCGCCGGCCGGGCACGGCCTCCGCCTTGCACGCAAGACCTTCAATCTCATCCATCCGCTGCAAAAGGATCTGGCCGAGCGCCACGCCCTCACGCTCGCGCATATCGATCAGGCTAAGCAATGCCTGTTCGAAAGCCTCGGCGACGGCGGCCTTCGCGGCCTGCTCTTCCACCTCGTTCGCTTCCGGTTCAACGACTTCAAGAACACCCTTGATCGACAGCAATCCGTCGATACTGGGCGCGACCGCATCGATCCTGCCCGACAAATCGGCGGCGACCTTCAGGATAGACGCCAGCACGTCCTCGTTGATACGTATGACGGAAGCGGCATTGCTGCGCTTCACGGTCAGATTGGCGTAGACGGTGCCGCGAGCCAACACCTGGGCCGACCGCCTGCGCACCGTTGCATCGATATCGTCCCAGCCCTGCGGCAGCCGTGTTCGAAAATCGAATCCCTTGGCGTTCACCGATTTCAATTCCCATTCGAACGCATAAGGCCCGCTGGCGCCGTGGCTTCGCGCAAAGCCGGTCATGCTCGACAACGCCATCGCGTGGTTTTCTCCGAAGCGTTTTAGATCTGAAATTCGTGGGAACGGACGTTCCCACGTTAGAGTGTTTCCGAGCGAAGTGAAATCCGCTTTCCGGGTCAAACCCGGTCGCCGCGTGACATACGGCGTCTATTGCTGGATCGTATTCCGCGAAGGATTCGTCGCGCCCGGCCGGGTCCGTTTCCGCGGCGCTGGTTTAGCGGCAGGCTTCTCTTCCACCACGTCCGCATCCGCCGCTGGCGGTGCCGTTGCCGCCGCCGGTGGCTGCGATGTCGACTGCGGGGGCGATTGCGGCGGATCGTCCGCCGGCTCGGCCGTATCGTTCTCGATCTGCTTTTCCATGGTCCGAAGCCGGGCGACGTTCTTCTGGTGCTGCTCGTAGGTCTCGGTGAAGCTGTGCCCGCCGGTGCCGTCCGCGACGAAGAACAGGTCGCGAGTCCGCGCCGGATTTGCCGCAGCTTCGAGTGAGGCCCGGCCGGGGTTCGCGATCGGTCCGGGCGGCAGCCCGTCGATCACGTAGGTATTGTACGGGGACGGTTGCGCGATCTCGCTGCGCCTGATCGGCCGTCCCAGCGTTCCCTTGCCGCCGACCAGGCCATAGATGATCGTCGGATCGGACTGCAGCTTCATTTTCTGCTTCAAGCGGTTGGCGAACACCGCCGCGACCCGGCTGCGCTCATCCGCCCTGCCTGTTTCCTTTTCGATGATCGATGCGAGCGTGACGAGCTGTTCGGGCGTCTTGACAGGCGTATCAGGGGTGCGATGCTCCCAGATTTCCGCGAGTACGCGCTTCTGCGCCTGTTGCATGCGCTGGATCACCTGCTCACGGCTCGTTCCTCGCGGGAATTTATAGGTCTCGGGCAGCAGCGTGCCTTCCCGCGGAATCTCGCGAATGGTCCCCGAGAAAATCTCGTTCTCGGACAGCCGCGCGACGATCTGCTCGGAGGTCAAGCCTTCCGGAATCGTCACGAGATGCTGCACCACCTTGCCTTCGACAATGGTGCCGATGACGTCGCGCAGACTGGCGTTCTTCTGGAACGCATATTCGCCCGGCTTGAGGCCGGCGCTCGCTTTCAGTGCGAACACGCCTCCGTAAAACGCCCAGCGATTGTCGTCGATCACGCCTTCACGCTGAAGAATCTCCGCGATGTCGCTCATACCAGCCCGCGCCGGAATGTTGACGATCCTGTCTTCCTGCAACGGTCCGGGCGCCTCGATCTTCTGCTTGCCGTAGATATAGATTCCGCCAACGCCAAGCATCCCGATCAGCACGAGCGTGATGATCGCGTTGCCGGCTATCACCAGCGGACTGCGCGCACGCGCGGAGCGCTTCGGCGGCGGCGGCACTTGTTCCGGTTCGAGTGCGGCACGCGGACTGCGCGGAGAAATGGGCGGTCTCTCAGTCATCGATGTAACCTGAATCCTATCGGTTCAATCGCGGCCGGCGATTCCTTGCCCCAGCCACAGCAAACGCCCGCTACTAGGATTTATCATTGAATGCGGCGAAACGGTGGATTTGCTACCGTCACGCGTTAATCGGCGATGCGCCGCATGATAACAGACGCATTGGTGCCGCCGAATCCGAACGAGTTTGACAGCACCACATTGATCTCACGATTCCGTGCCTTGTGCGGGACGAGATCGATAGCGGTTTCCACGGAAGGATCATCGAGATTGATTGTCGGCGGCGCGACGTTGTCACGAATCGCAAGGACACTGAAAATCGCCTCGACCGCGCCGGCCGCGCCGAGCAGATGACCGATCGACGATTTGGTCGACGACATCGAAATCCTTGATGCGGCGTTGCCAAGCAAACGCTCGACTGCGCCCAGTTCGATTTCATCGCCGACCTGCGTCGACGTGCCATGGGCATTGATATAGTCGATGTCCGACGCGGAGACCCCTGCGCGCTTCATCGCCGCGCTCATGCTGCGATATGCGCCGTTGCCGTCAGGCGAAGGCGAGGTGATGTGATAGGCATCTCCCGACAGGCCATAACCCGTCACCTCGGCGTAGATTCTCGCGCCGCGCTGCCGTGCGTGCTCGTACTCCTCGAGGACAACGATCCCCGCGCCCTCTCCCATCACGAAGCCGTCGCGATTCTTGTCATAGGGACGCGAGGCTTTCTGCGGCGTGTCGTTGAATCCGGTGGACAGCGCGCGCGCCGCGCAGAAGCCCGCCATGCCGATGCGACAGATCGGCGACTCCGCGCCGCCCGCAACCATGACGTCGGCATCGCCTAATGCGATCAGGCGACTGGCATCACCGATCGCATGCGCGCCGGTCGAACAGGCCGTCACCACCGCATGGTTCGGTCCCTTCAGTCCATGCTCGATCGACACGTAGCCCGAAGCGAGATTGATAAGGCGTCCCGGAATAAAGAACGGCGACACCTTGCGCGCTCCCCGCTCCTTCATGAGGACCGCGGTGTCGGCGATTCCGGAAAGGCCGCCGATGCCGGAACCGATCAGGGTGCCGGTCGCGCAACGATCCTCCTCGGTCGCCGGATGCCAATTCGCATCGTCGAGCGCCTGCTTCGCGGCGCTCATTGCGAAGATGATGAAATCGTCGACCCTGCGCTGGTCCTTTGGCTCCATCCACTGGTCGGGATTGAAGGTTCCGTCAGTCCCGTCGCCGCGCGGAACGACGCAGGCGATTCGGCACGGCAGGTCGGCAACGTCGAAGGTTTCGATCTGCTTCGCGCCGCTCTCGCCGTTGAGGATTCGTTTCCAGGTCGGCTCAACGCCGCAGCCTAGCGGCGACACCATGCCCATACCCGTAACGACGACGCGCCTCATAGGAAAAACTCCCGCCTCCTTGCCAGCCATAAGGAAAAGCCGGTGGACCGTTCCGTCACGGTCCGCCCGGCTTCATCAAGACCGCGCGAGAGCGTCAGCTTTTCGCGTTCTTCTCGAGGAACTTGGTGGCATCGCCAACGGTCAGAATCGTTTCCGCCGCGTCGTCGGGAATTTCGCAGCCGAATTCTTCCTCGAAGGCCATCACGAGTTCGACGGTGTCGAGACTGTCGGCGCCGAGATCGTCGATGAAGCTGGCATTATCGACGACTTTCTCGGGCTCTACGCCAAGGTGCTCGACCACGATCTTCTTAACCCGCTCGCCAATCTCGCTCATTATCAAACCTCGCGCTTGTTCAATTGGACCCGACCGCAAAACCAGCCATCGTGGAGCATTAAGCAGCTAGTTCCTGTCGCTATTGCAGTCGTGTAGAATTTCGGTCTGTTCCGCCTTGAGAGGGGTGCGGACCGGCAAACGACGGCAGTCTCCGCACCGCCAATATACGGGGTTTCAAATTCCTGCAATGGCGTTCTTCACCCACCCGTTATTCGTCCGGTTATCACACATCGAAAGCTTTGACCACAAGCCCCCGGCGGATGGGCCAAAAACCCCTCAAATCATTGCCATTCCGCCGTTGACATGAATGGTCTGTCCGGTCACGTAAGCCGCTTCGTTCGAACTCAGATAGACCGCCGCCGCCGCGATATCCTCCGGCGTCCCCAGCCGCGCCGCCGGGACTTTCGTCAATATCGCCTCGCGCTGCTTGTCGTTCAGCGCGTCGGTCATCGGCGTCGCGATAAATCCGGGTGCGATGCAGTTGGCCGTCACCCCGCGCTTGGCGTATTCCGCGCCCAGCGTCTTGATCATGCCGATCAGCCCCGCCTTCGATGCGGTGTAATTGCCCTGTCCGGGATTGCCGGTCACCCCGACCACCGAGGTGATCGCGATGATACGGCCGAAGCGCTTGCGCATCATGAGTTTGGTCGCGGCGCGCGCCAGGCGGAACGTTGCGGTCAGATTGACCCGGATGACATCGTCCCAATCCTCGTCGCGCAGTTGCACGAACAGATTGTCCCGGGTGATGCCGGCATTGGCGACGAGGATATCGACCTGCCCCAGCGCCTTCTCGGCTTCGGGCACCAGCGCCTCGACTTCCGCCGTCTCGGACAGGTTGCAGGGCAGCACATGGACGCGTTCGCCAAGCGACCCCGCCAGAGCCTCCAGCACCTCGCGCCGGGTGCCGGAAATTGCGACCGTCGCACCCTGCGCATGCAGCGCCTTCGCAATGGCGCCTCCGATTCCACCGGTCGCGCCAGTCACGAGCGCGGCCCTGCCGCTCAAATCGAACATATCGCCCCCGTTGGAGATTCCCGAGTTAAAATAAAAACCGCAAATCGTGCCCCGTTTGCCGCAAGGAAATACCGCTCGTCAATAACCCTGCGCGATCTTCCGGCCGTTCCGCAGGAAACGAGCAGGTTTCAACTGCGCTGGCATGATGCAGATTCATCGTCAATTCAGGTCGCAAGCTCTTACCACCCTTAACCACATCCGCTCTGCTTCCATCGCATGCATGGAAGGTGATTGCGATGTGCGCGCTTCAATTTTTTGTCCTGATTGTCTGTATCCTGATTGTCTGTGCGCTCGCCCTGTACAGCGTTCGTGCTTGGCTGTTGCTCGTGAATGAGGAGCGGCAAAACACCTGTCCGCTATGCGGTTTGGCTATGCCGTTGGACAAATCCGCAACTGCCGCAAGGCCAATCCGCCGATGCCCGCATTGCGAGACAGAAGCCGACCCGCTCCAAACGTCGGCGAGCGGCTGGATCAACAGCACGCTGAGGCCGCCCGACTGAGTTTCGCCGGCTGACGCGCATAGCAAGCCCTGCGGCGTCTGAGCCTCTCTTGATCTCAGCGCGTGGCGGCGATCGCATCTCTGGCGGCTGCGATGTCGCCGGGACCACCGACCGTGACGCCGACAGCGCCCGTCGCGATACGCTTCACGAGGCCTGTAAGCACCTTGCCCGAACCTATTTCCAGGAAATGCGTCACGCCGTGAGCGGCCATATAGGCCACGCTTTCGCGCCAGCGCACCGTGCCGGTGACCTGTTCCACCAGAAGTTTCCGGATCGTGTCGGGATCGCTGACCGGACCGGCGGTGACATTCGCAACCACCGGCACCACCGGCCTGTTGACAGTGACCTTGGCCAGCGCCTCCGCCATGACATCCGCCGCCGGCTGCATCAGCTTGCAGTGAAACGGCGCAGATACCGGCAGCAGCATCGCGCGCCTGGCGCCTTTGCTTTTGGCGATCTCGACTGCGCGGTCGACCGCCGCTTTGTCGCCGGACACGACGACCTGGCCGCCACCGTTATCGTTCGCGGCCTGGCAGACCTGGCCCTGCGCGGCTTCGTCGGCAACCGCCACGGCGGCCTCGTAATCGAGACCCAGCAACGCCGCCATCGCGCCGACGCCCACCGGGACCGCCTTCTGCATGGCGAGACCGCGCGTCCGCAATAGCCGCGCCGTGTCGGGGACGCTCAGGCTGCCCGCAGCCGCGAGCGCCGAGTATTCCCCGAGCGAGTGTCCGGCGACAAAGGCGGCATCGCGCGCCACTGAAAATCCGGCTTCCGCCTCAAGCACGCGAAGCGTGGCGATCGACACAGCCATCAAGGCCGGCTGGGCGTTCTCCGTCAGTTGCAGGGTTTCGGCGGGTCCGTCCCAGATGACAGCGGTCAGTTTCTCGCCGAGAGCGGCGTCCACCTCGTCGAAAACGGCTTTCGCGGCGGGAAAGGCCTCGGCGAGCGCTTTGCCCATGCCCACGGCCTGAGACCCCTGACCGGGAAAGGTAAATGCCGCCGTCATGGAATTGCCCCCTTGAATCGGGGCGAGAGACACCGCGCGTCGGATGATGTCAAGACGGGGCGCGGGTCAAGGCGGTTCGGACAATCCAGGAAGAAGCGGGGAACCGCACCGCGTTCCCTTGCCTTTGGGTTGAAAATCCGTATAAGTCCGCGCCATCCGTGGATCCCGGCCGGGAGCTGAACGGACGGTCTCAGCAATTTCATCTGCCAATTTCACGTTGTCAGGCGATATTGATGCGGCAGGACCCGTCGGTCCGTCGTCCCGTGCTTCCGCCTTCTGAGCTTATTCCCGAGTCCTTTCCGAAGGTCTCGAAGGGCTTGCCGCCGAGATTCGCGCCAACTTGAGGAAAGGACACCCATGCCTCTTTACGAGCATGTTTTTCTCGCGCGTCAGGATGCGAGCTCCCAGCAGGTCGAGGAGTTGACCAACCAGATCACCGGCGTGATCACCGGATTGGGCGGCAAGGTCACCAAGACCGAGAACTGGGGCGTGCGCTCGCTCACCTATCGCATGAAGAAGAACCGCAAGGCGCATTTCGTGCTGCTCAACATCGACGGCCCCTCCACGGTGGTCAACGAAATCGAGCGCCAGGAACGCATCCACGAGGATGTCATCCGCTATCTCACCGTCCGCGTGGAAGAACACGAGGAAGGCCCCTCGGCGATGATGCGCAAGGCCGAGCGCGACGACCGCGGCGGCGGTTTCCGTGGTGACCGCGAAGGCGGCGGCGGCTTCCGCGGCGACCGCGGTCCGCGTCGCCCGCGCGAAGATGCCAGCCCAGTGGTTGAGGAGTAAGAATCATGGCTGATGCCGGTGCTCGCCGTCCGTTCTTCCGCCGTCGCAAGACCTGCCCGTTCACGGGTTCGAATGCGCCGAAGATCGACTACAAGGATTCCAAGCTGCTGATGCGTTACGTCTCCGAGCGCGGCAAGATCGTGCCGAGCCGCATCACGGCGGTATCCGCCAAAAAGCAGCGTGAACTCGCGCGCGCCGTCAAGCGAGCGCGATTCCTCGGCCTGCTTCCTTACGTCATTCGCTAGAGGGTATGCGCTAGAGGGCATGATCCCGAAAAGCGGAAACCGGTTTTCGGATAAGATCATGCTCAAATCAAAAAGACAGGCTGGCGTCTGATTCAACGAATGGGATCAGAATCTCATTGACGATCGGCGGCGGCGTTCACGCCGCCGTCCGCCATTTTTCATAAGGCTTCCGGATAGTCCGCCGGTCGCCGATGGTTGGGGTTCAAAAAAAACCTCTAACCGCTCGAAGGGAGCGGGACAGCTGATGGTCATGAATCTCCTCATCGCAGCCGCTGCCGGCTGCGCCTCGGCGCTGATGTTCGCCTCGATCATTTCGGGAGCGCTCGTCTCGCTGCTGCTGTTCTATCTGGCCCCGCTGCCATTGATGGTCGCGGCGATGGGATGGGGACCGACCAGCGCGGCAATCGGCGGCGCCCTGGCCGGCGTCGGTCTCGGCGCCATGTTCGGTCCGCCCTATTCCGCCGCCTTCGTGCTGACAGTCGCGCTGCCTGCGTGGTGGCTCGGGCATCTGGTCCTGCTCGGCCGCCCTGCCCCGGCTGATGCGCCGCCGCAAAAGATCGGCGCAACGCCGGCCGGGCCGCCACCGGTTGACTGGTATCCGCTCGGACGCATTCTGGTCTGGATCGCGTGCTTCGCCGCCCTGACCACGACTGCCGCGCTGCTCACGCTCGGTTCCGACGCATCGACGATTACGGAGACGCTGCGCCACGGATTGATGCGCATCGTCGACGCCCAGGACTCCGCATCAAGTGATCGGACCTCCGAGGTCGTTGATGCCTTCGTGGCGATCGCTCCCGCCGCCGCCGCAACGATTGCGATGACGACGTTGACGCTCAACGTATGGCTCGCAGCCAAGGTCACCGCCGCCTCGGGCCGGCTGCGACGCCCCTGGCCCGACATGAAGACGACGACGCTTCCGCCGATGGCGCTGGTTGCGACGACGGTGGCGCTGGCGCTGTGCTTCGTCGGCGGACTGCCGGCGATCCTGGCCCAGATCGTCACCGCGTGTCTGATGATGTCGTACGCGCTGATGGGTTTTGCCGTATTGCATACGATCACCCTCGCGCAACGCGGTCGCAGGCTGTGGCTCACCAGCGTCTACGCGATCGTGCTGGTGTTTGTCTGGCCCGTCATCGCCATTGTCGGCATCGGCATCGCCGATGCGATTTTCGGCTTTCGCCAACACTACATGCAACGGCGCATGCCCCCGCCGCTCGCACCTCGATCGTGAACTCGACTCAAACTCCCTCAACTCCGAACAAGGAGATCGAACATGGAAATCATTCTACTGGAACGCGTGGCCAAGCTCGGCCAGATGGGCGATGTCGTGAAGGTGAAGGACGGTTTCGCCCGCAACTTCCTTCTCAAGCGCGGCAAGGCCCTGCGCGCGACCGCCGACAACCGCGCCAAATATGACGGCATGAAAGCCGAGCTTGAAGCCAACAATATCAAGGCCAAGGGCGAAGCCGCCAAGGTCGCCGAGAAGATTGACGGCCGCGACATCGTCATCATTCGCCAGGCGTCCGAGACGGGTCAGCTATTCGGCTCGGTCACTGTGCGCGACATCGTGGCTGCGCTGGCCGCGGACGGCATCACCGTCAGCCGCCCGCAGGTCTGGCTTGATGCACCGATCAAGGCGATCGGGCAGCAGAAGCTGACGGTCGCGGTCCATCCCGAAGTCGAAGCTTATATCGCGGTGACTGTCGCCCGCAGCGCCGACGAGGCCGAGCGCATCAAGCGCGGCGAGGATATCAGCACCCGACAGGAGGATCGCGACGCCGCCGCGGAGGCGATCGCCGCCGCCGGCGAATTCTTCGATCCGGAAGCGCAGCACGACGATGTTGGCGAAGCCGGGGACGAGCAGAACGCCGAGGAAAAGTGAAATACGCGTAGCGGAGAACGCTTCAGCCCTCGGGTGTCTGGAAGCGACCTCTATGAGTTGACGCGTTTTCTCCGTGCCTAAAGCGTTTTTCGAGCGACGCATGTCCTCGGGCTTGACCCGAGGATGGATACCGGTTCGCGTGAAGAAAACGCGTCAAATCAAGAGCCTAGAGCCTTTCACTGTTCCATGAAACGGTGAAAGACTCTAGAGCATGATCTCGAGAAACCGGTTTTCAGAAGATCATGCTCCACAAAAAGATAGGCGATCAATCTGATTCAACGCGGGTAAAACGGACTCTAACCGTTATGTCCTCCCCGGGTTGAGCGTGAGGAGATGCATCATCGCCAGAAACGCTATTGTGGTCCGGTTCTAGCCTTTGCCCCGCTTCGGGCAATGCGACCTGTCCAAAAATCAAACGGCCGGCACTCTATGCCGGCCGTTTGATCGTTTGCGGTAAACCTTTAAACCTTGAGCGGTTCCTTCGAGATACCGTCGCCGGGCTTTGGCTTGCGCTTGCGGGCGCCGCCCGGAAGGTTCTCGGGCTTGGGCGTGACCGGTCCCTCGACGAACTCGAAACCGATCTTCTCGAGATCGACGCCCGCGACAGCCTCGTCCTTGACCACGACGACGCGAACATGGCCGCCGCCCTTGAGCTTGCCGAACAGCACTTCGTCCGCCAGCGGCTTCTTGATGTGCTCCTGGATCACCCGCGCCATCGGACGCGCACCCATCTGCTCATCGTACCCGTGCTCGATCAGCCACGCCTTGGCAGACTCGGACAGTTCGATCGTCACGAAGCGGTCAGCCAACTGGGCTTCGAGCTGAAGCACGAACTTCTCGACCACCATGCCGATCACTTCGGTGCTGAGATGCCCGAACGAGACAGTAGCGTCGAGCCGGTTGCGGAACTCAGGCGAGAACTGCCGGTTGATGGCTTCTCGATCGTCCCCTTCCCGCTTGTTACGCGTGAAGCCGAACGCCGCCTTGGCCATATCGGAGGCGCCTGCGTTGGTGGTCATGATCAGGATCACGTTGCGGAAGTTGACCTGCTTGCCGTGGTGATCGGTGAGCCGGCCATGATCCATGATCTGCAACAGCACGTTGTAGACATCCGGGTGCGCCTTCTCGATTTCGTCGAGCAGCACCACGGAATGCGGATGCTGGTCGACGCCGTCGGTCAGCAGGCCGCCCTGATCGAAACCGACGTAGCCGGGAGGCGCGCCGATCAATCGCGAAACGGTATGACGCTCCATGTATTCGGACATGTCGAAACGTAGCAGTTCGACCCCAAGCGCCTCCGCAAGCTGTTTGGCGACCTCGGTCTTGCCAACGCCGGTCGGGCCGGAGAACAGGTAGGAGCCGATCGGCTTCTCCGGTTCGCGCAGGCCGGCGCGCGCCAGCTTGATCGACGCCGTCAGGGCTTCGATCGCTCGGTCCTGACCAAACACCACGCGCTTGAGCGTCTGCTCGAGGTGCTTGAGAACCTCGGCATCGTCCTTCGACATGCTCTTCGGCGGGATACGGGCCATGGCCGCGATCGT
>NZ_MKSM01000003.1:13499-69885 GCF_001897285.1 Nitrobacter sp. 62-23
TCGTGAATATAGCGCGACGACAGCTGCACAGCCGCCTCGATCGCATCATTGGTGTACTTCAGCTTGTGATAGTCCTCGAAGTACGGCTTCAGTCCCTTCAGGATGGCGATGGCATCCTCGACCGACGGTTCGTTGACGTCGATCTTCTGGAAACGGCGAACCAGCGCGCGATCCTTCTCGAAGTGCTGCCGGTATTCCTTGTAGGTGGTCGAACCCATGCAGCGGATCGTTCCCGACGCCAGCGCGGGCTTGAGCAGGTTGGACGCGTCCATCGCGCCGCCGGAGGTCGCGCCAGCGCCGATCACCGTATGGATCTCATCGATGAACAGAACCGCGCTCGGATGCGCCTCGAGTTCCTTGAGCACCTGCTTCAGGCGCTCCTCGAAATCGCCGCGATAACGTGTGCCGGCCAGCAGCGTCCCCATGTCGAGCGAGAACACGGTCGAGGCCGCCAGCACCTCGGGAACCTCGCTGTCGACGATGCGCTTCGCGAGGCCTTCAGCGATCGCGGTCTTGCCGACGCCGGCGTCGCCGACAAAGAGCGGATTGTTCTTCTGGCGGCGGCACAGCACCTGAATCGCCCGGTTGATCTCGGCGTTGCGCCCGATCACCGGATCGATCTTGCCGTCCCTCGCCTTCTTGTTGAGGTTGACGCAGTAGGTTTCGAGCGCGTCGCCCTTCTTCTTGGCGTCGTCGCCGCTCTTGGTTTCGGTCTCTTCGTCGACGCCGCGCACCGGACGCGCTTCGGACACGCCGGGACGTTTGGCAATGCCGTGGCTGATGTAATTCACCGCGTCGTAGCGCGTCATATCCTGCTCTTGCAGGAAATAGGCGGCATGGCTTTCACGCTCCGCGAAGATCGCGATCAGCACATTGGCGCCCGTCACCTCCTCGCGGCCGGATGACTGCACATGGATCACCGCGCGCTGGATGACGCGCTGGAAGCCGGCCGTTGGCTTGGCGTCGTCGGCGCCATCCACCACCAGATTCTCGAATTCGGTTTCGAGATAGTTCACAAGGCTGCCGCGTAGTTTGTCGAGATCGACGCTGCAAGCCCGCATTACGGCTGCGGCGTCCGAATCGTCGACCAGCGACAGCAGAAGGTGTTCGAGCGTGGCATATTGATGATGCCGCTCGTTTGCGATCGCGAGCGCCCTATGAAGGGATTGTTCCAGGCTTTGAGAAAAAGTTGGCATTCCGCGTCCTCTGGAGTCTCTTGGCCATCATGATCGCCATCGCCCCATCAGGCAACAACAACCTTCGTCAATGATATAGTAATACACTATCCGAGGGGAAGTGCCGGTGCAGCGCAGAAATTGTGCCTGGCTTGTTCCGAATTCGGCAAGCCGCCTACAAGTGACTTGTCCTGCAAGTTACTTATGTCCTGCGGGTCACTTGTAATGGATCGCGCGCGCGGGCTGGTCTCGAACCCACCCGGCCAGATTCGAAAACCCGTTTCGATTTCGCGGAACGGGAACGGCTACTTTTTTTCCATCACGCATTGCAGCGGATGCTGGTGCTTGCGCGCGAAATCCATCACTTGAGTCACCTTGGTCTCGGCAATCTCGTAGGTGAACACGCCGCATTCGCCTATGCCGTGATGGTGGACGTGCAGCATGATCTGGGTGGCGGCCTCCACGTCCTTCTGAAAGAATTTCTCAAGAACGTGAACGACGAACTCCATCGGAGTGTAATCGTCGTTCAATATCAACACGCGGTAGAGATTGGGCCGTTTGGTCTTCGGTTTGACCTTGGTGATGACTGAACCGGCCGGATCGCCCCGATCATCGGCGCGGCCTTCGTCATCACTCATCCGCGGCGCAGAGGAAGAATGGATATCCGCCGCAAGCAGCGTGGACGTCTCAGGTGTCGGAATGGCGGACAGCTTCAACATGGCTCAGGCGTTCGATATCTCCGCCGGATCAACAACAACCGGCGGCCAAAGCCGCCCGGCGGTCATCAATCCGGGCAAATGTTACGGTCTCCAGCACCCCCGGGGGGTCGGCGGCCGGCTGGGTGTCCGGCCCCTCAAGTCCGGATTTCTCAAGTATGGGTCCGTATTCGCCCAACCGCAAGATCGCAAATCAAGGCAGAAACACGTCGACATCGCGGGGCACGGTTAACGGGGTCCTGCCGGCATGCGGAAATATCCGATATGGCGCTTTGAACTCCGTTGACGACGACGGCGATCTTCCAGCCTGTCCGCGCAATTTGTGCGGCTATTTACCTGCTTTCTCAGGACAACTTTACCACCCGTTTAGCCCTCCGGCCCGAAATGCCGGCTGGAACCAACGGGATCGGTGACAGCCATGTCTGGTACGTCAATTCGCAAGCGGATTAGCAGTTCGGCCGTCTCTTTCAGTCGGGACCGTCGAGGTAATATCGCACCAATTTTTGCGATCGCCCTCCTGCCGATCCTCGGCTTCGTCGGCGTCGCCGTCGATTATTCGCGGGCGAATGCGGCCCGCTCATCGATGCAATCAGCAATGGATTCGGCGGCCTTGATGGTCGCCAAGGACGCCAACGCAGCGACCCCGCCCCTGACAGCGGAGCAGGTCACCGCAGCAGCTCGAAAATATTTCAATGCCCTTTACCACAGCAAGGAGGCACGGGGCATCACGGTCGACGCCGTGTACACGCCCTACTCGAACAACGTGCCGGCGACCGTTGTTCTGACCGGATCGGGAAACGTGCAGACCGATTTCATGAAGGTCCTGGGCTACAATCAACTCAACTTCGGCACCAGTTCCACCTCGACCTGGGGCAACACCAAACTCCGCGTGGCCATGGCGCTGGACGTCACGGGGTCGATGGACAGCGCCGGCAAACTCGACGCCATGAAGGCGGCGGCCATCGGATTGATCAAGACTCTCAAGGCGTCGGCTACGGCCGAAGACGACGTGTATATCTCGATCATTCCGTTCAACCAGATGATCAATGTCGGCACCGCTAACAAGGCCGAGGCATGGCTGGATTGGAACAACGATTACGGCAGCTGCAGCAAATCATCCAAACGCACAAAAAGCGCATGTTTGGCGGCCGGCAAGACGTGGACTCCCAGCGGCGTCAACAAATGGAAAGGCTGCGTAACCGACCGCGGCCCTTCATCGACCCCCCGTAGCAGCGATGTCTATGACACGACCAAGGCCGTGCCGGATGCAAGCGCGCCCACCTCGCTTTATCTCGCCCAGAACTACAGCTCCTGTCCGTCGTCGATCCTTCAGATGACGTCCGCCTTCAAAGCCACGGAAGCGGACGATTCATCCGATGACACAACACTAAAAGGCAAGATCAACAATCTCACAGCGAACGGCGCTACAAACCAGGCCATCGCCATGCAGATGGCTTGGATGATGCTGCAACCGACCGTTCCCTTCCCTGCGCCGGCCAAGGATCCAAAATACAAGTATACGGATGCGATAATTTTACTCTCGGACGGCATGAATACGAAGGATCGCTGGTATGGTGACGGTAGCCATTGGTCTTCCGACGTTGACGACCGGCAGGCAACGCTTTGCCAAAACATCAAGAACGATCCAAACACCACGACAAAGATATTCACCATCCAGGTCAATACTGACGGCGACCCTGAATCGACCGTTCTGAAGAACTGCGCCACCGACGGCTTCTTTCCGACGACCTCGGCAAGCGGAATCGCCGGCGCATTCGGACAGATCGGCGCGTCGCTCTCGCAACTCCGCATCGCAAGGTAGCGCACACGCCACGATTCAAAAAAAGCCCGGCCAATGTGGCCGGGCTTTTTCTTTTGAGGGTAGTCCTGCGATTTCAGCGAGCCGCCGGAACGAACTTCGCTGCGAAGTCCTCGAACGGCTTGTAGGTCTGCTTGGCGAGATCGGCATAGAGCTCACCGATCTTTTGCGACTCCGCGACGAACGTCTCGTAGGTCTTCTTGGCATATTCGGTCTGCGCCTCGACGACCTTGTCCAGCGATCTGACGCCGGCGAGTTTCTCGGTAAATGCGTTGCCGTCTTCAAACGACTTCCGCGTGTAGTCGCCGAACGCTAGCGCAATCGCCTGGACGCCTTTCTGGAAACTGCCAGCCGCCGCGACAACCGCGTCGAGTTGCTCTTTTCCGTGCTGCTGAACTTCTTCGATCTTCATCATAATAGTTCCTCACCGGGTTGGTATTCGGAGCCGGTCATCCGGCCTCTCGGCACGAGATATAATGCACTGCACAATAAAAGCAACTGTTTTTGTGCGACGCACAATCACAATTCGAAGCAAATCCGACAGAGGCCATCAAGGGTTGCTTAACCTTTTGGAAACTCCACCCCCCTAGGCTGAATTCCGGTATTCCTGGGCGTTCCGGTGGACGATCAAAAAAACACCGTTGAACCAGGCTCTTAGCCAGAACGGCAACCTGATCTGCCACCTCGCCTTTGAGACCGGTTCGTGCTGAACGTTCAGATCAGACCGTCGGGCACAATTTTGCCTCACGAACCAGTGACTAAAGTCGAAAAAATGGGGACGGGGACGTTCATGCTTCGCACAACCTTGGCTTCCGCACGCGTCATGCGAGCTGGCGCAGTCGGACTGGCATCGATCGCCGCCGTCGTCTTATTTACAATCGATCACGCCGACGCACGCCGCGCCCGTCACCATCGCCATCATGCTCAACATGAGGCAAGGCAGAGCTACAATCCGCGTTTCGCTTCCATCATCGTTGATGCCAATTCCGGCGAGACGCTCTCATCCACAAATCCCGACAGCCTTCGCCATCCGGCATCGCTGACAAAAATGATGACGCTCTATCTGCTGTTCGAGCGCCTGGATTCGGGGAAGATGAGTCTCGATACCGAGATGCCGGTCTCCGCTCACGCGGCAGCACAGGATCCAACGAAGCTCGGTTTGCGGCCGGGCCAGACCATCCGCGCCGAAGACGCGATCAAGGGGCTGGTGACGAAATCCGCCAACGATGCGGCGGTCGTCATCGCCGAGGCGATCGGCGGCGACGAGGGTGACTTCGCCAGGATGATGACGCGGAAGGCGCGCGCGCTCGGCATGACCCGAACGGTATATCGCAACGCCTCCGGCCTTCCCGACGACGATCAAGTCACCACCGCGCGTGATCAGGCAACGCTCGGCCGGGCGCTGCAGGACCGCTTCCCGCGCTATTATCGCTACTTCGCGACGACCTCGTTCACTTTCCGCGGCCGCACCATTCGCGGCCACAACCATCTGCTCGGCAGCGTCGATGGCGTCGACGGCATCAAAACGGGATATATCCGGGCGTCCGGCTTCAACCTCGTCACCAACCTCAAGCGCGGCAACCGCCATCTAGTCGGCGTCGTCCTGGGAGGTCGCAGCAGCGGCGCGCGCGATGCGACAATGCGCAGCCTGCTGGCCGAAAATCTCGACAAGGCGGCAACGCGGCGGACAGTCGCCGCCATTACCGAGAGCAACACCGCCGACGCCAATGCGCGGGTGGCCGAGGACCAGGCGCGCTCGCGGCCCACCGACATGGCTCAGGTCGATGGCGCCATTCAGGCCGCGTCGGCTCAGCCCGAAGCGGTCGCACTGCCGCCCGAACGCCCCGCCCATCTGGCCCGCTCGCTGATAGCAGCCTCGACCGCCGCGCTGCCGCCGAAACGCGCCAGGCCCGAGCCGGCTCCCCTGACAAGCGGCGTCATCGCGACCCAGCAGATCGACGCCGTTCCCGGCTCTACCGAACCGATGAAACCGGTGCGGGTGAAGACGGTCCAGGTCAGGGCCGGATCGGTCAGGCTGGCCTCAGCCGAACCGGCATCATCGGTGCCGCCGGTCGCCAGCAACGCCGCAGCCGCTCGCGACAGGGCGCCGGAAACCTCGGGCTCTGTGGTGGCGCGGGCCAACATGCCGCCGCAGCCCGCCAACTTCGGCACCGGACAAGGCATCCTGGGCGTGCTCCCAGCCTCAAGTCTTCCCGCCTCGACATCGCAGGCGATGGCGTATGCGGATACTGCGCCCAAGGTTCAGTCGTGGACCGCCCAACCGCAGGCGGTTCAGCAGAATGGCGCGATCAAGCCTGTGGCGGCGCCGCACTCAGGCTGGATTATACAGGTCGGTGCGCTGGAAACCGAGGGCGAGGCGCGTGACCGTCTCGACGCAGCGCGAGGCCGCGCCCGCGGTATGCTCGGCAAGGCCGATCCTTTCACCGAGCCTGTCGGCAAGGGCAACAAGAAGCTGTACCGCGCCCGCTTCGCCGGCCTCGACCGCGATCAGGCCGAAGCCGTATGCCGCACCCTGAAGCGTTCGGAACTGCCCTGCATCACGATCAAAAACTGATCGCGGCCATCCGTATCGACGATCCTCCCGCGTTTTGAGCAAGCGTGGCCGGGCTTTGCCCGGCCATTTCGCTGAAAGACGCCAAAATCCTGCGTGCGTGATGCTCCGTTCGTGTTCCGTCTCCGCATGAACCGGTGCGATAAGGGGATAGGCTCGCGGAGGTGCTTCGTTCGAAAATGCGACTGAACCCAGGCCACGCAAACCACTCGTCAAGAATTCGCGGATAGAGTGACCGCAACAATCAACGACGCCGGACAACGGCGGATGACACGGGACGTCAAGCGGAGACAGGCAGAAGCAGCTCGCAGTTGTGTAGCGTTTGGTGGCGTTGGAGTTAGCTGCGATGAGTGCGAAGCAAGGTATCCTTGGCCTCGTTTACACGGGCCGCCAGGTACGTCGACCCCCCCTGGTCGGGATGCAGTTTCTTCATGAGCCCTCGATGCGCGCGCCGGATGTCGTCCCCGCTCGCTCCCGGCTCCAAGCCAAGGATCTGGTAGGCCTCCTCGTCCGTCATTTTACCGCCCGCCGGCGCATGACGTCGCCCCCCTGCCGGATCGCCCTGCGCGTTCTGACGCCAGGCGGGAAACCGGCGGTCCAGATAACTTTCAAGTAACGCACAGCTCTCGGCATCGAAGCTCGTCATCATTGCGACGAGTTGCGGCAGGTCGAAATCATCGAGCGAGCGGCCCGCGTCGGGGCCGACAAGGATCCATCCGCCGAGACGGCCGCTGTCGTGATCCAGGACCATGTCGAGAAACTGCGAGCGCACCTGGGACGTTTGCCCCTTTGCGCTCTGTGTCCCCGGGCCGAAAAGCCTGCCGAAAAACGACGCGAGGGACGGCGACCAGCCCAGAAGCGTGGCGCCGAAAATCCCGAGCGGCAGCGCGATCACCACCTCTCCCTTGGCGCCGACGAAGGCAGCCACCGCGAGCGCGATGATGCCGCCCGCAAGCCTGATTCCCCGCGCAAGCACGGCCGGGTTCGCCGCCCGAAGTATTTGAAGCAGCAAATATAGGAAAAGAAAGGCGACGAGGCCCAAGATCAGAGTCGGCATGGCGGATAGATAGTATGTTGGAGCAATCGGCGAAAGCGATTGTTCGCAGCGGTTACGGCGGCGTGCAAACCGCCGGAGGCATCATGGCGCAAGCTTCATCTGCCCCAGAAGCAGCGTCGCGCTGGTGGTCGACAGCCGCCGCAGCGCGTCCCGACCGCCCGCGGCATAGGCCGCGGCCGCCCGAAGCAATTCACGCAACTGGGCTGCGGCGCCAGGATCGAACCGGCACCAGGCGCCGCCGGTCAGCCGCGCGATATCGCGAAACGCCTTCTCGGCGGTCGCATCATGTCCTTCCTGGAACATGAACACGGGAATCTTCAGCAACCCCAACTGGCCGGCCGTCGCGCAGAGATCGTCGGCCGATTCCTCCATCGCGTCACCGACGAACACGACAGCCTTGATGCCCGACGCCACCGCTTCGCTGCGCGCATGCGAAAGAACTTTGCCGATTTGAGTGTCGCCGCTTCGACAATCGATGGCGCTCATCAACCTTGCCAGCTTCTTGCTGTCTGATATCCAGCCGCTGGAACGACATTCGTCGAGCCCGCGATAGTAGATCAGGCGGATGTCGAGGCTGCCGATCGCGGCGGCTTCGCGAAACATATCGGCCTGGAGGGCGCAGGCCATGTCCCACGTCGGCTGCCGGCTCATTGTCGCATCGAGGGCGAACATCAGCCTGCCGCGACTGTCGGCCGCATAAGGCGACATCTCGCGCGCCTTGGCAACAAATGCCGCGATATCGGACGCGGTCGACGGCTTGACGTCAGGCAGCGGTGCATTACCGCCGAGCGGCGTACTACTCCGGCTCGTGGAGGGGGCAGCAGGATATTTCGGCGGCAGCGGATCGCGGGACATCGAGACTCGCAAGAAATTAAACACACAATGTGGCGCAAACCACGGATGATTCAATACACGCCGGCGGAGTGAATAAATCGATGCGGCTTCGGTTTCTTTTGCAACGTTTCCAACGGGAGTGACGATGTCAGACTTGCCGAAAGTCTTCCCACCATTGTCGAGATATATGCCATATAGGTATGACGTATAAGGCAAAAAATCGCACAGAACAGCAATGCCCCGCCCCCCCGCTGTTGTCCGCACCCTGCCCTCGTTGCGCCGCGCCATGGAGACTCTGCGAGTGCGCCGGGCAACCGTCGCTTTGGTGCCGACCATGGGCGCGCTTCACGACGGCCACCTGGCGCTGGTGCATCAGGCAAAACGGCACGCGTCAAAGGTGGTGGTCTCGATTTTCGTCAACCCAACCCAGTTCGCGCCACACGAGGATTTCGGATCGTACCCCCGGACCTGGAAAGCCGACCTCGCCAAGCTCACGGAGGCGCGTGTCGATCTGGTCTGGAATCCGGGCGTCAGCACGATGTATCCGCCGGGATTCTCAAGCCGGATACTGACCGAAGGACCGGCACAGGCAGGTCTCGAAGACCGTTTCAGGCCGCATTTTTTCGGCGGCGTCGCGACCGTGGTCGGCAAGCTGTTCGCGCAATGCCGGCCGGATGTCGCCCTGTTCGGCCAGAAGGACTATCAGCAACTCAAGGTCGTGACGCGAATGGCCGCCGATCTCGATCTCGGCGTGAAGGTGATCGGGGTTCCGATCGTGCGCGAACGCGACGGGCTCGCGATGTCGTCGCGCAACGTCTATCTGTCGGTCGAACAGCGCGCCGACGCGCCGACGCTCTATCGCACCATGAAGGATGCCGCCAGGCGTTTGCGGAACGGCGACGATCTCGGCGCCGTCATGGCCGACGGGGCAAGAACGATCGGTGATGCAGGCTTCGATCTGGATTATTTCGAGGCGCGTCATGCTGAGACGCTGGCTCCGATCCGCTCGACAAAGGACGGCCCGGTCCGCCTCCTGGTCGCGGCAAAAATCGGGACAACGCGCCTGATCGACAATATCGGCGTTTAGAGCACGATCCTGAAAAGTGGAAGCCTGTTTTGATTCAACACTGTTGAAGCAGACTCTGGAGCATGATCCGCCCCGAAGGGGCGCGCCACAATCTTAAAGCCTCTTCTGACTCCATCAGAGACGAAAAGGCTCCAAGGCTATCGCCCGAAGGGCGGGAAGAACGGATTGCTTGATGGTTGCTGCTGGGGCGGCGGAGATGGCGCCGGTTGCGGCGGCGGCTGGCGCGGCTGGCGCGTGGATTGTCGGGGCGTTCGCTTGGCGGGCGGCGGCGGTTTCGGCGGATCCGGCTGCGCGTTGACAACCGTCGTTTCGGGATCCTTGCAGTCGGTCAGCCAGACGTCATAGACCGGGTGCTCGACGCCATGCAGGCCGGGGCTTGCCGCGAACATCCAGCCGGAGAAGATCCGCTTCACCTCGCCCTGAAGCGTGATCTCGTCGACCTCCACGAAGGCGTCGATGTTTGCGGCTTCGGTCGCCGGGCGCGTGTAGCAGGCATCGGTCTTCACCCGCAACGCGCCGAATTGCACGGTCTCTCCGACCTCCTCGTCGAAGTGGATAATGCGGCCCGTGATCTTGTCGAGGCCGGAAAAGACCGCCTTCTTGTTGATGACCTTTTGGGCCGGCGGTTCGGTGACGACCTCGTCGCCCGGTTGCAGCGTGGCGGGCGCGGGCGGAGCCGAGCGCGGCGGGGGCTGGGCTGGCGTCGGATTGGACGAAGGCGGCGCGACCGCGACTCCAGCGGGCGCGTTTTGAGGAACCACGGTGGTGCCGGGCGGCGGCAGCGGCTGACTCTGCACCGGTCCCGGCGGCGCAACTCCTTGCCCCGGATTCAGCGGCGCCGGCAGCACGCGGCCCTGCCGCGGCAGGTCCGGCACGTCTTCCTCATCGTCATCGGGTGCCCCCTGCCCGCGCGGAATGGAGGCTGGCGGACGCGGCACGGGATCCGAAAAAATATTTCCGATCTGCGCTTGCACGGGCGACGCTGCCGCGCTCAGGACGGCGACAACGAAAGCCGCACAACCGGCTATGACAATGGTTCGGAACATCTTGCGCGGCTTCGTCTGGCTCGAATCAGGGCCGGAACATTGTACAGAAATTTAAAGGCTCCAAGCCGCTCGCAGGCGGTCCGGTTAACACGGCGATTGCGGCGGGGGAAGGGCGGCGGGCGCGCCGACAAGTCGATCAGCGAGCGCCCTCGCCATTTACGCGGATCATCCCGAATGGGAGTGGATTTGGAGCAACAGACTGCATCATTCGACCGGCAGGGGTATTTCGGTAAACCAGCGGGGTTGGCGCATTCGAGGTGTTCAAGGCTATATTCGAGGCTATACTCGCCTTACAGTGTTGCGTGTCGGGGAATTGCCATGAGCCGGACGGGGGCGCTTCAGTTTGCGATAACGACGGCTGTGCTGGCGCTTTGCGGCGCGACGGCGCAGGCCCAACAGGTCGGCACGGCGTCGGCGGTCAATCCGGCCGCAACCGCAAATCTGAAAACGATCACCATCGGCCAGTCGATCGCCCACAAGGAACGTATCCAGACCAAGTCCAGCGGCTCGGTGCAATTGCTGTTTCTCGACAAGACATCGATGACCATCGGTCCGAACAGCGACCTTACGATCGATGAATACGTCTATGACCCCAGCGCCAACACCGGCAAACTGGCGGCGACGCTCAGCAAGGGAGCGCTGCGTTTCGTCGGTGGCCAGATCAGCCACAATGGTGACGCCGAGATCAAGACCGCGTCGGCGTTGATCGGCATTCGCGGCGGCGTGATGATAACCGACGGCAAGGGCGGCATCTATGCTGGCTACGGCCGGATGACCGTGCAATCCGGAGGCCAGACCGTGACGCTGGGCGCGGGCGAATTCACCCAAACCCAATCGGGCGGTCCGCCGACTCCGCCCGGCCTGCCGCCGCCGGGATTCGTTCAGCGGCAGATCGCGCTCTTTCAGAGTGCAACCGGTCAATCCGGCGGCGCGCGTCCGGGCGCGGCATCGGCGGCGAACATCGCGGCCGCAGAGCACAGGGCAACCGGATCGCCCGATGGGCTGGTGGCAGGATCGGGTGCTCCGCCTACGCCCACTCCGCCCACCATCATTGGACAGATCAACGCAATCGCAACAGCCTTCACGCAATCGATCCAGACATCCAGCCAGGCGACCGCGCTGCAGGAGATCGCACAGGATCGACCGACGGGCGGCAACAACAATCCACCAACGGACAACAACGGCCAACCCCCGCCAATCGATAACAACCCGCGACCTTCAACAACGCTGACCGGGTACGTTGGGGGACTGGACGTCGTTAACCTGAACCCGAACCGTCCGATCACCGGCACGGCGGCGATCAACCTCGATGCGGCCAACAATCGCGTTCAGGGCAATCTGGACATATACGCCTATGACCCGGCGAATCCGTTCACGCAGCTCGCACATAGTATTCACGCGCTGCTCCAGTTCGGATCGACAGGATCGACCGGCCCAGCCAACAGCGGCTATTCCGATTACAACAATTTTTATGCGAACATCCCCGACAACTCCACCGTCAACAACAAAGCGGTCACCGGCGTGCTCGTATCCGCCAACGGCGTCGCAGCGAACCAGGTCGTCACCAGAGCGATTCCAAATCTGACGGCGTGTCAGTGCGATTATACGCGCTGGGGATTCTGGGCGGTCAGTGCAGCCAACGGCAATGCGACGCCGGACGAAGCGCTCATTGGCACCTGGGTCGCCGGCCGGCCGGTTGGCAGCGTCAGTGACGTGCCCACGACGGGCACCGCAACCTACACCGGTCACGTCGTCGCCAACGTGAACAGCGCGGGCTTCGTCGCCGGCGGCTTCTCCAACGCAGTCGATTTCGGTCGACGCACGGGAGCCGTCAGTGTGACCAATCTCGACAGCACCAATTATTCCGGCATCGTGAACTTCAACACCGACCCGCGCAATTTCGGCGGCACGATCGACAGCACCAATATCAATAGTGACGGCCGCACCATGGCGCTGCAAGGCAGCTTTTTCCAGGGCCCGAACAGTCCGGTCGGCGAGATGGGCGGAAGCGTCGCAATTTCCAGCACCAAGGACAATTATCTCGGCAGCGGCATTTTCGCGGCGAGCAGGCGCTGAGGTTTCCAGAGCTTTTTTGCTTCTGATATCTGCCCCGTGCGCGCGACGTTCAGCAAAAGCCGTTATAGCCGCGACAGCCGCATGCGTAGCGCGCGGCGTTCATCACCCACGACGCGCGGGCTGCGATTGTTACAGGCAGGCGTTGACGTCGCCGAGCAGCGCCTCTACTGCCCCGGCGTCCAAGGCTGGTAATCACCCGTCGCCTTGGGGCGGCGGCCGCTCACAAGCGTCGAGCCGGACGGGCGATAGGCTGCGGGCGTCCCGGTCATGTTCGGCACATGCGGCTTCTGCCATTCGCGCGGCCGATAGTCCTCTTTGGTCGGCGGAACATCCACGATGTGATGAATCCAGCCGTGCCACTCGGGCGGAATGCGGCTGGCTTCCGTATAGCCATTGTAGACTACCCAGCGCCGCTCGAAGCCGAGCGTCGGATCAATCTTCCCGCCGCGTGTCCGGTAATAGCAGTTGCCCTGGCTGTCTTCGCCGACCAGTTCGCCGAAGCGCCACGTCCAGAGTTGCGTGCCGAAGGTCTGGCTGTTCCACCAGGTAAAGAGTTTGAGAAAAAACTGCTTCATGGCAGGGTCCGTCGCGAAAAAGGGCATCAACACCCTGATTTGATGGCATCCCGCCGCCCTCTTGTCCAGCGCAACCACGGCGGAATGGCGCGGCCCGGCCTGCCGCCAACAGGGCCGATCGGCGCGAATTGGCGGGTTGCGCCCTCGGCTAACCTGCCCTACAGAGCCTTTCCCGCTCCGTCCGGCAACATCCGCAGCTCACACCCTGCGATCCGTGATCTAGCTGCGGACTGTTGACGGACACGGTCGAACCCTGAATGTTGCCGTTCAGGCATGAAAATATAAAGGCTGCGAAATGTCCGAAGTCGTCAACAACATGGAAAAACATCGCTACGAACTCGAAGTGGACGGGCATATCGCCGCGGTCTACTACCGGTTCCTGGACGGCATCATCGTGTTCACCCACACTCAGGTTCCGCCCGAACTGAGAGACAAGGGCGTAGCTTCGGAACTCGTGCAGGGCGCACTGGATCAGGTGCGCGCCGATCGCTTCCGGGCCAGCGCTCAGTGCCCCTTCGTGAAGGACTGGATCGAGAAGCATCCGGATTACGCCGACCTGCTGAGAGCGAATTTGTGAGGATGCGCGCGGCATCGTCTCAACGAGACTCGCGCGATTGAAGGGGCTGCCACAAGCTGTCACCGCCATGCGCGATCGGAACACCCATTGCGGGTACTGATCCGCCCGGAGGGATTTGAGCGCAACACGCAACATGGCTGCGGTCTACGACAACAAAGTCCTGAGCCGCTTTGAACTGGAAGTCGAGGGTGGCGTTGCTTTCGCGAACTACCGCCTCGCGCCGGGTATCGTCGTCATCACCCATACCGAAACGCCGCACGAGTTGCGCGGACGCGGCATCGCCTCGGCGCTGGTGAAGGGCGCGCTGGCGCTGATCCGGACCGAGGGCCTGAAGGTGGTCGCCGGCTGCGGATTCGTGGCCGACTATCTCGACAAGCATCCGGAAGAAGCCGACCGCATGGCTTGACGCCTGCGGGTCGATTCAATCAGAAGTGAAGTTCCAGACTATTATTTGACGCGTTTTCTTCACGCGAACCGGTATCCATCCTCGGGTCAGGCCCGAGGACATGCTTCGCTCGGCGACACTAAAAAACCGCGTCGGTGAATGCCGCTACAGGATCAGTGCTTTCCGAGGTCCGGCGGCAGCTTGCCGCCGTTGGCCGCGAGTTGAGCCATCATCTGCTTGTGCAGCCAGATGTTCATCGCCGCTGAATCGTTGGTGTCGCCAGGATATTTCAGATCCTTCGCCAGTTCCTTGCGGGCACTCAGGCTGGAATCGACATTGAGCGCCTTCATGAGGTCCACGATCGACGTCCGCCACTCCAGCTTTTCCTTTTTGGCCGCGACAGCCTTGTCGAGGATGGCCGCGACATCCACGCTGCCGCCCGCGGGGGCGGCAGCTGAGGGTGCAACGCCACCGCCTGCTTCAGGCGCCGGCGTTGCCGCTTCCGCGTGCGTGCCAAAGATGGCGCCCATGATCTTTCCGAATATGCTCATTGTGCCGCTCCCAATAGCTTCATGCCTTGTGCAGATCTCGTACAATAGCTTCATGCCTTGTGCAGATCTCGTACGCAGATCGATCCGATACGGAACTCGCGTCCAGTCTCGAAAAGAGTAACCGCCTGACTGGGGCTTGCCAATGCGGCAATGCCCGGCCTCCGGCGCAGTGTTCCTCCGCGCCACACGCAGACGACATGACTACAAGCTGCAACGTCGCATTTTGTCCCCGAGCATCCGTTTCCAGGCGGCCCAAAGCAGCGGCCGGCCGTGATGCGGCGCTGGCCCGCGACATTAAATTCACTGAACCATGAGCAACGAAAATCAATGATCGGAATTAGAGTTGCAGAAGAGGTCGCGGCAAGACCCGGTTCCTTGCTCCCGCGTCCGGGCTTGATCGTGATCGTTTCCGAAGGGCGAACTCGCGCCTTCCGGCTCGAGGATCGGCCCGCAATGGGAGACAACGAATATGGCCACCTCTTACCCTGTAGACGGCATGTCACCTGTGCGATCGGGAACCACAGGTGCCGACAGACCCATAATCCGTCACATCAATTTTTCCGATCTTATCGACGCGTTGCGGCTGGGCTGGGAAGACTTCAAGGCGGTCCCGAGCCACGCCATCGTTCTTTGCGTGATCTATCCCGTGCTCGGAATCGTGCTGGCCCGAATGGTGCTCGGCTACTCGGTCCTGCCGCTGCTGTTTCCCCTCGCCGCCGGCTTCGCCCTGATCGGGCCGTTTGCGGCGCTCGGGCTTTATGAACTGAGCTACCGGCGCGAACTCGGCATGGAGGCGTCCGCCTGGCACGCGTTCCGCGTGCTGCGCGCGCCTTCGCTCGGCTCGATGCTCGGACTGGGCGGGCTGCTGCTTGTCATTTTCTTCGTCTGGGTGGCAACGGCACACGCAATTTACGTGTCCACCTTCGGCAACGCCCCGGCTTCGGTCATTCCCGATTTTCTCACGCAGGTCTTCACCACCTCTGAAGGCTGGCGCCTGATCGTGGTCGGCTGCGGCGTCGGATTCCTGTTCGCGGCGGTCGCCCTGTGCATCAGCATCGTGTCGTTTCCGCTGATGCTTCATCAACACGCCGACATGGCCGACGCCATGCTGACGTCGATGCGCGTGGTCGCGAAGAATCCGCTTGCAGCCGCCGAATGGGGCTTGATCGTCGCGGTCCTGCTGGTGATCGGGTCGATCCCCTTCTTCCTCGGCCTTACCATCGTAATGCCGTTGCTCGGTCATGCGACTTGGCACCTCTATCGCAAGGCGATCGAGAGCCCTTTGACATCGTCAGCACACGAAGTTCCGGAAACGGAAAGGGAAAAGCGCTACGCGGCGGACTTCCCGTCTGTCCTGTTCCCGCCTTACGGGCGCAAGCACCGATATTACGATAGTGCCGATTGAAGAAAAACCCTCGCTCAAGGCTGCCTCGATGCGATCGAGGCAGCCTTTGCACGCAACGGAGTGCTCACCGGAGCTTATACTACCGCTAATTGTAAGACCAGCATTGCACACAGCTTGAAAAGCGTGGGATGCCGCCATCGCCGCGGCCGTCGCAGGCAAACGCAGATTTCCCTTGCTCGAAAAAGGCGCTACCTCTTCGCCCATGACACAAATCGACCCGACCCGCGCCGCCGTCCACGTTGTCGGCGCTGGCCTCGCCGGCTCCGAGGCCGCTTGGCAAATTGCAAGATATGGCGTTCGGGTCGTGCTGCACGAAATGCGGCCGCAGCGCATGACCGCCGCGCACCGGACCGGCGGCCTGGCGGAACTGGTCTGCTCCAATTCGTTCCGCTCCGATGATGCAGCGAACAACGCGGTCGGACTGCTTCATGCCGAGATGCGCCGGCTGGGATCGCTGATCATGCGCTGCGCCGATGCCAATCAGGTGCCGGCCGGTGGCGCGCTCGCGGTGGACCGTGACGGCTTTTCGTCCGCCGTGACCAAAGCCCTCGACGATCACCCGCTGATCGAAATCGACCGCGGCGAAGTCGGCGGCCTTCCGCCTGCGGACTGGCGCAACGTCATCATCGCCACCGGTCCCCTCACCTCGGCTCCCCTCGCCGACGCAATCCGCGCGCTGACGGACGAATCCGCGCTCGCGTTTTTCGACGCAATCGCGCCGATCGTTCATCGCGACTCCATCGATATGTCGAAGGCCTGGTTCCAGTCGCGCTATGACAAGGCTGGTCCGGGCGGCAGCGGCGCCGATTACATCAATTGCCCGATGACTGAGGCGCAGTACCACGCCTTCGTGGACGCGCTGATCGAGGGCGAGAAGGTCGACTTCAAGGAGTGGGAGTCTGACACGCCCTATTTCGACGGCTGCCTGCCGATCGAGGTGATGGCGGCGCGCGGCCGCGAGACCCTGCGGCACGGGCCGATGAAGCCGGTCGGACTGACCAATCCGCACGATCCCACGGTGAAGCCCTATGCCATTGTGCAGTTGCGGCAGGACAACAAGCTCGGCACGCTTTACAACATCGTCGGCTTCCAGACCAAGCTGAAGCACGGCGCGCAGACGCGCATCTTCCGCACCATTCCAGGTCTTGAAAGCGCGGAGTTCGCCCGCCTCGGCGGCTTGCACCGCAACACCTTCCTGAACTCGCCAAAACTGCTCGACCCTCAGTTGCGCCTGCGCGCCGAGCCGCGGCTACGCTTCGCCGGGCAAATGACGGGGTGCGAAGGCTACGTCGAATCCGCGGCCATCGGCCTGATCGCCGGCCTCCATGCGGCGTCCGACTCGCACGAGCGGGCTCTCACCGCCCCGCCGCCCACAACGGCGCTCGGCGCGCTGCTCGGCCATATCACCGGGGGCCACATCGAAACCATCGACGCCGGACCGCGCTCGTTCCAGCCGATGAACATCAACTTCGGATTGTTTCCGCCACTCGCCAGTCCGCCGACCAAGAAGCTGGACGGCGCGCGGCTGCGCGGCAATGAAAAGACGATAGCGAAAAAACAGGCGATCTGTGCCCGCGCGCTGTCGGACCTCGACCGCTGGATTACAGATGCGCTTCATCCGGCAGCGGCGGCATAGTGCAACGCCGCTTTTTTAGGATCATTCATGTCCCTTCCGAAACAGGACGCCGCATTGCTGTCCACGACCTGGACCGAAGGAGTCCTGCTGAAACGCGACGTGTTCTCGACCGTGGAGCGCGGGCGTTTCCGGACGGACTCCGGCGAGGTCGACGCCGTGCTGCGACGACTCGATGAGGTGCCGTGGTGGTCTTATGTTGTCGCGCGGCATCTGTTCGAGCGCGAACGCAAGGCATTGACGCTTGCGCGCGATCTCGGCGTCGGACCAAAGCTGTTGTGGAGTGGCCGCCGCTCGCTGGTGCGCGGCTTCATCGACGGCGTTGCGCTGCATCTTGCCAGACCCAATGGCGATGTCGCCTACTTCCGCTCCGCCAAGGCGGCGCTGCGCAAGCTGCATCGCGCCGGCATCTGCCACAACGATCTCGCCAAGGAACAGAACTGGCTGCGCGGCAGCGACGGCCGCGCCTACCTCACCGACTTCCAGCTAGCCGCCTGCTTCATGCGCCGCTCGCCGCTGTTTCGCCTCGCCGCTTACGAAGACCTGCGGCATCTCCTGAAGCACAAGCGCACTTATGCGCCGGAGGCCCTGACGCCGCGTGAGCGCAGGATACTTGCACGCAAGTCAGTTATCGCGCGCACCTGGCTGATGACCGGCAAGAAGGTGTATCAGGCCATCACGCGCGGGCTGTTCAGCTTCACCGACCGCGAGGGCGGCGGCCGTCGTCTCGTCAACGACGCCCCTGTGCTGATCGCGCGCATCCGCGAAAACAGCGAGGTGCGCGACGCGGCCATCGTCGCCTTCGCGGATCGCCGCAGCGGCGTCGGGCTTTATGCCTTTGTGGAAGCCGATCTGCCCGGACTGGAAACGCAATTGCGCTCGGCGCTCGCCTCGGCGCGCGACCCCAAACCGCCGGAGCACATCCAGATCGTTCCCCGTTTGCCGCGTGATGCAAGTGGTCAAGTGCGCACGGAAATCCTCCAGCTCATTGCGATGAACCAGATCGATCTGATCGAGCCGCTGATCGCGAGCCCCGCGGACCGTGAATTCTTCCGCGGTATTCTGGAGAGCCGGAAAAACCTGCGCGACCGCTTCAACTTTGCTTCGACCGACCAGGCGCTACCGTCCTGATCCATCAGCCGCGAAATGGTCTCGCATGCGAGGCTCGCCACAACGTCCACAGAATGCGCAGCGGCGATGCAGGCTGCGGCACGAAGGGATTGTTACTTGCGCGCGCCAGATCGTTCAACGCACGGCGCACCATTGCGAGCGGGAGATAGACAGTGCGCGGTTCCGGCGACAATTCCGGCAGCGTGGCCATCGCCTTGTCCAGATGCGACCGCGCACCGTCCGCCAGTTCGCGGAGAGCTGCGCGAAGCGCCAGCGTGTCCTGGCCCGCAAACATCTTTTCCGGATCGGCGCCGTGCCGTTCCAGCAATTGCAGCGGCACGAACGACTGCCGTCGCGATGCGTCAAAACCTAGCCGCGCGATCACCTGCGCGATGCCGTGCGCAAGGCCGGCGTCGCGCGCCAGATGATCCATCGCATCGGTCTCGTGTCCGACGACGCGTGCGGCGAGCGAAAATACCGCGCATGACGTATCGTCGAGATATTGTTCCAGCACCGCCATGTCCGGCATCGGATCGTTGTAGAGGTCGAACTGATGCGCCTCGATCAGCCGGGACAGACGTTCGACCGGCAGGCCATGGTCGCGGATCGCGAGCAACAGTTCGGCCGCGACCGGATTGCCTTCGACGCCGCCGTGGCCCTCGCCTGAAAGGACGTCCGTCCACCATTGCAAACGGACTTCACCGGCCAGCGGCTGGGTGATCTGCTGCCTGACCTTGGCGATCTCGACGTTGAAAGCATAAAGGGCCAGCAGCGCACGGCGGCAACGCAGCGGCGCGAACAGCGTTGCCGCATAGCTTTCGAAATCCTGGTTGCGCACAAGCTCCGCGCAGAACGCAGCGGACGAATTTTCAGATGCCCCGCCGCTCATGACGTCACGCGCAGGACCGTCGGGTGCCGCCTCGCCATCGTTTTTGTCACGGAACGGCAACGAGCGCCATCAGGCGCTGCCAATGCGGTGAGGTTCTCATGGAACAGCTATCAGCGCCGCCGCGACCCGGCGCCGCTCGCCCAGCATGATGTTGTAGGTCCGGATCGCCGCTCCGGTCAGCATGGTGTCCACTCCGACGCTCACGCGGCGCAGAGCCTGGCGCAGCTCGTCAGGGGCAAGCCAGACTTCTGTGCCCGTGCCGATCAGCAACGTATCGATCGCGGCCGAGCCTGCGAAGACACGCGCCAGCGCATGGCGGTCGATGTCGTCCGGCCGGGTTATGGGCCATGCCCAGATCCCGTCCGGCAGGCACAGCAGGGAGCCGCGATGCGACATGGTGTCAAAGCGGAATCCGCCGCTGCCGTAGGCCTCGATCGCCGCAGGCCGCGGAAGGTGCGGCACCTCCGGCAGGTCGGCACTCACGACTTCGATGGCTTCCGAGCTTTGGCCGGCTTTTCGGACTTGATCTTCTTTTCCGGTTTAGCCGCCTTTTCGGGTTTGGCCAGTTCCTCAGGCTTGGCGGTCTCAGGCTGCTTGGCCGCCTTGTCGGAACTTGTCACCTGAGTCTTGGCCGGCCTCTCCTCGACATCGGCACGATGATCACCGACCCCGAGATAGATCAGGATCGGCGCCGCGATGAAGATCGAGGTGTAGGTGCCGACCAGCACCACGCCGAACATCATCACGGCAGTGAAGCTGTGGATGGCCGGTCCGCCGAACAGCAGCAACGCAAGCAAGGCGAGCGTCACCGTGACGTGAGTAATGATCGAGCGCGACAGCGTCGAGTTGATCGACTCGTTGAGCAACTCAGGCATCGGCATTTTCTTGTAACGCCGCAGCATCTCGCGGATCCGGTCGTAAATGACGACGGTATCGTTCAGCGAGTAACCCAGAATGGTCAGAAGCGCGGCGATGCTGGTGAGATCGAAATCGACCTGCGAGATCGACATGAAGCCGATGGTCAGCACGATGTCATGCACGTTGGCGATCATCGCCCCGAGCGCGAACTGCCACTCGAACCGGAACCAGAGATAGATCAGGATGCCGAGGATCGCGAGCATCAGGCCGATCATGCCGTAGGCAAGCAGTTCGCCGGATACGCGCGGCCCGACCACTTCGACGCGGCGATAGTTGACGGTCTCGCCCAGCGCGCCGCGCACTTTCTGCACGGCCGCCTGCTGTGCGGCGTCGCCGCCCGGCTGCTCGGCAACGCGAATCAGCACTTCAGTCGGGCCGCCGAATTGTTGTAGCTGGACCTCGCCGAGACCGAGACCGTTCAGCTTCGTGCGCATCGTCCCGATATCGACGTCGCCGGACTTTGCCTGGATTTCCAGCAGCGTGCCGCCCTTGAAATCGATGCCGAAATTCAGACCGTGCGTGAAGAACAGCGTGATGGCGACGATCGACAGTACGGCCGATATCGGAAAGCTGATGCGGCGGAAGCGGGTGAAATCGAAATGCGTGTCGTCCGGGACGATCCGCAGCGACGGCAGCAGGTTGAAGCAACTGACGATGGTCAGCACGACAATGAGGGCACCGAGCCCGAGCAAAATCCAGTGAGTCACAGCCGGCTCCGCGTCATCAGATCGGCACGCTTTGCGGCCGCTTCCAGCGCACCCATGTTGCGACGATCAGCCGGGTCACCTCGAATGCGGTGAACACCGTGGTGATGATGCCGATGCCGAGCGTCACGGCGAAGCCGCGCACCGGGCCGGTGCCGATATAGAACAGCACCGCTGCGGCGATGAACGTCGTGATGTTGGAATCCAGGATCGTCGCCAGCGCGCGTTTGAAGCCGGCGTCGATCGCCGAAATCGCGGTGCGGCCGCCGCGAAGTTCCTCTCGGATGCGCTCATAGATCAGCACGTTGGAATCGACGGCGATGCCAACCGTGAGCACGATGCCGGCGATGCCGGGCAGCGTCAGCGTCGCGTTCAATAACGACAGCACGCCGAAAATCATGGCGACGTTGATGGCGACGGCGATATTCGCAAACACCCCGAACAGCCGGTAGGTCAGCAACATGAACAGGATGACCATGATCGAACCGACATAGGCGGCAAGCTCGCCTTTTTCGATCGAATCTTGTCCGAGGCCGGGACCGACGGTGCGTTCCTCGATGATGGTCAGCGGCGCCGGCAGCGCGCCGGCGCGCAGCAGGATCGCAAGGTCGTTGGCCTCCTGCACCGTGAAATTCCCCGAAATCTGGCCGGAGCCGCCGGTGATCGGTTCGCGGATGACGGGTGCGGAGATCACCTCGTTGTCGAGGATGATGGCGAATGGCTGTCCGACGTTTTCCGACGTCGCCTGCGCGAACTTGCGCGCGCCGTTGCTGTTGAACCGGAAGGTCACGATCGGCTCGCTGGTGCGCGAATCGAATCCGGGCTGCGCGTCGATCAGGTCGCCGCCGGAGACGAGCACCTGCTTCTTGACGACGTAAGGCGTCTTGGGCGCCTGCGAACTCATCAGCACTTCGGAATCGGCGGGCACCCGGCCTTGCAGGGCCTGTTCGGGCGACACGCTCGAATCGACCATGCGGAAGTCCATCTTGGCGGTCTTGCCGAGAATTTCCTTCAGCCGCGTCGGGTCCTGCAGTCCCGGCACCTGCACCAGAATGCGATCGGCGCCCTGGCGCTGGATCAGCGGTTCGACCGTGCCGAGTTCGTTGACGCGCTTCTCGATGATCTGGATCGACTGCTCGACCGACTGGCGGATGCGGTCGGTGATCGCAGCCTGCGGGACCGTGAGGCGGATCACCCCGCCTTCAGCACTACTGATTTCAAGGCTGCGCTGACCGCTGGAGCCGAGCAGGCCACCTAGCGGTTGCGACAGCTCGCGCAACTTGCCAAGCGCGGTCTGGAATTCATCCTCCTTGCTGATGCGCACCTCGACAGCGCCGTTCTTCACGGCAAGGCCGGTATAGGCGATCCGCGCGTCCCGCAGCGCCTTGCGTGCGTCGTCGCGGACCTGATCGAGTTTCTCTTTCTTGACGTAGTTGGAATCGACCTCGAGCAGCAGATAGGAGCCGCCCTGAAGATCGAGCCCGAGCACGAGGTGGCGCTGCGCCCATTTCGGCCAGGTCTTGACCTGCGCCTCCGGAAAGAAATTCGGCACGGCGCATAGGCAGACCAGGAGGGCGGTCAAGACGATCGCCAGCGCTTTCCACCGCGTGAAGTACAGCATCGAGATAACCCGTCAGCGCGCGGCGTTGTCATCCTTGGCGTCCTCGCCCTTGGCGCGCGCCTTTGCCGATTCACCTTTGGTCGGCTCGCCCTTGGCCGGCTCGCCCTTGGCGCGGACGATCGAGATCATCTGCCGCATCTGCCGCACCCGGACGCCGTCCGCGATTTCGAACTCGATCTGCTCGTCGTCCACAACCTTGGTGACCTTTCCGACCAGACCGCTCGAGGTGATGACGGTGTCGCCGCGGCGAATATTCTTCACGAGCTCGTTATGCTCTTTCGCCTTCTTCTGCTGCGGCCGGATGATCAGGAAATACATGATGATGAAGATCAGCGCGAACGGCAGCAACGACATCAGCAGGCTGTTGGTATCGCCGGCACCGGCAGCCTGAGCAAACGCAGGGGTTATGAACATTCGGACGTTTCCTTGAAACGGAGCAGCCAGGACGACGCAGAGTCGTCCGGTGGAGATCAAATTCGCGCGGACTATAGCGGCAGCAGTCCCAATTGCAACGCTGCCAGCCCCTTGATAGGGCCTCATTATTCCGCGGCTTGCGGGCAGCGGGGCACCCCGTTAAGGGTGCGCGGTCAGGAAAGGACAAGATGGCAAAAAAGTCACGAAAACCCGGCTCCCGCAAAACACCGGGGGCTCGACCCGGAAAAACGATCGGCGGCGCGACAAAAGGTCCGGAATCGACGGCCCTGGCTGCTGCGGAACGCATCGCCAGCGCGCTTGAGGCGATCGCCGCAGCCATGTCCTCGGCGGCGGCAAAACCCGACAACGGCCGTACGCTTGCGAGCGCCGACGCCTTCATCTGGCATCCGGACGGACGACTGGCGCCGGTGCCGCGCGTCAGCCGCGTTGATCTCGATCTCCTCAGGGGTATCGACCGGCTGCGGGACATCCTGATCGAGAATACCGAGCGCTTCGCCAAGGGCCTGCCCGCGAATAACGCCCTGCTCTGGGGCGCGCGCGGCATGGGCAAATCGTCGCTGGTCAAGGCGGCGCATGCCAGCGTCAACGCTGCGGTCAACGGGCAACTCAAGCTGATCGAAATTCACCGCGAGGATATCGAGAGTCTGCCGGGACTGATGGAGCAGCTTCGCTTGTCGGAGTTTCGTTTCATCGTATTCTGCGACGACCTCTCGTTCGACGGCAATGACGCCTCCTACAAATCGCTGAAGGCGGTGTTGGAGGGTGGCATCGAGGGACGCCCCGACAACGTCATCCTGTACGCGACGTCGAACCGCCGCCACCTGCTGGCGCGCGACATGATCGAAAACGAACGATCGACAGCGATCAATCCCGGCGAGGCCGTCGAGGAAAAGGTTTCGCTGTCCGACCGGTTCGGCCTCTGGCTCGGCTTTCATCGCTGCAGCCAGGACGAATATCTCGCGATGGTGCGCGGCTATTGCGCCCACTTCGGCATCAAGCTCGACGACACCAAACTTGAACGGGAGGCGCTGGAATGGTCGACCACGCGCGGCTCGCGATCAGGACGCGTCGCCTGGCAGTTCACGCAGGAACTGGCGGGCCGGCTTGGCGTGCGGCTGGCGAGGTAAGCGCTTCATCTTATCGCAAGCGTGCAATTAGAGGCGCCGTCAGGAGTTCGACGCCATCAGCGCAAAGTGGCCACGGCGAGTCCGGAGCCTTTCCTGGAGCGCGACCTGCAGCCGACCCGGCTCAGGGATGAGGAGTGGAACTGCAGGTTTGGCCCAAGGCTGTCACGCCCCGTTGAGGAAATGAAGCGGGTCAACCGGTGAAGATCCTTTTCGGATCTCGAAGTGGAGCTGCGGCGACGCCGCTTGGCAGTTCACGCAGGAACTGGCGGGCCGGCTTGGCGTGCGGCTGGCGAGGTAAGCGCTTCATCTTATCGCAAGCGTGCAATTAGAGGCGCCGTCAGGAGTTCGACGCCATCAGCGCAAAGTGGCCACGGCGAGTCCGGAGCCTTTCCTGGAGCGCGACCTGCAGCCGACCCGGCTCAGGGATGAGGAGTGGAACTGCAGGTTTGGCCCAAGGCTGTCACGCCCCGTTGAGGAAATGAAGCGGGTCAACCGGTGAAGATCCTTTTCGGATCTCGAAGTGGAGCTGCGGCGACGCCGCTTCGCCCGACTGACCCGACTTGGCAATGACCTGGCCGCGCTTGATGGTATCTCCACGCTTCACCAACAACTCACTCGCATGGGCATATGCGGTCACGTAACCGTTGGGATGCCGAACCAGGATCAGGTTGCCGTAACCTTTGAGCTCGTTGCCGGAATAGGCAACGACGCCATCCTCAGCCGCCTTGACGGGCGTGCCCTCGGGCACGGCGACGTTGATGCCGTCATTCGACTTGCCGTTGGTCCTGGCGCCATAGGCTGCGATCACGCGGCCGCGCACCGGCCAGCGGAAGGTCGGCAGCGCACCGGTTGCTTCGGCTGTCTTCGTCGCCGGCTTGACCACGGCCTCTTCGGGCGTCGTCGCCGCAACCGCGAGATTGACCTTCTGCACCGGACCTTCCGGCGCCGCCGCCGCAGTGTGAACCACAGGCGCAGCCGCAGCGGGAGGAGCAGCCGCCGCAGCGGCAACAGGCTGCGCGGCGACCGCGGCGGCCTTCGTCGGCACCGCAATCTTCATGCCGACCTTTAATGTCGCACCCGGCTGCAGGCCGTTGGCGCGGGCAAGCTCGCCGACTGCGATATGATTGCGGCGCGCGATGCTCATCAGCGTGTCGCCGCGATTGACGTAGTGGACGGCGGAGCCGGCCTCGGCGACCGCGACGGGTTTCGCAGCCGGACCGGCGTGAGTTTCCGCCGCCGCCGCGCGCTTCGGAATGATCAGTTGCTGGCCGGGCTGCAACCGGCGGGGGCCGCGGTAACCGTTGGCCTTGAGGATTTCGGCGGTGGAGACGCCATAGCGGTGCGAGAGCCCCTCTAGCGTATCGCTGGTGCCGACGATGATCGGGGTGCCGCCGTTGTGATTCCACCCGTCCCGCGATGCGACAGGACCGGTGGACTCGATCGGACGCGCCGGCGGCGCAGACGGGTGGACGTTTCGCCCGCTGTCAGAGACGCTCGACGCCACCGGATAGGTTTTCGGCGTCGAGATCGGCGGCGGCAGCGGCCGGGATTGATACGATGATTGATATTGCGGCCGAGAATACTGCGGCAACTCGCGGTGTTGAACAGGAGCCGCGGGCGCTGCCGCCACCGAGCCGGTGGACTCGCGCTGCCACCCGAAATTTGACTGCTGCGGCCCACTGTCGATCTGCGCGAGGCGCGAAGACATGTCGGCGCTGCATCCGGCAAAACCGATCGACACCAGCGCCAGCACCGCGACCTGCGGTACCCGACGCGAGCAAAGCACCTCGACGATACGGGACATGGTTACTCACTCGACGCAACTTAACTACAAAATTGACTAAACACGCCCTGAGTAAACAAGCCTTTAACCGTGACACGCCGCCGCCTTGAAAATTAATGTCGCTGGAACAATGTGTTGCGGCGGTGAATGAATCAGCACCCGATCGGTGGGCCAGTACCACCTTCCGAAGTTCGTGGGGGCACAACACCCGCCTTCAATGAACTTCAGGAAACGACGGGTGCTCGCAACTTTATGCTTGTAGCCCCGCTCTCGATTGAAATTCCTGAAGACAAACCCGCTGCAATAATATCCTAAAGCTCGCGGGCGATGCCGGGCAGCGCCGGCACGAAGCGCACGTCGATCAGCTCCTTGCGAGCGAGTCCGGCGGTGGTGCGCCGGAGAAGTATCAGCGTCTGCCGTCCGTTGTGCGGTCCGACCGGCGCGATCAGAAGCCCGCCGGGCTCGATCCGGGCTATCAGCCCGTCGGGAATCCGCTCCATCGCCGCCGTCACCAGAATGCGGTCGAACTGTCCCGCTTCGGCAGGAATGTCGAAGCCGTCGCCCAGCATGACCTCGACGTTGTCGCAACCGAGTTGCTCCAGTCGGGCGCGAGCGCGATCGGCAAGCTCGCGAAATCGCTCGATGGTCACGACCTCGCGACATAGGCGCGACAGGATCGCGGCCTGATAGCCCGAGCCCGTGCCGATCTCCAGCACGCGGCTGTCGTCGCGCAATTCCAGCCGCTCCGTCATATAGGCAACCACGAAGGGCTGGCTGATGGTCTGGCCGCAGGCGATGCCGAGCGCGGTGTCGCACCAAGCGTCGCCGCGATCGCTCTCCTCCACGAAGACATCGCGCGGAACGCTGTCCATCGCGCGCAGCACACGCTGGTCGCTGATGCCGCGTCGCCGCAAGGTGAGCTGAAACATCATCTTTTCAGGCGGCAGGCGATTGTCGGGGGGCATGGGCGGGATCTCGAGCGCTGGCGTCTGGTCACAGCGGATATCAAGATATGTTGATGCAATCTGCCCGGATCATCCGCCGGGTCAATCCGGACTTTCAAAATTTTTGTTCCCCGTCCGGAACGGGGCGGCTCTGCCCGTCCCTCCGGAGATGCCGGGAGCCTCAAAATTACGCCCAAAGTAGCTGCAATTCGACCCCGCAATACCTTATCATGCGCTCGCCGCGGCAGCGGCACGCATTGCCTTGGTCGGCGTAATTTGCGACCCTGTATTGGAAATGGGCAAGGGATCAGTCTCCTCCATGGCGCCAATCAAACCGCCCGGTGGCTCGGTATTCCTCGTCGAGGACGAGGTCATGATCCGCATGATGGTTGCGGACATGCTGGAAGAGCTTGGCTACAGCATCGCCGCGGAATCCGGCGATATCGACCAAGCGCTCATGCTCGCGCAGACCACTGACTTCGACATCGCAATCCTCGACGTCAACGTCAACGGCAAGCTGATTTCCCCTGTGGCCGACGCGATCGAAGAACGCAACCGACCTTTCATTTTCGCAACCGGCTACGGGACACAGGGCCTGCCGCCGGAATATCGCGACCGCCCGGCGTTGCAGAAACCATTCCAGATGGAAAACCTCGCCGTCATGATCGAGAGCACACTCAACCGCAGCGCCACGGCCGAGCGCAGCTAGGCAGCGCGGTCACCCGCTCCCCAGCGTGACAGCGCGTCCTACTTCAAGGCCGTCGTCAGAACCTTGAGGAACACATCGTCGGTGCGATCCAGCCGCAACGGCGTCACCGAGACACATCGCGACGCGATCGCCGCGAGATCGGTCCCTGCCGCCGGGGTATCCGCGGCGTCGGCCTTCTCGAATCCGATCCAGAAATACGGGTTGCCGCGGCCGTCGCGGCGTTCAACGATCTTGAGAAAGCCGAGATTGCGCTTGCCCATCCGCGTCACCAGCACCCCCGCCACATCCTGCGGCGCGCAGGCCGGAAAATTGACATTGACCACCGTGTTTTTGGGAATGCCGGCGTCGATCACCTTGCGCAGAATCTGCGGCCCGAACGTGAGCGCGGTTTCCCATACCGGCCTGTCGCCGGTCTCCATGCTGAATTCCTGCGACAGCGCGAACGACGGCAGTCCAAGCATCGTGCCCTCAAGCGCGCCCGCGATGGTGCCGGAATAAACCACGTCCTCAGCGACGTTGCGGCCCCGATTGACACCGGACAGCACGAGATCGGGCCCCTTTTTACCGAGAATGTGCCGCGATCCCATGATCACGCAATCGGTCGGCGTGCCCTTCACCGCGAAATGGCGCGGTCCGATTTCGCGCAGCCGCAGCGGATCGTTGAGCGACAGCGAATGCGAGACGCCGGACTGATCGTGCTCCGGCGCGACTACCCAGACATCGTCCGACAGCTCATTTGCGATCTGCTCGATGATCTCAAGGCCCGGCGCGTTGATGCCGTCGTCGTTAGTACAGAGGATTCGCATTCGTGAGGTTGCCTTTTCCGGCCTTTGATCCCCGAGTTGGTATCAAAGTTGCCGCACCGGGTGAGGAGCTTCGGAATCCGGACGCGAGCGCCGTTCGGACACCTCTTATCCGGCCCGGCCAAACCTTGCAAACCTGACTTTCCACCCTGGCCTGCGGACTTTTACGACGAGCGTGATGCATCTCACATCATCCTCAAACCGGAGCGTGTACCCCTGATGCGACGCCGGGACTCCTCCCGGCTCGACGACAGGAGTGAGACATGCATAGCGACATAAGAGAGCTGACCGCAGGCGAACTCAAGGAAGTCGGCGGCGGCGAGATCACCGTCGTCGCCGACAAGGATTATTTCGGGATCGAGGTGTCCTTCGGCAAATACGGCGTCGCAGTCTGGGTCACCGGCGGCTCGGTCTGTGGTCAGATCAAAACGCCATCTCATATCGGCGGAACGTGCATTCCCTGATCTCCGAGGGCGGCGTCACACGCGCCGCCCGCACCAGTCTGCCCTCACTGCGCGTTTCCGGACGCACAAGCGTTGTCCGCGCGGGCGCGTTGCAAGAACCCCTTGGCCAGCGCGTGGTAGACGCCTTCCTTGCAGACCAGCCGCGAGCTGCCATAGGCAATCAGCGCTGCCGCCATCAGCGGCACCACCATGGCGTGATTATCGGTCATTTCCGTCACGATCACGAAGGCGGTGATCGGCGCCTGCACGACGCCCGCGAAATACGACACCATGCCGAGCAGCAGGATTGCACCCATCGGCGTGCCCGGGAAAAAATGAGCCACGTTGGATCCGAGGCCCGCGCCCGCCGCGAGCGAGGGCGAAAAGATCCCGCCGGGAATGCCGCTCACAGTGGAAAACAGGGTTGCAAGCAGTTTCAGCACCCCGAAACTCTCGGGCAGCGGCGCTTCGCTCTCCAGCGCGTGTTTCACCTGCGCATAGCCTGTGCCGTAGATCGTGTCGCCGGACAGGTATCCGCACACGGCGACGCCAAGCCCGCACGCAAAAGCAAATGCAAGCGGATGGCGCTTGATGAGCAAGCCGAGCCGCCCCGGAAGCCCGAACGCCACCAGGATCACAAGACGGCTAAACAATCCGCCAGCAAGGCCGCCGACGACGCCGCAGATCGGCACCGCCAGCCAGTCGACGCCGTTGCCGAGCGTGGTCGCGGTGTGGCCGAAGTAGGCGTAATTTCCGACCAGCGCCAGCGATGTCAGCCCGGCAGCGATTACGGTGCCGATGATCAGGCCGCTGGTGCGCACCTCGAAGGCGCGGCTCATTTCCTCGATGCCGAAGACGATCCCCGCAAGCGGCGTGTTGAAGGCCGCAGCGACGCCTGCGGCCGCTCCCGCAAGGATCAATCCGGGCTGGCGGCGCGGCGACATCCGCCCGATCGCGAACATGATGGACGCGCCGATCTGCACCGTAGGCCCCTCGCGCCCCACCGATGCACCGCAGAGCAGCCCCAGTACGGTGAGAAGGATTTTCCCGACGCCGATACGAAACGAGACCAGCCGGCCGCGCGCCTCATGGTCGCCGAGCTGACGCGCCGCGATGGCCTGCGGAATGCCGCTGCCTTGCGAGTTCGGAAAGAACCGCAAGGTGAGAAACACCGACAGCACAAATCCGAGCGGGGTGACGACGAAGGACGCGTAGCGCCATTTTTCGAGCAGGCGCGCGAACAGAAACTGGGCGAGGTCGGAGGCCTGCGTCAGTCCCACCGCCGCCGCGCCGACGGCAACACCGCCCGCGACGAAAATGACCCGCCGCTGCCACCGGGTCGAGATGACCCGGACCGATCGCAATTGCCGTTCGGTGAGGTGCGGCCTCTGCATCATCCCTCGCGGCCGATCGCCTTGCGGCCGCCCATGTAAGGCTGCAGCACGTCAGGCACGGCGATGGAGCCGTCGGCCTGCTGGTAGGTCTCCATCACCGCGATCAGCGCGCGGCCGACCGCGGTGCCGGAGCCGTTCAGCGTATGCACGAAGCGCGGCTTGCCGTCGCTTGCCCGATAGCGGGCGTCCATGCGTCGCGCCTGGAAATCGCCGCATACCGAGCAGGACGAAATCTCGCGATAGGCGCCCCCCTCACCTTGCCCCGGCATCCAGACCTCGATGTCGTAGGTCTTCTGCGAGGCAAAGCCCATGTCGCCGGTGCACAGCGTCATCACGCGGTAATGCAGGCCGAGCCGGCGCAGCACCTCCTCGGCACAGGACAACATGCGCTCGTGTTCGTCTTTTGATGCTTCCGGCGTCGTGATCGACACCAGTTCGACTTTGCTGAACTGATGCTGACGGATCATGCCGCGGGTATCGCGCCCCGCAGCGCCAGCTTCGGCGCGGAAACACGGCGTCAGCGCGGTGAAGCGTAGCGGCAGTTCTTTTTCGTCGAGAATGGAGTCGCGGACGAGATTTGTGAGCGGGACTTCGGCGGTGGGGATGAGCCATTTACGGGAACTTAGCTCAAGCCGCCTCTGAGCTATAACGCCCGCAAAACGAAGCGCTTTTGCTACTACTCGTGTAGTCGGGCTTTTAGAGTTTGGTGAGAATTTTTCCTGATGACCGATCAGTCTTTCTCTGAATTTTCGATACTCAGCCAAAGCCATTTTGGTTGGTTCGGCTCCAAGAACTGAAAACTGATCCTCCCGAAACTTCGGCAATTGCGCCGTGCCGAACATCGCATCGTTGCGCACCAGGAGCGGCGGATTGACTTCGGTGTAGCCGTGCTCGCCGGTGTGGACGTCGAGAAAGAACTGACCGATGGCGCGTTCGAGCCGCGCCAGCCCCCGCTTCAGCACGACGAAGCGCGCGCCTGACAGTTTCGCCGCCGCCTCGAAATCCATGTCGCCGAGCGCGCCGCCGAGATCGTCATGCGGCTTCGGCGCAAAGGCATAGTCGCGCTTCTTGCCGAAGATATGATGCTGCACGTTGCCATGCTCGTCGGCACCCTCGGGCACGTCGTCGAGTGGCAGGTTTGGAATCTCGGCCAGCGCCTTTTTCAACTCCTCGTCCGCCGTCTTCGCCGCCGCTTCCATGTCGGGCATGGTGGTCTTGAGTTCGGCGACCTCGGCCATCAGCTTCGCGGCGCGCGCCTCGTCTTTCGCCTTCTTGGCCTCGCCGATCTCTTTCGATGCCGCATTGCGCCGCGCCTGCGCCTGTTCGGACGCGAGAATGGCCGCGCGGCGCTTCTCGTCGATCGCGAGCAGCGACGCTGCCAAGGGCTCAAGTCCCCGCCGTTTCAGCGCGGCATCGAATGCTTGCGGGTTATCGCGGATCGCCTTGATGTCGTGCATGAAAGTCAGTCCAAAAGAGAATAAGCGGCGAGAGCAGCGGCATCATGTCCGCGAAAGCGGGCATCCAGTAACCCGAATGGCCGGAATTGGAAACCGTTGGCAAACGATGACGACGGGAATCGGGGAGATGATAGCAGATGAGTCCGGCTGGGCGGCCCCTACTCCGCCGGGTTTCCCGCCGGCGGCGAGGTGGCCGTCGCGCCGGCCGCCTTGGCGGCTTTTTTCTCGACCATGCCGACGGCGATGATCGAGCCCTCGTAGAGCAGGAGCAGCGGCAGCGCCAGCGAGGTCTGGCTCAGCACGTCGGGCGGCGTCAGCACCGCCGCGATGACGAAGGCGGCGACGATGAAATAGCGGCGCTTGTCGCGCAGCATCTTCGAGGTGACGACGCCGATCCGCCCGAGCAGCGTCAGGATCACTGGCAGCTGGAAGGCGATGCCGAAGGCGAAGATCAGCGACATCGTCAGCGACAGGAATTCGCCGACCTTGGGCAGCAGCTGGATTTGCGCGGTTTCGGGGCCCGACACCTGCTGCATGCCGAGCGAGAAGCGCACGATCATCGGCAGCACCACGAAATAGACCACCAGTGCGCCGAGCACGAAGAAAACCGGCGTGGCGATCAGGTACGGCAGGAACGCCTTACGCTCATGTTTGTAGAGACCCGGCGCCACGAATTTGTAGATCTGCGTCGCCACGATCGGAAACGAGATAAAGCCCGCGCCGAACAGCGCGAGCTTTAACTGGGTGATGAAGTATTCGAGCAGCGCGGTGTAGATGAATTTCGAATTCTCCGGCCCCGCGACCCAGACGAACGGCCATATCAGGATGTTGTAGATCTGCTTGGCGAAGAAGAAACAGAAAATGAAAGCGATGCCGAAGCCGACCAGCGCCTTGATCAGCCGCGAGCGCAGCTCGATCAGGTGATCCATCAGCGGGGCCTTGCTGGCCTCGATGTCTTCGGCGCTCATGACGCTTTGACGTCCTTGACCGCTTCGTCGTTACCGGCCTCATGCGGCGTCTCATGCCGGACCGGCTCTGGCCTGGCAGGAACGCTCTGAAAATTGCGCGTGATCGCCAACGGCTCGGATGGAGGCGCCACGGCATCGGCTGTCGTAGAAGGCTCAGGCGTCGCAGCCTCCGGCATTGCCGCTGCGCTTGCGGAAGCGCCATCGACGGATGGGGCAGGCTTATCAAAATCCTCAAGCCTCGGCGGCTCGCCGAGCGTTTCCGTCAGCCTGGTCATCAGCTTGCCGCTGGTTAGTCCGCTGGTGGCGTCCCGCACCTCGTCGAAGGATTTTTTCAGGTCGGCCATTTCGGCCTCGCGCATCGCTTCGTTGAACTGGCCCTGGAATTCGGCGGCCATCCTGCGCGCCTTGCCCATCCACTGTCCGATCGTGCGCAACACCCCGGGCAGTTCCTTCGGGCCGATGGCGATCAGCGCGACGACCGCGATGACGACCAGTTCACTCCACCCGATGTCGAACATGAAATTTTCCGCTCACGCGAGGGATTAACGCGCGTTGACAGCCCGGCCGCCTCGCAGTCCTCGCATTATTGTCGCGGATTCGCGACCTTTCAGCCGTGGCGCGTCAGACCGTCTTGCTGCCGACGTCGGACCGGTTCGTGCCGGACGCCTCCGCGTTATGGTCGATCGACTTCACGGGCTCGGGCTTTTCCGCAGTGGTCTCATCGTCCTTCATGCCCTTCTTGAAGGCCTTGATGCCCTGCGCGACGTCGCCCATCAGGTCTGAAATCTTCCCGCGGCCGAACAGCAGCAGGACGATCGCGATCACCACGATCCAGTGCCAGATGCTCAGTGAACCCATCCTGCAATCCTCCAAAAATCGGCGGCCGGAGTCCGGCCGAAGTTTATACGGAAGGTAGGCTCAGGGGTCGGCGAAAACAAGGATTTAGGCCCCGGCAGGTTTAAAAGGAGCCCGGTAACGTTATGACTTTAGTCGATGATGAACGCGGCGGAACATGCAGCGGATTTCGAACAGCCGCGCTCGCTGTGAACCATTCCGCTAGAAAACGAAGGCCGGCGGGCGTTCGAGACCCGGCAGCACCGGAACGGACGCATCGAACAGAGGTCGGTCGCCGAAATCGGAGTGCGAATGCGTAATGAGCATCGCCCGCGGCGTACTCATGGCGAACACCCCGACCAGGCGTCCCTCCTCGCCGAGCTGCCGGTAGAGCAGCTCCGGCGTCACCTCGGTTGCACCCTCCAGGATGATCGCGTCATAAGGTGCGTTGGCCGGCGCGCCTTCAGGCGCTGCGGCGTTCACGACGCTTACCTGCCCAAAGCCGAGCGTTGCGAGAATGCCGGCCGCTTTCGCCGCCAGGACCTTGTCGCCTTCGGTCGCCGTCACCCGGCCCGCAAGCTGCGCAACCAGCGCCGCGGTGTAGCCGGTCGCGCAGCCGACCACGAGAATGTTGTCGGTGCTCTTGATGTCGGCGGCCTGGATCATCTTTGCGACCACCATGGGCTTGATCAAAAACCGCTTCGGCGCACCCTTTTCGCTGACGTCCAGATCGAGATCCATATAAGCCAGCGCGCGGCGATCCTCCGGAACGAAGACCTCGCGCGGCAGCGCCAGCATCGCGTCGATGATCCTGGAATCGGTGACGTCGGCGGGGCGCACCTGCCCATCAACCATATTTCTGCGAGCGGTCGAAAAGTCAGACATCGGCGATCCTTGACCCCTGCAAAAGTTCCCCGAGGACTAAGGCACCCCCACGATCGATGCAAGCATTTGGTGGAACGGACATTGCCCGCCGTAGCATTTTGTCGCAGCGTTTTCCGTCGGTTGCAGATCGTCCGGCGGGTGAAAATTTAGCCCCGCCGCTCTCCCTTTGGGTAGCGACCCCGGATTGCCCATTTCCCGCTTTGCAAGCGTGGGAGGCTTTGTTATAGGCTGCCCTGCCTGCGATGATGTTTCGCATGTTCCCTGGTAGCTCAGCGGTAGAGCATTCGACTGTTAATCGAATGGTCGCTGGTTCGAATCCAGCCCGGGGAGCCATTTAAAGTCAGATGGTTACTTTGTGTGAGCGCCCATGAGGCGCTTTTTCGTTGGCGCCTCCATCGAAGGCCCCAATGGGCGCTGCCCCGCTTTATGGCGTTTTCGAGCGAAGCGGACACCGGTTCGTGAGAAAAAAACGCGTCAAATCAAAATCATAGAGCGCCGTCTCTGATTCCATCAGAAGCGAAAAACTCTACGCCCCCCGGGTTAGTCTTTCACACCCGCCCGACGACGCTTTTCTTCCTAACTGCAAGTCCTCACCTGCCTCGACAGAGACCCTTCTGTGGATAATCCTGTACACAGCCTGTGGAAAACTGCTAAAATTACGGCCAATTTAGCTAACTAAGCTCCTGCAATTAGAACTTTTATTTTTCCTTTGTTGTGTGGTGTCCAGTTGCGTGGTGTCCAAATGAAAAGATTTCATTTGCTTATTCTTGCGGCTTCCATTGCCGGAGTTTCGTCGCCTGCGTTCTTCGTTTCGGTGATACCTGCACAGGCGAGCCAATGCAGCACAGAACGGCCGGCCCACGCGCGATCGTATTGGTCCTATCGTCTCATAGACGGTCGGAAATGCTGGTATGCAGGCAAGCCGATGCTGCCGAAATCAATGTTGCACTGGTCATCGACTCAAACGACGCGAGCACACAAAGCGAAACATGATAACGATGTGGATACGTCCGAGGCCCGTCGTCTCAAGGTTCTGATCGATGAGAATGCAAAGCTGAAGAAACGGCTGGCCGATCTGGATGCCTACCGCAAACTAAACGGCCTTCCAGCGAATTACAGTCTCTTGGATGCGCAGGCTTCGATTCAGGACGACTCTTTCGAAGCGCGTTGGCGCACGCGATTCCTCGAAGCAATCGAAAAATAGCACCCGTAAGCCGAAGGGAGATTACAAGGACGTAGCCGAGTTCGCTCGGCGCGTGATTTCCCCAGCGCCTTTTCGCTTCTGATGAAATCAGAAGCGGGCTCTCGGATTCTTATTTGTGGCAACCAGCCCCGGGAGCCCATTAGGCGACGGCCTTTCGCCCCGGCCTAATCCTGATCCGCTCCTACCGCCGTGCGACCGGATGACCAACCGTTCGACTTTGCCCCGCAACTTTAACCGGCGCGCAACTTTTTTGCCCAAGGCTTGCATGAAAGGAGGTCATGGACGGTGAACCATACGCGCGATCCCAAACGCGGCAGTCTCAGTCAGTTTTCCGCGATGCGAAAGTCCTCGCTCGGACAAGGGTCATCGCGGCTCGCGCACTGGCCGCCTCCGTTCCGCAGCACCGTCGCGAAGCCGAAAATCATCCGGCATAAACCGGACGAGAAGCCGCAACGGGCGAAGCCACGCGGCTGGCGCCTAACACGGGCGATGTTCTCCGAATTCGAGGAAGAGGGATAGCCACCAATACCTGGCTCGTCCCTGCCCGATTTTTCAACCGGTCGGTCTCTCACCCGGTCTTTGGCTTTTTGGCGAGCGCCTTCATCTCGCGAAACCGCTTCGCCCAACCCTCGCGCACGGCCTGTTGCCCGCGCCCGACCGCGAGCGCGTCATCCGGCACGTTGCGCGTGACCACCGAACCCGATCCCACATAGGCGCCGGCGCCGACCTTCACCGGCGCGACCAGCGACGAATTGGAGCCGATGAAGGCGCCTTCGCCGATCTCGGTGCGGTACTTGTTGAAGCCGTCATAGTTGCAGGTGATGGTGCCCGCGCCGATGTTGGCGTTCGCGCCGACATGGGCATCGCCGACATAAGTCAGGTGGTTGACCTTGGCCCCGGCCTCGAGGGTGGCGGCCTTGGTCTCGACGAAGTTTCCGATCTTCGCGCCCGCGCCGAGCGAGGTTCCCGGCCGCAGCCGCGCATAGGGACCGACCGACGCGTTGCTGCCGATCGATGCCTGCATGATATGGGAGAACGCGTGGATCACGGCGCCGTCGGCGATGGTCACGCCCGGCCCGATAACCACGAAAGGCTCGATGGTGACGTCCTTGCCGAACGAGGTGTCGGCGGCCAGAAAAACCGTCTCGGGGGCGGTCATGGTCACGCCGGAATCGAGCGCCGCCTTGCGCAGCCGCGCCTGCATGACCTGTTCGGCCTCCGCCAGTTGAGCCTTGGTATTGATGCCGCGCACCTCGTCCTCGCCGGTTTCGATCACTGTCGCCCTCAGGCCGGAGTCGCGGATGATGCCGACCGCATCGGTGAGATAGTATTCGCCCTTGCTGTTGGCGTTGCCGATTTTGTCGATGACCTTCAGAACGGTCTTGCCGTCGAATGCCATGACGCCGGCGTTGCACAGCGTGATGCGGCGTTCATCCGCACTGGCGTCGGCCTGCTCGCGGATCGCCGTCAGCCGGCCATCCTCCACGATCAGCCGGCCGTAGCCGGTCGGATCGGCGGCATCAAAGCCGAGGACGGCGAGCGCCGCGCCAGCCTGCAACGGCGCCCGCATCCGGGCGAAGGTGTCGGCCGAGATCAGCGGCGTGTCGCCGAACGCGATCACCAGGTCGTCGGCGCCGCGTGCGATGGCTTCGCGCGCGGCCAGCACGGCATGCGCGGTCCCGAGGCGCTCGTGCTGGATGAACGTCATGGCGTCCGGCCGCACGCGTTTTGCTTCGCTCGCAACCGCCTCATGGCCCGGACCCACGACGACGGCGAGCGACGTTCCCGGACCGCGCGGCGCTGCAGCCAGCACATGCGCCAGCAGCGTCTTGCCCGCCACCGGATGCAACACTTTCGGCAGCGAGGAACGCATTCGCGTCCCCTCGCCCGCGGCCAGCACGATGGTCAGACAGTTCCGGCCGGTCATCCAAGCCCTCATTATTCCCAGGCGCGTCATGCGCCGCCGCCGTCATAAAGTGTTTTTGCCCGCAGGGGAATCCGCCACCGGTTTCCTGAGACGGGACGGATTTCCTGTTAGCATCTGGCCATGATTCGGAAGTGCGGGGTCCGGCGTCATCAATTATGGCGAAGAATCAAAAGGATTTGATCGGGAGTTCGCCCGCGGATGGAAGCGGCGGGCGACAAAGAAGCTTTCTGGCCAGTGAGACCGAATTCGATCGGCGGACTCTCTTGCGGCTCGGATCTTGGGGACTGGGCTCGATCACCGCCGTGATCATCGCGGTTCTGGCGCACCGCGCCGGAGGCCGGCAAGCACAGGTTTCCGCAGCCGATCTGGCCAGTCAATCGCAGCAGATTCAATCGATCGCGAGGGGCAGCGAAAACGAAGTAAGACGCCTGTCCTCCGCCATCGACACGTTGAACAATGATCGCGACCGTTTGTTTGCACGCGTCACCGTACTCGAACAGGGACTCGATTCGGTCACTGGGTCCATCAGCCGAAACACCGCCGCAACGCCAAGCCTCTCCGCGCTGCAGGCGATCCCCCCTGGCCCACCATGGACGCCCGACGAGCCAAACCCCGATGCCTCGAGGGCAACCGCGTCGGTCACGAACGCGCACCCGCCTCCGGCGCTCGCACCCGTTGCTACCGCCGCTCAGGCCGAAACAGTCGAACCGCCGGCCGCAAAGACACCGGCTGTAAAGATATCGGCCGTAAAGACGCCGGCCGCGATGCCGCCACCTGCCAGCCCATCGCCCGTGGAATCCTCACCCGCAAACCCGCCGTCCACGATCTCTCCCTCGGCAAATCCGGCGGCCGCGGCGAAGCCCCCGGCAATGGCCGCGCCGGCGATGCCGGTGACATCACGGGCCGCATCGAAACCTGCGGCGATCGCGCACGATCCTTCCGCAACAGGACCCGGCAAGCCGGATGAAACAGCGGCCACGACGCCCGCAAAGCCTGGGCCGCAGAAAGACGGCGAGCCTCATAAAAGCGGCGATACCAAGAACGACGCCAAGAGCAAGGGGCCGCCGATCGTCATATCCGGTCCCGCAACCGCCGTACCACCCTTACCTCCCGCCCCGATTCCAGCGGCGCATACCGATTTCGGCATCGACCTCGGCAGCGCCAATTCGATCAAGGGTTTGCGGTTATTATGGCGAAGTATCCTGAAATCGGAGGCGAAAGAGCTGACTTCGCTGCGTCCGATCATCGCGCTGAAGGAACGTAGCAACGGCGCGCGGGGCATGCAGTTGCGGCTTGTGGCCGGACCGCTGTCCGACGCAGCGGAGGCGGCGAAGATCTGCGCCGTCCTGTCTGAGAACGGCCGAACGTGCGAAACTGCCATATTCAATGGCCAGCGCCTCGACATGGAAGAAGGCAAGGAGAACACAGCCGTCTCCGCGATAAAAAAGCCGGCGACATGGGCGCATGCGCCATCGCGACATCGGCACAACCGAAGAGCGGCGCACACCGAAGAACCATTGTCCCAGCCTCCGCCGACGCCGCAAGCGGCCCCGGCGCCACCGCCACCGCCACCGCCACCGCCGCCGTCCCAGGAATCACAGCCGTCGCCACTCAATTCTTTCTTTTCACGCTGAATACGCGACCGCGCGCGTTCGGCTAGAGCAACCGGTTTTCGAAAAAAATCATGTTCAAGCAAAAAGATAAGCGACGAGTCTGATGCATCGCAGTTGCACCGGACACTCGTGTGAAGCCCAAATTCAAAACTCCATTAGAGCGGTTTCGAGCAAAGTGGAATCCGGTTCGCGTGAAGAAAACGCGTCAGATCAAGAACCGAGAGTCTTTCACCGTTTCCGTGAAATGGTGAAAAGCTCTAGAAACCTGATAGTTGCTGGCGATCCTTCGATTCCAATATTTGCAGGAACTTCTGCCGCAATGGGCAAATGTTGAAATCCGACCACCAGCGGATTGCCGGGCCGATCGTTCCGGATCATATTGGCCTCATGAAAAAAGATCCGTTCCGGCTGACACCTTACCAGGTGCAATGGCTGCTGATCATCGGGTTCCTGAGCGTCGGTTACGCGCTCTATCTGCGCTACCTCGCGGTCGAACTGTCCACGGTTTCGCTGGCATGCGACGGCGGCCTGCAAACCATGCTGTGCCGGAGCCGCAGCGTCGCGACCTACCTGTTTCGCAACCACGTCTTCGGCATCGCCGCGCTGGTCATTGCCGTGCTGCACGTGATCCGACCGTCGATCGTGCTGTTGACTGCGGGGCTCGCCGCCGCCGGGTTCGGAATCGTTCTCTACAATGTCGGCCTGTCCGGTCTCGCGATCGGCCTGCTTATCCTGGGATTTGCGCGGCCCGCGCCCGCCACAGCGTGATGCCGAGCATGGCGTAAACCACGCAGGTCCACAGCGATTGCCAGTTTTTCGGGCCTTCGTTGAACCCGATATAGATGGCTGAGATCACCAGCAGTCCGGCGAAAACCTGTTCCGCGATCGGACGGCTACCGGTAAGCGGGCGATTGAGCCAGGCCAGCGCCCAGTATGGCGCCACCGCCATCGTCAGCGCGGCGAATGGAAAGTCGCGATAGCGGGGGTCGAAGACGAAGCCGAGCGCCGTCTCGGCCGCGATCAGGGTCGTCACCAACAGCGTGATTCCCAGCATGACCGATAGCGCCGAGCCGGTACGGCCGGGGCGCGGCCCCATTAATTCGACGAATGTCGGCAGCGCGCGTCCGGACATCAGCGCGTTTGCGCCCAGCAGCGGCGAGAGGATTCCGGCCGCCAGCAGCAAGCCCCAGCGCAGGGAGTTGCCGAAACCATAGCTTTCGTAACACAGCTTGTCCGCGGCCACCCCGAGCAGGATTCCCGCGGAAGTCGCCGACACCGCAACCGCAATCCAGGACGTCCACCGCGGTTTCCAGGGCTTCCGCCGCAACGTCAGCATGGCGACCATGAAAACAAGAACGCATAAGCCCATCCCCGCGCCCATCTGGATTTTCCAGAGCGGATAATTGCTGACGGGCTCGCCGGGTGGATATTTCAGCTTCCGCCCAACCGCGTCGATCAAACCCCAGTTGCCGCCAACCGTCCCCTCGAGCTCACGCTTCCAGGGCTGGTCGTAGGCCTCGATCAGGTTGACGCGAAATTTCTCGCGCTTGGCCATGGCGAGAATTTCGGACACTACGCGCGCCTGGTTGGCGCGCGACGGCAACGCGCCCTCCCGCATCCGGCCCGCGCTTGGCCACCCGGTCTCGCCGATCAGGATTTCCTTGGCAGGGAACGCCACAGCGACCTGCTTGCGGATGGCGTCGACATGCGCGGCCGCGTTGCGCGCGCGGATCGGAAAGTCCTCCCAATACGGCAGGATATGGATGGTGACGAAATCGACCGCGTCATAGACCTCGCGGTTGCGCAGCCAGTATTCCCAGACGTCCGCGTAGGTCACCGGCACGCTCACCTGCGACTTCACCATGCGAATGTTGGCGGCGAGATCGGCGGCGGTCATTTCCCCACGCAGCAGGACCTCGTTGCCGACAACGAGCGCGATGATGGTGTCGGGATTTTCCTTCGCCAGCCCGACCGCGACGTTGATCTGGGCGAGGTTCTTCAGGCGGTCGTTGCCGAGCCAGATGCCCTGGATCACCTTGAGACCGACCTTTGCCGCCAGGGCCGGCAGCCGATCGAGGCCGTTCTCGATCGAATAGGTCCTGACGCATTTCGAGATCGTGGCCAGTTGGGCAAGGTCCTCGGCGATCTGCTCAGGTGGAATTTCGGTGGTTGCGACCAGCGGGGTCTGTTCGCCCCGGAAAGGAGCGTAAGACACGCATTCCAGTTTCGCGGCCGGATCGATCGGCGCGCGCGCAAGCCGGATCGGCGCGCCGAGCCACCACCATACCGCCGCAATCAGGCTGAGCGAAATGACGAGAAGCGCCAGTGGCGTACGAAACGAAATCGGCCCCATCCTCCGCGAGACGAGTCGTCGATTAGCCGGTCAAGACGCGTCTGCCAAGAGCGGCGGCCGGACAGCCACAACCTTATCAGGCTACGGCTTCACCACGGTCAATTAAACCAGCCGGCTTGCTGGACAAAATCCAGAATTTCCGCCATGGAAACCGGTGATACCTCCGCCGTATTGGGGACCAATTTAAGCGGCATCTGACACCTGGATACAAGGTGGCGGTTGCCGCCATGCGGTCGCGGCAGCGAGAGTCGGGGGACTTCATGCGTCGAGTGCTGTTCAGATTCCACAACGCGTTCCTGCGCGGCCTTGCCGTTCCTGGCTTCGCTCTGCTGTTCAGCATCGGCGGCGCGATCGCTCAAAGCGGCGATCTGCGCGCGCAGGATCAGAACAAGCCGCCTGCGGCCAACTCGACCAATGCGGCTGATACCGCCAAGGACAGCCAGCGCAAAACCGACGAATTTGCCGAAGCCGCGCGCGTCATCAATGGACCGGCGGGAAACCCGGAATGCGTCTGGCTCGGCCGTCGCGTGGTCGTTCTGATGTGGCGCGACGATCTGGACACGGCCTTTCGCCATCTCGACCTCTATGACCGCTTCGGCTGCCCCGGCGGCCACGTTCAGGCGGCATTCCGCTGCCTGGTCCGGTTCGGACCGATCGACCCCAAGGCGCCCGATGCGCTGAGCGGCCGCGTTCATGCCTGCTGGATCAATCCGGACGCGCAGCCGGCCGAGCCCGCCGCCGCAGCACCCGCGCCGGCCGCAGGCACAGCACCGGCCCCCGCGTCTCCGCCGCCGGCACAGCCGGCGCCCGCCCCCGCCCCGCCGAAAAAATAGCTGTCGGGGCTGCGAAGGAACGATATCCGAATTTCGAGGTTAAGGCGGTTGACCGCCCTCAAAACGCCACGGCGTCATACGAGTTGTTAAATCGCTTGGCGGAATTATCTTTGCCGATAGGTCGGGCCTAGGGGACGGGTCCGCGGTCCTGTTTTGCTCGCTCCTTATGGTTTAGTCGCGATGCGCGCTGTCGTCGCCGTTCTTTTGTTCGTGACCGCTGCACACGCCGCTCTCTGGGGGCTTCTTCAGGACAGGCAACAGGCCCCCGACTTCAAGGGTGTTCTGAACAGCCTGTCCTACGCGCCCTTCGAAGGGACGGCGCATCCGGATATCGACAATATTCCCACCGTCGAGAAAATCCGGTCCGACCTGAAAGCGCTGGCGCCCCTGACCCGCGGGATCCGCCTGTATTCGTCGACCGGAGGCGTCGAACTTGTCCCCCCGATCGCTCATGAATTCGGCCTCAAGGTCATGGTCGGCGCGTGGATCGACAAGCATGTCGAGCGCAACGAGCGCGAGATGCTGGCCGCCATCGACCTCGCCAAACACAACAGCAACGTCAACGGAATCGTCGTCGGCAACGAAACGATCTATCGCGGCGATCAAAAAGTCGCGGATCTGATCAAGCTTATTCAGCGCGTGAAAGGTTCCGTGAATGTACCTGTGACAACAGGCGAAATCTGGAACATCTGGCTGGAGCACCCTGAGCTTGCATCGTCGGTCGATTTCATCGCCGCGCACATCCTGCCTTATTGGGAAGGCTTTCCGAGCAAGCAGGCCGTCGATCAAGCCCTCATCATCTATCAGAAACTGCGCGATGCATTTCCCGGCAAACGGATCGTGATCGCTGAATTCGGCTGGCCCAGCGCCGGGTACAATCTCCGCAACGCCGATCCCGGTCCGTTCCAGCAGGCGGTCACGCTTCGCAACTTCGTCACCAAGGCCGAATCGATCGGCATGGAATACAACATCGTCGAAGCCATCGATCAGCCGTGGAAGTTCTTCGAGGGCGGCGTCGGTCCCTACTGGGGCATTCTCAACGCGGATCGCGAGCCCAAATTTTCCTGGACCGGCCCCGTTGTCAATGAAGCCTACTGGAAGCTCGCCGGCATTGCGCTTCTGATCGGAATCCTGCTGTCCCTTCCCATCCTGCGGCTGGCCACCCCCACGGTGATGCAGGTCATGGTGCTTGCGGCGACCGCCAACGGCGTCGGGGCCTGGGTCGCAACGGTCTTCGCCTATTGGACGAACCATTACTTCGTTTTCGGTTCGGCTTTCGCGCTGACGCTCGGCCTGACCCTGCTGGTGCCGCTGATCCTGATCGCCATGGCGCGCATCGAGGAGATCGCGGCGGTGGCGTTCGGACGACGCCCGCAGCGGCTGATCACGCGGGAGATGGCGGCGATGCAGGCGGCGGCCGGCGCGCCGCTGCCCAAGGTCTCGATCCACGTCCCGGCGTATTTCGAGCCACCCGAGATGCTCAAGCAGACGCTCGATGCGCTCGCGCGCCTCGACTACCCGAATTTCGAATGCGTGGTGATCATCAACAACACCCCCGACCCGGCATTCTGGCAGCCGATCCAGGACCACTGCCGCGCGCTCGGCGAGCGTTTCAAGTTCATCAATGCTGAAAAGGTCGAAGGCTTCAAGGCTGGCGCGCTGCGCATCGCCATGGATCGCACCGCCGCCGACGCCGAGATCATCGGCGTCATCGATGCCGACTATGTGGTGCAGCCGGACTGGCTCAGGGACCTGGTGCCGGCTTTCAACGATCCGCGCGTCGGCCTCGTTCAGGCCCCGCAGGATCACCGCGACGGCGACCGCTCGCTGATGCACTACATCATGAACGGCGAATATGCAGGCTTCTTCGACATCGGCATGGTCCAGCGCAACGAAGCCAACGCCATCATCGTCCATGGCACGATGTGCCTGATCCGCCGCGCCGCGATGGATATGGCGGGAGGCTGGGCTGGCGACACCATTTGCGAGGATACCGATCTGGGCCTCGCGATGGCCGAGCACGGCTGGCTCACGCACTATACCAACACCCGCTACGGTCACGGTCTGCTGCCCGACACCTACGAAGCGTTCAAGAAACAGCGTCACCGCTGGGCCTATGGTGGTTTCCAGATCGTCAAGAAGCACTGGCGCCGTTTTCTGCCGGGCGCGAGCCGGCTTTCGCCGGACCAGAAGCGCGAATTCACGCTCGGCTGGCTCAACTGGCTCGGTGCCGAAAGTCTGGGTGTCGTCGTTGCGATCCTCAACCTGATCTGGGTGCCGATCGTGGCGTTCGCTGATATCGCTATCCCGGACAAGATCCTGACCCTGCCCATCATCGCGGCGTTCGTGGTGTCGCTGGTCCATTTCGTGGCGCTGTACCGCCTGCGCGTGCCGGTCAAGACCGCGCAGATGCTGGGCGCCATGGTGGCCGCCATGTCGGTGCAATGGACGGTGTCCCGGGCGGTCGCGCAGGGACTGATCACGGAGCACCTTGCCTTCGCGCGCACATCAAAAGGCGGCCTGTCGCGGATGTCGATCGAGTTTCAGGCGTTCTGGGAAGCGGTGATCGGCGTCCTTCTGCTGGCCGGAGCGGCCGTGCTGATCGCGTCCAACCAGTACAAGGGAGTCCACGAGATCTACATCTTCGCGGGCGTGCTGGTGCTACAAAGCCTGCCCTTCCTGGCTGCCGTCGCGATCGCCTCCCTCGAGATCTCGCGCATCAACGAATTCTCGTTCTGGCGCAATGCCCGCATCCGCAGCGCCGAATTGATCGGGCTGCGGCGCGCGCCGATACCGATTCAGACGAACACGTCCGGGTCGGCCAGCCCTGAGATCCAGCGCGAAACAAGCTGACCCGGCCAACATCCGCCGTTTGGTGACTGCTGGAAATCCCGCCTGTAAGTCATGGATCCGATGAACTGTTTTAACAGTCCGGACCTCAAGCCGATCGGGCAGGTTTTTCGTCAAGCTCAAGCACTTCCATGCGAAATGCACAGTCGCGGCATGTTCCGCGCCGCGTTTGTGCTGCAAAAACAAAAACCGCCCGTGGGCATACGGGCGGCTTTGCCTTGGAGGCTCGACGATCCGGAGTTTCGAAAATCCGGATCAGCGATTGTTTGCCGTCACCAGACGGGCTTCACGAACGGTGGTCCTGGAATCGGCGGTACGAAGGCAAGACGCTGCGAAATTCGGCCATGTCTGCTGCGAGCAGGCAGTCGGCGCCGGACGGATGTCGAGACGGTCGCCCTTGGCGAGCGGGACCGGCGTGCTGGCCGAAACCTGCGGAGCGAAACCCGGGAGAATGGTGAGGGCGGCTGCAATGAACGCTGCAACCGCGACGGCGGAAAGAGCCTTGATCATGACGGTCCCCTGTTTTGAGCCTTGCCGTTTGCGGCTTGCCGGCCCGATTGGTTGGGCGGATTGATAGCCGGCTCCGGTTTCGCGATGTCTTCGCTGCCTCCGGAAAGTGGTTTCATTGGCCGGCGAATTGTTTCGCCTTCGCTTGCCCGACGAAACAAAACCCTGAAAACTTCAGTGATTTCAGTGATCTTGCTGCCACCCTGATAAGACGCGTTAAGCCCTGAAACGGTTCGGTCGAGGGAGGAAAATAAAAATCGGCTTCGTCCGCCATGACGGCGGAACCCGGCTCGCTTGCGGCCTCAAAGCGGCCGCGCTAGAGGGGGATATGTCACGCGTCGCGCTCTATCCCGGATCGTTCGACCCCGTTACCAACGGCCATCTCGATGTCGTCAGGCACGCGGTCGTCCTGTGCGACCGGCTGATCGTCGCCATCGGTGTCCATCCGGGCAAGACGCCGCTATTCTCGGCGCAAGAGCGTCTGGCGATGGTGCGGGCGGCGTTCGCGCCGGTCGCCGCCGAAGCTGGCTGCGCTTTCGATTGCACCACCTATGACGGTCTCACGGTCGTCGCCGCGCAAAAGGCCGGTGCCGCGATCCTGATCCGCGGCCTGCGCGACGGCACCGACCTCGACTATGAAATGCAGATCGCCGGCATGAACGAGGCCATGGCGGGCGACGTGCATACAGTGTTCGTCCCGGCTTCGCCCGCCATCCGCCCGATCAGCGCCACACTGGTGCGTCAGATCGCGGCCATGGGCGGAGACGTGTCGGCCTTCGTCCCGCAAGCGGTGGTATCGCTCCTCAAGACCAAATTCGCCGGCTGAATGAACCAGCCTTCCTCTGATCCGGAGTTGTCATGATTAGAATCCTTGGCCTCGTCGCCGCGCTGATGTTCGCGATCCCCGCTTTCGCTCAACCCCTGCCCGCCAACATCGACAAGCAGAATGCGATCGTGATCGACACCACGAAGGGTCGCATCGTCATCGAGTTGCGGACCGACATCGCGCCAAAGCACGCCGAGCGCATCAAGCAACTCGCCCGTGACGGCTTCTATAACAACGTTCCGTTCCATCGCGTCATGGACGGCTTCATGGCGCAGACCGGGGACGGCCAGAATTTCAACGGCACCGGCGGCTCAAAATATCCGAACCTCAAGGCCGAGTTCTCCAATGTGCCGTTCAAGCGCGGCGTGGTCGGAATGGCGCGCGCGGCAAGTCCGGACTCGGCGAACTCGCAGTTCTTCATCGCCTTTGCCGACGCCTCCTTCCTCAACGGCAAATACACCGTGGTCGGCAATGTGGTGTCCGGCATGGACGTGGTCGACCAGTTGAAGAAGGCACCGGCCGGTTCGGCCAGCGGCACCGTCACCGATCCGGACAAGATGCTGAAGGTTCAGGTCGCCTCCGACATCAAGTGACGGCGTAACGTGCGGCTGCGCTCCATCCCGGTTGCGATCCTGCTTATCCTCGCCGGAATCTTCGGAGGGGGACAAGCGCTCGCGCAGGAAGACGGAGTTTCCAACCTGGCCGCCATGTCCGAGCGATTGAAGGGATGCTGGCAACCGCCGGACTTGCCGCGCGGAAATCCCGGCATGGAGATCACCGTGCAGTTCACCTTCAAGCGCGACGGCAATCTTCTGGGTCGTCCCCGGATCACCTATGAGACGCACGAGGCGACGGACGACGAGCGCATCATCTACCGGACGGCCGTGATGCAGGCGTTGCAGCGCTGCGTTCCGATGCCATTTACCGCGGGCATGGGTGCCGCAATTGCGGGCCGTCCCCTGACCATCCGATTTGACGATCGACGAACCCATCCCAAACCGAAAGAGAAGAGAGCATGGCTGACAACGACAACACTTTGATTCTCGAAACCACGCAGGGACCCGTGACGATCCAAATGCGTCCCGATCTCGCACCCGGTCATGTTGCGCGGATCAAGGAGCTGGTTCGTGAAGGGTTCTATGACGGCATCGTCTTTCATCGCGTCATCGACGGCTTCATGGCGCAAACCGGATGCCCTCAAGGAACCGGAATGGGCGGCTCCGGCCAGAAGTTGAAAGCCGAATTCAACCGGGAACCCCACGTACGCGGCACGGCATCCATGGCGCGGGCGCAGAGCCCGGATTCAGGCGACAGCCAGTTCTTCATCTGCTTCGATGACGCCACGTTCCTTGACGGACAATACACCGTCTGGGGCAAGGTGATCGAAGGCATGGAGAACGTCGACAAGATCAAGCGCGGCGAGCCGGTGCAAAATCCCGACAAGATCGTCAAGGCCAGGATTGCCGCGGACGCGGCCTGATCGTCGATTCCAACATTCCAAGACCGAAGCAATGGCCGGATGTATTCCGGCCATTGACGTTTCGGGCATGCAGGTTCAGGGACGGGCTAGTGGTCCGATTCTAACATTTGCATCCCGTTGCGGCAGGGAGTTCTTGCAAATGTTAGAATTAAAGGACCACTAGCAACTATCAGGTTTCTAGTGGAGTTTTGAATTTGACATTCGCCTGATGGGTTTGCTGCAAAGTGGGTGGCGAATGTCAAATTCACTCCACTAGTGGTCCGATTCTAACATTTGCATCCCGTTGCGGCAGGGAGTTCTTGCAAATGTTAGAATTAAAGGACCACTAGCAACTATCAGGTTTCTAGTGAAGTTTTGAAATTTTGACATTCGCCTGACACGTTCGCTGCAAAGTGGGTAGCGAATGTCAAATTCACTCCACTAGAACCGTCAGCTTGATCATCCGATGCGAACCGATCTCTTCGATTTTGAACTGCCCTCCGGGAGCATCGCGTTGCGCCCTGCGAGCCCGCGTGATTCCGCCCGGATGCTCGTCGTGCAGCCGGCAGCCGGTTTGCACGACCAACACGTGGGCGACCTGGCGAACTGGCTGCGACCCGGCGATCAGCTCGTGGTGAACGACACAAGGGTGATTGCCGCGCAATTGCATGGCCGCCGCATCGGCCGGGGAGCCGAGCCGAGAATCGATGCAACGCTGATCAAGCGCCTCGACGGCTCGCGGTGGAAGGCGCTGGTGAAACCAGCCAAGAAACTCGACGCGGGAGATATCGTCCGCTTCGGCAACGAGGGACGGGTGTGTTTTCTCGGACATCTGGATGCGAAGGTCGAAAGCAAGGGCGAGGAAGGTGAGGTCACCCTCGCCTTCTCATTCCATGGCCCGACGCTGGATCAGGCCATCGCCGATCTTGGCTCGCCGCCGCTGCCACCGTACATCGCCTCACGACGCGCGCCGGACGATCGCGATGCAGCGGACTATCAGACCATGTTCGCCGCTCATGAAGGCGCAGTCGCAGCACCAACCGCTGGGTTGCACTTCACGCCAGCGATGGAAGCGGCGCTGCGCGACCGCGGCGTTGGCATCAACCGTCTCACCCTGCATGTCGGCGCGGGAACCTTTCTGCCCGTCAAAGCCGAGGACACCGGTGGGCATCGCATGCATCCGGAATGGGGCACGATCTCCGCGGAGACCGCCGAGGCGCTGAACGCAGCGCGCGCGAATGGCGGCCGGATCGTCGCGGTCGGAACGACATCGCTGCGGCTCCTGGAAAGCGCGGCGACGGAGGACGGCCGGGTCACCCCGTTCACCGGCGAGACCTCGATCTTCATCACGCCGGGCTATCGCTTCCGCGCCGTCGATATCCTGATGACGAATTTTCATCTGCCGCGCTCGACGCTGTTCATGTTGGTGTCGGCCTTCAGCGGTCTGGACACCATGAAACAGGCTTATGCCCACGCGATCGCCGGCGGCTACCGATTCTATTCCTATGGCGACGCCTGCCTGCTGTTCCCGGCAGCGCCTGCCGCATGAGCCTCGCCAATCATTTCGAGCTGCTCGGCCGCGACGGCGAGGCTCGCACCGGCCTTCTCACCACGCCGCATGGCGCGGTGCGAACGCCGGCGTTCATGCCCGTCGGGACGCAGGGCGCCATGAAGGGCCTGCAATGGCGCGAGGTGCGCGACGCCGGGACCGATATCGTCCTCGGCAACACCTATCACCTGATGCTGCGTCCCGGCGCCGGGCGGGTCGCAGACCTCGGCGGCCTGCAGAAATTCACCACCTGGAATGGTCCGATGCTGACGGATTCCGGCGGCTTTCAGGTGATGTCGCTGGCGCAGTTGCGAAAAGTGAAGGAACACGGAGTCACCTTCCGATCCCACATCGACGGCGCAGCGATCGAATTGACGCCGGAGCGCGCGATCGACGTACAGCGGCTGCTCGGCTCCGACATCGCGATGCAACTCGACGAATGCGTTCGTCTGCCGGCCGGGCGCGACGACATCGAGCGCGCCATGCAGCTCTCGCTGCGCTGGGCCGAGCGCAGCAGGCGCGCCTTCGAGGGAACACCCGAGGGACGCATGCTGTTCGGAATCGTTCAGGGCGGCGACAATCCGGAACTGCGGCACGCAAGCGCGCGCGAATTGACCAAGATCGGTTTCCACGGCTACGCCATTGGCGGTCTTGCGGTCGGCGAACCGCAAACCGTCATGCTCGCGATGATCGAGGAGACAGTTCCGTGGATGCCCGCGGACCGGCCACGCTATCTGATGGGCGTCGGCACGCCTGACGATCTGGTGGAAGCTGTCGCGCGCGGCATCGACATGTTCGATTGCGTCATGCCAACGCGGAACGGACGTCACGGCATGGCCTTTACCCGCTTTGGCCAGATCAACCTGCGCAACGCGCGTCACGCTGACGATCCGCGACCGCTTGACGAGGAGAATTCCTGGCCGGCATCGCGGACCTATTCGCGAGCGTATCTGCACCATCTGGTGCGATCGGGCGAAACGCTGGGCGCGATGCTGCTATCCGGGATCAACATCGCATATTACCAGAACCTGATGCAGGCCATGCGAACGGCGATCGCCGAAGGAACCTTTCAGCAATTCCGCGAACGGACGCGAGAAGATTGGGCGCGCGGCGATATTGCCGCGCACTGATCACGGGTGACCGCGGACGATATCCTGTTTGCAGGAAATGCGCTGGACGACATGTTTGGTCACGAAACCATAACCGCAGGTGTCGCAGGTCCACAGGTGGCCAATGACATTATCCGGCATGTATGCGGATGCTTCCGCCGCGATCATCGTATCCGCACACACCGGGCAGGCCGGACGATCGGTTCCGCGCCGCGCGGAATGCGTCAGGGCGGTCGACGGGATTTCAGCAATTGCTGGCATCGTGACCTCCTCTTTGCTCTTTGATTTGATCAGCCCGGGCTTTTCATACTCTCATTGTTTGACGATGTCGCAACACAAATGCGTTTCTTTTACGATTCTAGAAATCCCGTTCTGATATTGGCCTCCGGTTTTTCGAGCCTCCTTCCGAATGTGAGAATCGAAGGACCCCTACCAAATACAAGTTGCTAGTGGACACTCCATTTGGAGCCCTTCCGTTTTTTCGCGGTGCAACGGATTGCTGTCGCGAGCGCGGCGCTTGCCGCCGGGCGCCGGCTGACCTTATGGAAAGGGTGGGCGTTGTTTCAGCGCAAAATTCAAGGAGGCTGACATGGATACGAAGTCGAATACCGATACGTCGCGCCGTGCCGGCCGGGGCCGCGTGTTCGACAGCATTGTCGATGCGGTCGGCGACACTCCGATTGTCCGGTTGTGCAGATTGCCGCAGCAGCACGGCGTGAACGCGACAATTCTGGCCAAACTGGAATATTTCAACCCGGCCGCGAGCGTGAAGGACCGCATCGGCGCCGCGATGGTCATCGCGATGGAAAAGGCCGGCAAGATTCACGCCGACACCGTCCTGATCGAACCGACGTCGGGCAACACGGGCATCGCCCTGGCCTTTGTCGCAGCCTCGCGCGGCTACCGCCTGAAACTGGTAATGCCGGAATCGGTCTCGACCGAGCGTTGCAAGATGCTGTCGTATCTCGGTGCGGAAATCGTTCTGACGCCAGCGGCGGAGGGCATGAGGGGATCCATCGCCATGGCCGAGGAACTGGTGCGCACCACGCCACACGCCGTGATGCCGCAACAGTTCAAGAACCTCGCCAATCCGGAGGTTCACCGGCGCACCACGGCGGAGGAGATCTGGAACGATACGGGGGGAAACGTCGATTATATTGTGGCAGGCGTCGGCACCGGCGGCACCATCACGGGGGTCGGACAGGCCCTGAAGCCGCGCAAGCCGACGCTGCGCGTGGTCGCGGTGGAGCCCGAAGAGAGCGCGGTGCTGTCGGGCGGCCGGCATTCGCCGCACAAGATTCAAGGAATCGGCGCGGGTTTCGTGCCGGAAATTCTGGATCGTTCCGTCATCGACGAAATCATCAAGATCGACAGCGCCACGGCGCTTGAGACCGCACGCGCGCTGGCGCGCAGCGAAGGCATCCCCGGCGGAATTTCGTCGGGCGCGGCGATCGCGGCCGCGCTTGCCATCGGCGGACGCCCGGAAAGCGCGGGCCAAACGATCCTTGCCATCGTCCCGTCGTTCTCGGAGCGCTATCTCTCGACCGCGCTGTTTGAGGGGATTTGATTGCGAGCGAACTCTTTGAGAGTTTGTTTCAACTGCGTCGAATCAGACTCGTCGCTCATCTTTTTGTTGGAGCATGATCTTTTTCGCAAACCGGTGCCTTCGGGATCAAGCTGTATAGCGTTTTCGAGCGAAGTGGATACCGGTTCGCGTGAAGAAAACGCGTCAAATCAGGAATCTAGAGTTTCACCGTTTCCGTGAAATGGTGAAAACTCTAGACAGAGAGCAGGAAGATCAGGAACGCGACAGCGAGATATTGGCGCCCCTGAACTGTCCGTCTGAGCGGATGACGACGTCCTGCCGGTTGCCATTCGTGGTCAGCTTCAGCTTCGCCGTAAACGCGGGAGCGCTGACGTCGACGTTGAACTGGCCGTTCCCCGCGCGTCCTTCAAGCGTTCCGCCGACATTGCGGCTGGTCTCGCGCCAGTCGCCAGACAGAATTCCGCCGCGCGCAAGCACGTTGCTCTTGAGTTCGAACTTGTAGCTGTCGCTGGCGCACAGCAGCGTCTGATTGAGGCCCTGCGCGTCGCCGCTCACCGCGTAGGTGGCTTTGCAGCGGATTTTTTCGCTGGAGCCGTCCTCGAGCTGTATGGTACCGCGTCCAGTCCAGACGCCGCCCAGGCCCTCAAACGGGCCGGCGTCCGCGGAAGCCGCGGACACCGACAACAGCACCGCAGCGCCGATGGCCGTTAATCCCCGTGACATAGCAATCCCCAGTCCCATTGCCGCCAATCCCGAATCTACTGACGTGACGCTTCCCAGCGACCGCTGCACGGCACTCCGGCGGATGCGCTGTTCCACTTGCCGGACCCCGTATTGCCGCTGAGCTGGCCATTGGCGAACGCGCCACGGATCGACACTTTCACATAACCCTGGTTTCCAACGCTACCGGTAACGTCAGCACCAGCCGCCGAAACCTTACCGTGACTGACGGTGAGAGGGTATTGCGCGACCGGGTCACAGCTTCCCGTCTTGGTGACAACCCTGACATTCCAAAGGCCGTCATAATCCGTTCCGGCAAGAGCCGGAATCGCGAAGCCCGCAGTCAGGGCACATGAAAACAAAACAGTTCGAACGCAAGCAACGCGCATGGATCAGATCCTCGATTTTGTGATTCCCGCGTTATTCCGGTCGATTGTGTTCAAAATGAGCGGCGATGCAAATCCCGTCGGCAGTGCTTCACTGCCAAGGTTAATTTGCACGCCATTTGGATTTCCATTCTGATTCTAATAATCAACAATAAATCCAATACATTATGATTGTTTCTTAAAAGTATGAGGTAGCTGGTCTGTCGCCGGATGCGGGGACGAAATGACCGGATGAAGAAAACGCGTCGAATCAAGAGGTCAGAGTCTGATGCAACAAAGTTGGATTAGACTCTGGAACCCCGGCCTGTGCAAGGATTGGTGAGCGCGGAGGGACTCGAACCCTCGACCCCATGATTAAAAGTCACGTGCTCTACCACCTGAGCTACGCGCTCACTTGCTGCGCTGTGTAGGGGTCCCCCCCGCACGGGTCAATAGTTGCAGGGTCCGGCGCGTAATTGAGGGATGGAGATAAAAGTGGAGCGGCTCCCGGCTCGCATCCCGCTCCAAGATGTTGCAACCATGATTTTAGATCGATTCGATCCAAATCATCGTGATTTATCCGCCGTTGCCGTTCTCGTTTTCCTCGCGGATGTGCTCGACCGACACCACGTGCTCGTCATCGGCCGTATTGAAGACGCGAACGCCCTTGGATGCGCGGCTGGTGATGCGAATGCCCTCCACCGGCACGCGAATCAACTGGCCGCCGTCGCTGACCAGCATGATCTGGTCCGACATCTCGACCGGGAACCCGGCCACGAGGTGACCGATCTCGCCGATCTTGGTCGGATCGGAGGCGCGGATGCCCTTGCCGCCGCGACCTGACACCCTGAACTCGAACGACGACGACCGCTTGCCATAGCCCTGCGCGGTGACGGTGAGCACGAACTGCTCAGCCGCGCCCATCTCCACGTAACGGCCCTCGGGCAGCGATAGATCAGTGTGCGCGGCCTCGTCGGCCTCCGGCGTTGCTTCTTCGGGCTCGATATCCTCGCCGGTCGCGGCGCGACGGATCGCGCCGGACTGCTTGAGGTAGGCGGCGCGCTCGGCCGGCGTCGCCTCGAAGTGGTGCAGGATCGAGAGCGAAATCACCCGGTCGCCGCCGGCCAGCGCGATACCCCGCACGCCCATCGATGTCCGGCCCGAAAACACGCGCACGTCGGTCACCGGGAAACGGATGCACTGGCCGCCGGCGGCGGTCAGCAGCACATCGTCACGCTCGGTGCAGATCTGTACGTCGACGATCGCCTCGCCCTCGCCGAGCTTCATCGCGATGATGCCGGAGCGGCGGACGTCGACGAAATCGGACAGCTTGTTGCGCCGGACCGTGCCGCTGGTGGTGGCGAACATCACATCCAGATTGGCCCAGGACGACTCGTCTTCCGGCAACGGCATGATGGTGGTGATGCGCTCGCCCTGCTCGAGCGGCAGGATGTTGATCAGCGCCTTGCCGCGCGCGTTCGGCGCGGCCATTGGCAGACGCCACACCTTTTCCTTGTAGACTTGGCCGCGCGAAGAGAAGAACAGCACCGGCGTGTGCGTGGACGCCACGAACAGGCGGCTGACGAAATCCTCCTCGCGGGTCTGCATTCCGGAGCGGCCCTTGCCGCCACGCTTCTGCGCGCGGTAGGTCGACAATGGCACCCGCTTGACGTAGCCGGCGTGCGAGACGGTCACGACCATGTCCTCGCGCTGGATCAGGTCCTCGTCCTCGACCTCGCCTTCCTGCTCGACGATGACGGTCTTGCGCGGAGTGGCGAATTCGGCTTTCACCGCCAAGAGTTCGGTCTTGACGATCGCCTGCACGCGCGCGCGCGAGCGCAGGATATCCAGATAATCGGCAATCTCGACAGCAAGTTTGTCGAGTTCCTCGGAGATTTCCTCGCGGCCGAGCGCGGTCAGGCGCTGCAGGCGCAGATCGAGAATGGCCCTCGCCTGCTCCATCGACAGCCGCGCCGTGCCGTCCGGCGACATGCGGTGGCGCGGATCGTCGATCAGCGTGATCATCGCCGCCACGTCCTTCGCCGGCCAGTCGCGCGACATCAAGGTCTCGCGCGCACTGTTGGGATCCGGCGACTCCCTAATCACGCGAATGATCTCGTCGATGTTGGCGACGGCGATGGCGAGACCGACCAGGATGTGGGCGCGGTCGCGCGCCTTGTTGAGCAGGAACTTGGTGCGACGCGTGACCACCTGCTCGCGGAACGCGACGAACAGCGTCAGCAGGTCTTTCAGGTTCATGAGCTGCGGCCGCCCCGCATCCAGCGCCACCATGTTGGCGCCGAAATTGGTTTGCAGCGGTGTGAACCTGTAGAGCTGGTTGAGCACGACCTCGGGGACGGCGTCGCGCTTCAGTTCGACCACAACGCGGAAACCCTCGCGGTCGGACTCGTCGCGCAGGTCAGAGATGCCGTCGATCTTCTTCTCGCGCACCAGGTCGGCGATGCGTTCGACCATGCTGGCCTTGTTGACCTGATATGGGATCTCCGAGACGATGATCGCCTCGCGGTCCTTGCGGATGGTGTCGATCGAGACCTTGCCGCGCATCACGATCGAGCCGCGGCCGAGATGGTAGGCCGAACGGATGCCCTGCCGTCCCAGGATAATGCCGCCGGTGGGAAAATCCGGCCCCGGAATGATTTTGATGAGATCGTCGATCGGAAGCGCGGGATCGTCGATCAGCGCCACACAGGCGTCGACGACTTCGCCGAGATTGTGCGGCGGAATGTTGGTGGCCATGCCCACGGCAATGCCGCCAGCGCCGTTGACCAGAAGATTCGGAAACTTCGCCGGAAGAACCGACGGTTCCTTCTCGCTGCTGTCGTAGTTCGGCTGAAAATCGACGGTGTCCTTGTCGATGTCGTCGAGCAGCGATTGCGCAATCTTGGTGAGGCGGGATTCGGTGTAGCGCATGGCCGCCGCCATATCGCCGTCGACCGAGCCGAAATTGCCCTGCCCGTCGATCAGCGGCACGC
>NZ_MKSM01000004.1 GCF_001897285.1 Nitrobacter sp. 62-23
AGAAAACCACGGATGAGAAGATGGATGGTACCGAACTTAGCCTTCTTGGCGGCGTCCGCGGCGAGCGCGGCCCCCATCTCCGCCGGCGGCACTGTCTCGATTACAACGCTGGCGTTCGCATAATCTGCCATTGCGTTCCCCCCTGTTGATTTTTCCCGACCTCTTGGACGGTCCCGTTATCACGTAAATGCATATCAGATATCTGCATATCGTGCAACGGTAGGTCTATGCCGCGCCAACAGATTTCATCTTCGGGGCTCGGGCATCGGAGAGGCGCCGGCTGGGTGGCCGTGTGCGCGCAGCCGATCGCGAGCGACGCCAAATAAAAGCGCGTCGCTGCCGATCTTGCTTGCTCAGGGAGCGGGCGATTATTCCGGGAAAGTCTCGATCTGCTCGTTGAACCAGTCGAGATCTTTCTTCCAGCCGGCATTGTCCGGCGCGCGCATGACGACCCGCGTCATGGCGGCTTGCCCTTGCCGCAGCGCGCTCAGCGCATTGTCGCGGTCATTAGCTCGACGATACATCTCGGCGAGATGTCCCTGACTCACGGCAACGCTACGCTGCAAGTCGACGTTGCCGGGGTCGGCGAGCGACAGCCGCTCGAGAATCGCGAGTTCTTCGTTGAAGGATTTCAGCGCCTCGTCCGGTTTGCCCTGCGCTTCCAGCGCTTCGCCGATACGAGCGTAGGACACCGTCAGGTCACGCTGCCACACAACGTTGCTGGGATCGCTTCGCGCCAGCCGTTCTCTGATCGCAAGCGCGTTACGGTAGGATTTCAGCGCCTCGTCCACGTCGCCCTGTGCTTCCAGCACGTCGCCAATGCAATCGTGCGACACCGAAAGACTGCGCTGCCAGGCGGTGTTGCCGGGGTCGTTGCGTGCCAGTCGCTCTCTGATCGCAAGCGCATTGCGGAAGGACTGCAACGCTTCGGGCAGACTGCTCTGCGCCACCAGTACGTCGCCGACTTTCTCGTGGGACACCGACAGATCGCGCTGCCAGCCGGTGTTGCCGGGGTTGGATTGCGCCAGCCGCTCGGCGATCGCGAGCTGGTCGCGGAAGGCTTCCAGCGCGCCGGCCATGTTCTCCTGGGCCAATAGCACGTCGCCGATACGATCGTAGGATACCGCCAGGCCGCGTTGCCAGTCGAAATTATCGGGATCCGCGGTTGCCAGCCGCTGTCTGATCGTCAGCCCTTCATGGAAGGATTTCAAGGCATCGGGCAGGCTGCTCTGCGCTACCAGCACGTCGCCGATCTTGCCGTGAGACACCGACAGATCACGCAGCCAGCCGGCGTTGTCGGGCTCTGCGCGCGAGAGCTGCTGGGCGATCTCAAGTCCCTTGCGAAAAGATGTCAACGCGTCGGGCAGCTTGCCCTGCGCCACCAGCGCGTCGCCGATGCGATCATAAGAGCGCAACAGACTGCGCTGCCAGCCGGTGTTGTCGGGATGGGCCTTCGCCAGCCGCTCCTTGATCGTGAGGCCGCTCCGCAGCACCTCCAGCGCCTCGGGCAGCTTGTCTTGCGCCATGAGCACTTCGCCGACCCGATCGTAGGACAGCGTCCGGTCGCGCTGCCAGTCGTTATCATCGGTGTCGGCGGCGCGGGCCAGTTGCTCGGTGATCTCGAGCTGGCTGCGGAAGGCTTCGAGCGCCTCGTCCAGGTTGCCCTGCGCCATCAGCGCTTCGCCGACCTTCTCATGCGACAGCGACAGACCGACCTGCAGTTCGGCATTTCCGGGGTTCGCCTGCGCCAGCCGTTCGGTGACCGCGCGCTGGCTACGGAAGGATTCCAGCGCTTCGGTGAGTTTGCCTTGCACCGCCAGGACGTCGCCGATCTTCTCGTGCGACAGCGACAGATCGCGCTGCCGCTCGGTGTTTGCGGAATCGGCCTTCGCCAGCCGATCTCTGATCGCAAGCCCGTCGCGGTATGATTTCAGCGCGTCGGGCAGCTTGCCCTGCGCCACCAGCACGTCGCCGACGCGGTCGCGCGCAACAGACAGCGCGTGCTGCCAGCCCGCATTGTCGGCATCGGTGCGAAGCAACTGCTCGAACGCTCCCACGATTGCATTCAGGACGAGCAGACGGACATCGGGGGACACGTGCCGCTCAATCGCTTCGTCGAGATTGAAAAGGAAGCGCTCAGCCACATGCGCGCGGACGGAGTTGTCGGGATTGTCGAGCAACCGGCTGATCTCTTGCGCTGCGGCTGCCGGCGTGCCGGCCGCCGGCGCAATCGCGGCATCAGCAAGCGCGCGCGTAGCGCCTTGCAATTCCGCATTGCTCAACGATGGATCGCCATAGTATCGGGCGGCGCTTGCGGCGTCCTTGCCCGCCAGCAGGTGCACCATGGTTTCGGACGCGCGCAGAGGATCGTCCGGCGTCAGGGTCAGAAGATAGTCGGCGATCAACTGATGCAGTTGGGGATTGGAGAGACGCAGCCCCGCCAAGCGGGAGCGGGCGGCGGCCTGCGCCTGGGGATGGTTGAAATTCCACTGCGCGAGTGTGCCGTGCTGGTGAATCTGGCCGCGGAACAGCCGAAGCAGGGCGGCAAAACGCTTCTCGTCCCAGGGTTCGCCGCTGACCTGCGGCAGCAGTTGACGGAAGTCGCTATCCCGCCATCCCGACCGGCTCGCGGAGGTGAGGCCGATGAACGCCGACGTAAGCGTGGCGTCCAACGCTGTCGAAGCGCTGTCGAAGGTTGCGCGATAGAGGCGCGGAACGTCCGTCGGCATGCCTCCGACGGTGTCCATCATTGCATTTTGCAGGCGTTCGCCCGGATCACCGGAATATTCGCGCTGCATGTCGGCGAAATATTCGGTGTTGAGCAACTCAAGTTCCTCGAGGGCGAGCACCAGCCACAACGGATTGCCAAACGCGGCAGAACCCGCATGTTTTTTATCCAGCAGCGCATCGATCACCGCCGGCCCGATTTTGCTGCGGTGGCGCTTGATGAAGGTATCGATGATGCCACGCGCCTCGGTTGCGTCGAGCGGCGGCAGAGTCAACGATTCCACGCCCGAACGCTCGGCCAGCGCTTTGGAGGCGCCGCCGGCGATGCCGGTTGCGACAAGGCGCGTATTGATCGGCCATGGCCGAGGCAGCCAGGTCGTGAACTTCCCGCGCACGGTCTTGTTGAATCGGTCGATCGCGTCGATCAGAATAACGACGCGGCGCTGTAATGACATCCGCGCGAGCAGCGAGGCGAAAGCCCTCTCGACAATCTCGGGTTCGATATTCGCAGCGAGGTCAACGTCGCCGACCCCGAGCGCGCTGCCGAGTTCGCTGATCCAGCGGCGCAGCATGGCGTCGACCGATGAGGCTTGCGGAGTGGCGCCGGCGGCGTGCGCAAGCACAAAAGCGTCGGTCTCCCTGACGCGACGGAGAAGTTCGCCGAACAGCGCGCTCTTGCCCGAGCCCGGATCGCCGGTGATGCAGATGCCCCATGGCGGACCTTCTCTGGTTGGAGACAGCGCTTTCGCCGGAGAGGTGCAGAGTTCGGTGACGCGCGCGATAACCGGCTGCCTGCCGACGAAGTCGCGGGCGCGATCACTGGCAAAGGCTTCGAGCGAGTTGCGCTCCGCCTGCATGTCCTCGATCGTGCTGTTAACGGATACCGGACGCGATTGCGACATCGTAGGGGACCTCACTGAACAACTGATTTTATAGCATCGTCATCAAACTGGACAAATCCGGCAGCTTCGCCGTGTCATCAACCGGTCAAGGTCGAATCCACGCTGACACGCTGCGCGGTCGGCACGAAAGCCTCGATCGGCGGCCTCGTGAAGATCTTCCCATCGCCGCATTCGCACGGCCGCCCGGAACGCGCGTCGTTCAAAGCTGCGCCTGCCAGAGTGTTCAAGTTCCGACCACCAACACAGCTTGCAACCGAAGCCGTCATGGGTGCGCGCAATGATTGAAGCCTCTGGTTCTCTGGTTTAGAGCGCCGCGAAACGGTGCGGCTTGGGCGTGCAGGCCGTAACACGGGTGAAGGCCGAGCAAGACTTCTACGAGCTTTCCGAGTCAAGCACTATTTCACGGGCTACTTCATTCTCTTAACTCTTGCTTTTAACTCCCGGTTTTCGGTTCGACCCGGAAACCCTTGTCGTGCTCCGGCTACCAGTTGGGAAGCCCGCGCGACGAGGCTTGTCAAGGGCTGTCGCCGCTCTCGGTTAACCTCGCTCGCCGGATCGGGCCCGCACAGGTCGGCCGACATGCTGTTGTGGAGAGGTCCCGCGCAAGACCCTTCGCAGGTGTCATGGCAGCGGGTCGCCCGCCTGATGTACGGGCCTGCAACCATTGCGTCAACGTGCGGCGGTCCGGCAAATCGGCAATGCCGGGGCAATGGGAGGCAACAGGGTATGCCGGGTGTGGGCGGTGGAAGGGGGAAGCGAATCGACGCAGAACCGTTCGCAGACTAGTGGTCCGATTCTAACATTTGCATCCCGTTGCGGCAGGGCGTTCCTGCAAATGTTAGAATCAAAGGACTACTAGCAGCTATCAGGTTTCTAGTGGAGTTTTGAATTTGACATTCGCCTGACGGGTTTGCTGCAAAGTGGGTAGCGAATGTCAAATTCACTCCACTAGAACTCCCGCCCCCGCATTATCGCGGCGTCGAGCAGCTTCTCCGCGTTTTCGACAGCCTGCCTGAAGATTTCGGCTTCCTCCTCCAAAGACATTCCCGTCATCGTGGAGTTCTTCAGGTCGCGGATGCAGTTGTCGCGGAGCATCATCAGGGAATCTTCGTCAAGGAGCTGCCCACTGAGAACGTACTTGATGAGCTGGGCGGTGAAATTCTCAAACACGAGCGTGATCATGCCCGCCTGGGCTGCGCTGCGCGTTGCATTCTGGAGGATCTGTTTATCGTCCATCGCGTCGCTTCACATGTTTGCGCCGGAGAACAAGGAACTTGCTGTTCGGGTGGGGGCCCGTCGGAGCCATAGGCCCCGGCCGGCGACGGCATGAAGGGACAGGAGCGTGTATCATACAGACACGCGCAGTCTTCGCCCCTCCGTCAAAGTCGAAGTTAGCCTTTTCGAGTTCCTCCGGCCAGCAGCTTTTTGGCTGACCCGTCATGAATGCAGCTCATGCCTCGCGTTCTACGGACGGCAATCCCGGCTCGCACCGACCATGAGCCCGGCGTTCAATCGCGTTCCGGCACCATGCGGTTATCGCTTCGACATCGGGCTTCATCCGGATGGCCGATTCGCCGGCGAACGCCAGAAAGTCATCAAGGTTGTGTTCGGAGACGCCGATGATCAGCGGAATTTCGGCGATCAGGGCCTCGGCGATGACCGACCGCAACCCTCGGCCTTGCGCTTCTTCCTTGCCGAACTTGTTGATGACAACCAGATCGACATGTTCGAGCACCGCGCGCTCGATCCAGGCGTCGATGCGTGCGAATGCATCCTGGTCGAGGCGGCAGCCCCTCGCTTCGTTACCGCGATCCAGTGAGATCTTGACCTCGTCGCCGCCGAGCAGATCCTTCACATACATATCGCAACGGCGCCGGCCTTCCCGGTGCGGGTTGGACTGAACGACGCCGCCCAGGCGATAGCCCAGCGCGGCCAGCGCTGCGGCGCACTCGGCGATCAGCAAATCCCTAACGAGACCGTCCTCATGAGTGATGAGTCCGATCTGTCCGACGCCGGGTTCTGCATGCTCGGCGGACATCCGGGGCGCGTGCTGATGCCGCTCCGTCGTTTCCTTTTCGGGGTCTGTCATGATCTGCTCGATGGCATCGGTCCGCAGTGTCATTCAGTCTTCGGAGCACCGTTTCCGGCGCGGAGAAGCCGCGGGTGCTTTACGAAGCGGCACCGCAACCTCTTCCGCAGCGCACGCTGCTTCATCCAGCAACAGAACAGTCACAGAATGGAATAATTCTACGAGTGAAACCGACCTGACGCGGTCTGTCAAGGCAGCCGGTTCAAGGCGCCGAGAATGATCTGGCGCGAGATTGACCCGGCGTCCGGCGGCCAGTCCACTTGCCCGGCCGATAGCGGAATGGGAGTTTGCCGGTCCGCTATCACCATGAGCGAACCGGGGGTTTTTCCGTGAAAACAGCCATCACCGAATTGTTCGGCATCCGGCATCCGATCGTCCAGGGCGGCATGCATTACGTCGGCTTCGCGGAGCTCGCGTCCGCTGTCTCCAATGCGGGCGGTCTCGGCATCATCACCGGATTGACGCAGAAGACGCCGGAACTGCTGGCGAAAGAGATCGCGCGCTGCCGCGACATGACCGACAAGCCGTTCGGCGTGAATCTGACGTTTCTGCCCGCGTTTACCGCGCCGCCCTATCCCGAATACATCCAGGCGATCGTGGAGGGCGGCGTCGGGATCGTCGAGACGGCGGGCCGCAACCCTGAACAATACATGCCCGCGCTCAAGACGGCCGGCATCAAGGTGATCCACAAATGCACCGCGGTACGGCACGCATTGAAGGCGGAACAGATCGGTTGCGACGCGGTCAGCGTCGACGGCTTCGAGTGCGGCGGTCATCCCGGCGAGGATGATATCCCCAACATGATCCTGCTGCCGCGCGCCGCCGACGAACTCAGGATTCCGTTCGTGGCTTCCGGCGGCATGGCGGACGCGCGCAGCCTGGTCGCCGCGCTGGCGCTGGGCGCCTCGGGCATGAACATGGGTACGCGCTTCATCGCGACCAAGGAGGCGCCGGTGCATGACAACGTCAAGAAGGCGCTGGTCGCGGCCAGCGAACTCGATACCCGGCTGATCATGCGCGCGCTGCGCAACACCGAGCGCGTGCTCAACAACCGCAAGGTCGAGAGGCTGATGGAGATCGAACGGGAGAAAGGCGCGGACCTCAAGATCAACGACATCATCGAGGAGGTCGCCGGCATTTATCCGAAGGTCATGATCGAGGGCGACATGGATGCCGGCGCCTGGAGCTGCGGCATGACGGTGGGCCTGATCCACGATGTGCCGAGCTGCAAGGAGTTGATCGATCGCATCATCGCGGATGCCGAACGCATCATCCGCCAGCGGCTGACCGGGTTTCTGGAAGGCACTTTTCCATGAAACGGTGAAAGGCTTTAGACGAAGCCCGGAGCGTGATGAGGCTTCAGCCGCCGCGGCCGATATGCTTGTGGCGGATGCTGCGCACCACCGACCAGATCGACAGCGCGGCGACCGGAATGAAGGCCGCGGTCAGGTAGCCCGGCTCGATCCGGACCAGCCCGGACTCGTGGAGCGCCTTGGCGATATAGCCGAACAGGCTGACCACGTAATAAGTAATGGCCGCGACCGATAGCCCTTCGACGGTAGTCTGCAGGCGGAGCTGCATCCGGGTGCGGGCGTTCATCGATTTCAAGAGTTCCTGATTTTGCTGCTCGAGTTCGACGTCGACGCGCGTGCGCAGCAGGTTCGCCGTGCGCGACAGCTTGAGCGACAGGCTCTCCTGACGCGCCTCGGTCGTCACGCAGGTCCGCATCGCCGGTGCCATTCGCCGCGCCAGGAACGACGTCCACGTCGGCAGCCCGGCCACCTTGCGCTCGCCGATTGTCGTCAGCCGCTGCTGCACGATCTCGTAGTAGGCCCGGCTGGCGCCGAAACGGAAGACGCTCGCCGCCGCGCCGGCCTCGACTTCCGCGGCCAGCGCCGTCAGTTCGTCGAGCAGGTGGCGGTTGTCGGCGAGATTGCCGCTGTTGAGCATCTTGGCCGTCACTTCTGCGAGCCGCTGCTCGACCGCGCTGATCGAAGGCGCGAGCCGCTGCGCTTCGGGCAGGCCGAGCAGAGCGAGCGTGCGATAGGTCTCGATCTCGATCACGCGTTGCGCCAGCGCGCCGGCGCGATCCGGATTGAGTTTGCGGTCGACGATCAGAATTCTCACGAAGCCGGACGGATCGGGCTGGAAGTCGGTGGCGTAGATCGCCGCGCCGTCGCTGTTTTCAGCAAGCGCGAGGCTGTTGCGATCAAACAGCCGCTCCGGCGGCTGGACGGCGGGCCCGTCGGCCAGCACGTGCATGTCGATGGCGACAAGAAGCGGACCGGGTTGCGGAACGAGCTGCATCGGGGCGGCGAGTGCCGCGGCTGCTGGATGAAACGGAATTCCGTCAGGCTGGGAGGGCATTTCCCAGGTATAGGTCGTGAATTCGGAATGCTGCTCCCATCGCAGCACGGTGGTGCCGAACGCGACCCGATAGTGCCGTTCGGCGAAGGTCGGCACCGGCAGGCCGCGCGCCGAACAGAACGCCGCGAGATGGTCGCGGTCGGCCTGGGCTCGCTCGCCGGCCGTCTCAAATGCGAAATGCAGGATACGGGCGGGAACGGACAATGCCGTGAACGGCCGCGCATGCAGTTCGCCCAGGATAGCGGTCCGCAGCGGATGCGGCGTCAGCCGGGCGGCGTCTGCGTCCCCAATCGAGACTTCCGCGGTCATGCGATCCTTTCCGGAGATCTTGTGGCGGCGTGGCGATGAAAGCGCGCAACGACGCTTTATCGCGCAACCTACGTGATAAGCCGATAACGGTTGCCGATCAACGGCGGCATGGGCCCGGCGGAAACGCTGCTCTCAATAATGCGGCGGCGGCTCGTTGGCGGGGGCGGGACGCGCGGCTTCGGCCTCCCGCACGCGCTCACTGAGTTCGGCGACCTGCCGCAAAAGCGCGTCGATCTGCTTCCATTGCGCGGTGACCGTCTGGTTCAGCGCCTCGATGGTCTCGTCCTGATAGGTCAGGCGCATCTCCAGCGCGTCGACGCGATCAGCCAGGGTCCGGTCAGTCATCGCGGGGCTCTCCGTGCACGACCGGGCCCGTGCGGGTCTTTTCCTTCAGCCCCTGGCCGAGCGCCACTCGCTCGTCGAACACGAAGCATTCGCCCCGCCAGCGGCTTTGGCTTTCGGGGATGGCCTCGAGGTATTTCAGGATGCCGCCCTTGAGGTGATAGACGTCCTCAAAGCCGCGCGACAGCAGGTAGGCGCTCGCCTTTTCGCAGCGAATGCCGCCGGTGCAGAACATTGCGATCCTGCGGTGGCGGTGCGGATCGAGCTTTTGCGCGACGAAATCCTTGAACTGCCCGAACCGCGCAAGCTGCGGATCGATCGCGCCTTCGAAGGTGCCCATCGCCACCTCGAAGGCATTGCGGGTATCGATGAGAAGCGTGCCGGGCGCGGCGATCAGATCGTTCCAGTCCTTCGGCTCGACATAGATGCCGACCGCGCGGGTCGGATCGGCAGCGGGATCGCCGAGCGTCACGATTTCTTTCTTCAGCCGGACCTTGAGCCGCGCGAACGGCATCACCGATGCCTGCGAGAATTTCAGTTCGAGATTGTCGAGCCGGCCGGAGAACAGCGGACCCGATTGTAGCTCTGCCACCAACGCATCGATGGCGTCGGGCGGGCCGGCGACGGTGCCGTTGATGCCTTCTTCGGCGAGCAGGATCGAACCCTTGACGGAAAGCCCGGCGCAAATCACGCGCAAGGGTTCGCGCAACTCGCGGAAATCCGGCAATGACGTAAATTGATAGAGAGCGGCGACCCTGAGCATGACGCGGGTTTAGCAGTCCGCGCCGCGTCGCGAAACCCGTGGATGACAGGTGCGTGGATCGGTGATGGCGCCAAAAGAGGACCGGCTGGAAGGCCGGTCCTCTGTTTAAACGGCAACGTTCAGATCAAAGATTTTTGTTTGCCGCGTCCGCCGCCTTGTTGACGGATTCCTTGGCCGCTTCCTTGGCCTCGCCGACCGCTTTCTGGCCCTTGCCTTTGATTTCCTGCAGTGCGCCTTCGCCCTGCATCTTGTCGGAGCCGATAGCTTCGCCGACGCCCTGCTTGGCCTTGCCGATTGCCTCGTTGGCCGTTCCCTTGATCTTGTCGGTAGCGGAACCCATAAGTCCTCTCCTTTTACGTTGGGCTTCGACAACGCTGTGAGCTTCGGAGGGTTCCGGGGTGCTGATCGGCGCTCGGCAGTCCGTTTAAGGAAAGTTCCAGAAGATCCATGAGCGGGTCGCGTAAGCAACCCACTCATGATGATTGTCTCGGACGAAATGAGGTTTGATCGTCACCGACGAAGCAGACCCCCATTGCATCCGGCCTATAGCGTTTTCAAGCGAAGCGGATGCCGGTTCGCGTAAAGAAAACGCGTTAAACAAGAGCTAGAGCCCGGCTTTGATTCGATCAAAGCCGGAATAGCTCTAGGCGGCCCTGACCGTTGCCAGGAAGTTGTCGACCTCCAGCTTGAGACGGTCGGTATTGCTGGCAAGGGACTTTGCCGCCGCCAGCGCCTGCGTGGAAGCGCCGCCTGTCGCGGAGGCCCCGTTGCTGACCTCGATGATGTTGGAAGACACTTCCGAGGTCCCCGCCGCAGCCTGCTGGACGTTACGGGAGATCTCCTGAGTCGCAGAGGCCTGTTCCTCGACCGCCGAGGCGATCGTCGCGGAAATCTCCGCGATCCTGCCGATGACGACGCCGATCTCCTTCACGTTGACGACGGAGTCGTCTGTCGCCGACTGGATGCTCGCGATCTGCTGGCCGATTTCGGCGGTGGCCTTGGCGGTCTGCTCGGCCAATGCCTTCACCTCGGACGCCACCACCGCGAAGCCGCGGCCGGCTTCGCCTGCGCGAGCGGCCTCGATCGTCGCATTGAGCGCCAGCAGGTTGGTCTGGCTCGCGATCGTGTTGATGAGTTCGATCACGTCTCCGATCTTGGTCGACGCCTGCGACAGCGAGGTGATCCGCTGGTCGGCGCTGTGGGCCTTTTGCGCCGCTTCGCTTGCGATCCTCGACGCCTCCTGGACCTGCCGGCTGATTTCATTGACGGACGCCGCCATCTCCTCGCTGGCGGATGCCACGGACTGAACGTTGACCGTCGCTTCCTCGGAGGCCGCGGCGACGGCGGAGGAGAGCTGGTGGGTCTGCTCGGCCGTCCGGGTCAGGGCGGTCGCCGAACCTTCTAGCTGGTTGGCTGCCGATGAGACCGTCTGGATCACTTCGCCGACCGCCGCCTCGAAACTGTCGGCCAGCCTGTGCATGTCCGCCTTGCGCTGCTCGGCGGCAATCTGATCCTGCTTCATCTTGGCCTCCGCTTCGTCGCGCGCCTTCTGCTCGGCCTTGACCTTGAAGGTCTCGACCGCGCGCGCCATGTCGCCCATCTCATCCTTGCGATCGAGTCCGGGCAGGACCACCGAGAAGTTGCCGTTCGCGAGTTCGCCCATTGCTCCCGTCAGCGCCGACAACGGCCGCAGGATCCGCGAGAACGCAATCCAGAAGCTGACCAGCGCGAGCGCGATACAGCCGAGCAGGATCAATCCCGAGATGACCAGTTTGGACGTGCTGTTCGCAGCTTGCGTCGCGGCTTCCTGGTCGGCTGCTTCACCGACCGCTTCGGCGAGACGCAGAATGGAATTGATCGCGGTGGTCGCCCGCGCAACATAGTCGTTGCCGCTGATCGTGTACTCGCCGCTTTCTGCTGTCGCGAGTACGCTGTCGCGCGTTTGCCCATAGGTCTGGAAATAATCGTTCTCGACGCCCGTGATCGCATCCGCCACCTTCTTCGGCAGGTCGGTGCGCATCCGGAGCGGCGAGATCGTTTCCCATGCCAATTCGACATTTCCGCGGTAGCGGGCGATGGTCCGGAGGCCGGTTATGTTGATTTTGGCGTGGGAGCCAACCATTCCTCCGAGGAATGCGCGCTCCCGTCCGGCGTTCTCGGCCATCTGCGCGGTCAAATTACGAATGTTGACCATTTGCGCCAGCGCCGCAGTCGGCGGGCGGTTCAGCGTTTCCATCGTCAGGCGCAACCTGTTGCCGGAGACGTCGATCAGCTTGGTGATTGTCGGTGAAAAACTCTCGACGACCTCCGGATTCCGCTCCGATCCCCGCTTGGGAAGGTTCTCGTCGAGCCTCATGCGGAAGCCGACGAACCCCTGGAACGTGCTCTCGGCTTCCGAGATCTGCGCTTCTGCCGATTTCATCGACGGAAGCCCGTGCAGCAGTTGAGCGGCTTCCTTAAACGCATGATCGGCGGTTTGCCGCGTGCTGGTGATCCGGGGGCGAAGTTCGGCGGGCAGGGCGTCGGGCGATTTCAGAGGCGCGTTCGTCAGCCCGCGCTCGACCGCCCATTGCCCTGCGCTTTTCAACAGCAGTTGCGAGATGTAATTCACTTCCAGAAATGCCTGGGACTTCTGTCGTTGTTCGTAGGCCTGGTAGGCCGCAATTCCGGCGGAAAGGGCGCCTATCAGGACGAGCGCCGAGACGATTGCGGGAAGAGTAACGCTTATCTTCGCCTTCATTTTTGGATTCCTTCCAATGCAGGTGAATTCTCACTGATCCATAGGTCTATTGGTCCACAGCTTTGAGGGGACGCGAATTAGCCTCCGATCTTTTGACGGTTCGGCTTACGGACGCTTCTTTGATGTTTGATGCGCGCGGCGACAAAGCCCGCAGTGCCTGCGCGGTTCGCGTTGAAACCTAAGCCCGCGGTATCTTTGAACAGGCCTGATTAAAATTTTACCAATCTTCGAGCAGGCAAACTCCTCGCGACCCCGGCTTCCCGACGCCGGCCAGACTATTGCGAACGGTAAATGATCGTGCCCAATCACCGCCGATCCTGTGCGTCGCTGAGTTGAGGAGATCGTCGAAGGGGCGGTACGGCGCGTTCGTCAAGCGGCGCTATGGGCGCGCACGGTGATGATGCGTTTCTTCCATTCCCGGATGATCGCGCGAGGCGTTGACAAAGCCGGGGCGGATGACCGATGCCGTGCTTGCCGATCTGCTGTTGCGCGGCAAAAACAGGTGGGTTGAAGTTCGCGATTCGCGAACGCGAATCACGGTGTGGTCTTCGGCGCGTTCAAAACGGTCGCCGTCTTTCGTCCGTCGCGTTGCCTCGCTTGATCTTGTGACTGGCGGCACCATCCCGCTGTTGCAAATCGCGTTTTTGGGATTCTTGCGCTATCATGCGGTTTGCAGGTTGACCTCAAATTACAAAATTTCGCTTAATTTTCAATTGTGAAACCATGAAATGAAACTCGCTTTTGCCTTTATACGGGTATTTCCTCTTAATGGGTGTAAGGTCATTGCCTGTAGCGATACCGGGTCGACCCACCGCGGATGATCCGAACAAGAGGACATTGCGATGAGTTTTCGCCGTGACGTGATCTCCAAGCTGATCTTCTCCTGGGCGCGCCGCGTGCTGCCGTCGATGTCGGATACCGAGCGCGAGGCGCTGGAGGCCGGCGACGTCTGGTGGGACGCCGACCTGTTCACCGGCAATCCTGACTGGGCGAAACTGCTGGCGACCGCGCCGGCGACCTTGACGGCGGAGGAAGAAGCGTTCCTCAACGGCCCGGTGGACGAGCTTTGCGCCATGCTCGACGACTGGAAGATCAACTGGACGTGGCGCGACTTGCCTCCCGAGGTCTGGACTTTCATCAAGCAGAAAAAATTCTTCGGCATGATCATCCCGACCGAGTATGGCGGGCTCGGTTTCTCGCCCTATGCGCATTCGGAAGTGGTGCGCAAGATCTCGTCGCGCTCACTTACCGCCGCGGTCACGGTGATGGTGCCGAATTCGCTCGGACCCGGCGAATTGCTGATGCGCTTCGGCACCAGGGACCAGCAGCAAAAATGGTTGCCGCGCCTGGCCGACGGTCATGAAATTCCGTGCTTCGGCCTGACCAGCCCGGAAGCCGGCTCCGATGCCGCCTCGATGGTCGACACCGGCATCATCTGCAAGGGCACCTTCGAGGGCCGCGAGGTGACCGGGCTCAGGCTCAACTGGCACAAGCGCTATATCACGCTCGGTCCGGTGGCGACGCTGCTGGGGCTCGCCTTCAAGGCCTATGATCCGGATCATCTGGTCGGCTCCCAGGAAGACCTCGGCATCACCGTGGCGCTGATCCCGACCGATTTGCCGGGCGTGTCGATCGGCCGTCGCCATCTCCCGGCGATGCAGGTGTTCCAGAACGGCCCGAACTGGGGCAAGGACGTCTTCATTCCGCTCGACTACGTCATCGGCGGAAAGGAGCGTCTCGGTCAGGGCTGGAAGATGCTGATGACGGCGCTGGCCGCCGGACGCGGCATCTCGCTGCCCTCGCTGTCGGCGGCAGGCGCGGCCTTCGCGGCGCGCACCACCGGCGCCTATGCCCGCGTCCGCGAGCAGTTTGGTATCCCCATCGGCAAGTTCGAGGGCATCGAGGAGCCGCTGGCCCGCATCGCCAGCACAGCCTATCTGATCGACGCGGCGCGACGGCTGACTTGCGCCGCGCTCAACGAGGGGCATCATCCAGCCGTCATTTCCGGCATCATGAAACTGCACGCCACGGAGCGGTTGCGCATCGTGATCGATGACGCCATGGACATCCACGGCGGCAAGGCCGTGATCGATGGCCCGCAAAACTACCTTGGCAATCTCTATCGCGGGGTGCCGGTCTCGATCACGGTGGAGGGCGCCAACATCCTGACGCGCAACCTCATCATTTTCGGGCAGGGCGCGGTCCGCGCGCATCCCTACCTGTTGCGGGAGATGAATGCGCTCGGCGACACCGACAAGGCCAGGGGCCTCGACACCTTCGACAAGGCGTTCTGGGCTCATGTCGTCCACAGCATAACCAACCTGTTCCGCGCCTGGGGCCGAAGCTGGAGCTGGGGGGCGTTCGCGCCTGCACCGGAGGATGCAGGTCCGGTGACGGACTTCTACCGTCAGCTTTCGCGCTATGCGTCGGCCTTTGCATTGTGCGCGGACATGGCGCTGCTGACGCTCGGCGGCAAGCTGAAGCGCAAGGAGATGCTGTCGGCGCGCTTCGGCGACATTCTCTCTGAACTGTATCTGCTGTCGGCCGTGCTCAAGCGCTGGCACGACGAGGGCCGGCAGGAGATCGATCTCCCGGCGGTGCAATGGTGCATGGCGACCGGTTTCCGCACCATCGAGCAGCGGTTTGCCGACATTCTGGCTAACCTGCCGAACCGCGTCGTCGCGATCATGCTCAAAATCATGATCCAGCCGATGGGCGCGCGTGGGCGCGGTCCGAGCGACAAGGTCGTGCATGCCTGCGCTCAACTCGTGCTGGAGCCGTCCGTCGCGCGCGACCGCCTGACGCCGGATCTTTCGCAGGTGGATGACGACAATAGCGTGGCGCGGCTGGAAAAGGCGTTTCTGCTGGTGACCGCCGCGGAGGACGTGTTCCGGCGGATGCGCGCGGCGCACCTGCACGATACGGACGCGGCGATCAAGCAGGGCGTCATCACCCCGGTCGAAGCCGAGCAATACAAGGCGGCGCACGAGGCGGTGCTCCGCGTGATCGAGGTTGATGACTTCGCGCCGGAAGCGCTGTCGCCGCTCAAGAAGGCCATCGGCATGCAGATCGTGCAGGAACGGAGTGAATCGAGGGCGGCAGGCTGATGGCGCGTCCGGTCTATATCATCGATGGCAGCCGAACCCCTTTTCTCAAAGCGCGCGGCGGCCCGGGGCCGTTCACGCCGGTCGATCTGGCGGTGCAGTGCGGACGGCCGCTGCTGGCGCGCCAGCCGTTCGCGCCCGACGCGTTCGATCAGGTCATTCTGGGTTGCGTCAACGTCATCGCCGATGAGATGAATCCGGCCCGCGTCGCCGCGCTGCGGCTCGGCATGGGCGAGGCGATGGTGGCGTTCACGGTTCAGATCAACTGCGGCTCCGGCATGCAGTCGATGGACACCGGTTATCGCTATATCCGCGACGGTAACGCCAACATGATCCTGACGGGGGGTGCTGAGGCTTTAAGCCATGCGCCGCTGGTCTGGCCGCAGCAGGGCGTGCGCTGGTTCGCAGGCGTCGCCGGTGCCAAGGGCATTGTTGAGAAGATCAAGGCGATCGCGAAAGCGCGGCCGCCCGACTTCAAGCCGATCATCGGCCTCGAGCGCGGGCTGACCGACCCGATCACCGAACTCAACATGGGCCAGACCGCCGAGGTGGTCGGCCATCTGTTCGGCATCACCCGCGAACAGTCCGACGCCTACGCGGTCGAAAGCCACAAGCGGCTGGCGAAGGCGCAGGCCGAAGGCTGGCTCAAGGGCGAAGTGGAAACGGCGTTCGCGCACGACGGAAAGTTCTTCGATCACGACGACGGCGTGCGTCCGGATTCCTCGATGGAGACGCTGGCGAAGCTAAAACCGGTGTTCGAGCGGCCGTGGGGCCAGGTCACCGCCGGTAATTCGTCGCAGATCACCGATGGCGCGTGCTGGACCATTCTCGCATCAGAGGATGCCGTTATCAAACACGGCCTCAAGCCGAAGGCGATGATCCTCGACAGCCAGTGGTCGGCGCTGGATCCTTCGATCATGGGGCTTGGCCCGGTGCTGTCGGCGACGGAGCTGTTGAAGCGCAACAAGCTGGCGCTGCCTGACGTCGAGACATGGGAGCTCAATGAGGCCTTCGCCACGCAGGTGCTCGGCTGTCTCGCCGCATGGGAAGACGAGAAATTCTGCCGCGAGGTGCTCGGCCTCGACGGCGCGGCCGGCGCGATCGACCGCGCCAGGCTCAACGTCGACGGTGGCGCGATCAGCCTCGGTCATCCCGTCGGCACCTCGGGCAATCGCATCGTGCTGCATCTCGTCAATGCCATGAAGCGGCTCGGCACCAGGCGCGGCGTCGCCACCGAATGCATCGGCGGTGGGCAGGGCGGCGCCATGCTGATCGAGACGGTGTGAATATGATGCGAGGAAACACGCTATTGACTGCAAAACACGCCCCCTACACTGCCCGACTCCCTCTCGCCGCCGGGGTCGAGACAAGCCAAGCTCGCTCTGAGAGGGGTGGGATGAGGGGGGATCGTGCGCTGGTTGAGGGTCGCATCTGGCGATGCGATCCGACCTCTCCCTATGGGAGAGATGACCGACACGCCGGTTGCTGCTGAGAGGGCGTCATGGATTCGAAAGTACTGGACGTTCTCAAGGATCGCGTGCTGGAGCTTGGACCGAAACCCGATGCGGACGGTCCCTATCGTAACTTCAAACTGACGCGCGATGCCGATGGCGTGGCGTGGGTGTTGTTCGACCGCGCCGGTTCCAGCGCCAACACGCTGGCCGCGGACGTGATGGAGGAGTTCGGCGCGATCGTGAGCGTGCTGGAAGGCCATCCACCCGCCGGCATCGTGATCCGCTCGGCGAAGCCGTCCGGCTTCATCGCCGGCGCCGACGTCAACGAATTCCGCGGCGCCGCCGATCCGACCGATGTCGAAACCGCCATCGGCCGCGCCCACGCGATTATCGACCGGCTGGAGGCGCTGAAGGTGCCGAGCGTTGCCGTGATCCACGGCTTCTGCCTTGGCGGGGGACTTGAGGTGGCGCTGGCGTGCCGGACGCGGATCGCGATCGACAACGCTCGGTTCGGCTTTCCGGAAGTGATGCTCGGTTTGCATCCCGGCCTCGGCGGCACAGTACGCTTCACCAGGCTGGTCAATCCGATGCAGGCGATGACGCTGATGCTGACCGGCAAGACCATCGATGCGCGCAAAGCGAAATCGCTGGGGCTTGTCGATGCCGTGACGCAAGAGCGCCATGTCCGCAAGGCGGTGAAGGATGTGATCGGCGGTCAGCTGAGGCATTCCCGATCGGGCGCACTCAATCGGCTGCTCAACCTCGGACCGGTGCGGGGCTTTCTCGCCCCGCGGATGCGCAAGGAAGTGGAGAAGGCGGCGCCGCAAGAGCACTATCCGGCTCCCTATGCGCTGATCGATCTCTGGGAGAAGCACGGCGGCAGCAAGGCAGGGATGCTGGCGGCCGAGAAGCGGTCCTTCGCCAGCTTGATGGTGACATCGACGGCGCAGAACCTGATCCGGGTGTTCTTCCTGCGCGAGCAGATGAAAAAACTTGCCGGCGGCGACAATGTCGTGAAGCACCTGCACGTCATCGGCGCCGGCGCCATGGGCGGCGACATCGCAGCCTGGTGTGCGCATCAGGACATCCGCGTGACGCTCGCAGACATGAAGCCGGAGCCGATCGCCGGCGCGATCAAGCGCGCCGCGGTCCTCTACGGCAAGATCATGCGCAAGCGCACCGACATTCGCGACGCACACGACCGCCTGATGCCCGACCTCGAGGGCGAGGGCGTGCGCAATGCCGATCTCATCATCGAGGCGGTTCCGGAAAAACTCGAACTCAAGCAGAAGGTCTATGCCGGGATCGAGCCGAAAATGAAGCCGGGCGCGATCCTCGCCACCAACACCTCGAGCATTCCGCTGCAGGAGCTGCGGACCACGCTGCAGCATCCGGGGCGGCTGGTCGGCGTGCATTTTTTCAATCCGGTGTCGCGGCTGCAACTGGTCGAGGTGGTCAGCCACGATGCCGCCGACCCGCAGGTGTTGAAAGAAGCAATGGCGTTCGTCGGCGCGATCGACCGGCTGCCGCTGCCGGTGAAGAGTTCGCCGGGTTTTCTCGTCAACCGCGCGCTGACGCCGTATATGCTCGAAGCCATGCTGATGCTGGATGAGAACATCGACAAGACCGTGATCGACGCGGCCGCGGAAAAATTCGGTATGCCGATGGGGCCGATCGAACTCGCCGACCAGGTCGGGCTGGATATCTGTCTCGCCGTCGGCGACGAGCTGCGCGCGAAGCTCGGCGATTTGCTGCCGCCTCCGCCGGAGTGGCTCCGTGAGAAGGTCGCGAAGGGCGAGCTTGGCCGCAAGACCGGTCAGGGTTTTTACATATGGCGCGACGGCAAGGCCGAAAAGGGCACCGCGAGCAGGTCGCAGATCACGCCGGAAATGATCGATCGTTTGGTGCTGCCGATGTCGAATGTTTGCGTCGCGTGTTTGCGCGAAGGCATCGTCGATGATCCCGACCTGGTCGACGGCGCGATGATCTTCGGCACCGGCTACGCGCCGTTCCGCGGCGGGCCGCTGAATTATGCGCGCAGCCGCGGCCCCGAGAACGTCGCCGCCAACCTGCGTGAGCTTGCGCAGAAATTCGGCGTTCGCTTTGCGCCGGATGCCGGCTGGGATACCTTCAAATAATGATGGCAATGTTGACGGGCCGCGATCGTTTCACCTCTCGCCCACGGGGAGAGATCGGGTTTGGCGCGAAGCGCCAAATCCGGACGAGGGGGATCGAATCTCTCGACAAGCTAAGTCTCCCTCTCAGAGCGAGCCTGGCTCGTCTCGCCCCCGGCGGGGAGAGCGAGGATGTTTCCGTTGCTACAAGGCGAACGATCCCATGACCGACGCAACAGCCATTCACGCCCCGGCGATCGATGAGACCACGCCGCTTGGCGAACTCTGCACGCGCACGCTGGCCATGCCTGCGGACACCAACCAGAACGGCGATATTTTCGGCGGCTGGCTGCTCAGCCAGATGGATATCGGTGGTGGCATCTTCGCGTCCAAGCTCGCGAAGTCGCGCACCGTTACAGTTGCCATCGACGCCATGAATTTCCGCAAGCCGGTCTTCGTTGGCGATCTCGTCTCCGTCCACGCCACGCTGGTCCGCATCGGCAGGACCTCGATCACCGTACACCTGGAAGCCTGGGTCATGCGGCGCAAGGAGATGCAGTTCATCCTCGTCACCGACGGCAAGTTTACCTATGTCGCGATCGACGATCAGGGCCATCCGCGCGAGGTCCCGCAGGCCGGCGTGCAAATTCCGGCGTAGCCGACCATTCCCTTTCTGATCTGACGGCGTTGCGTCTTACCAGCTCGCCACCTCCTCCGAGCGATTGATACCGCAAGCCATCCGCAACCCGCTGATCCGGCCGGCGCCATCCTCGACCGATTCTAGTTGCGAATGTCAGAACCATGTCCATATCCTGTTAGTACGACAGGGAACGTTTCCCGCCATTGCCCGTTATCGGCGCGGCCTTCTCGGCCGGAAAAATGCGAGTGGGACATGTCGAAGACCTACATCATCGAAGTCGGTTCGGAATCCGCGGGCATCGTTGTGCGCGATCGCGCCGGGTTCCGGTTCTTTTCGGCCTCACGGCGGTTCAGCTCACTGGACGGAAAGCTATTCCGCAGCGCCCGCGACGCGGAACGTGCTGCAAAGCAGCGCGCGCAGAAATCCTCGTGTCCGGATTTCGTAAAATCGCTTCGCCGGGCTTTGCCGAGATTTCCATTCTGACGTCGATTTGCCCCCCCGGGTCGACTTCGGAACATCACCGCGACATGGTAGCGTTACGAGTTGGTGGCGCGACATGGTGTTTTGGCGCCAATATGGTTTAAGGCGGGGGATGTGTCCGTGGGCCAGGTTTTCGACCTCGCTATCATCGGCGGCGGTGTCAACGGGTGCGGAATCGCACGGGATGCCGCGGGGCGCGGCAATTCGGTGTTCCTGTGCGAAATGAACGATCTCGCCAGCGGCACGTCTTCGGCGTCGACCAAGCTGGTGCATGGCGGGCTGCGCTACCTCGAATATTACGAATTCCATCTGGTTCGCGAGGCGCTGATCGAGCGTGAAATCCTGTGGCGGATCGCGCCGCATATTGTCCGTCCGCTGCGCTTTGTGCTGCCGCATCACGCGGGCCTGCGGCCGACATGGATGCTGCGGCTTGGCCTGTTTTTGTACGATCATATCGGCGGGCGGAAGCTGCTGCCGCCGACGCGTTCGGTCGATCTCGCGCGCGACGAGGTCGGCAAGCCGCTGGTCGCCGGTCGTTACCGCAAGGGTTTTGAATATTCCGACTGCTTTGTCGATGACGCCCGCCTCGTCGTCCTCACCGCGCGCGATGCGGCCGACCGCGGCGCCGACATCCGGACGCGGACCCGTGCGGTCGAGACCCGTCAGGCCGACGGCCTGTGGCACGTCACGGTCGAGGACGCGCTGAGCGGCGAGCGCAGCACCGTCGCGGCGCGGGTGCTGGTCAATGCGGGTGGCCCTTGGGTCGAACAGGTGCTGACCCTGGGCGCGGGCGTGAATGCGCGCGCCCACGTGCGGCTGGTGCAGGGGTCGCATATCGTGGTCGGAAAGCTCTACGATCACGACCGCGCCTACATCTTCCAGAACAGCGACGCCCGGATCGTGTTCGCGATTCCCTATCAGGATGACTTCACGCTGATCGGCACCACCGATCGTGACTACGAGGGCGATCCGGCCAGGGTGAAGGCCTCAAACGATGAAATCGCCTATCTTTGCGCCTCCGTCAGCGAATATCTGGCCAAGCCGGTGACACCGCAGGACGTGGTCTGGAGTTATGCCGGGGTTCGACCGCTCTACGACGACGGCTCGAGCGAAGCCAAGGCCGCGACCCGCGAATACGCGTTCGAACTCGATACGCCGTGCGGCGTTCCACTGCTGTCGGTCTATGGCGGCAAGATCACGACCTATCGCCGGCTTGCCGAGGAAGCGCTGGAGAAGCTGTCACCCTATCTGAAAGGCACGAAGGCGCGCGAGGGCTGGACCGCAAAGGCGCCGCTGCCCGGCGGCGACATGGAGGTGTCGGCAATCGGGGCGCTGACGGCGGAGCTGATGCGCGCCTATCCTTTCCTCGCGCCCGCGCACGCCAATCGTCTTGCGCACGCCTACGGCAGCCGCGCGGCCCTGACGTTGGGCGCGGCGACATCCATGGCCGATCTCGGGCGTGACTTCGGCGCGACGCTGACGGAGAGCGAGGTCCGCTATCTTATGGCGGACGAATGGGCCTGTACCGCAGCCGATATTGTCTGGCGTCGCTCCAAGCTGGGCCTGCGGATGTCGCCGGCGGAGGTCGCAGCGCTCGACGACTGGCTTGCCGCCCAGCGCACACAGAGCGGCCGGAGTCGGCAGGACGCAGGAATGCGGTCGTGAGCGCCGCCCGCCTTTTCTGCGATAGCTGCCCGACCGGATCTTACTTCACGCCCATGAAATCCCGCTTGCCGATCTCGATGCCGTTATGGCGCAGGATGTCGTAGGCGGTCGTCGCGTGGAAATAGAAATTCGGCAGGGCGAACTGGCTGAGATATTGCTGGCCCTTCAGCGTCATCGTTTTGTCCGGGCCTGCCGGAAAGGTGACGTCGCGACCGTCTGCGCCCTCGAATTTGGCTGGCGCAATACCATTCACGTAATCCATCGCTTTGGCGACGCGTTGCTGCAAATCGTCAAATGTTTTCTCCGTGTCGGGCGTGCTGGGCACCTCCGAACCGGATAGTCGCGCGGAGGTCTTCACGGCGAAATCGCAGGCGATCTGGATCTGGCGCGTCAGCGGCAGCATATCCGGATAGAGCCGCGCGGTCAGCAGGGCCTCGGGCGCGATCTTTCGCGCGCTCGCATGAGCTTCGGCCTTTTTCAGAATTTCGGAGAGGGCGCCGAGCGTCTGCAGGAAGGCGGGAGCGGCGGAATCGTAAAATGACATGGGGATGCCTTTGGTTTCTCTGTTTGATGTCAAGTGATGTGCGTAACAGCGAAATGTGCCGCCGTCTGCAGATGGGAAGCCTTGTTCCATACCGCAACCTTCCCGCAAAGGTCATTTCGATCGCATGATCCGCGCCGCCTTCACTGCTGAGAAACGCGTTGTCGAGCCTACTTTGGTCGAAGCCGTGTTCACTACCATGTTAGTTCACAAGCCAGCCGGGCCGCCGCTACGCTTCATCATCCGCGAGGATCAGCTTTGCGGAGAATTCGAGTTGAACGTCAAGCCGAGACTTCACCAGGCGTGGTGCGGTTGTCGATTGGTCGTAGGATCTCTTAGGGAGCGCAACTTGAACAGCGATGAAAAGGTCGTCTACGACGACAAGGCTCGCCACATGGCCGAGCAGATGGTGATAGCCGAGCAGCGCCAGATCGCCCAGCGTCTCCGGGAAGACTGCGACTGCAAGGACGGAATGTTTCCGCGTCGCATGATCTCAAGCCGGCGCGGCTTCTTGGTCGCGGCGGGATCACTCGTCGGCGCAGCCGGTGCTGCCACGCTCGCCCATGCCGAGACGGCGAAAGCGCCGCCCGGTGCCGAGTTTTTCACTGTGCCGGACGATCCGACGAAAGAGCAGGGACGCCCGGTCGCGGATCAAAGCTATGGAACGCGGTCTCAGTTCGAGACAGAAGTCCGCGTGCGCTATCCGACGCCCAACGCGAACACCTCCTGGAGTCTTACTCCGCTCGACAAGGGACTGGGCAACATCACGCCGTCAGGACTTCATTTCGAGCGGCATCACGGCGGGATCCCGACGATCGATCCTGCCCGGCACAACTTGCTGATCCACGGCATGGTGGGTCGGCCGATGACGTTCTCGATGGCCGACATCAAGCGGCTGCCTTCGGTGACGCGCAAGCATTTCATCGAGTGCTCCGGCAACGGCCTGACGGAGTGGAACAAGCCGACGATGAAGACCGTGCAGGGAACGCACGGGCTGCTCAGCACGTCCGAATGGACCGGCGTTCAGTTCGCGACGTTCGCGCGCGAGACCGGATTGAAGGAAGGTGCAGCCTGGGTGCTGGCGGAAGGCGCCGACGCCGCGGTCATGACGCGCAGCATTCCGATGGAGAAAATGCTGAAGGACGCACTCATCGTCTACGGGCAAAACGGTGAAGCGATCCGCCCCGAACAGGGTTATCCCCTGCGGCTTCTGCTTCCAGGCTATGAGGGAAACACTCACATCAAATGGCTGCGGAGGCTGCAGGTCAGCGACAAGCCGTTCATGACGCGCGAGGAGACGTCCAAGTACACTGATCTCCTCGGAGACGGCAAGGCGCGCATCTTCACGCTCGACATGGATGCGAAGTCGGTCATCACGTTTCCGTCCGGCGACATGAAACTGCCGGGTCCGGGATTCTACAACATAACGGGCCTTGCATGGACAGGGCGCGGGCGGGTCCAGTCCGTCGATGTCTCGCTCGATTCAGGAACGACATGGTATCCGGCGCGCCTGGAATCGCTTCCCGAGCCGATGTGCACGGTGCGTTTCAGCTTTCCATGGATGTGGGACGGCAAGGCTGCGGTGCTGCAGAGCCGCTGCATCGACGAGACCGGTTATGTCCAGCCCACTCTCAAGCAACTGATCGCGATCCGCGGTGACAACGGGCCATTCGGTTCGGTCTATCACCTCAACGCGATCCAGAGCTGGGCCGTCAGCGAGGCGGGAGATGTGACCAATGTCCATGCGTAGGAAATATCTCGCTCTTGCGATCGGCATTTGCCTGTTCTCCGGCGGCGCGAGCGCCCAATCGAGGATCGATCACTTCGGATTCGGTCGGGATGCGACAGCGGATGAGATGGCCAGGTATTTCGCGATCTCGCCGTCGGGCGCGGGACTTCCCCCGGGGAGCGGCACGGCAAAAGCAGGCGCGGCCATTTTTGCCAATACCTGTGCCGCCTGCCATGGCGACAAGCTGCAGGGTAATCCGGCCAAGGGCATAGGCGGTGATCGTCTGATTGGCGGCCGGGGCACGCTCGCAAGCAAGTCGCCGGTGAAGACCGTCGAAAGCTATTGGCCATACTCAACGACGCTGTTCGATTACATCAAGCGCGCGATGCCGTTCAATGCGCCCGGTTCGCTCAAGGACGACGACGTGTATGCGCTGGTCGCCTACATCCTGTCGGAAGCCAAGATCATCAAACCGAATGAGACCATGGATGCGAAGACCTTGCCGAAGGTAGAGATGCCCAACAGGGACGGCTTTGTCCCCGACCCCCGGCCCGAGCTTCAACTCTACAGATGAACTCATTGGTCGATGGACCGGCCACTTCGCTCCGTGGCCAGACGAGCAATACCGTCTCGGGTGATTCTGGGCGCGCTGGGCGACAAACTACTTCTGTTCACGCCGACCAGTGCGAATCCGGAAAGCCAAATCTAGGCGTCTTCGGCATTTCGCATCCGCGCAACGGAATTTATTTACTGGTTTCAGGCGCAGCTAAACCAAGCGCGGCTCGTTGCGAAATGGCTCTATCGATCAGTTGACGGACAATCTTCGTCCCGCCCAGTATCGTGATACGATTCATAAACTCCAAGGGCCCCAGATCTGCAAACAGCTTGCCAAAGACTTCATCAGCGAAGCTGCTTGATATAAGGGTTACATCGGACAAGTCGATCTTTATATGAGCGCTTGTCGTTCTAACCAAATTTTCAACTTTTTGCCGAACAGGCTTCGCGGCGGGCCTTGAACCAAAAAAATTACTCTCCTTTGCCAAAATCAACAGATGATTTTCATCCTCTGAGATTCTTTCGGCTACTGAATAGGGGCTATAGCGTTCCCCTCGAAAGGTAAGCGCTTCCGACAATAGCTCTGTGTCCGATACTTTGATAGAACAAACAATCAATGTTCCAGCAAACGGTACCGCTTCCTGCGAGACATGCAGCCCACCTTTTTGAGCAAAGGTTAGTGATGCAAAGCCAGAATAAATGTGAAAAGAGCCTCCTGAGAGTTGAGCTAGTCGATAACTTCCAAATAGCCCGTTACCCATGTTTGTTGTTTGATTTCGTGTAACCCCTTCTCTGATTGCGCGGTCGAGAGCCTCTAGGGTCCGTACTCAATAAGGATTCCCACGAGCGGGGCTATGTGATTCAAGCTTTCCATGATCTGGGGGCTTGGATGGCGAAGC
>NZ_MKSM01000005.1 GCF_001897285.1 Nitrobacter sp. 62-23
ACGTGATCGACGCCGATACCGCGCAGCTCATCGCCGAAGAACTGGGCCACACCGTCAAGCGCGTCGCCGCGAGCGACGTCGAGGAAGGCCTGTTCGACGTGGTCGACGATTCCACCGATACCGAGCCGCGCTCGCCGGTCGTCACCGTGATGGGCCACGTCGATCACGGCAAGACCTCGCTGCTTGACGCGCTGCGCCACGCCAACGTGGTATCGGGCGAAGCCGGCGGCATCACCCAGCATATCGGCGCCTATCAGGTCGCATCGCCCGACGGCAAGAAGATCACCTTCATCGACACCCCGGGCCATGCGGCCTTCACCGCGATGCGCGCGCGCGGCGCCAAGGTCACCGACATCGTCATTCTGGTGGTCGCCGCCGACGACGGCGTGATGCCGCAGACCATCGAGGCGATCAATCACGCCAAGGCCGCCAAGGTGCCGATGATCATCGCGATCAACAAGATCGACAAGCCCGACGCAAGGCCGGAGCGCGTGCGCACCGAACTGCTGCAGCACGAGGTGCAGGTCGAATCGATGGGCGGCCAGGTGGTCGACGTGGAAGTTTCCGCCAAGAACAGGACCAACCTCGACAAGCTGTTGGAAATGATTTCCCTGCAGTCCGACCTGCTCGACCTCAAGACCAACGCCTCGCGGCCTGCCGAAGGCACCGTGATCGAAGCCAAGCTCGATCGCGGCCGCGGTCCGGTCGCCACCGTGCTGGTCCAGCGCGGCACGCTGCGGATCGGCGACATCATCGTGGCCGGCGCCGAAATGGGCCGCGTCCGCGCGCTGATCTCCGATCAGGGCGAGACGGTCGACGAGGCCGGCCCGTCGGTGCCCGTCGAGGTGCTCGGTTTCAACGGTCCGCCGGAAGCCGGCGACCGATTGGCCGTGGTCGAAAACGAGGCCCGCGCCCGTCAGGTCACGAGCTATCGCGCCCACCAGAAGCGCGAAAACGCAGCCGCCAGCGCCTCCGGCATGCGCGGCTCGCTCGAGCAGATGATGTCGCAGCTCAAGACCGCCGGCCGCAAGGATTTCCCGCTGGTCATCAAGGCCGACGTGCAGGGCTCGCTGGAAGCCATTCTCGGCTCGCTGGAAAAGCTCGGCACCGAGGAGGTCGCCGCGCGCATCCTGCATGCGGGCGTCGGCGGCATCTCGGAATCCGACGTGACGCTCGCGGAGGGCTTCAACGCCGCGATCATCGGCTTCTCGGTCCGCGCCAACAAGGAGGCCGCCGCCGCCGCCAAGCGCAACGGCATCGAGATCCGCTACTACAATATCATCTACGACCTCGTGGACGATGTGAAGAAGGCGATGAGCGGCCTGCTCGCGCCGACGCTGCGCGAAACCATGCTGGGCAACGCCGAGATCCTGGAGGTCTTCAACATCTCCAAGGTCGGCAAGGTGGCAGGCTGCCGGGTCACCGACGGCACCGTGGAGCGCGGCGCCCATGTCCGCCTGATCCGCGACAATGTCGTGGTGCACGAAGGCAAGCTCTCGACCTTGAAGCGGTTCAAGGACGAAGTGAAGGAAGTTCAGTCGGGCCAGGAGTGCGGCATGGCGTTCGAGAACTACCACGACATGCGCGTGGGCGACGTCATCGAGTGCTATCGCGTGGAGACCATACAGCGCTCGCTGTGAGTCCAAATCTCACTGCACGTTAGCCTTCTTCCTTTCGTTATTGCCGGGCTTGATCCGGCAATCCATCCGCTGAAAGCGGACCCCTGAATGAACGATGGATGCCCGGGTCAAGCCCGGGCATGACCGGTGACTTGAATGCCGCGCCACCACAGGAAAGAGTCCGTTTCCGGCGCCTCGCAACGCCAGTTGCGCGTCGCGGAAACCGTGCGCCACGCGATCGCCGACATTCTCACCCAGGGCTTGGTTCATGATCCCGTGCTCGAAGGGCATCTCGTCACCGTGCCCGAGGTCCGCATGTCCGCCGACCTCAAGCTCGCGACGATCTACGTGATGCCGCTCGGCGGGCGCGACACGGCCGACGTGATCGAGGCGCTCGACCGCAACAGGAGGTTCCTGCGCGGAGAAATCGCGCGGCGCGTTAACCTGAAATTTGCACCTGACATCCGCTTCCGCGCCGACGAACGATTCGACGAAGCGGAACGTATCGAGAAATTATTGCGAACACCCGCGGTGCAGAGAGACCTCGCACCGGATTCGGACGAAAGCTGACGACCATGACCGCACCTGATGCCGCCCTCGATTCGAAAATCGGCGAATCGGACGGCGCCGAGAAAAATAAATCTGCAGCCGAAGACGCCTTTCTCGGCGCGCCCCGGAAAAGACAGAACAACCAGCCGCGCCGCGACCGCCGCGACGTTCACGGCTGGGTCATCCTCGACAAGCCCGTCGGCATGACCTCGACCCATGCGGTGGCGGTCGTGAAGCGGCTGTTCAACGCCAAGCGCGCCGGACACGCCGGCACGCTCGACCCGCTGGCCTCGGGCGGCCTGCCGATCGCGCTCGGTGAAGCCACCAAGACCGTGCCTTTCGTCATGGACGGCCGCAAACGCTACCGCTTCACGGTGCAATGGGGCGAGGAGCGCGATACCGACGACACCGAAGGCCGGGTCACCCAGACCAGCGAGAACCGGCCCGATGCGGACGCGGTGCGGGCGCTGCTGCCGCGCTTCACCGGCGTGATCGAGCAGATCCCGCCGCAATATTCCGCGATCAAGATCCAGGGCGAACGGGCCTACGACCTTGCCCGCGACGGCGAGACCGTCGCCTTGCAGCCGCGACAGGTCGAGATCCACCAATTCGACCTCGCAGAACATACCAGCGACGGCCGCTCCGTGTTCGAGGCGGAATGCGGAAAAGGTACCTATGTGCGGGCGCTGGCCCGCGATATCGGGCGAATTCTCGGCTGTTACGGCCACATCTGCGCGCTGCGGCGCACGGTCGTCGGCCCGTTCGGCGAGGCCGACATGATTCCGCTGGCAGAACTGGAGGCTTTGTGCGATAGAGCCGCATCCGGCGAGGGAAACCTCGCCGATGCGCTATTGCCCGTTGAGACCGCGCTGGACGACATCCCGGCACTGGCCGTCACTCGGGCTGATGCGGCAAGGCTCCATCGGGGCCAGGCCGTCTTGTT
>NZ_MKSM01000006.1 GCF_001897285.1 Nitrobacter sp. 62-23
AAGTCTGCCCGATAGCGCTTTCGAGCGAAGTGGGTACCGGTTCGCGTCCAGAAAACGCGTCAAATTAAAATCATAGAGCCCCGCTTCTGATTCCGCGTGATCGGGCGTCGGCGTCAGGGACGATTTTTGTAAGACGGAGCGCTGGCGCAAAAATACGCAAAATAAAAGACCAGCTTTCGCCGGTCCGATCTCGTCTCGATTCCAATGTCGTCTCAAGCCGTAGGGTGAGGCTGTCGTCCCCTGCGATGAGGCCCGATCCTGACAACTCCGGGGGGCTGGGGGCTGAGGATCCGGTGCCGAAAGAATCGGGCCATCGCAGAGCTGTTTGTTTCTCAATCCAGCGGGGCGGTTGCTTGACGGAAATTGGGCTGCATTATGATTTTTGATCACGGATCTGGTGATGACTGGCCGTCGCTCCGGCGCGGCTTTGCGGGACGGTTCCAGTTCGGTCTGTCGGAGGCACCCGCAAGCCTCTTGCGGTGAGGCCCATCCGGGGCGATCATGTCGTTGACCTGACAGGAGGCGCCGATGAGTTCGCTATCGGACGAGGTTGATCCGGGTGAGGCCCGTGCGGCGGAACGCGGCTCTGCCGCACTTTCCGTTCCCAGCCGCGTGACATTCAATCGTCTCGAACTCAACCGCATCCTCAATCTTTATGGACGCATGGTCGCAGCCGGCGAGTGGCGGGATTATGCGATCGATTTCCTCAAGGATCGGGCGGTGTTCTCGATCTTCCGCCGCGCCTCCGAGGTTCCGATCTACCGTATCGAGAAAGATCCGCGGCTGACGCGCAAGCAGGGCGCCTATAGCGTGATTTCGGCCAGCGGACTGATCCTTCGGCGCGGTCACGAACTCGACCGCGTCCTGCTTGTTATCGACCGCAAGCTGGCGCTGGTCTGACGCGGCTCCGGCCGTGGACCAGTGGGTGCCGTGGCCATATCGCGGGCGGTTGTTGCAGAAAATCTGGAAAATGCGAACAGCGGGATCGCCCGCGCCGGGATCGGCGGCGGGTTGAACGGCGGCTGCTTTCGGGAATCCATTGTGAGCAAATGCGGGATAAACCGCGATCGGGGCGTGACAAAGCGGCGATATTTCCCGAGAATCACGTGATCCGAGGAAGGTGGACGAATTTGTTGGCAGTGGCTGGCGCGAGAAGAATTCTGGCCGGTTTTGCAATGGCTTACGGCGCAATGGTGCTGATCTCAACCCGCGCCGATGCGGGATGGTGGTCGCGTGCCCCGGCTGATTTCGAGGAATGCGCTGCGAGCGCGCAAAAGAACGCGACCTCGCCCGAGGACAAGGACAAGCAGCTGACGGCGTGCGAGGCGCGGTTCGCCGGCCGGCGCAAGCCCGGCGGCGGCTATACCTATTTCGACTTCATGCAGAACAGGCATTTCGACATCGCGGGGCCGAACCCGACCGCGGAAGAGCAGAAACACATCGATGAGCAGTATGCCGCCTTTCTCAAGGACCAGCGGCGCAGCATCATCGCGGCGGCATTTCTTCAGAAGCGCCAGCAGGTCGAGCAGGCCACGGTGGCGGCTTCGGCTGTTGCCAAGCCGGCAACCGACCCTAAGACGCCTTCCGGCGGCGTCAGGCCTGCGGCCGCGCCAAAACCGGCCGAGGCGCGCATAGCCGTGCTTCCGCGTCCGCGTCCGAAAATGCTTGGCTGCGAAAAGGAACTTTTCTCGGCATGCAGCTGGTCGCGCATGTCAACCGGCGTGCGCGACCTCAAAAGGGCCCTGTTCGGCTCGTCCTCCGGCAAGGATGAGCGCAGCTAGAGCATGACCCTGCTCCGGGCCTGATGCGAGGCCGGAACCGGTTTTTGACAAGATCCTGCTCAATCAAAAAGACCCCCTGAGACGGGTTCAACGAAGTTGGATCAGCCTCGAATTGTGGTCGCGCCTGATGTAACCGCCAGGATCCGTCACGGCGCGGCTTGCCGGGTGATATGCGGCTTACCGATAAAATCCGCGCTCGCGAAAAGCAACGCGGGGGTTGATGCCGCAATAGGCATCGGTTCCAGATGCCGTGGCCATGCATTGCCGATAGGTCGAGAACTGGCAGTTTCCCGGATAACCCCACTGCTTGCCTTGCAGGCAGTATCTGTAGTCACGAGCTGATGCCGGCGAAGCAGCGGCGATCGTCAGGATGAAAGCGGTCAATAAAGCCACACCAAGCAAATTCTGCATCTCGCGTCTCCTTTGCGAATGAACGAACCGGAAACGAGGATGTTCCATAGATCGACAGATGCCATGGCGTCGACTGACGCGGCGAACAACTCGGCGTGTCGCTGACTTGGCCGGGATCGGCTTGCCGGCAAGGTGAACGCGGGACTACTCCGCGCTGCTGACCAGCTTGATCTTCGGGGCCGCCGCCTCGATCAGATCGTGATAGGCATCAAGGTAATCCAGCGCCATGCGGCGGGATGTGAAGCGCGCCTCGAATTCGGCCCGGATGGTCCTGCGGTCGAGCGTCGCTAGGCGGTCGACGGCTGTGGCGGCGCTGATCTCGTCCTCGACGATGAAGCCGGTCCGCCCGTCCTCGACAATCTCGGCAACGGAGCCGTGGTTGTAGGCGATGACCGGCGTTCCGCACGCCATGGCCTCGATCATGACGAGGCCGAATGGTTCGGGCCAGTTGATCGGCAGCAGCAGGCCGACGGCGCCGCTGAGGAAATCGGACTTCTCGCGGTCGCTGATCTCGCCGATATAGTCCACGAGCGGATGGTCCATCATCGGGCGGATGATTTCATCGAAATAGTCCTGATCGTCGCGGTCGATTTTCGCGGCGATCTTGAGCGGGATGCCGCAGCGAACGGCGATCTTGATCGCGCGGTCGACGCCTTTTTCCGGCGCGATGCGCCCGAGCACGGCAAGATAGCCCGGCGTGACCGGGCGCGGCGTCAGCAGATCTTTCGGAAGCCCGTGATGGATCGTGCGCAGCCAGCGGGCCTGCGGAACCGGACGGCGTTGCGCGTTGGAGATCGAAATCACCGGAATTGATGAAAATGCGTTGAAGACCGGCTGGTGCTCCGGAAGGTCGAGGCGTCCGTGAAGCGTCGTAAGAAACGGCGTCGGCTGGCGCGAGAACAGCGAGAACGGATAGTAGTCGAGATGGAAATGAAGGATGTCGAACTCTTCATCGTCGCATTTACGGCGGACCCGTTCCAGCATCACCGTATGCAGGGCGTTTGGATCCCGAACGGCACCGTCGAGCCGCAGGGCTTTCGGCCAGGTCGCATCGAGCCTAGCTGAGGTGCGAGAATCGCCGCTGGCGAAAAGCGTCACGTCGTGACCCAGGGCGACAAGCTCCTCGGTCAACCAGTAAACCACGCGTTCAGTGCCGCCATACAGTTTCGGCGGGACAGCCTCCGTCAACGGAGCAACCTGCGCAATGCGCATCTAATCGTCTCCTATCACATTCACGTTTTCATGAGATTGAAAGCCCTCGACAGCGCCAGCATCGCCATTTCGGGAACGCATTCGCGTCAGCGCAGTTCCCTACATTCTTTCCACATTGTCGTCTTGCTGATGCCATCACGGCCTTTCAGACAAGCAAGTGTTCCGATTCCGGAGTTCGCCTGCCCTTCACACAACCTCCGACGCAAACTTCGAAATCAAAGGGGCACGAGCAACTTTATGAATTCGGTGCGGGTTGGTTTCAGTTCGCTTTGACGGATTAGCCAAGACTGATGGAGCGAACTTCCGAACGAACCTCCACACTAGGCGGTCAATGCAACGAAGTTTCTGCGCATTGACGGCTTTTCTGAGGGTCTTGTGGGGCGGCTGGATCCAAGGCGACGTCGCCATCCGGTCAACTTCAATCAACTTCAAAGCGGCACGGTGGGAACGCATGAACGATTTTTCGGGATACGGCGGTCGGCCTTTCTCTTTCGTGATGCGCTATTGCCGCCAGCGGTCGGCCTCGCATCTCGTAATTCTCTTTTGCGTCGTGGCGGCGGTAACATGTTCGGTGGGAACGCAATACGGCGTCAAATCACTGGTCGATGCGCTGGCATACGGGCCCGGGCGTAGCGGCGCGGTATGGCTGGCACTTATCTTTCTTATCGCGCTGATCGCCGCCGACAATTTTCTGTGGCGGGTCGCGGGCTGGGTCGCGAGTTTCACCTTCGTCGGCGTCACCGGCGACCTGCGCCGCGATATTTTCCGGCATCTCACCGGCCATGCGCCGAGCTACTTCGCGGACCGGATGCCGGGGATGCTGACGAGCCGGATCACGGCGACATCGAACGCCGTGTATACCGTGGAGAACATGCTGGTCTGGAACGTGCTGCCGCCCTGCATCGCGACCGTCGCCGCGATCGCGTTGATCGGAACCGTCAGCCCGGCGATGGCGGCGGGGCTGACGGTTGTCGCCGGCGTCATGGTTGCGGCGATGTTCAGAATGGCGGCGGCGGGAAAACCCCTGCATGACGATTTCGCCGACAAGGCCGCGGCGGTTGACGGCGAGATGGTTGATGTCGTCAACAACATGCCGCTGGTCCGGGCGTTCTGCGGAATCCATCACGAGCATGACCGTTTCGACATCACAGTCGGCAGGGAGTTGAGCGCGCGCGGGCGAAGTCTTCGCTATCTCGAAAAGCTCAGGATCACCCATGCCGCCATCACCGTCGCGCTGACCATTTCGCTGCTGGTATGGGCCACCACGCTCTGGCAACGCGGCGGCGCCACCACCGGCGATGTCGTGCTGGTCTGCACGCTCGGTCTGTCGATTCTGCATGCGACGCGCGATCTGGCCGTTGCCCTTGTCGACATCACCCAGCATGTCGCGCGGCTGTCCGAAGCGGTCGCGACGCTGCTGGTTCCGCATGAGCTGACCGATCATCCCGAAGCCGAGCCGCTGCGCGGACATGGCGCGGCGGTTGCGTTCAACGCCGTGACGTTCCGCTATCCCGGCGGCGGGACGGTGTTCGAGCGTTTCAATCTCCGCCTTCAGCCCGGACAGCGCGTTGGACTGGTTGGCGAATCCGGTGGCGGCAAGTCGACGCTGTTCGCCCTGTTGCAGCGATTCTACGATCTCGAGCGCGGCAGCATCACGATCGACGGCCAGGACATTTCACGGGTCACGCAGCAGAGCCTGCGCGCCGCCATCTCCGTGGTGCCGCAGGACATTTCCCTGTTTCATCGCTCCATCCTCGAAAACATCCGCTACGGCCGTCCGACCGCGACCGACGACGAGGTGCTGCGCGCGGCGATCGCGGCGCGTTGCGATTTCGTCGAGAGCCTGCCCGAAGGGCTCGCGACCATGGTTGGCGATCGCGGCGTGAAACTCTCCGGCGGCCAGCGCCAGCGCATCGCCATCGCGCGCGCCTTCCTCAAGGATGCGCCGATCCTGCTGCTTGACGAGGCGACCGCGGCGTTGGACAGTGAATCTGAGGAAGCCATCCGCGAGGCGCTCGGTCGCCTAATGCGGGGCCGCACCGTGATCGCGATCGCGCACCGGCTTTCGACGTTGCGTGATTTCGATCGCGTGGTCGTGCTCAGGGACGGAAAGATCATCGAAGACGGCCAGCCCGGCCGCTTGATGCGCAAGGACGGACACTACGGGCAGTTGGTCGCGAAGGAGATGAGCCGCCTCTCGGTTCATGCGGCCTGAAACGCCGGGTTGGGGGCGGGTGTCGGCGGGGGCCGCGCGGCGATAAATCCGGGGGAGTCAGAATGACGGCAATCAAAGCCACGGCTGCTCAAATCAAGACGGCTGCTCAAATCAAGCTCCTGCCGTCGCCAGACGGTCTGGTGGAGGAGTCGCCGTTCTATATTCCGATGACGGGCCCCTCGGCCCGTCCGCGCCGCACGTTGAAGCACGACGACACCTTTGTGGTGCTCGACAGTCACGGTGATATCGGAGCCTCCGCGGGAGGACCCGACGGTCTGTTCAATACTGATACGCGCTATCTTGCCAGGCTCGAGATGGTTCTCAACGACATGCAGCCGCTTCTGCTCGGCTCCAATCTGCGCAACGATAATTCCGGTCTGACGGTCGATCTGACCAACCCGGATATCTACGACGGTAACCGGATCGTATTCCGCAAGGATACGATCCATATCGTGCGCACGGTTTTTCTCTGGCGCGGCACCGCGTATCAGCGGATCGGCATCCAGAACCACGGCGAGGAGACCGCGAGCTTCGATCTCTCCCTGCTGTTCGATAACGATTTCGCGGATCTATTCGAAGTGCGCGGCGAGCGTCGGGCCCGCCGCGGCGTCGGCACCGGCGAACTGTCCGATCTATCGACCGTCGTCCTGTCCTATGTCGGTCTCGACGACGTCGTTCGCACCTCGCGCCTGCATTTCGAGCCACGCCCGACGCGCCTGTCCGTCAACAGCGCGATCTATCATCTCGACCTGCCGGCGCAGCAGACTGCTGCGATATTTCTCACCGTGTCCTGCAACAAGCCGGCGACGGAGACGCCCGCTCCGTTTTATCGGAGCTTGCTGGCGCATCGCCGCGAAATGCGACGTGCCTGGTCCGGCGCGACGAATATCGAGACCTCGAACAACATCTTCAACGAGGTCGTATGCCAGTCGATGGCCGATCTGAATATCCTGATGACGCAGACGCCGCACGGTCGCTATCCCTATGCCGGAATTCCCTGGTACTCGACGACGTTCGGGCGTGATGGACTGATAACGGCGTTGCAGATGTTGTGGATCGATCCCGGCATCGCACGCGGCGTTCTCAACAGGCTCGCGGCGTTTCAGGCCCAGGTGGTCGATCCCAGCGCCGATGCGGAGCCGGGAAAGATTCTTCACGAGATGCGCGGCGGAGAAATGGCCGCGTTGCACGAGGTGCCGTTCGAGCGATACTACGGCAGCGTCGATTCGACGCCGCTGTTCGTGCTGCTTGCGGGACTCTACGTCGAGCGCACGGGCGATGAGTCGATCCTTGAAGGACTATGGCCGGCGATCGAGGCGGCCCTGGGCTGGATCGACGGGCCTGGCGATCCCGACGGCGATGGTTTCGTCGAGTACCGCCGCGCGTCCGAACAGGGCCTTGCCAATCAGGGCTGGAAGGATTCGTTCGACGCGATATTCCATGCCGACGGCACGCTTGCGGAGGGCAATATCGCGCTGGCCGAGGTGCAGGGTTATGTCTTTGCCGCCAAGCGGTCGGCGGCGCGGTGCGCAAGCGCGCTCGGTCTGACCGATCGCGCCCGTGAACTGGAACGCGCCGCGGAACGTCTGGCGTCCCGGTTCGAGGAGGCGTTCTGGCTGCCGGATCTGCGCACCTACGCGCTGGCGCTCGACGGAAAGAAGCAGCCTTGCAAGGTACGGACGTCGAATGCCGGACAGTTGCTGTTCACCGGCATGGTCCGGGAAGAGCGGGCGCGCATGGTCGCCGCCGACCTGATGCGGTCGCAGCTCTTCACCGGCTGGGGGATTCGCACTGTCGCCGCCGGGGAGGCGCGTTACAACCCGATGTCCTATCACAACGGCTCGATCTGGCCGCACGACAATGCGCTGATCGCGCTCGGACTCGCGCGATACGGCCTCAAGCATTCGGTCGAACAGGTCTTCAAGGGATTGTTCGACGCGGCCACCTACATGGATCTGCGGCGGTTGCCGGAACTGTTCTGCGGCTTCCGGCGCGAGCCACGGCGCGGGCCGACGCTCTATCCGGTCGCCTGTTCGCCGCAGGCATGGGCGAGCGCCACCCCTTTCACGCTGCTGGAAGCGGCGCTGGGTCTGGAGTTTGATGCCGCACGGAACGAGATCAGGCTGCGCAACCCGCGGCTTCCGGCATTCCTGAACGAGATCATCCTGCGTGGGCTGCATCTTGGCGAATCCAGTGTCGATCTGCGCCTGCGCCGTCATGATGAAGATGTGTCGCTCGAGGTGTTGCGCACGCGTGGCCACATTCAGGTGTCGATCGTTCTGACGCGCTAAACCGCTTTCGCGCGCCGCGATTTCAATTGGGCAGCGAGGACTCATGTCTCGAACAGGTTCGACGAAAGCCGTTCTTTCGATCGCCGTCCTGGTGCTCGCCGCCATGCACGCGATGGCCGACGACGCGGTTCAGCCGCAGGCCGGTCCCGCCCCCGCAAGTCCGCCGGTAGCAGCAAGTCCGCCGGCGGCCGCAAAGCCTTCGGACAAGGCGACCGCTCCGCCGCCATCGATCACCGTGATCGGTCCGGCCGATGCCCATAGCGTGTTGGGACGCGAGGTGCGAAGCACGAGCGGTCAGGACATGGGGCGGATCGTCGATGTGATCGTGGACCGGGCAGGCGCGGTTCGCGCCGCCGTGATCGATTTCGGCGGCTTCCTTGGGGTCGGCAGCCGGAAGATCGTGGTCGACTGGAATGCGCTTCGCTTCGGCAAGGTGAAGGGCGCGAGTGACAGCATCAGCCTCGAACTGACGCAGGACCAGGTGAAGGCGGCGCCGGAATACAAGGAAGGCGCGCCTGTCGTGGTGCTGGGCGCGTCGGGAACTCTTCAGCCCCTCAACCTGGGTCCTTGATCAGGGAGGTATGCAATCTGTTTTGCGCGACGGGCCCAACGATCGTCCGATCCGGATAGCGTGCGCCAGCGGCGGGCGAGCGTAGGAGATGTGGATCCGCCGCCCCCGGCCGGCGGGCAGGACCCTCATCCGTCGGCACAAAGCCAGCGTGGTCTCGACTGGTTCATTTTCTTTCTTGCCGACGTGCAAACCGGATTCGGTCCCTTCGTCGCGGTCTATCTCACCACGCAGAAGTGGACGCAGTCCGAGATAGGGCTGATTCTGTCGATCGGCGGGATTGTCGGCCTGATCGGTCAGATGCCGGGCGGCGCGATTATCGATGCCGCCCGTTCGGAGCGTCTGGTTGCGGGGCTCGCCGTCGCCACGATCGGCGTCAGCGCTCTCGCCTATGCGGCCTGGCCGATCTTTCCGGTCATTGCGCTGGCGGCGATCCTGCATGCCGCGGCGAGTTGCGTGCTCGGCCCTGTGATTGCCGCCATCAGCCTCGGCCTTGTGGGGCCGCGAGCGATCGGCGAGAGGCTCGGACGCAATGCGCGCTTCGCCTCGCTCGGCAACGGCGTGGCGGCGGGCGTGATGGGCGTCGTCGGCTATCTGGTGTCGAGCCGGGCGGTGTTCGTGGTGAGCTTTGCCTTTGCGGGCGCGACGCTGCTTGCGCTGGCGCGGATCCGCGACCGGGAAATCGATCCGGAACAGGCCCATGGAGCCATTGCGCGCGTCGAGCCGGATCCCGACGCGACCAGCGTCGTCCATCTTCTGCATCAGAGGCCGCTGGTCATTTTCGCCTGTACGGTTTTCCTGCTCCAGTTCGCCAATGCGGCGATGCTGCCGTTGATGGCGGGCATCGTGACCGAACGTTCAAGCGAGGGCGCGCCGGCGCTGATCGCGCTCTGCATCATCGTCCCGCAGGCGATCGTCGCCTTGATCTCGCCATCCGTCGGCCGCAAGGCGCAAGCCTGGGGGCGCCGCCCGCTGCTCATGATCGCCTTCGTCGCGCTGGCTGTTCGGGGGCTTTTGTTTGCGACGGTCCACGATCCGTCGCTGCTGGTTGTGGTGCAGGTGCTGGACGGCGTCACGGCCGCGGTCTTCGGCGTCATGATCCCGCTCATTGTCGCAGACGTCGCCTTCGGCTCCGGTCATTTCAACCTCGCGCAGGGCGTTATTGGCACCGCCACCGGAATAGGCGCGTCACTCAGCACGGTAGTTGCCGGTACCATGAGCGATCACTTCGGGCATGGCGTCGCGTTCACGGGATTGGCCGCCGCCGCATTATCGGGCCTGCTGGTGGTCTGGACCCTCATGCCTGAAACCCGCCCTGCGGGACTGCCGCGGTGAGGGTCGTAAGCCCGCACGTTTCGAGCATGATCCCGAAAAGTGAAAACCGGTTTTTGGAAAAGATCATGCTCAAACAAAAAGATAAGCGGACGAGTCTGGCGCCCGCTTCCGATCCATCAAAAACGAAAAGGCACCTAACGGTGCCAGGGTTCCGAACTGCTTTTCTCGAATTCCTTGATCTGCAATTCGTATTCTTCGGCGAGCTTGAGCAGGCGCTTTTCGGTGAACGAATCGGTGCCTTTTGCAAGACGGCGGCAGCGTTCTGCCTGTTGTCTCAGGAAATCGATATCCATGATGCCATCGGGTTTTTGAAGTCCTGAATGTCAGCCCGCCTTCAATGCTCGTCAGCAAAGCGCCGTCGAGGATCTAAACCGAAAAGGAAGCCACGATCCCCGGATCAATGCGAATGCTGGGTAACCTGCGCAGCGGTTTTGCGTTCCCGGTTATGCACAGGAGTTACGGTGGCTCAGGGAAAGGCGGCGCGTCCAAACGCTGCAGATGTCGTGTAATATCGGGGAGACTCGAAGGGTCTGCGCTGCCGCTCCTTGCGGGCGGCGGCGGGGTTCTGCGCGGTCGTCGTCCTTTCGGCGCGCAGCGCGTTTGCCGGCAAGGGTTGGTTCGCACGGGATTGGTTCAGCGAGGAGTCATGGCAACGTTGCTTCTTCCCTTTTCGCCGCGCTTCATCGTCCTGACGATCTGCGCGGTGGTCACGGCGCTTCTGGTTGGCCTCGGGATCGAGGACCGCGGGATCCGCGACGTGCTCATTGTTCCGATCCTGATCTTCGGGGCGCTGACCGCGCTCGGGATCCGGGATCTCCTGCAAAAGAGTCACGCCATCCTGCGCAACTATCCGATTTCGGCGCACATCCGTTTCCTGCTTGAAGAAATCCGCCCGGAGATGCGGCAGTATTTCTTCGAGAGCGAAAAGGACGGCATGCCGTTCAGCCGGGACACGCGCTCCGTGATCTACCAGCGCGCCAAGATGATGCTCGACAAGCGTCCGTTCGGCACCCAGGAAAGGGTCTATGGCGAAGGCTATGAATGGATGCACCATTCGATGGCGCCGACGCTGCATGCGGAGGAGAAGTTCCGCATTACCATCGGCGGACCGGATTGCGCGAAGCCCTATTCGGCCTCGGTCTTCAACATATCCGCGATGAGCTTCGGCGCGCTCAGTCCCAATGCGGTGCGCGCGCTCAATGCCGGCGCCAAAAAGGGTGACTTCGCCCACGACACCGGCGAGGGCGGCGTCAGTCGTTACCATCGCGAAGCTGGCGGCGACCTGATCTGGGAGATCGGCTCCGGCTATTTCGGCTGCCGCAATCCTGACGGCAGCTTCAATGCCCGCGAATTCGCGCGCGTCGCGGCCGACGACCAGATTAAGATGGTCGAGCTCAAGATCAGCCAGGGAGCCAAGCCCGGCCATGGCGGTGTCTTGCCGGCCGCCAAGGTTTCCGAGGAGATTTCCAGCATTCGCGGCGTCGGCATGGGAGAGGACTGTATTTCGCCGTCCCGTCACAAGGCATTCTCGACGCCGGTCGGCCTGATGAAATTCATCGCCGAGATGCGGCGCCTGTCGGGTGGCAAGCCGGTCGGGTTCAAGCTCTGCATCGGGCACAAATGGGAATTTCTCGCCATCTGCAAGGCGATGCTGCAAACCGGAATCTATCCCGATTTCATCGTCGTCGACGGCAAGGAGGGCGGCACCGGCGCCGCGCCGCTGGAATTCATGGATCACCTCGGCATGCCGATGCGCGAGGGCGTCAACTTCGTCCATAATGCGCTGATCGGCATCAATGCACGTGACCGGATCAAGATCGGCGCGTCCGGCAAGATCGCAACCGGATTCGACGTCGCGCGCGCCATGGCGCTCGGCGCAGACTGGTGCAACTCGGCGCGCGGCTTCATGTTCGCGCTTGGCTGCATTCAGTCGCTGAACTGTCACACCGATCGCTGCCCGACCGGAATCGCCACGCAGGATCCGTCGCGCAGCCGCGCATTGGTGGTGCCGCACAAGCTCGAGCGGGTCTACAACTATCATCGCGCCACGTTGCTCGCGCTCACCGAGCTGATCGCCGCGGCGGGACTGGAGCATCCGAGGGAGCTGCGCCCGATCCATTTCTCACAGCGCGTATCGAATACCGAGGTGGCATCATTCGACGCGCTTTATCCAACGTTGCGGCAAGGGGAACTGCTCGACGGCACCACCGATCCGCGCTTCCGCGACGCCTGGGCGCGGGCGCAGGCGGATTCGTTCGCGCCGGCGGATAAGGGTGGTTGAGCAGCTTCAAAACTCTCCGTGCAGTCGTCCGGAAAACACATGCACGGGGCCGCGGTCGGCGTTGTAGGCGGGGTTCGTAATGAACTGATAGTCTGCGGTCAGCGTGAACCGCTTGTCCAGCGCGTAGGCATAGTAGGCTTCCAGCACGCGCTCGCGGCGGTAGTTGAGCTGGCCGTCGCCGATAAGCACGCCGAGGCCGCCGGCGGCGATGAAGTCGCGGTGATCCCGTGACAGCGCGTTGATCGCGCCGCCGAGGCCGATCACGTCGTCCGGCCGGCTCCAGCGCGCGCCCTTGATCGAGGCGCCGAGCGCGAGGCTGGCGTCGATGTCGGTGAACGCCATGATCTCGGTCTTGCCGTCGTTCCAGCTCCAGCGGCCGAACAGCCCGATGTCGTCGGTGACCGCCTGCTCGACGTTGACGACATAGCCGTACTTGATGCGCCCTGTGCGGGTCTGCGCGATGTCGAGGTCGAAAGCGGGATTGTTCAGCGTGTCGCGATAGCTGCCCATATAGGCGCTGTTGATCCAGCCGAGGGTCCGGATCGCGCCGGGCCGCCCGAACAGAGAGTGTCGCGTCTCCAATTCCACCACATATTCGCCGCGCTGGAACAGGCGGGTGTCGAAGCTGTTGGAGTTCGATTCCGAATCCATCAGGAAATAGCCGCCGCGCAGCGCCCAGCGTTTCTGGTTAAGTTCCGCTGTCACGCCGTAGCTCAGTCCGACCTTGTCGGCGGAATAGTCGAAGGCGCCCGGCGCCCACAGCGCCCAGTTCATGAAGTCCTTGCGGGTGTCCTTGGCATAGGCGTTGCCGTCGAAGACGTCGGTCACCGCGAACTTGCCGGCCTGAACTGTCAGCCGCGAAATGTCGGCCTTGCCCGCCAGTTGCGTCGGTCCGCTGGGCAAATCCTCCTGCTCGCCGCCGAAGCCAAAGGTCTGGCGCACGAACAGCCGCGACGTATTGTAGTGCGGGTAGGGGAAGTTGGACTTTTGCGCTTCGCCGCTCGGGAAGCCTGCGACGCCGACGGTATCGCTGAGGCCGAACCCCTGCAGCAGTTCGGGGTTGTAATAGACCTCGCCGCCGTCCCAGAGCCGCGCGTTCAAAAACAGGCTGTTGCTCCAGGTCGCCTGATATTGCGCGGCCGGACTCAGGCTGTTGGCGCCGCTGTAGGGCGCGCGGAACGACGGATAGCCCTGGCCGAGATAGGTGGTCTGGCCGTGAATCTCCCAGCGGTCGGATTCGGGATCGGCGAGGGCCCCGATATGACGGTCCGCGATTCCGGTCGAGTCACCGAACTGACGGTTGAGCCCGATGCGGATCGACTGAAAATCCATCGTCGAGGCGTATTGCGCAGCCGACGGGAACTGAACGGCCGCCTTGTCGAACCGGTAATAGAGATATTCGAGCCGGGCGCTCCAGTGCGGCGCAAAGGCGTATTCGAGGCCTGCGCCGGCAGCCCACCCGAGACGCATGTCAAGCGACTTCTCCTGATCGCCCGACGGCAGAACGTTGAGATAGCGTTCGCCGGTGAAGGCAAGGCCGCCGCTGGCAAAAGCGAGCCACGGGCCTATTGCATAGCCGATCCGTCCGCGCGCCGATCCGATAAAGTCCCATTGATGCGTGACGTCGGAGCGCGGACTCGCGAGCGTTGAGATGATCGAATTCGAATCGATGTAGCTCGGAAACGAGATGTCGGCTTCGAGGCCGAGCAACAGGCCTGAGGGAAGCCGGAGGTTGTAGCCGGCCTGGATGCCACCGATGATGCCGCCGAAATCATTGCGGCCGATGGTCGGCGCAGGGTCGACGAGCGACGCCGCCGACCGGCCGCCACCAAACCCGGCATGTGCGCCGATATAGAGGCCGGTCCAGTCGAAGGCGGTCATGGGGCGGGCGGTCTCGACCACGGGCAGGTCTGCCGCGCGCGCGAACTCTTTCGGCGCCAGCAGGCTCGCCGTCAGGCTGGCGAGAACGCATGTCGCGCGTCCTAACGCTTGCACCGGCCGCACGTGACCCAATCTCATCCGCCCTGTCACAAGTTTCATCCGCCAAGCCGACGCAAACCACCGAGTGGGACGTGGTTGCTGCTGCCTTCGATATTATTGCAACTAATTCGCAATAGCAACTACTATCAAGCACCCCCCAAGGAAACGCCCAGAGCCATCCAGAAATCCCATCCGGGTGTAACGGGGGTACGACGGGATTTGGCCGCGACGCCGTGCAGGAGAGCCAAAAACCATGGGTTTGCGGGTGGACGGCGGGTTGGGGACAGGATTGCCGGGTGCGTCGCGTTGATGGCGGCGGCAAATGCCGACGCGGGCGTTGTCGCAGCGGTTAGCCCCGATCGCCCGGGCCGGCCGTCAGCACCGCCGGATCGAACCGCGCCATGTCGGCCAGCAATTCGCAGAACGCGCGGGCGCCGTGCTCGATAAGTCGCTCGCCCTTTTCCGCCGACGCCTGGGTCGCATCGCCCACCGCGCCGCTCGGGTGAAGGTCCTGCGTCTGCCATGCAAACGGCGCCGGCCGCTGCGTGCCGAGCCAGCGATAGGTTTTTTCGATCGCGATGCTCGCAGGACGGAAGTTTGCGATTCTGTCGCGGCGGACGTGTTCCGGGTAGCGCGCCAGCATGATTGAGGTTTCAACCGCGCCGCCGTGGATGCCGTGACGCAATTCCGCCGCATCGAACAGCCCGTCCGGCACGCCGAAGCGCGACCACGCGGTGGTGACCGCGAGCATCCGATGCCGCGCACGCAGGTCCTGCGCCACCATCGTCATCGTCGCGCTGTTGCCGCCGTGACTGGACACCATCACGATTTTTCGAATCCCGCTCCGCGCGACCTCTTCGCCGAGCGCGGTCCACCCCTTCAGCGCCGCCTCGTTGGTCAATGTCTGCGTGCCCGGAAAGTCGGTGTGCTCGGTTGAAATGCCGACCGGCTGCACCGGCAGAACGGTCGCGGGTATGTGCTGCGGCAGCAGCTTGCGAAGGCGCGCAAGGTAGGCTTCCGCGATCAGCACGTCGGTCGAAAGCGGCAGATGCGGACCGTGCTGCTCGGTCGCCGCCAGCGGCAGCACCGCGATCCAGTTTGCAGCCGCGCCAGGCGGCACGTCGGGCCAGTGGATGGCGAGCCAGTCGAAAGGGGGTATCCGGGTCATATCACGCAGCGTTTCATCGAGCCGGAATGCGGGCTATAGCGTTTGCGGGCGAAGCATGTCCTCGGGCAGCCAGGGTTCGCGCCGATCCCGGTCGCCTCCCAATCATGAGCCAGAACGATCGAGAGAGTCCAATGATGCGTCTTGTCCTTCTGCTGCGAACGTTAACGGCCGGACTGGTGCTGGCGCTTGGCCTCACCGCGGGCGCTGTGGCCTCGCCAGCGCTGGACAAGGTCTCCTTTGGCACCAACTGGGTCGCCGAGGGCGAGCACGGCGGCTTCTTTCAGGCGCTGGCCGACGGCACCTACAAGAAATACGGCCTCGACGTGACCATCGTGCCGGGCGGCCCCAACGTCAATAACCGGGTGCTCCTGATTTCCGGCAAGCTCGATTTCTTCATGACCGCGAACACGCTGCAATCGTTCGATGCGGTTGCCAACAACGTGCCGGTCGTCGCGGTTGCCGCCATGTTCCAGAAGGATCCGCAGGTTTTTCTCGCGCATCCTGAATCGAAGGTGACGAAAATCGAGGACCTGAAGCCGCTCACTCTGTACGTCTCCAAGGAAGGCATCGCGAGCTACTTCCAGTGGCTCAAATCGGAGTATGGTTTCAGCGGAGAGAAGGTCAAACCCTATACCTTCAACGCGCAGCCCTTTCTCGCCGACAAGAACAGCGCGATGCAGGGCTACGTCACCTCGGAACCGTTCGCGGTGGAGAAGCGGGCCGGTTTCAAGCCGACGGTGATCCTGCTTGCGGATGCCGGATTCAACCCGTATTCGACCCTGATCGAGACCCGTCGTGATCTGGTCGAGCACAAGCAGGACCTCGTGCAGCGCTTCGTCGACGCCTCGATCGTCGGCTGGTATACTTACCTGTACGGCGACAACACGGCCGGCAATGCCATGATCAAGAAGCTCAATCCCGAAATGACCGACGATCTCCTGGCCTATTCGGTGGCGAAGATGAAGGAGTATGGCATCGTCGATTCCGGCGACTCCTTGCGCGACGGCATCGGCGCCATGAGCGATGCGCGCTATGCGAACTTCTTCGACAAAATGGTACGGGCAGGCGTGGTGCGCCGGGACATCGATTTCCGCAAGGCCTATACGCTGCAGTTCGTCAACAAGGGCGTCGGTCTCGACTTGAGACCTGAGAACTTGCGGCCCAAGAGCTCGCCGATCAAGAAATAGATCCGGTGCCGATGATCGAGCCCGCAACAGCGCCATCCGAGTCCGGCACGAGTCCGCGCGTGGGTGACGCCGTGAGCATGAAGGGCGTCACGAAACGCTACGACGGCGGTGTGGCGGCGCTGGGACCACTCGATTTCAATGTGCGCAAAGGCGATTTCGTGTCGCTGCTCGGGCCGTCCGGCTGCGGGAAATCGACCGCGCTACGGATCATCGCCGGCTTGAGCGCGCCGACCTCCGGCACGGTTCATGTTGCCGGCGGCGGCCGCTCCATCGGCTTCGTGTTTCAGGAGCCGACGTTGATGCCGTGGGCCAGCGTGCGCGACAATGTGGCGCTGCCGCTGAAGCTTGCGCGCCGTTCACGCTCGGACATCGAGGGACATGTCGAGTCCGCGCTGGCGCGCGTCGGGTTGGCCGAATTCGCGGCCGCCTATCCGCGCGAATTGTCCGGCGGCATGAGGATGCGGGTGTCGCTGGCGCGCGCGCTCGTCACCGATCCGGATATTCTTTTGATGGACGAGCCGTTCGCGGCGCTCGACGAGATCACCCGCTTCCGCCTCAACAACGATCTGCTGGCGTTGTGGCGCGACTTGCGCAAGACCGTCATCTTCGTCACCCATTCGGTGTTCGAGTCGGTCTATCTGTCGCGCCGCGTCGTGGTGATGACGCCGCGCCCCGGCCGGATCAGCGCCGAACACCGCATCGACACGGTCGAGCCGCGGGACGAGGATTTCAGGACCTCGGCGGAATATGCCGCCTATTGCCGCGAGGTGTCGGCCGCGCTGTCGCGGGCGGCGGCACGCCCATGACCGTCTCCGCTCCGTCAGCGCCAGCCGGCCGCGAGGCATCGGAACGCGATCGGCGCGCGCCGGTCGCGCGCGTGCTGTTGCCGGTCGCGGTGCTGGGAGCCGGCGTTCTGGTGTGGCATGTCATCGTGCAGGTCTATGCCATTCCGCCCTATGTGTTGCCGGGCCCCATGCTGGTGGCGACGACGCTGGTACGGGACTGGCCGATCCTGTGGCAATCGCTGCTGACGACCCTGCTGACCACCGCCGAGGGTTTCGCCGCGGCAGTGGTGGGCGGCATCGCGCTGGCGCTCTTGTTCAATCAGTCGAAATGGCTGGAGCATGCGCTCCTGCCCTATGCGATAATCCTGCAGGTCACGCCGGTGATCGCGATCGCGCCGCTGCTTCTGATCTACCTGCCGCAGCAGACCGCGGTGGTGGTCTGCGCCTGGATCGTCGCGTTCTTTCCGGTGCTGTCGAACACCACGCTGGGCCTTAATTCGGTGGATCGTAATCTGGAGGGGATGTTCCGCCTTTACGGCGCATCGCGGCTGCAGACGCTGCGTCATCTGAAACTGCCGGCGGCGCTGCCCTACATCCTCGGCGGATTGCGCATCGCCGGGGGCCTGTCGCTGATCGGAGCGGTGGTTGCGGAAATCGCGGCGGGGTCGGCCGGCGCCGGCTCCGGGCTCGCCTACAGGATCGCCGAATCCGGTTACCGGCTCAACATTCCGCGCATGTTCGCGGCGTTGTTGTTGCTCTCGGTTGCGGGCATTGTCATTTATATGTGCCTTGCGGCGGTGTCGTATCTGATGTTGCGGCGCTGGCACGAAAGCGCGCTCGGAAAGGACAACTAGTGGCTGCGCCTGCCTCATCGGACAAGATTGACCTGCTGGTTTACGGGCCGCCCAAGCCGACCGTCGACAACGGCTTCACCGACCGCTTCGTGCTGCATCATGCCGAGAAACAAGCCGATCTGGAGAGGCTCGCGCCCGCGGTCGCCGGAAAAATCCGTGGCATGGCCGTCACCTGTCTGGTGCCGGCCGGCAGCGTGGTGCAGGCGCGTTTTCCCGAACTCGAAATCATATCGACCTTCGGCGTCGGCTACGATCACGTCGATACGGCTCACGCGCGCGACCACAACGTGGTCGTCACCAACACGCCGGATGTTCTGACCGAGGAGGTTGCGGACGTCGCGCTTGGCCTTCTGATCGCGACGCTGCGCGATTTCGTCAGGGCGGATCGCCATGTGCGGGAGGGATCGTGGGCGACGCGGAATTTTCCCCTGAGCGCCGGCTCGCTGCGCGACCGCACGGTCGGCATGGTCGGCATGGGCCGGATCGGTCAGGCGATTGCTCGCCGGCTCGATGCGTCGCGGGTACCGGTCGTCTATCATTCGCGCAGGCCGGCGGCGGGCGTGTCCTATCGGCACTATCCGAACCTGATCGAGATGGCGAAGGAGGTGGATACGCTGATCGTCATCACGCCGGGAGGGGCATCGACGGAGAAGCTGATCAATGCCGATGTGCTGGCGGCGCTCGGGACGCGCGGCGTCGTCATCAACCTGGCGCGCGGCTCGGTCATTGACGAACCGGCACTGATCCATGCCCTGAAATCCGGCATTATCCTGGCGGCTGGTCTCGACGTGTTCGCCAAGGAACCGCACGTTCCCGAGGAGTTGCGCGCGTTGCAGAACGTGGTGCTGTTGCCGCACATCGGTTCGGCGTCGGTGGTGACGCGCAATGCGATGGACCAGCTTGTCGTTGACAACATCAGGGCCTGGTTCGCCGGCAAGCCGCCGCTGACGCCGGTTCCGGAAACACCGGTGAAAGGGCGATAGCATGGGCACGTCGAGGGGCCGCGGGCCGGCGTCGCGCAAGCCATGGCTTGTCCTTGCCGCCGTCGCGACGCTGATGACCTGCGGGTCGGCCGCATCGGCGCAGGATGCCGCGGCCTTGAAAAAAAGCATGATCGGGCAGTGGGAGCTGTCGACGACCGAACGCAGCAAGACCTGCGTCGTGACGCTTGGGAGCGAGTCGTCGCCGCACGGTCTCAAGCTCGACCTTGAGCCTGGCTGCGCGGTATCCCTGCCGTTCACGAAGGACATCGCGGCCTGGACCGTCGCCGGCCTCGATATCGTGCGCTTGCAGACCGCCGCCGGAGAGCCGGTGATCGACTTCACCGAAGTCGAGAGCGGCATTTTTGAAGGCCGGCGGGAGAATGAAGGCATCTACATCCTGCAAAATCTCGCCGAAGCCCGCTCGCTCGCCAAATCGATGGATCAGATGATCGGCGACTGGGCTTTTGTCCGGGGCAACGGCCAGACCGTCTGCGGTATTACGCTGACCAACACCGAGGTTCCGCCGGACAATTTCCAGGCTTTTCTCAAACCCAAATGCGATCCTGCGATCGCCAGCTTCAAGCCGGAGGTCTGGCGGCTCGATCATGGTGAAATCCTGCTGATGTCGGCGGACGGAGAAACGTGGCACTTCCAGGCCGACGACAACGCGCAGTGGCGACTCGTTCCCGACACCGCAAACCCGCTGATTCTCGTGAGACAGTAGACATCGTCATCTCCGCCGCGGACTGATCGCCGGCCGGTCTGATGCGACACGAGGCGCAGTGTGACGTTCGCCACAGCGTCACGCGCGCGCGCCGGTCATGCTGAGGGAGCGACCTCAATGTCTCCCGTCAGCCGACATGCGTTGAGGATTCGCTTCACGACGAACACAGGAGGTCACATGGCCAGCATGAGCTTGAACGGCGGCATCGCGCCGCTGTCCAATGCCGAACTCGATCAGGTGAGCGGAGGGTTGTTTCCCTTCATCGCCCTCGGCGTCGCCTTGGGAATAGCCTATTGCATCGCAGACGGTACGCTCGATCCTCCGCCTGCGCCCAAAGGCGATTTCCCGACCGGCCCGAAAAACGCTGCCTGATTAGCGGAATAGGTGAGAGAAACGTCGTGCCGCCTGGTGCGGCGTTTCGTGTGAACGACAAGCTGAGCGTCTGCTGCAACGGAATGCAGATCTTAGATCGGAGAGTCTTTCACCATTTCATGGCAACCGTGAAAGACTCTGGCATCTTGATTTAACGCGTTTTCTTCACGCGAGCCGGTATCCACTCCGCTCGAAAACGCCCTACATCAGCCGCAAGCCTTTCAGGCTGGCGTGGCCGTTCTTGCCGACGATGATGTGGTCGTGCACGGAAATCCCAAGCGGCGCGGCGATATCGACGATCGCCTTGGTCATCTGGATGTCGGCCTGTGACGGCGTGGGATCGCCGGACGGATGGTTGTGGACCAGGATGATCGCGGTCGCCGACAGCTCGAGTGCGCGCTTGACGACCTCGCGCGGATAGACCGGCGTGTGATCGACGGTGCCGACCTGCTGCAATTCGTCCGCGATGAGCTGGTTGCGCTTGTCGAGGAACAGAATACGGAACTGCTCCTTGTCGGCGAACGCCATCGAGGTCCGGCAATAGTCGATCACCGCGGTCCATGACGACAGCATGGTCCGCTGCTTCAGTTGTCCCTTGGCCACGCGGTTGGCGGTTGCCGCGATCAGCTTGATCTCGATGATCGCTGCCTCCCCGAGCCCGCTGATTTCGCGGAGCCGGGCGTCGGGCGCATGAACCACTTCGGCGAACGACCCGAACCTGCCGATCAGGGTCTTGGCCAGCGGCTTGACGTCCCGGCGCGGCAGTGCGCGGAACAGCACCATTTCGAGCAGCTCGTAGTCGCTGAGCGCATCCGGTCCCGCGTCGCGAAATCGCTCCCGCAGCCGCTCGCGATGGCCGTGGTAATGCGGCGCTTCGGCAAATCCTGGGGGGCTCTTGGCGTCTGCGGGCATCAGGATGCAGCGAACCGGTTGGTTACCGCAACCTTGCTGCGGTCGACGGTATTTGCAACCCCCATTCGGGGAGACGAGTCACGAAAGGGCAAGCGGTCCAACGCGATCTTTGACCGGGTTGGAGATTCAGCCTCCGGAGAGCGGATTGTTGAGGCCGCGCGGCGATAGCGTGAAGATTTCGACTCCGGTCTGGGTCACGCCGACCGAATGTTCGAACTGCGCCGACAGCGAGCGATCGCGGGTCACGGCGGTCCAGCCGTCGGACAGGATCTTCACGTGCGGCCTGCCCAGATTGATCATCGGCTCGATGGTGAAGAACATACCCGGCCTGAGAGGAACGCCGTCGCCGGGTCGGCCGACATGGATGATGTTCGGCTCGTCGTGGAATATGCGGCCGAGGCCGTGGCCGCAGAAGTCGCGCACCACGCTCATGCCCTGCGGTTCGACGAAACTCTGGATGGCGTGGCCGATGTCGCCGGTCGTCGCGCCGGGCTTGACCGCGGCGATGCCGCGCATCATCGCCTCATGGGTCACCTCGATCAGCCGTTCCGCCTTTCGCGCGATCGGGCCGACCGCGTACATCCGGCTCGAATCGCCGTACCAGCCATCGACGATTAGGGTTACGTCGACGTTGACGATATCCCCCTCTTTCAGGGCGCGATCGCCGGGCATTCCGTGACAGACCACGTGGTTGATCGATGTGCAGGTCGAGTAGCGATAGCCGCGATACATCAGCGTCGCCGGATAGGCGTCGTGGCTGAAGGCGAATTCGCGCACGAACTCATCGATTTGCGAAGTCGGTACGCCCGGTTTCACCAGGTCGCCAAGTTCGTCGAGGCAGCGCGCCGTCAGGGCGCCGGCCTTGCGCATGCCGGCGAATCCGCTCGGGCCGTGCAGCTTGATCTGCCCGGTCTTGCGCAGGGAGGTTTCTGTGGCTTCGACGTAGCTCATCTCAATCTGATTTTTGGAAAGATAAGGCGTGGTCCACCTCTAGTGTAGTGCATGGCGCTGCCAGCGCAAGCTCGACAACTTGATGAGGCTTCGAGCCGGTGATCCGGCTTCGGATCAGGACCGGTGTTGAGCCGTCCACAGGCTCGTCGCTGCCGGGGTGCGTCGTGTTGACGCCCGCCCGGCTCCATCGCCGCGCCGGCCGGCTTCGATGAGTTCCTATCAAGCGGCGATACAACGGTTTTTACGCATGGCAGCCGCGCTCCGGAGAGCGTGACGCTGATGGACAGAAATCGGTTGGCGCGCGGCGATGGCGGCGATAAGGATGAAAATGCAAGTGTTTACAGCTTCGGACCTTTGATGGCATCTCTGGATTCGGTCAGTCTGGCGATCTTGCTCGGCGCGATTCTGGTTATGGCCGGAATCCTGTCGAGCCTGTTGGCGCTGCGATTCGGCGCCCCGTTGCTGCTGGTGTTTCTGTTCATCGGCATGCTGGCGGGGGATTCCGGGCCCGGCGGCCTGTCGTTCAGCGACGTCCAGAACACCTATCTCGTCGGGTCGGCCGCGCTGGCCCTGATCCTGTTCGACGGCGGCCTGAAGACGCGATTCCAGAGCATCCGCACGGTCCTGGCGCCCTCGATGGTGCTCGCCACGTTCGGCGTGCTGCTGACCGCGCTCGTCACCGCGCCGGTCGCGAAATATGCGCTCGATCTCAACTGGACCGAGGCGCTGCTGATCGGCGCGGTCGTCGCCTCCACCGACGCGGCCGCGGTGTTTCTGCTGGTGCATGCGCAAGGGCTGCGGCTGCGTCCGCGCGTCGGCGCCACGCTGGAAGCGGAGTCCGGCACCAACGATCCCTTCGCGGTGTTCCTCACGCTGATGCTGGTGGAACTGATCTCGGTGGGCGACAGCTCGGTCTGGCATGTGGTGATCGAGTTCCTGCGAGAGTCGATGCTCGGTGGGATCGTCGGTCTGATCGGCGGGCGGATTGTGGTCGCCGCGCTGAATCGCGTGGCGCTTCCCCAGGGGCTGCACGCGCCGTTTGTCACGACCGCGGCGCTCGTGATCTTCGGGGTGGCGCAGATATCCCACGCGTCCGGGTTTCTCGCGGTCTATCTCGCGGGAATCATCATCGGCAACCGCCCGACCCGCGCCCACAACTCCGTCGTGACGTTTCTCGATGCCGCCACCTGGCTGGCGCAGATCGTGATGTTCGTGCTGCTGGGTCTGCTGGTCTCGCCGCAGCGCCTTTTGGATAGCGTCGTGCCGGCGGTGCTCGTCGCGCTGGTGCTGATGCTGGTGGCGCGGCCGCTCGCGGTGTTCCTCTGCCTCGCGCCGTTTCGCTTCAACTGGCGGGAAAAGCTGTTCATCGCCTGGACCGGGCTGCGGGGCGCGGTCGCGATCTTCCTCGCCTCGATCCCGATGCTGGTCGGCTTGTCGAAGGCCTATCTGTATTTCGATGTCGCGTTCGTGGTGGTCATCATCTCGCTGCTGCTGCAGGGCTGGACCCTCGCCGCGGCTGCGCGGCGGCTTCATGTGGCGCTGCCGCGCGCCGAACGAGGCCCGCGCCGCGTCGAACTCGATCTGCCGGGGCAACTCGAGCAGCAGCTGGTCGGCTATCCGGTGCGGCAGAAGAGCCTGTTCCTGCGGCGCGGGCTGATTCCATCCTGGTCGAAGCCGACGCTCGTGATTCGCAACGAGAAAATCCTGACCCCGGCCGAAGCGGCGCCGATCGCCGCGGGAGACTACCTCTATCTGCTCGCGCCGCCGGAAAAGGCCGAGGCGCTCGACCGCTTCTTTGTCGAGATGCAGCCGATGGCATCGCCGGACCCGCATCTGCTCGGCGACTTTCTGGTCTCGGGCGAAATCACCGTAGGGGATCTCGCGCAGATCTACGGCATTTCCGTCGATCCGGCGGCCGCGCAACTGACGCTGGCGGATTACTTCGACGTCAATCTTGACCGTGCTCCGAAGGACGGCGCGACCTTGCCGCTCGATACCATCGTTCTTGTCGCGCGCAACATCAGCGAGGGCCGCGTCAACGTTGTCGGCCTCCGGCTGCCCGAAGACGAAGAGAAACCGCCGTCGCTGACGCGGACGGCGGCGCTCCGGCAGAAAGCCTCGAAAGCCTGGTCGTCAATTGCGCGGATCTGACCGCTAGGTGGTGGTGACGATTTAACTATCTGAGCCATATTGCGATTGCGGCGAGTTTGACGAAGCTCATGAAGTTGACGAGGAGCTTGTCGTACCGGGTTGCGACACGCCTGAACTGTTTGAGCTTGGCGAAGAAGCGCTCGATGCGGTTGCGCTCCTTGTAGAGATCGACGTCGTAGGTTCGTTGGACCTTTCGGTTGCGCTTGGGCGGGATAACGACCTCGGTGCCGGCTTCGGCGATCCTGTTTGCGAGGTGATCGGCGTCGTATCCCTTGTCGGCGATGGCGACATCGGCCTTGATGCCGTCAATGAGGTCGTGGGCGAAGGCGATGTCGTTGCGCTGGCCGGGCGAGGCGATTAAGCGAATGGGGAGGCCAAGCGCCTCAGTGGCGGCGTGGATCTTGGTGCTCAGGCCGCCGCGAGACCGGCCAAGGCCCTGGGCATCCGCCCCCCTTTGACCTTGCGCGCTCCGGCGGCGTGCTGATGAGCGCGAACGATGGTCGAGTCGATCATCAGCCATTCCAGATCGGCTTCGCGGGCAAGCCTGGCCAGCATGTCGTCCAGAACGCCCATTTCGATCCAGCGATAGTAGCGCCGCTTTACCGAGCGGTAGTCGCCAAGCCGCTCCGGCAGATCGCGCCAGCGGCCACCAGAACGCGCCATCCATAGCAGCGCGTCGAGGAGCTTGCGGTTATTCGTGCGCGGACCGCGCTTGCCCTTCGTACCGCCCGGCACAAAACTCTTGATCCGCTCCCACTGGTCGTCACGAAGCGCATCGCAGTCCATCGCCGATCTCCAAAATCAGCGTTGAATCTGATTTGCTCTGCAAAGGGAATCCCTGTTCCTTAAATCGTCACCACCACCTAGAGTCTTTCACCGTTTCAGGGAAACAGTGAAAGACTCTAGTGGAGTGAATTTGACATTCGCTACCCACTTTGCAGCGAACGTGTCAGGCGAATGTCAAATTCAAAACTCCACTAGAAACCTGATAGTTGCTAGTGGTCCTTTGATTCTAACATTTGCAAGAACTCCCTGCCGCAACGGGATGCAAATGTTAGAATTTGGACCACTAGGCTCTTGATTTGACGCGTTTTCTTCACGCGAAACCCGTCCCTATCCTCGTCACGCCCGAGGACATGTTTCGCTTGAAAACGCTTTAGATCAGGCGGGCAAGATCAGGTGGGCAGGACCTCGGTGCCGCCGAATGCGGCGACCCGCCCGCGTTTGAGCATCACGATATGCGAGGCAAGCTGGCGCAGTTCATCCGGATCGTGGCTGACATAGACCATCGGCACGCCGGCTTCGTCGCGCAGCCGCATCAGGTAGGGCAGGATCTCCGCCTTGCGATCCTCATCCAGCGATCCCAAAGGTTCATCCAGCAGCAGGAGTCTGGGGCGTGAGAGCAGCGCACGGCCGAGTGCAACCCGCTGCCGCTCGCCGCCTGAGAGTTGGCCGGGGCGACGATCCAAAAGGTGACCGATATTGAGCATGTCGTTAAGCCGTGTTTCCTGCGCGGGGTCGCGGGTCAGGCGGTTCATCCGGCGTCCGTAGTCGAGGTTCCGTCGCACATCGAGATGCGGAAACAGCCGGGCATCCTGGAAGACATAGCCGATGCGGCGCTGATGCACGGCGATATGGAGAGATTTCGTGGTGTCGTCGAGCGCTTCGCCGTCGACCGAGATCACGCCGCGATCGGGCTTCTGCAACCCGGCGATCATGCTAATAAGCGATGTCTTGCCGGCGCCTGACGCCCCGAACAGCCCGGTGACGCGCCCTTCGCTGGTAAACGCGACCTCGACCGAGAAATCGCCAAGCTGTTTCGACACCTCGACATGCAGCATGGTCAGTTTCCGTGCAGGCGGCGGGTCGCGCGACGCGCGAACACCTCGGAGGTGACCAGCGCCGCCATGGACATGACGATCGACACGATCACCAGCCGCAGCGCCGCCGTGTCGCCGTCGGGCGTCTGGATCAGCGAATAGATCGCCGAGGAAATCGTCTGGGTCTCGCCCGGAATATTGGACACGAATGTGATGGTCGCACCGAATTCGCCGATCGCTTTGGCGAAGCCGAGCACCATGCCGGCCAGAATGCCCGGCAATGCCAGCGGCAGCGTCACGGTGGCGAAGACCTGCCACGGCGATGCCCCAAGCGTGCTCGCGGCCTGCTCCAGCCGCCGGTCCACGGCTTCGATCGACAGCCGGATCGGCCGCACCAGCAGCGGAAACGACATCACGCCGCAGGCGAGCGCCGCGCCGGTCCAGCGGAATGCGAAAACGATGCCGAGGTGATCGGCGAGCCAGCCGCCGACCAGCCCGCGTTTGCCGAAGGTCAGAAGCAGGAGATAGCCGGTTACGACGGGGGGCAGCACCAGCGGCAGATGAACCGTGGCATCGATAACCGATTTGCCCCAGAACTCGTATCGCGCCAGCGCCCATGCCAGTGCGATGGCGATCGGCGTCGCCAGCAGGGTCGCGACCACGCCCACCTTGAGTGAGAGCAGGACCGCCGTCCATTCGGTGGGAGAAATTTCAAACATGCGCTTGCAATATTGTTGTCGCTACGGAGACAAGACGGGACTGGCGAACCAAACTCGCTCCTGGAGCCTCGCTTCCGGCGAAATCGGAAGCGGAGCTCCAGGGGTCTGTTTTGACGCGCCATCTTCAAGCGAACCGGCATCCGATCCTCAGGCCGGGCCCGAGGATGCTTCGCTCGGATACGCTATCGCTCAGGGACGATACGCAAGCCGTCCCCCAGACGAAGCAATGAGACGAAGCAATGCGGCGTTCCTTGAGGTCGCCGGATTGCTTCGCCGAGCGGTGCTCAGACCCGCCAGGCCGGACGGGTCGGCTCGCGATGATCGCGACCGTTCAGGTCGTGGGGCTGACCAGGAACGAGAAGCCGTACTTTTCGAAGATCGCCTTGGCTTCCGAACTGCGCAGGAAGGCGAGGTAATCATCCGTGCCTTTATGAGCGGTGGAGGTGGCCGCCACCGGATAGACGATCGGCGGATGCGAGCTTGCCGGGAAGGTGCCGACGATCTTCACGCCCGGCTCGACCTTGGCGTCGGTGGAATAGACGATGCCAAGCGCGGCTTCGTTTCGCGCCACCAGCGCAAGTGCGGCGCGAACATTTTCCGCCATCGCCATTTTCGGTTCAACCGCGGTCCATGCGCCGAGCTTCTCCAGCGCCGCCTTGGCATATTTGCCGACGGGGACGGCCTTGACGTCGCCGGTCACGACCTTGCCGTCGCCGGCGAGCTTGGCCAGATCGAAGCCCTGGTCGATGGTGACTTTGTCGATCTTCGAATCTTTCGGCGCGATCAGCACGATGCTGTTGCCGAGCAGGTTGACGCGGGTCGGTTCGTTGATGGCTTTCTTGTTGCTCACGTAATCCATCCACGCGGTATCGGCGGATATGAAAACATCGGCCGGCGCGCCCTGCTCGATCTGTTTGGCCAGCGCCGAACTCGCCGCATAGCTCGGGACGATCTTGACCCCGGTCTTGGCGGTATACGCTTTGTTGACGTCGTCGAGTGCGTTCTTCATCGACGCGGCTGCGAACGCGGTCAGCGTCGTCTCCTGCGCCGCGGCGGGCGCCATGGCCGAGGGCTTGGCGTCCTTGGCGGAGGCCGGCGCGGCGAGGAAGGCACCGACCAGCAATGCCGAGAACAATGAACGGACGAATATCTTCATGAGACGCTCCAAATCGATCCGGCGCGAAGGTTCGCGCAGATGTGCAAGGGATTGACAAGACGATCGAATGGAAGCGCCGTTCCAGGAATTCCGGCGGCTTACGGCCAGCCGGAAAGATCGCTGGGCCCGACAATATCAGCCGCAGCCCAGACGTAAAGGGCTGCGGCCATTGGATTTTAGTGGGAAGCCGGTGACACGGCGAGGTTGATGGTCTCCTTGGCGGCGCCGCTGACCTGTATGGTCACCGGACCGGCGGGAAGGTTATACCGGACGCTTTTCCTGACCCCGGCGCAGCCGGTGACCCCGCTGAATGAATTAACCTTGAGATACGCGTCGTTCTGGATCACGTCGATCCAGCCGTATTCCGAGATTGTCACGACATAGAGTCCCGCGGACGTCACGTTGGCGCGAACGAACCCGGCATAGCTGCCCGGTTTCTGCTGGCGCTCTGGCGGTTTGGGCAGAACCGCCTCGGCGATGGGGCTCAGCTTCATCGTGACGGCGACCGGGGCGGCGGGCGTCTCGGCGCCGGCCGCCAGCTTCGGCAGCGAGGGCGCGGTCAGGAGCGCGATTTCCTTGTCCATCGGCCATTTGAACTTGTCGCATCCCTCGGGGTCGGCTGCGAAGGCCGGCGTCGCGGCGACCAGAAGCAGCGCAATCGACAGCGTCGGTTTCATATCAGTTCACCGCGACCATGATGCGGGAGCCTTGCAACGCGGCGACAACCGGGTTTTTGGCGTTGAGGCCGGGTTCATCGACCGCCTCGGGGATGATCGATGACGTCATGATCGACGGATTGCGTTCACTGATGCGCATCATGAATCCTTCGCAAAATATGCTCCCTGCGTCACAACGTTGCGCGCGGGGCTTGCTGTTGAGGAAAGGAGGATCAGTCGCTCTGATCGGCAATCTCGCCGGCGCTTACGGCGCGGCGACGTTCAACACGTAGCATTTTCGATCAGGCCTGTCTTCGGGCTTGACCCGAAGGCGGGCCGCGGTGCGCGAAGAAACGCGGCAATCAAAAACCGGAACATAGAGACGCGTCTATTGCCCGGAGGCCGGCGCGGCGAGAACCTGGCGGCAATCCGCGGGCAGTTGCGCCAGCGTGATCGGCGGCTTCGGCTTCGGCGGCACCTTCGGCGGCTTCGGATGCAGCACGGCGTCGCTGAACCAATAGGCCAGATCGTGGGCGCTGCACCCTTCAGTCGGCTCGGGCGGGGTCTGTGATTCGCACTGGGGATTGCCGGGCGGACATTTGATTCGGATATGGAAGTGGTAGTCGTGGCCGTACATGGGTCGGACCTTCGAGAGCCAGCTGCGGTCGCCCCTGGCCTCGCGGCACAGCGCCTTCTTGATCGCGGCATTGACGAAAATGCGTTCGACCGACGGCTCCCTCGCTGCATCGCGGATCACGGCGAGATGGCTTGGCGTCCAGGCGCGGGGATCGATGTCGAGACGATCCTTGCGCACCATCATGACCGCCGACATTTCCTCGCGCTCGTTGCGCGACAACAGCCGGTTCGGCATCGGCGTCAGCCAGACGTCGGCATCCAACCCGATCTGGTGACTGGCATGGCCGGTGATCATCGGCCCGCCGCGGGGCTGCGCCATGTCGCCGATCAGAAGCCCCGGCCAGCCGGCGTCCCTGTGCACCTTGGCGGACAACCGTTCGAGTAGCGCGACCATGGCGGGATGGGCCCAGTTGCGATTGCGCGACAGCCGCATCACTTGCCACGTCGGCCCGGTGATCGGCAGCGCTTGGGCGCCGGCGACGCAGCCCTTCGCATAAAAACCAATGACGTGCGGCGGGCCGGCGGTGGGGAGCATTTTGCGGCCGAACAGTTGCTTGGCGGCGAGCGTGGGATCGTCGGGATTGGCCAATGGCGGCAGCGGCTTCGGATACAGCGTGCCCTTGGTTTGCGCGAAGGCGTCGGGCGCCAGCGCGCCGCCGCCCAGGCCGGCGATGGCGGACACGAGAAGCAGGGAGAGAATCGCGCGGATGGCCATGACCGGCGATTCTATAGAGCATTTTCCGGCGAAGTGGATACCGGTTCGCCGCAAGAAAATGCGACCAGACAATAACTGCTAGTGTCCCGATTCCGAAGTTCGCATACCCTTGCCGCAACCCTTGATGCGAACTTCGGAATCAAAGGGACACTAGCAACTTTATGATTCTAGTGGAGTGAATTTGACATTCGCTACCCACTTTGCAGCGAACTTGTCAGGCGAATGTCAAATTCAAAACTCCACTACAAACCTGATAGTTGCTAGTGGTCCTTTGATTCTAACATTTGCAAGAACTCCCTGCGGCAACGGGATGCAAATGTTAGAATTGGACCACTAGTGTGGTTTGGGTTCAGAAGTTCGCTTGACGGACTCGATGGGGCAATGAAGCGAACTTCTGAACCACCACACTAGCGTTTTCGCAAGGTCGCGGCCACAAATGGTCGAACGGTTGTTCCGCCGCGCCGCCCGCCAGAGCGGCCGCTAGCCGGTCGGCATGCTGACAAGACTAACGAGCGACGAGGGCAGGCGCCGTTGCCTCTTCATTCTGCTATCGCTTGCGCGCGGTTTTCTTCGCCGGAGAACGCCTTGCTTGTGCCGGCGAGCGTTTCGCGGCGTTGCGCTTGCGGGTTGCGGCCGCTTTCTTTGCCGAGCGCGACCGATCGGCCGCCGGGCGTGAGGCCGAAGCCTTGCCGCCGCGCGGTCCGCCGATACGCCCGCCGCGTTTCGAAGACACCTTGGTGGTCTTGCGGCCGCGGCCCGAGCCGCTCTTCTTGCCGCCGCCGCTTTCGCGGTTCACCGTGGCCCATGCCCGCCGTTCGGCTTCCTTCTTCTTTACGCCGCGCTTCTCGTAGCCTTCCTCGATATGTTCGGCCTTGCGCTTCTGCTTGTCCGTATAGCTCGACTTGTCGCCGCGCGGCATGACGCCTCTCCCGGTTCTGTTTCGATGGACTCGAAACGTTCGGCGGTTGCGAGGGTTCCTTTGCGTTGAATCAGGCTCATCGCTGATCTTCTTGTTTGAGCATCGTATCTTCCGAAAACCGGTCTCTACTTTTCAAGATCATGCTCCAGCCGGCGCGCCGGAGCGCGGCTGCGGTAAAGTCACGCGTTGATGCGGAGCGTCAGCCATCGACCTTCAGCGCGGCGATGAAGGCTTCCTGCGGAATGTCGACCTTGCCGAACTGCCGCATCTTCTTCTTGCCTTCCTTCTGCTTCTCAAGAAGCTTGCGTTTGCGGCTGACGTCACCACCATAGCATTTCGCGGTGACGTCCTTGCGCAGCGCGCGCACCGTTTCGCGCGCGATCACCTTGCCGCCGATCGCCGCCTGGATCGGAATCTGGAACATGTGCGGCGGGATCAATTCCTTCATCTTCTCGACCATGGCGCGGCCACGGCCTTCGGCGCGGGTCCGGTGCACCAGCATCGACAGCGCATCGACCGGCTCGCCGTTGACGAGGATCTGCATCTTCACGAGATCGGCCGGCTTGTAGTCGGTGAGGTGATAGTCGAACGAGGCGTAGCCTTTGGAAACGGACTTGAGCCGGTCGTAGAAGTCGAACACCACTTCGTTGAGTGGCAGATCGTATTTCACCATCGCGCGCGAGCCGACATAGGTGAGTTCTTTCTGCACACCGCGACGATCCTGGCAGAGCTTCAGCACGCTGCCGAGGTAGTCGTCGGGAGTGAGGATCGTGGCCTCGATCCAGGGCTCCTCGATCTCGGCGATCTTCACAACATCCGGCATGTCGATCGGGTTGTGAATCTCGATCTCGCCGCCGTCGGTCAGCTTCATCCGGTAGATGACGCTCGGGGCGGTGGCGATCAGGTTGAGATCGAATTCGCGGGAGAGGCGTTCCTGGATGATTTCCAGATGCAACAGGCCGAGGAAGCCGCAGCGGAAGCCGAAGCCGAGCGCGGCGGAGGTTTCCATTTCAAACGAGAAGCTGGCGTCGTTGAGGCGAAGCTTGCCCATCGCCGCGCGCAGCGTCTCGAAATCGTCGGCGTCCACCGGAAACAGGCCGCAGAACACCACCGGGATCGCCGGCTTGAAGCCGGGCAGCATCTCTGTGATCGGCTTGCGGTCGTCGGTGATGGTGTCGCCGACGCGGGTGTCGGCGACTTCCTTGATCGCCGCGGTGATGAAGCCGATCTCGCCGGGGCCGAGTTCGTCCACCTGCTGCATTTTCGGGGTGAAGAAGCCGACGCGCTCGACATCATAGGCCGCGTTGGTGCCCATCATCCGGATGCGGCTGCCCTTCTTCATGACGCCGTCGACGATGCGGACGAGGACGACGACGCCAAGATAGACGTCGTACCAGCTATCGACCAGCAGCGCTTTGAGCGTGGCGTCGCGGTCGCCCTTCGGCGGCGGCAGGCGGGTGACGATCGCCTCCAGCACGTCGGGCACGCCGAGGCCGGTCTTGGCCGAAATCATCACCGCATCGGAGGCGTCGATGCCGATCACGTCCTCGATCTGCTGCTTCACCTTGTCGGGCTCGGCGGCCGGCAGGTCGACCTTGTTGAGAACCGGCACGATCTCGTGGTTGTTGTCGAGCGCCTGATAGACGTTGGCGAGGGTCTGCGCTTCGACGCCCTGGCTTGCGTCCACCACCAGCAGCGAGCCCTCGCAGGCGGCGAGCGAGCGCGAGACCTCGTAGGCGAAGTCGACGTGGCCGGGCGTGTCCATCAGGTTGAAGACGTAATCCTTGCCGTCCTTGGCGCGGTATTTCAGCCGCACCGTCTGCGCCTTGATGGTGATGCCGCGCTCGCGCTCGATGTCCATGGAGTCGAGCACCTGCTCCTTGCCCGCCATCTCGCGATCGCTCAGGCCGCCGGTCATCTGGATCAGGCGGTCGGCCAGCGTCGACTTTCCATGGTCGATATGGGCGACGATGGAGAAGTTGCGGATGTTGGTTATGGGAGAGGTCGTCATGGGGCGCGGGATAGCACCGGCCCGAACGGCGGGCAAGCAAGGGTCAACCGCGAGAAGCGCATTCTTGAGGTTTCCCGTGCAACAGCCGAGAGCGCCTGATGCCGGTCACTCTTCTTCGTTGAACTTGTCGCGGACGAGTTCGGCGATCGCCGCTATCGCGGCTCTGGCCTCCGGGCCGGTCGCGGACACCGTGATCGTCGTTCCGATGCCCGCGGACAGCATCATCAATCCCATGATCGAGTTGCCGCCGACCGTCTCGCCGTTGCGCGTGACGCTGACGTCGGCGTTGAAACGCTCGACCATCTGGACGAATTTCGCGGACGCCCTCGCATGCAGGCCGCGCTTGTTGACGATCGGGATTTCTCGGGAGGCCGCGCCAGGAGCAGCGGATGCTCTCGCCGTCGCCGGCTCCTCGTTCGACGAGACTGCGTCGTCCGGCTTTCCGGTCATTTCCCGGCGAGCACCCGGCTGGCGATCGTCACGTATTTGCGGCCGGCCTCCTGCGCCATCGCGATGGCGTCGGGCAGCGTGCGCTCCTCGCGCACCTTGGCGAGCTTGACGAGCATCGGAAGATTGATTCCCGCGAGCACCTCGACCTTGGGCCGGCTCATGCAGGAGATCGCGAGGTTTGAAGGCGTACCGCCGAACATGTCGGTGAGAATAGCGACACCGTCGCCGCTGTCGACACGGTTGACGGCTTCGATGATATCGCCTCGGCACAAATCGGCATCGTCTTCGGCGCCGATGGTGATGGCTTCGATTTGCTTTTGCGGGCCCATTACATGTTCGAGCGCCGCCTTGAACTCATCGGCGAGGCGCCCGTGGGTCACAAGTACCAGACCAATCATTGAAAACTCCTCGCGGGTGCCCTTGGTGCACCGCACGAACGAGCCACTTTGACCATCCGTAGCCCTCATGCAAGGGGGAGCGACAGGTTTTTCCGTTGAAAAGCGCTGCCGCTCCGAAAGCCGCGATGGTCTACTTCGTGGCTATAGTGGGATTTATATGGTTACCAGATTTCTCCCGGCAATCAGCAGTCAAGCGAGTGTCGCTACAGCCCGGAATGGTCGTCAGCGCCGCGATTATCATCGGAAGTGGCGAAAAAGCAGCCCCGACCGGGATTCGCGCCAGTTCGACCCCCAAAATGGTGGTTTGCAGCGCCTGCGTCGGGGGCAGGCGCTCTGCATCGGGCGCGTCAAGGTCGATCACGAGGCCGACCGGCGCCTCCGCGACAAAAGCGCACCGGCGAATGCCGAGCCCGCGGATTTCCATCAGTCCCTCAAGTTCGCGCGGCGGCCTGACGAGGAGACGGCCACGGACCGGCTCCAGGCAAAGCCGGTCGTCGGCGACCAGCGTCGCTGCCGGGATCAGGCCGCCACGGCCGGCTAAAATGAGATCGAACGCAAGGCGCGACTTGCCGGCGCCGGAAGGTCCGCGGATCAGAACGGCGTCATCTCCCACCAGAACCGCGGAGCCATGGATCGTCGGGCCGGGGGATGCGGTCATGTCGCGGGAAGCCGGACCACGAAGCGCGCGCCTGCGATCCGGGTGTCGCCATGGGCATCGGTCGGGCCGGGACGGTTTTCCGCCCAGATGCGTCCGCGATGCGCCTCGATGATCTGCTTGGAGATGGACAGACCGAGGCCGGAGTTCTGGCCGAAACCCTGGTGCGGCCGGTCGGTGTAGAAGCGTTCGAACACCCGCTCCAGCGCGTCGGGACGAATGCCTGGCCCGTCGTCGTCCACGATGATCTCGATTTCGGATTTCAGGCGCCGGCACACGATGCGCACGCGCCCGCCGGATTTCGAGAACGATTGCGCGTTGGTCAGGAGGTTGGAGATGACCTGGCCAAGCCGGGAGTCATGCCCCGGCACCGAGAAGGTGTCGGCCCGATTGCCCTCGAAGCGCACCTCGACGCCGACGTCGTGGCCAAGCCTGGTTTGGTTCGCAACCGACGTCAGCGTGGTCAGCAGGCGGCGGACATCGACCGGGGCCACGTCCGTGCGCTGCAATTCGGCGTCGAGGCGGCTTGCGTCGGAAATGTCGGAGATCAGGCGATCAAGCCGGCGCACGTCATGCCCGATCACCTCGAGCAGGCGGCCGCGGCTGGCCTCGGTTTTTGCAAGCGGCAGGGTCTCCACCGCTGAGCGAAGCGAGGTGAGGGGATTCTTCAGTTCATGGGAGACGTCGGCCGCGAACGTCTCGATCGCCTCGATGCGGTTGTAGAGCGCGTCGGTCATGTCGCGCAGCGCGCCGGACAGGTGTCCGATCTCGTCGCGGCGGCGGGTGAAGTCGGGGATCTCGATGCGCGTCTTGATGCGGCGGCGAACGCGCTCCGCGCCGTCGGCGAGTCGCCGCACCGGACCGGCGATGGTGCTGGCCAGCAGCAGCGAGAGCACGATCATGACGACCATGGCGACGCCGAACACCTTCAAGATCGCGAGCCGCTCCGCCGTCACCATCTGGTCGATGTCGTCGCCCTGAGTGGACAGCATCAGCGAGCCGAAGATGGTGACGCGCGGCCGCTCCACCGGAACCGCGACCGAGACGATGATTTCGCCGCGGTCGTTGATGCGAACCATGCTTGACTTCTTGCCCTTGAGCGACTGCGCGACCTCGTAATAACCGTTGCCGTTTTCAGGGCCGAGTTCGCGGTAGAGCGGAAGGTCGCCGCGATTGAGCCAGGTGCGGATCGCGATCGTGGTGCGCTCCAGGAAGCCGGGCTTGACTTCGGTCGGGGGCGGCAGTTCGAAACGAATGACGTCGCCGCGGCGAAAAAGGCTGCGGCTGTCGAGGATCAGCACGCCGTCGCGGTCGTAGATGCGCGCGCGCGTTTTGGTCGGCGAGATCAGCCGCAGCAGCACGGGAGCGACGCGCTCGGGATTGATCGGAAAATCCAGCCCTGAAAATTCATCCGGCGCGCCGTAGCTCTCGCCGGGCTTGAGATCGAGCAGGCGGTCCGGATCGATGGTGATGGTGTTGGTTTCCACCGTGGCGGAGGCGGCGATTGCGCTTGCGATGATCTCGCCCTGAACCAGCAGGCTTTGTGCGCGCGCGTCGATCAGGCCGGCGCGGAACTGCGAGAGATACAGAATGCTGGCGACCAGCGCGATCAGGCCCGCCAGATTCAACGACACGATGCGGCGGGTCAGGCTCGAAAAGCTGAGCGTGAAAAGAAACTGTCCGGCCCGGCGCAGCCAGCCGAGCGGCCGCTGCCAGCGCGGCGTCGGCTCGACATGATCGGCAGGGGCTTCCGTCACGAGGATCTGCGAGGTGTCCTCGGTATCCGGATCGAGATCAGACTGCGTTCGATCAAGCAATGACTACAACTGCCCGGTTATCTGTCCCACACTTCAACGATCGTCATTTGCGCGCTCGCGCGTCGCATTTACGCTGAGTGATGCGCCCGCGCCGATTAATGCTTCGCGCTCCCCGCCGCCGACCGCCGCCTCGGATATGAACAGCGCGTGGGGGAATACCTGCTCCCAGGCCCGGACGGCCCACCCTGGAACAATAGTCTATCAGGTTTCCTTGAAGCGGTAACCCACGCCATAGAGAGTTTCGATCATCTCGAAATCGTCGTCGACGACCTTGAACTTCTTGCGCAGCCGCTTGATGTGGCTGTCGATGGTGCGGTCGTCGACGTAGACCTGATCGTCATAGGCGGCGTCCATCAGCGCGTTACGGCTCTTGACCACGCCGGGTCGCGTCGCCAGCGCCTGCAGGATCAGGAATTCGGTGACGGTCAGGGTGACGGGCTCGTTCTTCCAGGTGCAGGTGTGGCGCTCCGGGTCCATGCGCAGCAGGCCGCGATCGAGCGCCTTGGCGTCATTCTCCTTGGGGACTGCGGCCGGATCTTTCGGGCAGGCGCGGCGCAACACCGCCTTGACGCGTTCTACCAGCAGCCGCTGCGAGAACGGCTTGCGGATGAAGTCGTCGGCACCCATCTTGAGACCGAACAGTTCGTCGATCTCTTCGTCCTTGGAGGTGAGGAAAATAACGGGCAAGTCGGATTTCTGACGCAGCCGTCGCAGCGTCTCCATTCCGTCCATGCGCGGCATCTTGATGTCGAGGATCGCAAGATCGGGCTGGCTGGTGCGGAAGCCGTCGAGCGCCGACGCGCCGTCGGTGTAGGTCATGATGCGATAGCCTTCGGCTTCAAGCGCGATCGAGACCGATGTGAGAATGTTGCGGTCGTCATCGACCAGGGCGATTGTGGGCATATGCCTGCTTTCCGAAGCGGATGGCGAGAGGCGAAGGATTCGGCCGTCTGCCGTTGGAGTGGCTTTGAGAACGCAGTCAACGAGCAATGCAAGCTGGGCTGAAGTGTGACCGAGTTCCCGGAAAACGCGCGGAGGGCGCCACTGTTCCGCACCTGTTCAATCTTTTAATTTTAGCCCGAGAGGGTGGTTTTTTCAAATGAATTGAGGACTTACGCCATGCAGCCGACCGCTAATTTCACCGCCGCCAACCTCACCCGATCGCTGCTGCGCCGAAGCCGCCAGGGCGCGCTGGCAACCCTGATGGGCGGCAGCGGCGACCCCTATTGCTCGCTCGTCAATGTCGCAAGCTATTACGATGGCTCGCCAATTCTTCTCATTTCACGCCTTGCGGTACATACCAAAAATGTGATCGCCGATCCCCGGGTATCGTTGATGCTGGACGAGCGAGCCGAGGGCGATCCGCTGGAGGGTTCCCGGATCATGGTCGGCGGAACGGCCGAGGAGGCGGACGGGGAACTCAGGACCACCCTGCGTCGACGCTATCTGAACGCTCACCCGTCGGCTGAATCCTTTGCCGATTTCAAGGATTTTTCGTTTTTCCGGATCCGGCCGACGGGCGTTCATCTGGTGGCGGGCTTCGGGCGCATCGTCGATCTCAAGCCGGAAAAGATTCTGACCAGCCTTGAGGGCGCGGAGGCATTGATTGAGTCCGAACAGGGGGCGATCGACCACATGAACGCCGATCATCGCGACGCACTGAACCTTTATGCGACGCGATTGCTGGGCGCGGGGGCGGCCGACTGGCGCTGCACCGGCTGCGATCCCGATGGCCTGGACATGAGCGCCGACGGTCATGACGCACTGCGGCTTGATTTTCCGCGACGGATCGTCACGCCGGCCGAGCTTCGCGTCGTTTTGAAGGATCTGGCGGAAAAGGCCCGGGCCGCAAAGCAGTCTTGATCGGGATTCAAGCCGTTCTGGAATAAACTAGTGTGGTAGTTCAGAAGTTCGCTTCAGTGCCCGATCAAGTCCGTCAAGCGAACTTCTGAACCTAAACCACACTAGGATCATAAAGTTGCTAGCGTCCCTTTGATTCCGAAGTTCGCATCAGAGGTTGCTGCAAGGTATACGAACTTCGGAATCGGGACACTGAGGTTGCCACGGATCGGCTTGGCGGTTCCGGCGTTTCATCAACCATCCGGCCGCGGGATGCGGGCCGGAGAGGTTATATTGAGGTCGTTGCGGCAGCTGTGCGATCGGCGATGATCGCGCCGGCGATGCGGGAGTTCGAGGAGGAATTCTCCGTGCATGAGACGGGCGAGCGTAACGGCGCCTTCGGCGCTGACAAGTTCGGCTTACGGAATCTCAAGGCCGTGTACTGGAATCTCGGCGCGCCGCAACTCTACGAGCACGCGCTACGCAACGGGGAAGCGATGGTGAACGCCGACGGCGCGCTGTGCGCGGACACCGGCGTGTTCACCGGCCGAAGCCCGAAGGACAAGTTTACGGTCCGCGACGCGGTGACCGAGACCAAAATCTGGTGGGATGGAAACCAGTCGATCACGCCCGAGCAATTCGCAGCGCTGCATGCCGATTTCATTGCGCATGCCGGGGGCATGACGCTGTTCGCGCAGGATCTCCATGCCGGCGCGGATCCGAATTTCGGCATCAGGACCCGCATTTTCACCGAGCTGGCCTGGCATTCACTGTTCATCCGCACGCTGCTGCGCCGCCCGCAAACCTCGGAACTCGCGGACTTCGTTCCCGAACTGACCCTCATCGACCTGCCGAGTTTCCGTGCCGATCCAAAACGGCACGGCGTGCGCTCGGAAAATGTCGTGGCTCTCGATCTCACCCGCGGGATCATTCTGATCGGCGGGTCTCATTATGCGGGGGAGATGAAGAAGAGCATCTTCACCACGCTGAATTACCTGCTGCCGGACAAAGGCGTGCTGCCGATGCACTGCTCGGCCAATGTCGGCGCAGGCGGCGACAGCGCGATCTTCTTCGGCCTTTCGGGTACGGGAAAAACCACGCTGTCCGCCGATCCAAAGCGCACGCTGATCGGCGACGACGAGCATGGCTGGAGCCGGGGCGGCATCTTCAATTTCGAGGGCGGCTGCTATGCCAAATGCATCAGGCTGTCGCAGGAGGCCGAGCCGGAGATCCATGCGGCCTCGAAACGTTTCGGCGCGGTGCTGGAGAACGTCGCCCATGACGAGTCCACGCGCGTGCCCGATTTCGATGACGGCTCGAAGACCGAGAACACCCGTTCGGCCTATCCGCTCGAATTCATTCCGAACGCCTCGCCGACCGGTTGCGCCGGCCAGCCCAGGAATCTGGTCATGCTGGCCGCCGACGCCTTCGGCGTGCTGCCGCCGATCGCCAGGCTGACGCCGGCGCAGGCGATGTATCATTTCCTGTCCGGCTACACCGCGAAGGTCGCAGGCACCGAGCGCGGCCTCGGCGACGAGCCGCAACCGGAATTCTCCACCTGCTTCGGCTCGCCGTTCCTGCCGCGCGATCCCGGCGTTTACGGCAATATGCTGCGCGAACTGATCGCGAGGCACAATGTCGATTGCTGGCTTGTCAACACTGGCTGGACCGGCGGCAAATACGGCACCGGTCGCCGCATGCCGATCAGGGTGACTCGCGCGCTGCTTGGCGCCGCGCTCGATGGTTCGCTGCGCAAGGTCCAGTTTCGCTCCGACCGCTATTTCGGGTTCGCGGTGCCGACATCGGTGCCGGGCGTCGAGCCCCATATCCTCAACCCGATCAAGACCTGGGCCGACAAGTCCGAGTTCGACCGGACCGCGCGCGCGCTGGTCGGCATGTTTCAGAAGAATTTCGTCAGGTTCGAAAACGATGTCGATGCCGAGGTTCGGGCCGCGGCGCCCGAGGCACGGATGGCGGCGGAGTAGGCCGGCACCGCGCGCGGGTGCTGCGTTCAACGTCGGTCCGGCCTCAGGGTGTTGCTGGGGGTCGGACGGTCGGTGATCTGTTGCCCGAACAGGCTGGCGATCAGTTCGACCGCGACCCGCGCGGTGCGCCCACGCTCGTCCAGAAACGGATTGAGTTCGACGATATCGACGGAACGAACCAGCCCGGAATCGTGCAACAGCTCCATGATGAGATGCGCCTCGCGATAGGTCGCGCCGCCGGGAACGGTGGTGCCGACCCCGGGCGCCACCGTTGGATCAAGAACATCGAGATCGAAGCTGACGTGCAGCACCCCGTTTTGCGCTTTGACCCGATCGATGACGCGGCGGATTAGCACCGCCACGCCGAACTCGTCGATCTCACGCATGTCGGCGATGGCGATGCGGCGGTCATGCACGAGCTTCTTCTCGAGCGGGTCGATCGAATGGATGCCGAACAGGTCGAGATGCGCTGATGGGATCGACGCACGCGGTTCGTCGCCGAGCAGGCCGTCGAGCCCAGGCTCGCCACACAGGAAGGCGGCGGACATGCCGTGCATGTTGGAGGTCATCGTCGTCAGCGGCGTGTTGTAGTCGGCGTGGGCGTCGAGCCAGAGTACGAACAGCTCGCGGCCTCGTTCATGCCAATAGCGCGCGACGCCGTTGACCGAACCCATCGACAGGCTGTGGTCGCCGCCGAGAAAGATCGGTATCGCGCCGGACTTCGCCACATCATAAGCGCGCGGGCTGAGCGCGCGGACCCATGCCTGGATGTCGCGGTAGTGGTTGGCGTTTGCGGGAACAGGGCCGGTTGCCGGCGCAAGGTTATCGATCGAGACGTCGCCGTGATCGGTCACGTCGATGCCGAGGCCCTCCAGCACCGGCTTGATGCCCGCGGTTCGCAGCGCCGCCGGCCCCATCAGGGTGCCGCGCTGCGCCGCGCCCATGTCGATGGGAACGCCAAGCAGCGCAACCTGTCCGGCACGGCCGCCGGTCGTCTCCGTCATCGGACCAGCTTTCCGATCGCGGCCGTCAGCGGGCGCGTGGCCTCGTCGTAGTCCGACCACGCCTTGCTCTTTTTCAGAAGATCAGGCGCGGTGCGTAACGTGAAGCGCTTTGGGTCGAGGCCGGCTTTCACCTGCGACCAGTTCAGCGGCATCGACACGGTGGCGCCGGGGCGCGCGCGCGGCGACAGCGGCGCAACCGCGGTCGACTTGGTGTCGTTGCGAAGATAATCGAGAAAGATTTTGCCCTCGCGCTGCTTCTTCGACATGTTGACGAGATAGTTTCCCGGTGCGTCGGCGGCCATTTGTTCGCAGACGGCCTGCGCGAACATTTTTGCCTGCTTCCAGTTCAACCTGTCCTTTGGCCTGACTGCAAGTGGCGTGACCACGTGCAGCCCCTTGCCGCCGGTGGTCTTGCAGAATGTTGCAAGTCCGAGCGCTTCCAGGCGCTCCTTCATCTCTTTTGCGGCGGCGATAACGCGGGCGAAGGCCACTTCCGGCGCCGGGTCCAGATCGAACACCAGCCGCCCTGGCACGGCGTATTGGTCGGGCGCGCAATTCCACGGATGCAGTTCGATACCGCCGATCTGCGCGACTGCGACCAGCGCTTCGACGCGGTCGATCTGCAAATAAGGCTTGCGGTCGCCGGACACCTTCGCCTGCGTGACAAGATCCGACAGGCCCGGCATGGCATGGCGTTGAAAAAATTGTTGGCCGTCGATGCCGTCCGGAGCGCGCACGATCGAACAGGGCCGCCCCTGAATGTGTGGCATCATCCAATCGCCGACGGTCTCCATGTATTCGGCAAGGTCCCGTTTGGTGACCGGCTGTTTGTCCCCGGCATCGGGCCATAGCGCCTTGTCCGGGTGCGAGATCGCAATGCCCATCACCGCCGCGCGGTCTCGCGCCGAATATGCGCGTGGCTGGCGCGAGGTGGTGGTCTCCGTGCGCACGGCGGCCGCTGCCCTTGCATCGAGCTTGGGCACCGCGGTGCGGACCGGCATCTCCGCCTTGACCTCGCCGGCCGGCTTGTCTGTGCGCAAACCCTTGAAGGCAGCCTGCCGGACCATGCCGTCATTGGTCCAGCCGGCGAATTCGATCTCGGCGACGAGATTCGGCTTGAGCCAGTGCACCTCGCGTCCGCCGGAGGGGGCATTCTTGCCGGAGAACGGACTTTTCGAGGCTGCGGCGGCCTTCAGCGCCGGCATGATGCGCTTCACGGTGTCGCGACCATAGCCGGTGCCGACGATGCCGGTATAGACGAGACGATCGCCCTCATAGACTCCGGCCATCAGCGAGCGGAATTTTCCGCCCGTTGTTTTCCAGCCGCCGATCACGACTTCATGGCCGGGGCGGCTCTTGACCTTGAGCCAGCTTCCACCTCGGCCGGGGCGATAAGGCGCATCCGCTTGCTTTGAGATGATGCCTTCGAGGCCGGACTTGCGAGCCGATGCGAGCATCTGCTCGCCATCGGCCTTGAAATGCTCGACGTAGCGGATCGGGGAGCGGCTCGATTGCGCCGAGCGCCCGAGCAATTTGCGAAGCCGTTCCTTGCGCGCGAGCAGCGGCAGGGGACGCAGATCCTCGCCCCCGGCGAACAGCAGGTCGAAAGCGAAGAACACGAGATTGTCCGTCTTGCCATCGGATAGCGCGGCCTGCATCGCGGAAAAGTCCGGATGGCCCTTGCTGTCGAGTGCGACGATCTCGCCGTCGATGATGGCGTCGGGCAACTTCGCGGCGGCTTTTGCGATGGCAGAAAACTTCTCGGTCCAGTCGAGCCCCTTGCGGGTTTTGAGTGTCACCTCACCGTTCTCGATCCGCATCTGGATGCGGTAACCGTCGAACTTGATCTCGTGCACCCAGCCTTCCGCCGTTGGCGGACGCGCCGAAATTTCGCATAGCTGAAACCCGGTGAAGTCGGGCATATCGTCCTTGATGGCGCGGGCGTTCGTTTGTGCCCGGCTCGCTCGTGTCTTGCTCGCTCGTGTCGTGGCTTTTTTCGGCACTCGCTTGCGCGTTGACGCCGGTTTGGCGCTTGTCTTTGTCGCGCGCGCCTCCGCTGCAATGCCTTTGTTGGAATTCCAGACCGCATCGGAACCGGCTGTTCGCGCGGTCATCATGAAAGGCTCCGGCGCCTTGCCCTGGCCTTGCGCGATCTGTTCGAGCGTGCGGCCCGACGCGACAGAGCGGTCCTGCTTCAGCACGTCCTCGCCGCTGCCGGGCTTGGCGTAGTCATCGCGGTGCTTGATCAGCAGCCAGTTGGTGCGCTTGCCGCCGCTGCGGTCGTGCTTCATGCGCACCAGCACCCACTCGCCCTTGAGTTTCTCACCCATCAGCGCGAATTTGAGGTCACCCTTGGCGAGACCTTTCGCCGGGTCTTCGGCGTACCAGTAGCCGCGGTCCCAGATCTCCACCGTGCCGCCGCCGTACTGGCCCTTGGGGATGGTGCCCTCGAAGTCGCCGTAGTCGAGCGGATGATCCTCGACCTCCACCGCGAGCCGCTTCTCGCCCGGATCGAGGGAGGGCCCGCGCGTCACCGCCCAGGACTTGAACACGCCGTCATATTCGAGACGAAAATCGTAATGCAGCCGCGTGGCGGCGTGCTTCTGAATCACGAAGCGCCGTTGGTTTGAAGCCGCGACGCGCGCTTTGCCGCTCGGCTCTGTGGTTTTCGAGAAGTCGCGCTTCTTGATATAGGTGCTGAGCTTTCGGGAGGACACGGCGTCGGTTCCAGTTGGATCATCCGATGTGCAACGCCCGGAAACGCTCGCGGGTGCCGCGACGTTACGATTTTTTGCGTCTTACGCCCGCGCTCTTGCGCAAGGCGTCCTTCAGGTCGATCGGCACGCCGTGCTTCTTCAGGAGGTCGGCGAATGCCTCGTCGGCCAGATCCTGTATCGTCGCCATGCGATCCCGACCGAGACGCGTCAGCGCCGCCATGGTCTCGTCGTCGAAGGCGATCAGCTTGCGCATCGGCGCGATGAGCTAACCGGCCTTGCGCTTCGCCGCGGGCGTCTTGTTCGCGCCGCGCGTCCTGGCCGGACGCTTCGCAGGCTCGCGCTTGGACTCCTTTGCCGCCTTCTTGCCCTCGATCGGAAACAGCATCTCGCGCTGGCCTTCGATGCGCTTTTTGGGTTTCCTGCCTTTCGCTGGCGCCGGCTTGTCGCTTGAGGCCGGTGCGGATTTGCCGCCCTTCAAACTCTGCCGTAGCGCGTCCATCAGGTTGATGACGTTGCCTTCGGTTTTGACCTTGGCCTTGGCGATCGGGTGGCCGGCCTGCTTCTGCTCGATCAGGTCCAGCAGCGCGGCCTCATAGTGGTCCTCGAAAGCGGTCGGCTCGAAGCGGCCCGATTTCTGCTCGACGATGTGCCGCGCGAGATCGAGCATGTCCTTGGTGATCTTCACGTCCTTGATGTCGTCGAAATAATCCGATGCGTCGCGCACCTCGTAAGCGTAGCGCAGCAGCAGGCCGACCAGCCCGTTGTCGCGCGCTTCAAGCGCGATGACGTGCTCGCGGTTGGTGAGCACCACCCGCGCCAGCGCGACCTTTCCCGTCGCCTTGATGGTGTCGCGGATCACGGCATAGGCATCGTGGCCGACCTTGCCGTCGGGCACCAGATAATACGGCCTGACGATATAAAGATCGTCGATCTCGGCGCGCGGCACGAACCGGTCGATCTCGATGGTGTGGGTGGACTCCAGCGCGATATTGTCGAGTTCGTCTTTCGTCACTTCGAGATAGGTGTCGCTGTCGATCTTGTAGCCCTTGACGATATCGGCGTTATCGACTTCCTCGCCGGTCTCGGCGTCGACCTTCTGATATTTGATGCGGTGGCCGGTCTTGCGATTGATCTGGTTGAAGCTGACCTTCTCGGATTCCGACGTCGCCGGAAACAGGGCGACCGGACAGGTCACGAGTGAAAGGCGCAGAAAGCCTTTCCAGTTCGCACGCGGGGCCATCGGACAAACTCCATACGCGACGGGCCGGGGGACGGCAGACCTGATTCAATATCACGGAGCGGGAAACGTTCCGAGTCGGGAACGTGGCTGAACACCCGCGGCCGCCGCAGCAGTCCGTGTGTTCCGGTTGTGTTCTTGAAGTCCGAAGCGGTTACCGGTTGAGGAATTCGCTCGCCTTGTACAGCGCGCGGAACGGCACGCCGGCCTGCGCGAAGGTTTCCGTAGCACCCTCCTCGCGGTCCACCATGGTGAAGACCAGCACGATCTCGCCGCCGGCTTCGCGCACGGACTCCACCGCCTTGATGGCGGAGCCGCCGGTGGTGGTGACGTCCTCGACGATGACGACGCGCTTGCCCTTGAGGCTCTCGCCCTTGGCGAGGCCTTCCACCGCCAGCCGCGCGCCATGCTCTTTCGGCTTCTTGCGCACGAAGAACGCGGCGATCGGCTGATGCTTCAGCCATGACAACTGTGCGATGGCGCCGGCGAGGGGCACCGCGCCCATCTCCAGCCCGCCGATATAGTCGAGTCCGTCGTCCTTGAGCGCCTCGAAGCTCAGTTCCGCGAGCAGCGCCGCGCCTTCGGGGTCGAGCATGGTCGGCTTCAGGTTAAAGTAGAAATCGCTCTTGCGGCCTGAGGCCAGCGTGATTTCGCCGCGCCCGAACGAGCGGGTGCGGATGATCTCGGCGAGGCGGGCGCGGGAGGCGGATTGGGACACGGACAGGCTCGAAAGGGTGGCGCTAATCTAGCGACGATCGGAAGGGTGAACCACTTTTCCGCGCGTCCATCAACAGTTCAGTGCGGCACCATCAGCGGGCGGTGCTGAAGGCGAACCACACGGCGATGGCGGCCAGCGCAACCGCCAGCACGCGGCGGATGCCCCGTCGCTTCTCCGGCGTATGGATCGCGCTTTGCAGGCGCGAAGCCAGCAGCACGATCACGAGGTGGACGAGTGTGGCGATGCCGACATAGAGCGCCGACAGCCCAAGCGTCTGCGTCACGACCGATCCCCTGTCGGGCTGGATGAAGTCCGGAAGCACCGCGACGTAGAACACCGCCGCCTTGGGGTTGAGCAGGTTGGTGATCAGGCCGCGACGAAACGCCTGTCCGGGCCGGATGTCGGAATCGCCGGCTTTTTCGGGGGCGGTCTCCGCCTCGCTCGCCCACGCCTCCCAGGCGAGCCACAGCAGATAAATGACTCCGCCCCAGCGCAGCACCTCATAGAGCAGCGGCGAATTGTCGATCGCCGCGCTGAGGCCGAGCGCCGCCACTGCGCCATAAACGGAGAGTCCGAGCGCGACGCCGCCGACGGCGGCGAGCCCGGCGCGGATGCCTTGCGACAGCGACAGCGCCGCAAGATAGGCCATGTTCGGCCCCGGCGTCATCTCGATGACGAGCGATGTCAGCGCGAAGGCGGCGAGCGAGCCCGAAAAAATGTCGCTCATCGGTCAGGCCGCAGACATGCTTTAATGCGCCTCGTCCCAGTTGTCGGCGGCGCGGGCGTCGACCCGCAGCGGCACCGACAGCAGCACCGCCGGGAACGGCGCGTCCTGCATCACATGCTGCACCACCGGCAGCGTCGCCGTCACCTCGTCGTCGGGCACCTCGAAGATCAATTCGTCGTGGACCTGCAGCAGCATCTTCGCCGACAGCTTCTTCTCGGCAAGCGCCTCGTCCATCCGCGCCATGGCGCGGCGGATGATGTCGGCGGCGGTGCCCTGCAATCGCGCATTGATCGCGGCGCGCTCGTTGAACGCGCGGTGCGACGGGTTCGGCGACCGGATGTCGGGGTAGTGGCATTTACGGCCGAACAGGGTGGTGACATAGCCGTGCTCGCGGCAGAAGTCGCGGGTCGCGTCCATGTAGGCGCGGATGCCGGGAAAGCGCTCGAAATACTTCTTGATGTAGGCGGCCGCCTCCTCGCGCGGGATGCCGAGCTGGTTGGCGAGACCGAACGCCGAGATGCCGTAGATGATGCCGAAGTTGATCGCCTTGGCGCGGCGGCGGATTTCGCCGGGCATGCCCTGCACCGGCACGCCGAACATCTCCGATGCCGTCATGGCGTGAATGTCGAGCCCGTCGCGGAACGCCTGCTTCAGGACCGGAATGTCGGCGATCTCGGCGAGCAGCCGCAGCTCGATCTGGGAGTAGTCGGCCGACACCAGCTTGTGGCCCGGCGTCGCGATGAAGGCGCGGCGGATTTTGCGGCCCTCTTCATTGCGCACCGGGATGTTCTGCAGGTTCGGCTCGTTCGACGACAATCGTCCCGTGGTGGTGGCGGCGAGTGCGTAGGTTGTGTGGACACGGCGGGTCTGCGGATCGACGTGTTCCGGCAGCGCGTCGGTATAAGTTGATTTCAGCTTCGAGACCTGACGCCAGTCGAGGATCTTGCGCGGGAAGTCGTGACCCTGCTCGGCGAGTTCGTCGAGAATCTGCGCCGAGGTCGACCAGGCGCCGGTCTTGGTCTTGCTGCCGCCCGGCAAACCCATCTTGCCGAACATAATCTCGCCGATCTGCTTCGGGCTGCCGACATTGACCGGCTCGCCTGCCAGTTCCTGAATCTCGGCTTCCAGGCGCGCGGCGGTCTGCGCGAATTCACCCGAGAGCCGCGACAGCACCTGACGGTCGATGGTGATGCCGCGCTGTTCCATCCGCGCCAGCGTCGCGATCATCGGCCGCTCCAGCGTTTCGTAGACGGCGGTCATGCGCTCGGCGACCAGCCGCGGCTTCAAGACCTGCCACAGCCGCAAGGCGAGGTCGGCATATTCCGCGGCATAGGTCGTGGCGCGATCGATCGGCACCTGATCGTAGGCGAGCTTGTTCCTGCCGCTGCCGATCAGCTCGCCATATCCCAAGCTGCCGTGGCCGAGCCAGCGCTTTGCCAGCGATTGAAGATCATGCGAGCCGCGCCCGGCATCGAGCGCATAGGAGATCAACTCGACGTCGTCGTTGTTCTTCATGATGATGCCGTGCCGGGCCAGTAGCACGGCGGTGAATTTGACGTTGAAGCCGACCTTCAGATGGCCGCGGGATTCGAGAACCGGCTTCAGGAGCTTCAACGCATCGGCGGTTGCGATCTGGTCCGGCGCAAGCCCGGCGGCAAACAGCCCGGCCCCGTCTCCGGACTGCCTGTGGCCAAGCGGCACGTAACAGGCATCGTTCGGCGCGAGCGCCAGCGCGATGCCGCACAATTCGGCCTGCATGGGATCGATCGTCGGCGCCAGCGCCTCGAGCGCGAAGCTGCCGTCGTTGTCGATGCGGGCGATCCAGTTCGTCAGCCGCTCCAGTGAGCGGACGATCTCATACTTGTCTGGCTGAACCGGCAACTTGCGCACGGCTTCAAGGCGCGCCGCAGCGAGGGCCTGCGGCGTCTTGATTGCAGTGTCGCTTGTCGCCTTTGCCCTGATCGCCGGAGCGGCTTTCGCGCTGCTGTCGTTTCCGAACAAGTCTCCAGTGACCGCGTCCTTCGAGGCCACGGCCGCCACCGATGATACGCCGCTCGCGTTTTTTCTGTCCGGCTCGATTTCGGCGGCATTGACTTGCGAATACTCCGCGACGCGCTTCGTCAGCGTGGTGAATTCCATCGCCTTGAGGAAAGCGATCAGCTTGCGCGCGTCCGGCTCCTGCACGGCGAGGTCTTCCAGCGGCACGTCGAGCTGCACTTTGTCGTCGAGCAGCACGAGTTGCCGTGAAATGCGCGCCTTCTCCGCATTCTCGATCAGTGCCTCGCGCCGCTTCGGCTGTTTGATCTCGCCGGCGCGCGCCAGCAGCGTTTCGAGGTCGCCGTATTCGGTGATGAGCTGAGCCGCGGTCTTGACGCCGATGCCGGGCACGCCCGGAACGTTATCGACGCTGTCGCCTGCCAGCGCCTGCACCTCGACGACCTTTTCCGGCGGCACGCCGAATTTCTCGATCACCTCGGGAACGCCGAGGCGGCGATCCTTCATGGTGTCGTACATGGTGACGCAGTCGGTGACGAGCTGCATCAGGTCCTTATCCGAGGAGACGATGGTTGCGGTCGCGCCGCGCTCGCAGGCCTGCCGCACATAGGTCGCGATCAGGTCGTCGGCCTCGAAGCCGATCTGTTCGAGGCAGGGAAGATCAAACGCCTTCACAGCCTCGCGGATCAGCGCGAATTGCGGGATCAGGTCGTCGGGCGCGGGCGGCCGATGCGCCTTGTAGTCGGCATAGAGCTTGTTGCGGAACGTGACTTCGGATTTGTCGAAGATGATCGCGAGATGGGTCGGCTTGTCGTCCTTCGGCATATCGCGCAACAGCTTCCACAGCATGTTGCAGAAGCCGAGCACCGCATTGACCTGCAGCCCGTCGGATTTGCGGTTCAGCGGCGGCAGCGCGTGATAGGCGCGGAAGATATAGGAGGAGCCGTCGACCAGAAAGACGTGCTGGCCCTGCATGCTGGCACCTGCCGCCGCAGGCGCAGAGATGGCTCTGGCGGGGAGCCTGGCTGGGGCAGGTGTCGTGGCGGCAGGTTCGGCGGCTGGCTTCTTCGGCATGGCCGCAACTTAAGGACTCTTGCGCGCAATGGCACCCCCTTGCGGCCCGCCATCGCCAGCAAATTCGCGGCGGGTCCGTTCGGTTTCGCGCGTGATGGCTGGCTTATTCCGCCGCCTGCAGCGCGGCCGGGCGTTTTCTCGGCGCGATCCAGAAGGCGTCCGGGCGCTCGAACAGGAAGTTCGCCCGCGTATTGCGGCAGGCCCACCAGGTCAGCACCGCGCCGACCACGCCGGCGATGGTGACGATCAGCGACACCGTGCCGATATCGTGGATGATGCCGGTCTTCAGCAGCAGCGTGCGCGTCGTCGCCATCGGCAGGAAGAACGCGAGGTAGATGACGATGGAATGCTCGCCGCAATAGCGCACGGCGTCCAGCCAGCGCATTTTGGCCAGCAACGTGCCCGTTGTGATGATGGCGCAGGCACCGGCCAGCCCGAGCGCGAGCGAGATGATAGGCCATTCGCTGACGCCGGTATAAACGAGGCCGGCATTCGTGACCGCCCACAGTGCCAGTCCGGCAAGCGCAAGTACCGGATAGGCGCGGGCGCGGTTGGACAACGCGAACACATGGCTCGCGAACAGGTAGCCGGAATAGATGTAGACGAAACGCGCGGCGAATTCGTCGATCAGCGTCCACCCCGTGGAGATATGCGCCGCCTCGAGCGCCGCGGCGGCGCCCCAGATCGCCCATGGCGAAACGTTGCGTGTGGCCTTGATGACCACGAAAAACACCGGCAGCAGGTAGATGAACCACAGCGTGCCGAACGGCTCGATGAACGACATCAGGTAAAGCCGGGCGACGCCTGGCCAGCCAACTTCGGCGGCGAACGAGGGCGCCTTGAAGCCGAACTGGATCGTCACCCAGAGCACGTAGAAATATGCGAAATGCACCACCTTGCGGTCGAGATAGGTACGCCAGTCGCGATTGATCACGAGGGGCAGGAACAGGCCGGAAATCAGGAAGAAATCGGGCATCCGGAACGGTTTGGCGAAGGCGACCACGAGGTGCATGAAGCCGGTCTGGCCGGCCGCGGCCTCGACCCCCAGCACCGAG
>NZ_MKSM01000007.1 GCF_001897285.1 Nitrobacter sp. 62-23
TCCCCCAGGCATTCAGGGACAACGATATCGCAATCGAGAGCGCCGATGGCGAGACGTCGCTGCTGCGCCAGCGCTATAGCGAGCGCATGCTGCGTCCGGGCGGCACCGTCTCCGGGCCGACGCTGATGGCATTGGCCGATTTCGCCATGTACGTGGTGCTTTTGTCCCGTATCGGCCCGGTCGGCCTCGCGGTGACCGCCAATCTCAACATCAATTTCCTGCGCCCGGGACGCCCGGGTCAGGATGTGCTTGCCGCCGCGCGGCTTCTCAAGCTCGGCAAACGGTTGGCGGTCGGCGAAGTGACGCTGCTGTCGGGTACATCGCCCGATCCGATCGCCCATGTGACCTCCACTTATTCCATTCCGAATGCTTGAAAATTTCATAGGTAATATAGAACCGTTTTTATAAGTTACTGATTACACGATAAAAATATAGGTCGAGTGGCGTTGACTGGAGTTGATTGCTTCTCTAGAACGCCCTCGGTTCGGTGCGTGGACGCCGAGGTTCTCTTTTCACGGATTTCTCACATGAAAACGTTCTCGGCAAAGCCAGCCGAAGTGACGAAAAAGTGGGTGCTGATCGACGCCAGCGGTCTGGTGGTCGGGCGGCTCGCCACGCTCGTTGCGATGCGGCTGCGCGGCAAGCATCTGCCGACCTACACCCCGCACGTCGATTGCGGCGACAACGTCATCATCATCAATGCCGCCAAGGTGGTTCTCACCGGCCGCAAGCGTGACGACAAGGTCTATTACAATCACACCGGATACATTGGCGGCATCAAGGAGCGCACGGCAAAGTCGATCCTCGAGGGTCGTTTCCCCGAACGGGTGATCGAAAAGGCCGTGGAGCGCATGATCCCGCGCGGCCCACTCGGACGCGTGCAGCTCGGCAATCTCCGCGTCTACGCCGGCGCGGAGCACCCGCACGAAGCCCAGCAGCCGGAAGTCGTTAACGTCGGTGCGATGAACCGCAAGAACATGAGGGCCGCATAGCGATGTCCGATACCATGCAGTCTCTCGATCAGTTGTCCGCGCTGAAGACGGCCGAGTCCGAAGCACCGAAGCACACCAAGAAGGTCGACAAGTACGGTCGCGCCTACGCCACCGGCAAGCGCAAGGACGCGGTTGCCCGCGTCTGGATCAAGCCGGGTGCCGGCAAGATTCTGGTCAACGCGCGCGAGGTCGAGGTTTACTTTGCGCGTCCGGTGCTGCGCATGATGATCCAGCAGCCGCTCGTCGCAGCAGCCCGCGCCGGTCAGTACGATGTGGTGTGCACCGTCGCCGGCGGCGGCCTGTCCGGCCAGGCGGGAGCCGTTCGTCACGGCCTGTCCAAGGCGCTGACGAATTTCGAACCCGAATTGCGCGGCGTTCTCAAGAAGGGCGGCTTCCTGACACGCGACTCGCGCGTGGTCGAGCGCAAGAAGTACGGCAAGGCGAAAGCCCGCCGCTCGTTCCAGTTCTCCAAGCGTTAATCAGAGCGCTTTCGGCATTCGCTGCTGGCGTGGCAGCGAATGTCCGTTCCCGGAACTCAAAACGATCCTCCTCCGAAACCGGAGGGGGATATTCGGGCGTGGCGGGAAGCCTGTTATGCTCGCGGGATGAAGCTGGCTTCCTCGCCATCGCGGAAGAAAACCGGCATGGCGTCGCGCGTGCCTCTTCTCTTGCGATGCGCATTCGTCTTGATGATGCTGCTGATGCCACGCGTCGTCTTTGCGCAGGCCGGCGCGGAGACCGCATCCGATCCGAAACCTGCGGCGAAGGCCGATCAGGACACGCGCGAATCGATCTGTCTGATGGTCGAGTCGGCGGCCAAGGCCGAGAACCTGCCGCTGGAGTTTTTTGCGCGCGTGATCTGGCAGGAGAGCCGGTTTCAGCCCGATGCCGTGGGTCCGTTGACCCGCAGCGGCGAGCACGCGCAGGGCATCGCGCAGTTCATGCCGGGAACGGCAAGCGAGCGACGGCTGCTCGACCCGTTCGATCCGGTGCAGGCGCTGCCGAAATCGGCCGAGTACCTGAACGAGTTGCGCGGACAATTCGGCAATCTGGGATTGGCCGCCGCGGCCTATAATGCCGGGCCGCGCCGCGTGCAGGACTGGCTCGACGGCAAGGGATCGATGCCGGCCGAGACGCGCAACTATGTTGTGGCCATCACGGGATCGCCGGTCGAGGACTGGGCCGATGCCGGCAAAAGCGGCAAGCCGCCGGATCATCCACCGGCATCATCGAGTTGCCGGGAACTGATGGCGCTGTTGAAGCGTGCGCCCAATCCTTTTGTCGCGGAGCTTGAACAGCATGTGAAGCTCGGGGCCGACAAGCCATGGGGCGTGCAGCTCGCAGCCGGCTTCAGCCGCGTCCGCGCGCTGGCGATGTACGCACGAGCAATCCGGCGGCTCGGCTCCGTGATCGGCGACCGCGATCCGAGCCTGCTGGGCTCGATATTGCGCAGCCGCGGCACCCGGACGTTCTATCAGGTGCGGGTCGGGGCTGATACGCGCGCGGAAGCCGATGGTCTCTGCAACCAGATCAGGCGCGCCGGTGGCGCCTGCCTCGTTTTGCGGAATATGCGCGTGAGAGGTTGAAGCGGCATTCCATGGGGGCCTGCCAGACGCCGATGCTCACTTGGCAAGACCGGGTTATGCTTCGCGATGAATAGCGGTCCGTATCGTGCTATGAGGACGCGAGGAGATCACGGCCATGGTGCGCGAATATGAGGTACGAGAAGGAGAAGTGGTCGTCGAGCTGCCGCCGGCGACCGACGCCGGGCTTGTATTTATCGGCAGAATTCGCACGCCCTGGACGTCCCGGCTGAAGACGCCGCGTCAGGGCCGCGAGGACGGGCCGATCTGCCGGCTGGAGATTTTCGATCTTTGGAAGCCCGCGCTGCAGGGGCTCGACCGGTATTCCAGCATTGAGGTCATCTACTGGCTACACCTGTCGCGTCGCGACATCGTGCTGCAGAGCCCAAAGAGCAGCGGCGAGACCCACGGCACGTTTTCGCTGCGGTCCCCGGTGCGGCCCAATCCGCTGGGGACGTCGCTGGTCAAGCTGGTCGGCATCGAGGGATCGACCGTACTGGTGCGCGGATTGGACTGTATCGACGAGACGCCGCTCATCGACATCAAGCCGAACCGTTGCCAGTTCACGCCGATCGCGCCGCCACAGGACGGCGATTTCGAAACCGGGTGATTTTCTGCCAGCGCATGTTCCTTGGACGCTGCACAGACCGGGGATCGTTGCAGAAACCTCGCAAAGACCCCGGCTCAGCAGCGCACCGCTTCACGCTGTGGGCGTTCCAAACAGACTCTAACGCGACTGCCCCACCCCCGGCGACCGCGCTTCGCCCATGACAGGCGCCCGCCTCACCTCGGTCAGATAGTTGAGTGTCAGCGACACCCAGATGATACCGTAGAGCAGCATGAAGCAGCTTGAGTTGAAGCCGAGCCAGTCCAGGATCGCGCCGAAGGTGATCGGCAGCAGAAAGCCACCGAGGCCGCCCGCCATGCCGACGATGCCGGACACCGCGCCCATGCTGTCGGGAAAATCGTCGCCGATGTATTTGAACGTCGACGCCATGCCGCACGCAAAGGCGATGCCGAGCGTGAAGAGAAGCATCGTGAAGAACCACGAAGGCAGGGCGATGCGGAAACTCAGGGGATCGCGGATCGTGTGTATGATCAGGTCGGTCTTGGGATAGGACAGCAGGAACAGGCAAACCCAGGCCGCCCACAGCACCCACCACGTCACGTTGTGGGCGCCGAAGCGGTCTGACAGCCAGCCGCCGAAGGCGCGGAAGGCGCCGCCGGGCAGCGAGAAGCAGGCGGCGAGAAGCGAGGCCTGCGCGATGGTGAAGCCGTACTCGGTCTTGAAGTATTGCGGCATCCAGATCGACAGCGCGGTGAAGCCGCCGAACACGATCGAATAGTACTGGCAGTATTTCCAGACCCGCGGATCGCGCAGCACGGACAGTTGCTGCCACATTGATGGCACCTGACCGCCGACACCAGGATCGGGCTTGGACAACACCCAGAACAACAATGCCGTGACCAGCAGCGCGACGGCATAGACTTTGGGCACCATCTGCCAGCCATAGGCTCCGATCAGCCAAGGGGCCACAAACATGTTGAGCGCCGCGCCAACCGTTCCCGCTCCGAAGAAGCCCATCGCGAAACCGCGGCTCTCCTTGGGAAAGAAACGCGCGACGTAGGGCGTGCCGACCGAGAACGAAGCGCCGACAAGGCCGAGCGCCAATCCGAGCAGCAGGAACTGCCACAGCGCCGTTGCATAGGCGGACAGCCAGAGCGGGATCGCGCAGGCGATCAGCAACAGCAGCATGATGATCCGCCCGCCGAAACGGTCGGTCCAGATGCCCAGCGGCAGACGAAAGACCGCGCCGGTCAGGACGGGCGTCGCCGTGAGGAGACCGAATTCGGTCGAACCAAGCCCAAGCTGTTCGCGGATCGGAATACCGACCACGCCGAACATCATCCAGACGGCGAAGCAGACGGTGAAGGCCCAGGTGGTGATGAACAGGACGGACAGATTGCCGGATCTCGCCATTCCTCGCCCCGATCTTGCTTTGCCCGTTTCAGGCTTGCCATCGATCGGCGGGATTATGAGATTTCCACCTTATCGAGGCTGGCTCATCGCCGGACATCATGATGCAGGTTCGAAAATCTGTACAGAGCCAGAATTCGAGCCGCGCCGTTATGAGAACGTAAATCAGTCCGTGACGATTGAATCGATCGCATCGCGGGTCAGGCGGATTCAGACCAGGGCACCGCCACGCTCCGTGTCTCAACGGACCGGCGATCGGCTCGGAAGTGCAAAGACAGGGATGCTGCGCCGCAACTGCGCGACGCTTCCTTTGATCGGCCTATCCGGCCGCCATGCGCAATCCTTGGCGCTCCAGCGCTGGTTTGCCGGCCATCAGCCGTTCCGCCTGAACAACCGCGAGCGTCAGGACGAGGATCGCAACTCCCTGATGCACCAGCGCGAGCAGGATCGGAACCTCGTGCAGCAACGTCAGGATTCCGAGCGTCGCCTGCAGCGTCATCGCCGCCGCCAGCCAGAGAGCCCCGCGAATGACGGCGGGGCTTGCGCGCGACACCACCGCATCGATGACATGCAGGATGGCGATCGTAAACAGCGTATACGCCATCATGCGGTGTTCGAACTGCACCGTGAGCGTGTTGTCGAACAGATTGCGCCACCACGGTTGTTCGAAAAACAGCCGCGCGGAGGACGGAATGAACGATCCGTCGATGTCGGGCCAGGTGTTGAAGACCTTGCCGGCGCGCAGTCCGGCAACCAGCGCGCCGAAATAAAGCTGCACAAACACCAGCACGACCAGAACGCCGCTGGTCACCCGCAATCGCAACGGCGACGGCAAGGCCGGTCGATCCGACAATCGCCGCACGGTCCAGACGATGGCCGCGAAAATCAACAGAGCCAGCACCAGATGCGTCGCGAGACGATATTGCGAGACCTCGACACGGTTGGTGAGACCGGAGGCGACCATCCACCAGCCGACCGCGCCCTGAAGTCCTCCGAGGCCGAAGATGATCCACAGCCGGCGCTTCAGATCGGACGGCAACATGCCGCGCCACATGAACCAGAGGAACGGCAACAGGAAGGCCACGCCGATGAAGCGTCCCAGCAACCGGTGGCTCCACTCCCACCAGAAGATGGTCTTGAACTGGTCGAGCGTCATGCCCGCGTTCATTTCGCTGTACTGCGGGATCTTCTTGTAGCCCTCGAAGGCCTGGGACCACTCATTTTGCGTGAGCGGGGGCAGTGTGCCCGTCACCGGCTTCCATTCGACGATCGAAAGACCGGACTCGGTCAGCCGCGTCGCGCCGCCGACCAGCACCATAGCGGCGATCAACAGCGCCACGAACACCAGCCACCATCGCACGGCGCGCAGCTGGAACCCCATTTGTGCTATCGGACGGGTCATCAAAATCCGCGGGTTGAACGCATTTTTCGGGCCCTTTATAGTCCACCGCAGCCTCGGCGCAAGCCTCGTCCCAGCCCGCGAGTTGCATTTTTAAGGTATGCGGATCCGTACCCGGAAATTCCTCGGCACCATCGCCCTGCTCGTGCTGGTCGTCGTCTGGTCGCTGCTCGGCATGACGGTCGCGCAGACGCCATGGCTCGCGGCGTCGGGACTCTATCAGGCGATCTTCTACCCCGTTGCCGGGCTCGGCTGGGTCCTGCCGGCCATGCCGATCGTCAGCTGGATGGCGAAACCGGACGCGTAAGCCTCCGTCGCCCCCAATCCGTCGCGCGGACGCAAACCGCCGCCACAACCCGCCCTCTCCCGCTCAGCCGTCGCCATTACGCTTTGTTGACGTTTGTTTGCAAAGGTCCGGGAAAGCGAAAAAAGTAAACAAAAGATAACAGGCTCAGCGATGACCATGGCGGCTGTGATCGAAGACCCGACGACGGCGGCGAATGCACCCGCGCGGTCAAGCGGACAACATATCGCGCATGTCGAGGTCTTTCATGATCTGCGCGAGGTCGAGCCGGTCTGGCGCAGTCTGGAGACGTCGCAGCTCTCGACGCCCTATCAGCGGTTCGACTTCCTGTCTTCCTGGCAGCGGCACGTCGGCACCCGGACCAATCTCCAGCCATGCATGATCGTCGCCAGCGACGCCGGGCGGCGACCGCTGCTGCTATTGCCGCTCGCAGCCGGCGTGGAAAACGGCATCCGCGTCGCGCGTTTCATGGGCGGCAAGCACACGACCTTCAACATGGCGCTCTGGCGACAGGAGTTTGCGGCCACCGCCACGCCGGCCGATGTCGACACGCTGCTTCACGGGATTCGCGACCTTCCTGCGAAGATCGATGTGCTGGCGCTCACGCGGCAACCGCAACGCTGGCGCGATCTGCAAAATCCGATGGCGCTATTGCCGAACCAGCCCTCCGCCAACGGCTGCCCGCTGATGAGGATGGCGCCGGACGCAGTGCCGTCGGAGCGCATCAGCAATTCGTTTCGCCGCCGGCTCAAGGGCAAGGAACGCAAGCTCCAGGCGCTGCCCGGCTATCGGTACTGCGTGGCCACGACCGATGCCGAGATCACGCGGATGTGCGATGCCTTCTTCGCCATCAAGCCGTTGCGGATGGCCGCGCAGAAGCTGCCGGACGTGTTCGCCGACCCCGGCGTCGAGGATTTTTTACGCGCGGCCTGCCTGGCGCCGCTGGCGGAGGGCGGTCACGCCATCGAAATCCATGCCCTCGAATGCGACGCCGAGGTGATCGCGATCTTCGCCGGCGTTGCCGACGGACAGCGCTTCTCGATGATGTTCAACACCTACACGATGTCGGAGAATGCCCGCTACAGTCCGGGCCTGATCCTGATGCGCGACATCGTCGATCACTATGCCGGGCGCGGCTACACCTCGCTCGATCTCGGGATCGGATCGGACGACTATAAACGCCTGTTCTGCAAGGACGACGAGCCGATCTTCGACAGCTATCTGCCGCTCACGACGCGCGGCAGGATGGCCGCTCTCGGCATGTCCTCGATGGCCCGCGCCAAGCGCTTCGTGAAGCAAACGCCGGCATTGAAGCGGATGGCGCAGACACTGCGCGGCGCATTGCGGCGCTGACCCGGCGACGTTCTTCCGGTGGGATCAGGCCGCCTCGCGCGGGCCGCTCTGAACATCCGGCAACGGCATGGGATCGAGCATCGTCACCGACGTGAAGCCGATGGCGGAGAGTTGACCGCTGAACCGCGCCCGCGCCTCCATGCTCATCGAGGGATCAGGAACGACGATCGCCCGCGCCTGATCGGTCAGAAGCCTGGCCGGCAGATCGGTGGCGGTGCCGGCGACGAGCAGGACGTGATCGTAGACGCGCAGCAATGCATCGAGGGCGATCGTCAGGCGCGGCGATTGCAGCAGCGCGCGATCAGCTCCTAATCGTCCGGCGACCACCAGATGGACCGGCGAGTGTCCGTCCCGGCTGATGACCTCTCCGAAGGACGCCTCGCCCAGCATCAGTTCGGCCAGTCCCGGTGCCGCCGGATCGACCGCGGCGGCGGTCAGGGTCGGCGACGCGGGCGACAGATCGACCAGGACAACCTTGGCGCTGTGCGCCAGACGTCGCGCCAACTCCAGCGCGCTCAGCATGATGCGCTCGTTTTCACCGGTGCCCATGATCGTGACTTTGCGCGCGGCTTCGCCCGCCGTCCGCAGGTCGTCCGCGACGCGATCGATTCCAATCAGGTCCGCAGCCGGCTGCAGACGGATCTCATGCTGTTCCGGCGCCGCGGCGGCCTGTTGCGGAATGGCCTCGAACACAGCCGGCGCCCGCGGCGCGGTGATGCGCAGCAGTTCGCCGGTCACGACGATGCCCGCCGTCAGCATCAAGGTCGCCAGCGTCGCGATCAGCACGATCGGCAGCTTCTTCGGATAGGCCGGCGTGTTCGAGACGATGGCACGCGAGATGATGCGGCCGTCGGACGGTGCGGCGTCGATATTTTCACGCGTGGTGGCTTCGCGATATTTTGCGAGATAGGATTCCAGCAGGTCACGCTGCGCCCTCGCCTCACGCTCCAGCGCCCGCAACTTGACGTCATCGTCGTTGGATGATGTCGCCTGCTTCTTCAACTGATCGAGACTGTTGCTGAGGTTCTCGACCCGGCCGCTGGCGATGCGGGCGTCGTTTTCCAGCGACCGCGAGATCTTGCCGGCTTCCTCGCGCAACTGGTTGTCGAGATCGGCGAGTTGAGCCCTCAGCTCCCTGATCCGCGGGTGTTGGCCGAGCAGGGTCGCCGATTGCTCCGCCAGTTGCGCGCGCAAGGTCACGCGCTGTTCGGACAAACGGCGGATCAATTCCGAATTGAGCACTTCCGAGGCCTCGATCGGCCTCCCGCTTTGAAGCATGTCGCGGATCAGCCGCGCTTTCGATTCCGCGTCGGACTTGAGCGCGCGCGCGTTGGTCAGTTGGGTGTTGATTTCCCCCAATTGCTGGTTCGACAGCGAGGTATTGTTGGTGCCGATGAAAAGGCTCGACTTCGACCTGAAATCCTCGACCCGCGATTCAGCCTCTGCGACCTTCTTGCGCAAGCTGTCGATTTCTCCGGACAGCCACTGACCGGCGGCCCTCGCCTGGCCCTGACGCGCGTTCAGTTGCAGGACGAGATAGCCCTCGGCGATCGAATTCGCGATGCGGGCCGCAAGTTCAGGATCGCGCGACTGGAATTCAATCACGATCACGCGGGACTTATCGACGGCGTAGGCGGTCAGCCGGCTGAAATAAGCATCCAGCACGCGCTCCTCCGGCGTCATCCGTAGCGGGTCGCGGCCGATTCCGAACAACGCCAGCAACGACCTGATCGGCGACACGCCGCGCAACACCGGATCGAATTCCGGATTCTCCGCGAGCTTGTTTTGCTCGATCACCTTGCGGGCAAGATCGCGCGACAGCACCAGTTGCACCTGGCTGGCGACGGCTTCAGGATCGAGCGCGCCGCGCTCGTCGTTGCGCTCCCCGGTCGGCCGCAGGAAAACGTTCTCACGGCCGTCGATCAGGATGCGGGCTTCGGACTTGTACCTCGGGGTGATCAGGTTGACGATGGCGAGCGAAAGCACGAACGCAAGCAGCGTCGGAATAATGATCGCACGCTTCCTGCGCAGCAGCGCCTGCCAGATGACGCGCACATCGAGGTCGCCCGTCTGTGGCGAGACAGGGTCCGGCGATGCAGGCACCGGCGCGGACACCGCGTTCGAAACCGCCGTCCTGTCGACACGCCGCCCTAACCCAAACCGCATCACCTGCTCCCGCTTGCCCCTCGACGTCCCGACCGGCCGCGCATCCGGACGCGCCTATCGGACCGGGCCACGCGACGGGACGCAACGATTACAGTCCGATTATGGTTGCCATCGGGTTAATTCCACCGGAGCCGTCGCAGACGCGGCCGAAGCGGGGCCGCGCACCGATTACGCTTTATTAACCACAAAAGCCCTTAACTGGATTTGATATTTCATGGAAATGCCTGATGCGAAGCGTGCGCGCCCTGATCCTGTGCCTGTTGACCGCGCTGGCTCTGTCGGGGTGCATGCGGCACCCCGCGCCGGAAGCGGCGGCGCGCCCGCATAACGACCTCGACGCACTGGCCTATGGCGGACGGCCGTCATCCGCACCGCCGCCGACCGCTCGTCGCGACATGCGGGCTCGACCGGCCCGCTCCGCTGCCGTGCCCGTCGTCTACGCCGCGGCGCCGCCGCCCGCCATGCATGATCCCGCCTATCGCCTCGATACCGGCGACCGGCTGCGCATCGTGGTCTACGGCCAGGAAGGCCTCACCAACACCTATCTGGTCGATGCCGGAGGCAAAATCACGATGCCCCTGATCGGCGCCGTCGCCGCGCGCGGCCGCACACCGGCCGAACTGTCCGCGGCCATCGCCGCGCGCCTTCGCGACGGCTACATCCGTCATCCCTATGTCGCCGCCGAGGTCGAAGCCTACCGCCCGTTTTTCATTCTCGGCGAGGTGGCGGCTCCCGGCCAGTATCCGTTCGTGCCCAACATGACAGCCGAGAGCGCCGTCGCCATCGCCGGCGGCTTCTCGCCCCGCGCCAGGCGCGATCACGTCACCATCACCCACACCGACGCGCGCGGCACCGTCCGCCTCGTCGTGCCCACCGCCACCCTGCTCAGCCCCGGCGACACCGTTCTGGTGGACGAACGCTGGTTCTGAGGCATGATGCCCTCGCCCGATCAACCGCTTCGCATCCTGCACGCCGTCCGCGCACCGGTCGGCGGAATCATCCGCCATATCCTCGATGTCGCGAACGGACAGGCTGCTCGCGGTCATCTGGTCGGCATCGTCGCCGACAGTCTCACCGGCGGCGAGCGCGCGGAGGCGGCATTCGCGGAGATCGCGCCGCGGCTGAAACTGGGCGTCCACCGCATCCCGATCCGGCGGGAGCCCCATTTTACCGACTTGGTTGCGTGGATGCAGTTCGCCGCGCTGGCACGAAGGTTGAAGCCCGACGTCCTGCACGGACACGGCTCCAAGGCAGGCGTCTTCGTGCGGCTCAAAGGGCGCTCGAAAAATGTCATCCGGGTCTACACGCCGCATGGCGGATCCCTGCACTACCCGCTGTCGACGATGAAAGGCGCGATCTACAGCCGTATCGAACGCGCGCTGATGAACCGCACCGACCTGTTCCTGTTCGAGAGCGCTTTCGCGCGCAACACCTATCAACGCATCGTCGGCACGCCGGCCGGCCTCGTGAAATGCGTGTTCAACGGCGTCACCGCCGATGAATTTGATCCCGTCACGCTCGCCGGCGACGCCACCGACGTCGCCTATGTCGGCGAGTTCAGGCACATCAAAGGCGCCGACCTCCTGATCGACGCGGTGGCGCAATTGCGGGCCGGCGGCAGGCCCGTCACGCTCACCCTCGGCGGTGACGGCGAGGAGACCGCAGCACTCAAAGCCCGGGTTGAACGGCACGGCCTCGGCGAGGCGGTCCGCTTTATCGGACACGTCAAGGCGCGTTACGGATTCTCGAAAGGGCGGTTGCTGGTCGTGCCGTCACGCGGCGATTCGATGCCGTATGTGGTGATCGAAGCGGCCGCGGCCGGCATTCCCATGGTTGCCGCAAACGTCGGCGGCATCCCGGAGATTTTCGATTCCCACACCGCCGCGCTGTTCGCGCCCGGTGACGTCCGCGCCATGGCGAGAGCCATCGAGGCCGCGCTGGACGACCCCGCCGACGCGGCGGCGCGCGCAAAATCGCTGCGTGAGCGAATCTTCCTGCATTTCTCGCAGAAGGCGATGGTCGAAGGTGTCATGGCGAGCTATCGCGAGGCGTTTGCGAAACGTTAACCGTTTCCGAAATGCCTCCGATTCCGCGAAACCAAATCTTCCCGATTTCGTCCTTAAGTCACCCTGCCCGCCGCCGCATTCCGTCGTGCGGCACGGATGTGGACTTGAGGACATGGACCTTATCAACGCGCGCTCGGGGACCGATACGACGGCGAGCAGCGGCCGGGCCGTACCTGTCGAGCGCCGGCTGCGGCTGTCCCCAGCGGCCCTTGCGGTCGCCAACCAGAAGGTGCGGCCGGCCTATTCGCCCATCGTCATCACCGGCATCGTGCGTGCCGCCGACTTCGTGCTGCTGAGCCTGATCGGGGTCGCGCTCTACCTCGGATACGCCGCCCGCATCGACGGCTTCAACTGGAGTTTTATCCCGGCAGTCCTCGCCATGGCCGCCGCCGCGGTCGTCTGTTTCCAGGCCGCCGACATCTACGGGATTCAGGTTTTCCGCGGCCAGTTGCGGCAGATGACGCGGATGCTCTCGTCGTGGGCGTTCGTTTTCCTGCTGTTCATCGGCTTCTCTTTCTTCCTCAAACTTGGCGATGCCGTCTCGCGGCTCTGGCTGGCTTCGTTCTTCTTTATCGGCCTTGCGGGCCTGATCGCGGGGCGGCTCATGCTGCGCGCGATCATCCGCCGCTGGGCGCGCGACGGCCGGCTGGATCGCCGCACCGTCATCGTCGGTTCGGACGAGAGCGGAGAAAACCTTATCAAGGCATTGCGAGCGCAGCCGGACACCGACATCGAGATTCTCGGCGTGTTCGACGACCGCAACGATCAGCGCGCGCTCGATACCTGCGCCGGAAGCCCGAAGCTCGGCAAGGTCGATGACGTGCTCGAATTCGCGCGGCGAACCCGGATCGACCTCGTGCTGTTCGCATTGCCGATCTCGGCGGAAACCCGTATTCTGCAGATGCTGAAGAAGCTGTGGGTGCTGCCGGTGGATATCCGCCTGTCCGCGCACACCAACGAGCTTCGCTTCCGCCCCCGCGCCTATTCCTATCTCGGCGAAGTCCCGACGCTCGACGTGTTCGAGGCTCCGATCACCGACTGGGACCTGGTGCTGAAATGGCTGTTCGACAGGGTGTTCGGCGCCCTGATCCTGCTGCTGGTTTCGCCCGTGATGGCGCTGGTCGCGATCGCGGTCAAGCTCGACAGTCCCGGTCCGGTGCTGTTCCGCCAGAAACGCTTCGGCTTCAACAACGAACGCATCGACGTGTTCAAGTTCCGCTCGCTGTTTCACGATCAGGCCGATCCGCTGGCGGCGAAGGTGGTCACCCGAAACGACAGCCGCGTCACCCGTGTCGGACGCTTCATCCGCAAGACCAGCCTCGACGAACTGCCGCAGCTTTTCAACGTCGTCTTCAAGGGCAACCTGTCCCTGGTCGGACCGCGCCCTCATGCCATCCAGGGCAAACTGCACAGCCGCCTGTTCGACGACGCCGTGGACGGCTATTTCGCGCGCCACCGCGTCAAGCCCGGCATTACCGGCTGGGCGCAGATCAACGGATGGCGCGGCGAGATCGACAACGAGGAAAAGATCCAGAAGCGCGTCGAGTTCGACCTCTATTACATTGAGAACTGGTCGGTACTGTTCGATCTCTACATTCTGCTCAAGACGCCGCTGGCGCTGCTGAAATCCGAGAACGCTTATTGACCTATCTCGTGCGTGGAGTTTTGCGAGAGTGTAATGGCTTATCCCGCAGCGGTTGACGGTTCGCTTCCGTCCTTGACGCAGACGCCGGGCATAGCCTCGCTCCAGCGCGCATTGCTGTGGGCGGTCGGGGCCGGCGGCGCGATCGTCTACATCGAACCCAGCCCGTACGAATTCGCGACGCTGGCCGCAATGATCGTGTTCGCCGCGACAGGCCTGCGGATGCGGCTGGCGTTCGTTCCGCTGGCGCTGCTGCTGTTTCTGGTCAACCTCGGCTATACGATCAGCGCCGCGTACCTCATGGACAAGACACCGATCGTGAACTGGATCATGACCTCCTGGTACATGGCCGTGACGGTCATCTTCTTCGCGCTGGTGTTTTCGGACGATACGGCGGCACGGCTCGAACTGCTGCGGCGCGGCCTGATTTTCGGCGCGGTGATCGCGTCGCTGGCCGGCATCGCGGGCTATTTCCACCTGGTGCCGGGCGAGCACGACATACTGACGCTCTATGGGCGCGCGCGCGGCACCTTCAAGGACCCGAACGTGCTCTCCGCGTTCCTGATTCTGCCGGCCTTGTTCGTCCTGCAAAGCGTCGTCACGGACCGTTTCGGAAAGGCCATCCGCAGCGCCATCGTGCTCGGGATCATCAGCCTTGCGCTGCTGCTGGCGTTTTCGCGCGCGGCCTGGGGCCAGTTCGTGCTGACCTCGGCTTTCATGCTGGTCCTGATGTTCCTGACCAGTCCCTCAACGAGACAGCGCTCGCGCCTGGTTACCACCGCGGTTATCGCGGCCGCCGCTATCGCAGTGCTGCTGGCGATCCTGCTGTCGTTCGATTCAGTCGACAGCTTGTTCAAGGAGCGAGCGAGTTTCGACCAGAGCTATGACGAGGGCCGCTTCGGCCGTTTCGGCCGGCACATCCTCGGTTTCCAGATGGCGCTGGACCTGCCGCTCGGCATCGGCCCGCTGCAATTCACGCGGTTCTTTCCGGAAGATACCCACAACTCGTATCTGAACGCCTTCATGTCGGGCGGATGGATTTCGGGCATCTGCTATCCCGTGCTGATCTTCACCACCGTGATCCTGGGCTTTCGCTACATTTTCGTCCGGGTTCCCTGGCAGCGAACCTATCTCGCAATCTTCACGGCGTTTCTGGGTACCGTCGGCGAGAGCTTCGTCATCGACACCGATCACTGGCGTCACTACTGGCTGATGCTCGGCATCATGTGGGGCATGTTCGCGGCGGCCCACCGTCACATGGCCGACGCGCGGCAGGCCCCCGTGCCGCAGGCATCGCAATAGGGCCGAGCAAACGGGTTACGGCTCGATCGTGAACGTCATGCCGGCGTGGTCGACGAGCCGCTTGAGCAGCGCATCCTTCATCGCCGCGCCCGGAGTCCAGAAACCGCCGGCAATATCGGGCGTGTCACGCCGCAGGCAGATCGCGCATTCCGCGATCATCTTGGAGGTCGATCCGTAACCCGGATCGCGGTCGCCGGTGACCGCAGCTTTCACCTGCCGCCCATCAGGCGCAAGACCGACGAAGAGGAGATCGTAGTATCCGCTGTCGCGTTCCTCTTTCGACGGTCCCTCCCCCGGCTTCGGACCGCCCTGCGCGCCGAGCTTGTTGTTGGCGGCGATGATGGCTTTGGCGGTCGCCTCGCCGGTGTCCCTCGGTCCCGCGACCATCATCTCGTCGTAGACGAAATCCCGCCCGTAGGGAAAGCCGAGCAGAAAGTTGGAGCGGTGGACATTGCGTGTGTTGATGTTCGCCATCACGAACGGCGCCACCCACATTCCGATGTCCTCGTCGAACAGAGGCTTGTTGCCCGGCGGTTGCCTGGGCCCTTCGAATCCCGGCGTCAGCACGAAGGGATCGCGCAGCTTCGGCAACAGGTCCGGGTCGTTGGCGGCCGCGGCGAAGATCGCCCTCATGCTCGCAGCGGTGCCTCCGGAAAATGTTCCCTTCATCTTGCGCACGCGGCCCTTGACCCGCGCGACGCTCGACCCGAGCCGCTGTATCGCGGCCTGCTGAAGAAAGAACACGCCGAGTTCGAACGGCAACGAGTCATAGCCGCAGGAGAACACGATCCGCGCGCCGGTCCTGCGCGCCTGCGCCTCGTGGGCGTCGATCATCTGCCGCATCCATATCGGCTCGCCGCAGAGGTCGAGATAATCGGTCCCGCCGGCCGCGCAGGCGGCCACCAGACCGGAGCCGTAGAGCTGATAAGGTCCGACCGTGCTCAGCACCGAGGCTGTGCGGCTAACCATGGTTTCGAGGGACGCGGGATCGCCGGCGTCCGCTGCGATGAGCGGCAGGTCGCGCGGCGCGCCGATGGCGTCGCGCACCACCGCGAGCTTGTCGAGGCTACGGCCCGCGATCGCCCACCGCAGATTGCTGCCGCGATACTCCGTGGCCAGATATTCCGCGACCAGCCGGCCGGTGAACCCGCTTGCACCATAGACAACGATATCGAATTCCGCCGACGACGCCATGACCGATTCCCCGTGCCTAACGTTCGGTCGACGGCTTCAGCATGACGAGCTTGAACACATCAAACGTCAGCACGATCAATTGCGCGCCGCCGAAGATCAGGAAGGCCAGATAGAACTGCGGCGGACCGCCGTTTGCGGAACTGTAAGCCGCCCCGACCACGGTAATTACGGCGGTCACAACATTGATGAGTATGGCCTTGCGAATCGAATCCGGCCATCGCCTGGCGATCAGCCAGATCAATCGCGATATCAGGGACGCGGCCACTATGGCCCCGACGATAAGAACGATCATCGATTCTCCAAAAAAATACGCCGCCCTTGGCGGGCTCTCGCGGCGAGCCTGAAGGATTTTCCAGCCGAGTTCCGGCTCGGCGTCAAGACCGCTTCCAACGGCCTCGTTACCGGGGATCAGAATCAAATCGCAAGTGTCAGAATCGCAATTAGAGGAACCAAGGGGTTAGTTGGTCGGAGCGAGAGGATTTGAACCTCCGACCCCTAGTCTCCCAGACTAGTGCGCTAACCGGGCTGCGCTACGCTCCGTGCCGTGACGGCTCCGTTCCATTATAGCGTTTTCGAGCAAAGTGGTACCCGCTCGCGTGAAGAAAATGCGCTAAAATAGGGTAGAGCCAAGCCTTGATCCATCAAGGCGGCGGTAGCTCTAGCCGCGTTCCCGGGGCGGCGCAAGAAGCGACCGCGCCCGCTCGAACGACGCTGAAATGGGGGCAGCCGGACCCGTCAGCGGTTGACGAGTACGTCGTCCAGCAGCCGCCTGCAGGCGACGAGGTCGTTCAAGGCGTCCTTGAGCCTTGCAAGGTCGACTGCCGCGCCCACGCCCGGGATCGCGGCGCTGTCCGGACCAGACCACAGCACGTCGTCAAGATTATGCCGCAGCGGCTTGTGTTCGGCCGGCTCCCGCACACGGGGCGAGCTATCGCCGACGTCCTCGTCACCGTCCTCATCCTCGTCATCGCCCTCATGGTCGAGCAACTCGTCATCGTCGATTTCGCCAAGCGTGTTGCGAATATCGTCCTCGATAGCGCCGAAGGCGGCGGCGGACGATCCCTCGGTCAGGCCCTGCACCGATTTGACGCCGTGCTCCTTCAGAATTCGCTGCACGCCGCGGATTGTGTAACCCTCGCTGTAAAGCAGATGGCGGATGCCGCGCAGCAGATCGACGTCGTCCGGTCGGTAGTAGCGGCGTCCGCCGCTTCGCTTCATTGGCCTGATCTGCGCAAACCGGGTTTCCCAGAAACGCAGGACGTGCTGGGGGACATCGAGGTCGGCGGCGACCTCGCTGATGGTCCGGAAGGCATCCGGTGCCTTGTCCAAATGCTCGCTCCTCTGCCAATCGGCTCCGAACATGAGTCGGTCTGACTAGATTACGATGATTTTGGATCGAATCGATCCAAAATCTTGAGCGTGACTGGTTCCATTCTCTTGAGAAGCGGGATGCGGGGCGTAAACCGCACCACACTTTATCTCTCGTCCCGGCTCTTCAGCCGCCAGTACCCCTTTGCTTTCCGAACTTCATTTGCGAAGCCGCCGTCATGACGTCGCAAAGAGTTTCGGAAAGCGGGTACTAGTGGTCCAATTCTAACATTTGCATCCCGTTGCCGCAGGGAGTTCTTGCAAATGTTAGAATCAAAGGACCACTAGCAACTATCAGGTTTCTAGTGGAGTTTTGAATTTGACATTCGCCTGACAAGTTCGCTGCAAAGTGGGTAGCGAATGTCAAATTCACTCCACTAGTCAGCCCGGGTGTCGGCGCCGTTGCCGGTGTTGCCGCCGTTGATCCGCTGCTTCAGGATCGCCGACGGCTTGAAGACCATCACGCGGCGCGGAGAGATCGGCACCTCGGTGCCGGTCTTCGGATTGCGGCCGATACGCTGGCCCTTCTTGCGCACCATGAACGAGCCGAACGACGACAGCTTCACCGTTTCGCCCTTCTCGAGGCAATCGGTGATTTCCTTAAGTACAAGCTCCACGAATGCGGACGATTCGGTCCGCGACAGTCCAACCTTTTTGTAGACGGCTTCGCAGAGATCAACGCGCGTGACTGTTTTTCCGGTTCCGGTCATCGCCTGCCCCAAGCTCCCGGCGAACAATTCGTAACTGAAATTAAGAGTTTAACGACGCACGGTCAACCTATCACATCATGCTTTCGCACGATAGATGACCACTATTGCGGCGGACATTTGATTCAATTTTTACCACCGCAGCAGCGCAGAGCCCCAGGTGAACCCTCCGCCCATCGCCTCCAGCAATACCAGATCGCCTCTTTTGATGCGTCCATCAGCGACAGCGACCGACAACGCCAACGGAATCGACGCAGCCGAGGTGTTGCCGTGGCGATCGACGGTCAGCACGACTTTCTCCGGCGCGATATGCAGTTTATGGGCCGATGCATCGATGATTCGCTTGTTGGCCTGATGCGGAACGAACCAGTCGATGTCGTCCGCGGACAAGCCGGAGGCGTTGAATGCATCGACGATGACGTCGGTGATCATGCCGACGGCATGCTTGAACACCTCACGGCCTTCCATTCGCAGATGACCCACAGTCTGGGTCGAGGACGGCCCGCCGTCGACAAAAAGTTTTGACTTGTGACGGCCGTCCGAGCGCAGATGTGTTGTCAGAATGCCACGGTCGGAAGATTTTCCGGGCTGCTCCTGGGCTTCCAGCACGACCGCGCCGGCACCGTCGCCGAACAGGACGCAGGTCCCGCGATCGCTCCAGTCCAGAATGCGCGAGAAGGTTTCCGCACCGATCACCAGCGCGCGCTTGAACGCGCCCGAACGCAGGAAATTGTCGGCGGTGGCCAGCGCGAACACGAACCCGGAGCAGACCGCCTGAAGGTCGAAGGCCGCGCCGTGATTGATGCCGAGCCCGCTCTGGACCACGACTGCGGTGGCCGGAAACGTGTTGTCTGGCGTCGAGGTCGCCAGCACGATCAGGTCGATCGACTGCGCATCGATCCCGGCGTGAGCGAGCGCGGCATTCGCCGCATGGATGGCGAGATGCGAGGTAAACTCCCCCTCCGCGGCAATGTGGCGCTCGCGGATACCGGTGCGCTGGACGATCCACTCGTCCGAAGTGTCGACCCTGGTGGCCAGTTCGGCATTGGTCAGGACCTTTTGCGGCAGATAGGAGCCGCAGCCGAGCACGACCGAACGTATCGCAGTCAAGAGAGGGCCTCCTGCACTGCCGACGCCGAAGCAAGGGTGTGGCCGTGACGGTTGAGCGTCTGGTTGATCTTGGTCAGGAGATCGTAACGGACCATCTCATAGCCAACATCAACCGCGTAGGCAAAGCCTTCGGCGTCGGTTCCCCCATGACTCTTGACCACGATTCCGTTAAGTCCGAGGAAGACGCCGCCATTGGACTTGCGGGGGTCCATCTTGCCTCGCAGCGCCTTAAAGGCACCACGCGCAAACAGGTAGCCGATCCGCGACAACAGGCTGCGCGACATTTCGCTGCGCAGATATTCGGCGAGTTGCCGCGCGGTGCCCTCGGCCGCCTTCAAGGCGATGTTGCCGCTGAAGCCCTCGGTGACGATGACGTCCGCCGCCCCCTTGCCGATGCCGTCGCCCTCGACGAAACCGATGAATTCGAGTTGCGGCAGGTCCATTGCCCGCAGCAGTTCCGCGGCTTCGCGGATTTCCTCGCCCCCCTTGATCTCCTCGACGCCGATATTGAGGAGGCCGACCGTGGGGCGCTTCAGGTCGAACAGAACCCGCGCCATGGCGCTGCCCATGATCGCGAGCGCCATCAGATGCCGCGCGTCGCCGCCGATCGTCGCGCCGAGATCGAGCACCACGGAATCACCGCGCATGGTCGGCCACACCGCCGCGATCGCCGGCCGGTCGATGCCGGGCAGCGTCCGCAGGTTGAACCGCGCCATCGCCATCAGCGCGCCGGTATTGCCGGCGGACACCGCGACATCGGCCTCGCCCTTCTTCACCGCGTCGATCGCAAGCCACATCGACGAGGTCTTGCGGCCGCGGCGCAACGCCTGGCTCGGCTTGTCGTGCATGCTGACGGCGACGTCGGTGTGGATAACCCGGGACACGGCCTTCATCGCCGGATGAGCGGCGAGTTGCGCTTCGATCAGGGCGCGGTCGCCGTAAAGCAGAAACTCGGTGTCGGGATGACGTTTCAGGAATATCGCGGCGCCCGGAATGATCACCGATGCGCCGATGTCGCCCCCCATGGCGTCAAGCGCGATTCGAACCTTTTTCGGCATGGAAATCCCGGAAACCCTGATCTCTTGCGGCCCTGAAGCGCGCGGCCACACAGGGGGTGGCGCTTCATCGGCCCGGCCGCGACAATAGCGTGTCCCGGCCTTGATACAACATAGCGAAGGCGCGGATTTCCGCGGTCCCGCGACTCAAATACAGATGTCGAAAATCACACGAAGTTCTTTTATTTTCAATAATTTAATTACTTCGTCCTGAAGGATCGCATTCGGCGTCGCACCTTCAATCCCGCCCGGGCTTTTTTCCGCGTGGTGGATTCGGGTCGATTTTCAGCGCCTTCAGGGCGGCGAAGGGGCGATCTTCGGGGTCAACCGCGCTGGATGGCGGCACGAAAACGGCGTCGGGTTTCCGCGGATAAGGATCGATTCCCAGAAACAATACGTCGGTCGCAAGTCGGCCGAGATCGATAACGCCATTGACGATAGGCTCGGGCGCATCCGGAATGTCGGTCTCGTCGTCGGCATCGTCGGCGGTGGCTGCCGCGAACGTCCGGACCCGGTCTTCGGGCACGAAAAGAAGGTCGACGTCCTCCACGATGTCGTTCTCGATCGGATCGAGCGACACCACGCAGGTCTGCCCCACCCGTGCCGACACCCTGCCCCGCACATGCACGCTGTCGTCGCGTCCGGGCGTCAGATCGAACGAGGCGCGCGCCGATTCGATGTCGCGCAAGCCGGCGATCCGCGCCAACGCCTTGCACACTGCTTCACCGGCCTCGATATCGCGATGAAGGCCGGTTTCCGGAATCTGCACGACGGCGACCCGCGCACTCCAGGGATTTGCGATCGTGTCCGGCCGGTCTTTGGCGGTCATGCCCTGCCCTCTCATGTCCATTGCGCGAGATCCGGAAACCGCACCCCACCGCCGGGCGTCGCCTCACTGTCCGCGGGCGCAGCTATCGCCTCAGTCACATAATCGGCAAGCCGTCGCGCGCTTGCGATGTCCCTGCCATTATAGATATTCCTGTCGAGGGCTTCCGCTAGCGGTTCGCGCCGCCCCTCCGCGAGCGCGCGATCGTAGGCTGCCGAGCGGCCGTAGAAGGCTTCCCCGAACGCCTGCATGCGCTTGGGAACGGTCAGGTCGCCGACGCCCATTTCGCGCAGGTTGGCGTCCATGTCGCTGCAGAAATGATCAAACAGGGCCTGCGAAAGCTCCTTGTCGTTCCCCTGCTTCAATCGCGACAGTGCTATCCACAGGTGCAGCAGAATCATGTCGAAGCGGCCATCGACCGTGTCCGGCACCTGCAGGGTCTGATAAAACAACGGCTCTCGCGCCTGCGTCACGATCATGCCATAGATCGCTTCAATGGTGCCGCGCGAGGGAGCGCGGGATTTTCTGAATTGACTGAACGGCCAAGGCATGTGGGTTCCGAATTTCAGCCCGCGGGCTTTCAGGTTGTGCAATCGCAGAACCATTGCCGGGCGCGTCATTGCCCGCTACGTCGTTGCCGGGAATGTCGTTGCCGGGTACGTCAATGGCCCGCGCTATGCAAGAGAATGAGGTCGGCCCCGTAAATGACAGCTTCGGTCCCCAAGATAGCACGCGGAAGCGCCGCGTCGCGAGGGCATCGCCTGCGCGCCGCACTCGCCGCCACGCTGCTGTGCGTGGTCATGGCCGGCTGCACCGGCGAGACGTTCCAGAAGGGCTACATTCTGCCTCCGGGCGCGCTCGAGCAAATCCAGATCGGCGCCAGCCAGGATCAGGTGCTGATCGTGATGGGGACCCCATCCACCGTCGCAACGCTGAACGGCGAGGTGTTTTATTACATCTCCCAGCGCGCGGAGCGGAAAGTCGCGTTCATGAACCAGACTGTTGTCGATCAACGCGTGATCGCCATCTACTTCGACAAGAACCGGCAGGTGACCCGGCTCGCCAATTACGGACTGAAGGACGGCAGGATCTTCGACTTCATCAGCCGCACCACGCCGACCTCGGGTCAGGAGATCAGCTATCTCCAGCCGCTGTTCAAGTTGCTGAGTCCGAATTAGGGCGGGATCATTCACAGCGGAATGTTGTCGTGCTTCTTCATCGGGGCATCGACGTGCTTGTCCCTCAACATCGCTAGCGCGCGGGCGATGCGTCTTCGGGTCGAGTGCGGCATGATGACGTCGTCGATATAGCCGCGCTCGGCGGCGATGAACGGCGACAGGAAGCGATCCTCATATTCCTTCGTGCGCGCGGCGATCTTGTCCGCGTCGCCGATGTCCGAGCGGAAGATGATCTCCACCGCGCCCTTGGCGCCCATGACGGCGATCTGCGCGGTCGGCCAGGCGTAGTTCATGTCCGCGCCGATTTCCTTGGACGCCATCACGTCGAACGCGCCGCCATAGGCCTTGCGCGTGATGACGGTGACGAGCGGCACGGTACATTGCGAATAGGCGAACAGGAGCTTCGCGCCGTGCTTGATCAGCCCGCCGTATTCCTGCGCAGTGCCAGGCAAAAAGCCCGGCACGTCGACGAAGGTCACGATCGGGATGTTGAAGGCATCGCAAAACCGTACGAAACGCGCGGCCTTGCGTGAGGCGTCGCTGTCGAGCACGCCCGCCAGCACCATCGGCTGGTTGGCGACGAAGCCGGCAGTGCGCCCCGCGACGCGGCCAAAACCAACGACGATGTTTTTCGCAAACGTCTCCGCGATCTCGAAGAAGTCCCCCTCGTCCACGACCTTCAGGATCAGTTCCTTGATGTCGTAGGGCTTGTTCGGATTGTCCGGCACCAGCGTGTCCAGCGAGTCGTCGATGCGCTCGATGTCATCGAAGCTCGGCCATTCCGGCACGCCATCGGTGTTATTGGCCGGCAGGAAATCGATCAGGCGGCGCACCTGCAACAGCGCCTCGACGTCGTTTTCGAACGCGCCGTCGGCGATGGACGACTTTGTCGCGTGCACGCTGGCGCCGCCGAGTTCTTCCGCGGTCACCACCTCGTTGGTGACAGTCTTCACCACGTCGGGACCCGTGACGAACATGTAGCTCGTGTTCTTCACCATGAAGATGAAGTCGGTCATGGCCGGCGAATAGACGTCGCCGCCAGCGCAGGGTCCCATGATAACGCTGATCTGCGGGATCACGCCCGAAGCCTGCACGTTGCGGCGAAACACATAGGAATAGCCGGCGAGCGCGGCGACGCCTTCCTGGATGCGCGCGCCGCCGGCATCATAGAGGCCGATGATCGGCGCACGCGCCTTCATCGCCATGTCCTGAATTTTCGTGATCTTCAGCGCGTGGGTCTCCGACAGCGAGCCGCCGAACACGGTGAAGTCCTTCGCGAACATGAAAACCTTGCGGCCGTTGACAGTGCCCCAGCCGGTGACGACGCCGTCGCCCGGCACCTTCGATTTGTCCATGCCGAATTCCGTCGAGCGATGCTCGACGAACATGTCGAACTCCTCGAACGAACCCCTGTCGAGCAGAAGTTCGATGCGTTCGCGCGCCGTCAGCTTGCCGCGCGCGTGCTGCGCCGCGATGCGCTTCTCGCCACCGCCGAGCTTTGCGGCCGCGCGGCGGGCATCGAGAGTGTCGAGGATGTCCTTCATGGCCCCCTGCCTGGGTCTGATCAACGAGGTTGCATCAGAGCCTAGCTGTCGTTTTTGAAGCTGTCACCAACGGGGCGGGTGACGATGCGCTGTTCAGAGTCGCTCACGGCGTGATGGAACGGAGTGTCGATCGTCTTCACCTCTCCCCGCCGGAGAGAGATCTGCACGCGGTGCCAGGTGGAGAGCAGTATTCGAGAGGTCTTGCCCCCTCGCCCCCAACCCTCTCCCAACGGGTGAGGGAGTTCGCCGGCGCCCGGCGTTTCGACAGGGGACCTCAGGCTCGTCCCGAGAGCCGCAGCACGAACACCAGCACCTCGGCGACGGCCTTATACAACTCGGACGGAATCTCGTCGCCGAGTTCGACATGCGACAGCGCGCCGGCCAGCACCTCGTTTTCCTCGATCGGAATGTCGTGCTCTTTGGCGACCTCGATGATCCTCGCGCCCAGCGATCCCCTGCCCTTGGCGACCACGCGCGGCGCGCCGCTGCCCTTGTCATAGTGAAGGGCGACTGCGACCTGATCCTTGGTCTCCACGCTCATAACGCGCGATCCAGAAAATGCCCGGCCGGCGCGGACCTCCGTTGCGGCGGCGCACCTTCGCGGATGACGATATCGCCGGGCTGCAATTCGGCGCGGCTCAATGCCTGAGTGAGCAGCGATGCGCCGGCGCGCAACCGGCTCACTGTCGCAGGACGCTCGGCCCAGAGCCGCACCGAGGTGCTGTCGCCGGCGAACGACACCAGCGCATGAACCGGCCCGGCGGGCTCGACGTCGAGCGAGAACCGCGCGCGCCAGACCCGCTTCGCGGTCTCGGCATCGCGGCCGGCGGCGTCGCGTGAAATCTCGAATTGCGCGATCGCGGTGCCCGACGGAGTCGCGAACGGAATCTCGAAATTCCAGCGCGGCGCGATCTGGTCAGACCTGAGCCCGGCGGTATCAACACGATCCGGAAGCGAGGCAACCTGCAACAGCGTCTGCCGCGCGATCGCGGCGTCGGTGTCATCAAGCAATCGGCGCGCGATGTCGCTCGCCGGGGCGGCCGGCGACAGCATCGGCATCGCGACGGGTTGCGCGGTCGGCAGCGCGCCGCGAAACGGCGGCGACGGCGTGCTGGTGCGCACGATGAAAACGTTGTTCTCGCCGGGTCCGTTCGGCTGCGCGACCCTGAGCGCCGAAGGTTCCGCCGCCGGATCGCCGTCGAGTCCGAACTCCGCACCGAGACCGGTTCTGCCGCCTCCCTTCTGAAGCACCTCCTGCAGAAGGTTCAAGGCAGCGCCGGTGGCGGCGGCGCGGACGCCTGCATCGGGCGCTCTGGAAAACAATGTCTGGTTTGCAAGCGTCGAGGTGTCGGCATCGTCGGTAACAGGCAGCCGCGCCTGCGGCAGGTAGACTTCCTGTGCTTCGAATTCAGGCGACAAAGGCGGCGCGCCCGATACTGCCGGCGCAGGTTGCGCTCCCGGTGGGGATGGCGGCTGCGAACCCGCTCCGGCGGGCGGCGCATCGTGAGCGGCGGCCTTGCCGATCGAGATTGAAAGGGCTTCGCGAAGCACGAGCAGCGCGGCCTTGAGATCGGGCAATTGCGCGGCGGCCGAGGTTGATGCCGATTGCGCCGTTGTCACCCCGGCCGCCAGCGATGCCTCAAGAAAAAGCCCGGAATTTTGAAACGCGGTTTTGATGGCGCCGCCGTTGAGGTTCGGGCCGAGGTCGGGACGCAACGCCAGCAGCCGCTCCACGGCCTGTTGGACCTGCGGCGGCAACGCATCAGATCCCGCGGCCGTCAGCAGGTCGGCGTAGAGCGGCGACAGGCTGCCTTGCCGCGTCGCAGCGGCTTGCGCCGCGGCCGAGACCGAAAGGGCCTCCAGCGCAGTCAGCGCTGGTTTCGAGGGGGAAACCGGCGCATCGGCTTCAGCGGCAGCGACGGCCGCCGCAACATCAGGCCTCAACGTCACGGAATCCGCCGGCTCCGCCGTGGCAGCCGCCGCCGGGTTGGGCAATCCGCCCTGCCCGGCTACCGCGAGCCTGAGCCCCTGCGCGGTCTGCGACACCGCAAGCTGAAGTTTCTCGCCGACCTGCAGTGGAATTTCGGACAAAACCTCCATCGTCAGGTTGTCGATGGCGATGCGGACGAGATTGTTGGCAAGGACCTGCTGAACCCGCGCGTCCACGACCGTGCCCGGCTGAAGCGTGGCTTCGGACCCGGCGTCCTGCACCGCGATGACCGGAAAGATCGGGTTGATCGAGATCACCATGAAAGCCTCGTTTTGGATGCGAGGCTAACTGCGGTGTCTAAACCTCGTCTTAACCGGATGGTTCAGCCTGCGCCGCGAGGACGGCCGCAGCCGCCCTGAAATCGGACAGCCGAGCGGCCTGCCGCGCCGCTGCTTCCTCGTCCGTGCCCCAGTGCTCGCTGTTCCAGTCCTCGTTGACATGGGCGGCGGCCCAGACCTCATCCGCATCCAGCCGCCCGCGCATCAGGGCGAGCGCAAGCAATGCGGAACCGGTCAATGTCGTGACGACATGCAGCGCCCCTACCGTCCAGGGGTCGGACGGCAGCGCCGCGCGGGCGGCTGCGATCGCCGGATCCGGCTGGCGGACATGCACGATGCCTTGGGTGAGGATGAAATGCGCGCCGAGCGTTTCGGCCGCCCAGAACAGCACGGGATCCCATTGCGCGGCTTCGCGAGCGACCAGCGCTTCGGGATGGCCGGCGCGATAGAACAGCAGGTCCGTTTCAAAATATTTGGCGATATCCTCGACCACGGCCTCGACGCGGCCGGTCACGCCGTCGATGACGCTGTTGGCGAGCCGCGTCACCGGCATGGTCATGGGATCGATGGCGTCCCCCTGCGCCTGCCATTCGGCGGCGATCGTTTCGGCGATTTCCCGAGATGGCGCCGCCAGGGGGTTGCGCGACGGCGTGCGCACCGGCTTGCCGTCGAGCAGGATGGCGAACCCGTCCGGGGTCTCGCTCACGCTCGCGGAGGCGTAGAAGCGCTTGCGCTGCCCGGCGCGTGCGGATTTGCGCGCCGCCTCTTCTGGATCCAGCGATGGCGAGCCAAGACTTTCTTCGAACAATTCACGCATGGCATATTCTCACATCGCCCTGACGTCGCCCCGGCGCAATGGCGAAGACCTACTCCTCCGGCGCGTTTTCGATCGGGTCGAACCGGTCGGCTTCGAGCCCGAGCAGGTTCCAGGATTGCAGCATGTGCGGCGGCAGCGGCGCGCTCACATCGATGACGCCGCCGCGCGGATGCGGGATCACGATGCGGCGCGCCAGAAGGTGAAGCCGCTTCTGAAGACCGCCCGGCAATTGCCAGTTCTCCTTGTTGAAATACTTGGGGTCGCCGACGATCGCATGATTGATGTGCGCCATGTGCGCGCGGAGTTGATGGGTCCGGCCCGTCACCGGTTTCAGTGATACCCAGGCGAGCTTCTGCGCCGAGGTTTCCACCACCGCGTAGTAGGTCACCGCGTGGCTTGCTCCCTCGTCGCCATGCGCGGCGATCCGCATGATCGAGTCTTCCTCGTTTTCTTCCTTGGCGAGATAGGTCGAGATCCGGCCCTGCTTCGGCTTCGGCACGCCCGCGACCAGCGCCCAGTAAATCTTGCGGGCCGAGCGGTGGCGGAACGCCCCGGTCAGCGCCGTTGCCGCAAAGCGCGTCTTGGCCACCAGCAGGCATCCGGCGGTCTCGCGATCGAGCCGATGCACAAGGCGCGGACGCTGGCCTTTTGCATCGCGCATCACTTCGAGCATCCCGTCGATGTGCCGCGACAGGCCGGAACCGCCCTGCACCGCAAGCCCGGCCGGCTTGTTCAGCACCATGACGTCGGCGTCCTCGAACAGCACCATCTTCCGCAATTCGTCGTGTATCCTGGTCTCGGCCTCGGACAGGTGTGTCGCAGCCTTCGGCGTGTCGAGCTTGAGCGGCGGAATGCGAACCTTGTCGCCTTCATCGAGCCGGTCCTTGCTGTCGGCGCGCTTGCCGTTCACACGCAGCTCGCCTTTGCGGACGATGCGCTGAATGTGGGAAAACGACAGGCTGGGAAATCGCGCTTCGAGAAAACGATCGACGCGCATGTTGGCTTCGTCGGCCGTCACGGCGACCGTCTGCACTTTCGTCGGCAACGGCGCTGGTTCGGGTTTGGCGGGCGGTTCGATGAAGGGCAAAGTATCACGAGACGTGGCTGCGCGCGGCGGCCTGCCAGGCCGAACGCCCTGCCCTCGCTCGCCTCCGAAACGCTCCGCCGCGCCACGCCCTTCCGGGCGTGTCCGTTTGGAACGAATACCTTTGGACAGAGCGTCTTTGGGACGCTCGCTACCCGAACCGCGGGATTTCGCGAGAGGTCGTTTGATGCGGCGGCTCATGTGCTTTTCTCGCTTGCGAACAGACCCCGGTGCGTAGCGCAGAAGCCGGCCAGCGTCACGGTGAAATCACGTTGCGCGGCCGCCATGCCGATCGCTACGGACAAGCCGCCTGCCTCTTGAGCATGACGAGGTCGGACACCACTTGTCCAGAGAGCTTGAGCTTGCCGGCTTCGCTCGCGGCCGCACACGCGCCCGCGGCGTCGCCGGTCTGCAACCGCGCAAGTCCGAGGCTGGCCCAGCCGTCCGCGAATTCCGGCGCGTCGCGCACGCCCTGTTCCAGGATCGTTTTCGCTTCGACCGGGCGCTTGGCCTTCAGCAGCAAGCGGCCGTAATCAGCCTTCAGCGTTGGCCGCGGCTCCGGCTGATGAAGCGCGATCCTGAACAGTTCTTCGGCATAGTCGAGGTCGCCGAAGCGCGCCGCGACGATCACCGCGAAACCTTGATAGATCGGGCTTCGCTCCGGGGCGAGCAGCCACGCCTGATTGAACCGCTTGGCCGCTTCTGAAAAGTCGCCGCGCTCCAAATGCCCCCAGCCGCGCTCGATGGCTGCATGGAAAACCGCAACACGGGAGCCGAACTTATCTGCATCCGCGAGAAAATCGGCATCGGCCTTGCGCTGCTCAGGGGTCTTGTCGGCGAATCCGAAGAACGGCTGCTCGTTGATCGGCGCCGGGAATGTCTTCTTCGTCACCGTGACGCCGGGCGCGGTCTCGACGGTCTCCGCGTGCGAGGGCGCTATCCACGCGAGAGCGCCGATGGCGATGATGCAGGCCCGGATAAACTTTATGGTCACTTGCTGCTCTCCTTCTCTCGTCGCAGCTTCGCCCAATAGTCCAGCCGCTTCCTGATCTCGCGCTCGAAGCCGCGATCGGGCGGATCGTAGAACGTCCGCCGTCCGAGCGCCTCCGGAAAATAGTCCTGCCCGGAAAAACCATCCGGCGTATCATGATCGTATTGATAGCCTTCGCCGTAGCCTTCTTCCTGCATCAGCCTGGTCGGCGAATTCAGAATGTGCTTGGGCGGCAATAGTGAACCACCCTCCTTCGCAACCCGCTTCGCCGCGCCGAACGCCTTGTAGGCGGCGTTCGACTTCGGCGCGGTCGCGACATAGATCACGGCCTGCGCGATGGCGAGTTCGCCCTCGGGCGAGCCAAGAAAATCATAGGCGTCCTTCGCGGCGTTGGCGACGACCAGCGCCTGCGGATCGGCGAGCCCGATATCCTCCACCGCCATTCGCACCACGCGCCGCGCGAGAAACAGCGGATCCTCGCCGGCCTCCAGCATCCGCGCCAGATAATACAGCGCTGCATCAGGATCGGAGCCGCGCACCGCCTTATGCAGCGCGGAGATCAGATTGTAATGGCCGTCCGCGGACTTGTCGTAGATCGGTGCGCGGCGCTGCAGCACACCCTGCAATTGTTCGGCATTGAACACCTCGCCGTCACGCGCCGAACGCCAGACCTCCTCGACCAGCGTCAAGGCCGCGCGGCCGTCGCCGTCGGCCATGCGCACCAGCGCGGCGCGTGCCTCGACATCGAGCGGCAGCGGCTTGCCCTCGACCTGTTCGGCGCGGGCGAACAATTTCTCGATCGCAGCCGCATCAAGCGAACGGAACACCAGCACGCGCGCCCGCGACAACAGCGCCGCGTTCAGTTCGAACGAGGGATTCTCCGTGGTCGCGCCGACCAGGATGACGGTGCCGTCCTCCATGACGGGCAGAAACGAATCCTGCTGCGCGCGATTGAAGCGATGCACCTCGTCCACGAACAGCAGCGTTCCCGTGCCGGTCTCGCGGCGCGCTCGCGCGGCGTCGAACGCTTTCTTCAGATCGGCGACGCCGGAGAACACCGCGGACAATTGTTCGAAGTGCAACGCGGTCGCGTCCGCCAGCAGCCGCGCCACCGTGGTCTTGCCGGTCCCCGGCGGTCCCCAGAAAATCAGCGAGCCGAGCATGCGGGTTTCCAGCATCCGCGTCAGCGCGCCGTCCGGCCCGAGGATGTGGTCCTGCCCGACCACATCAGACAGCGCCTGCGGACGCAGCCTGTCCGGCAGTGGACGGGGCGCATCGTTCTCCAGACCCGCCGCGGCGAACAGGCTTTTGGGCTCGCGCTGTCGCTTCGGACTCATCCGCCGAGCATGACTTGAATCTGCTGGCCACCGCGGATCAACGTGATCCGCCAAAGCCGCCCGGCTTCGTTGACCGCCCGTTCGAGATCGGCCGTCCTGGCGATCTTCTTGTTGTTGACGGCCAGAATGATGTCACCCTTCATGAAGCCGACGCTCGCGGCCATTCCATCGTCCACCAGCGCGGTGACCACGACGCCCTCAGTGCCGGGGTCGAGATGAAGTTCGTCGGCGAGCGCTGGCGAGATGTTGGCAACCTTCGCGCCTTGAAACGGCGACGGCTTGGTGATCGTGATCTCGTCGCGGCCTCTATCCGGCGCGGTTTCCAACGGAACGGTGAGCTTGACCGGCCTCCCGTTGCGCTGGACCTCGATCTGCGAGGTGCCACCCAGCGGACGGGTGGCGAAGCGATAATCAAACGCATTGGGGTCCTCGACAGGCTGTCCGTCGATCGACTCGATCAGGTCGGAGAGCTTGAGCCCGGCCCGCGCCGCCGGACTCCCCGGCGTAACACTCGCGACCAGCGCGCCGGCGGGTGCCTTGAGGCCGATGGTTTCGGCGATTTCCGGCGTCACGGCCTGAAGCCGCGCGCCGAGCCAGGGCCGCTTCACGGCCTTGCCGCCGTTCTTGGCGGACGCCACGACGACCCGCACCATATTGGCCGGAATTGCAAAGCCGATGCCCTGCGATCCGCCGGAACGCGAGAAGATCGCCGTGTTGATGCCCGCAAGGCGACCGTTCATGTCGACCAGCGCGCCGCCGGAGTTGCCCGGATTAATCGCCGCATCGGTCTGGATGAAGAACTGATAGTCGGTGATGCCGACCTGCGTGCGCGCCAGCGCCGACACGATGCCGTGCGTCACCGTCTGTCCGACGCCGAAGGGGTTTCCGATCGC
>NZ_MKSM01000008.1:0-11698 GCF_001897285.1 Nitrobacter sp. 62-23
TTGCGTCCGGGGAACCGTCAACCGATGCGAGACGTCCGATGTAAGCGCGGAGGTCGTCCTCGACATCGGCGGCGGCAAGACGCTTACGTCAAGCATCACCTCGCACAGCGCCAAGTCGCTTGGCTTGTCGCGGGGAAAATCTGCATTCGCCCTTTTCGACGCGGCGCACGTCATCGTTGCCATCAACTGAAAGCGTGGTTTTGAAAATTGCGCATCGTTTCGATCGCTCTCGGCATTGCCGCTTCCGACTTTGCCTGGGATGGCCTCAGCTTCGAAAAGCCGTGCCGTCGCCTGCTTCCCTGAGATGAAAGCAATCGTCGTCGAAGCGTCCGAATGCGGCGACCACGATCGCGCGGATCGACGCCTCCGCCTTCAGGAGCATTTCCTCGTATTCCCCCTCGGGTGTCGAGTCCGCAACGACTCCGCCGCCCACGCCGATCGAGAACCTTCCGTCAGCCGAGACGATGGAGCGGATCACGATGCTCAGGTCGGCGGCGCCATCGTCACCCAGCCAGCCAAGCGCGCCGGAATAGATGCCACGGGCGCGCTGCTCCAACTGGTCGATATGCTCGAGGGTGCGGAATTTCGGCGCGCCGGTCATCGACCCTCCCGGAAACGCGCCGTTGCGCAGCACGTCGATGAGCGTGTGCTCCGGCTTCAAAACGCCGCGTATGGTGCTCACCAGTTGGTGGACGGTCTGATAGGTTTCGACGTCAAAAAGATTTGGCGCGGATACAGTTCCGGTCTCGCAGCAGCGCGACAGATCGTGGCGCAGGAGATCGACGATCATGCCGTTCTCCGCCCGGTTTTTTCGGCTGTGCCGTAGCGTTTCGATCAGCCTGTTGTCTTCCAGGGGATCGGCATCGCGCCGGACCGTTCCCTTGATCGGCTTTGCTTCGATATTGCCGTCGGCATCGACGGCGAGAAATCGCTCAGGCGATGCGCTGAGGACGGCCCCGTTTGGCCATTTGAGGAAAGCCGCGAGCGGAGCCGGATTGACGCGCCGCATGGTACGATAGACCTGCAGCGGCTCGACGCGCGCGGCGCAGGAAAGCTCGTTGGTCAGGCAGACCTGATACGTCTCGCCTTGCGCGATCAGGTCGAGACAGCGCGCGACCTTAGAGAGGTAACTCGCTTTTCCATCCCTCATGAGGAAATCAAGCGGCTCCCCGTCGACTGCGTGGGGTGATTCCAAAGGCGGGTTCCGCGCCGATTCGATTTGCTTCAGTGTCGATTGGATCCACTGCTGCGCGCGGCCGGCCTCATCCGGCCTGTCGATGGCGCACACATAGGTTTTTCCGTCCAGATGATTCACGGCGATGAATCTGTCCGCGTGGATGAACAATGCGTCGGGCGTTGCCGCGCGCCGTCCGGTCGGCGAACCGCAATCATGTCGCAGCTCGTAACCGAACCAGCCCACATGCCCGCCGACGAAAGGGCATGGCGGCGCCGATTGCGGGCGGGATGGATGCTGCCTTTGGAGATACTCGAATATGCCGATGGCTTCGATTCGGTGGCCATGAGCATCGTCGATCGCGATGGTCCGCTCGCTGCTGCGATACTGGATGGTCGCGGCATGTGGTCCCGATGCGTCCCCGATGTAGGACCATTGCGACAGCGCCGATCCGGCGAGGTTGCTGTCGAGCCAGAAGGCGAAGGGCTGGTCGGCGAACAGCGAACAGAACACCGCCTCGGTGTCGATCGCACGCGGAATCTCGAGCCAGAATGCCTTGCGGCTCGCCGCGGCCGGCGCGGCTGCGCGCTGCTTGCCCGCACGCGCCGGGGGCGGCGTTGACCTTCTTCCCGAGGCGCGAAACGAGAGATCGCGGAAATTTTGCAGCAGAGTGCGGCCGTCTTCCGTCAGGATCGACTCGGGGTGAAATTGAACGCCCCATTGCGGCCGCGTTCGATGGGCGATGGCCATGATGAGGCCGTCTTCGGTGCGGGCAATTTCCTCCAGAGCGGAGGGAAGGGGCCGCCTGACGACAAAGGAATGGTAGCGCGCCGCGTTGAACAACGGCTGCATGCCCGCGAAGAGGCCAAGTCCTTCATGCACGATTCTGGACGACCGGCCGTGGACCAGAGACGGAGTCCGTTCCAGTGACGCGCCCGACGCAATGGCGATGCCCTGATGGCCGAGACACACGCCGAGCAGGGGCACCGTGGCCGCTTCGATAGCAGCCCTGCACAGGCCGAAATCCGCCGCCCGGTCGGGCCGCCCCGGTCCCGGCGAGATGACGATGTTATCGAAACGCTGTCCGGAGAGTTCGTCCCAGGTCGCTGCATCGTTGCGGAGGAGGAGGGGTTCTTCCTGATTGATATCCGCGATCAAGTGCACAAGGTTGCAGGTAAATGAATCGTAGTTGTCGATTATCAGCGTCCTCACCAAACTGACCTCGACAGGCCGTGGCGCCCGCGCGAAACGGCAGGCGCGGAGAGATTCAGTCGCAACTGATCCGCGGCCGCGCTTTGCGCGACGCTGCCGCCTGGTTCAAGGCGGCGAGCGCCGGACAGCGCAAGACTGGACGTTTCGTTCAGGCCGACCGGGAGAGGCGCCGTCCGAATCTGCTGAGGCGGAGGCCACGGAGTTCGGCGGACGGCGAGAAAACTACAGTTGCTCCGCGACCGCGCCCAGCAATTTCTTGGCTTCCGCCCGCGCCAGCTTTTCATAATGAAAGAAGGGATACCGGTCGCTCTTCTCCAAAAGGACTTCGAGCTGGATTGTCCGCCGCGTATCTGTATCGCTATCCACCACGTCGATCAAAAGCCTGCCCCAGAGCTTTCCGAAAGGGGCGTGATCGTCCAGCGCAAATTTCGTGTCGTCTACCTTGAAAGGCATTCCAGTCCCCATTTGATTCGAAAGCCTGGACACTCGTCCTCGACCGGCTCTCCGAATAGCTCGGCAGGGGGCTGCGATGCAACTGGGGAATCCGGGTTGCGACGACTGGCCGGATATGCAATGGGCCGACGTCTGGCTCTGCACGTCATCGTTTCTGACGGCGCTGGCCGGATACCCTCAGAGAAAAGCCCGAAAAGCCGATCCGGGACAACTCGCTGCCCCGCGCGACGGCTTGATCGCCAGCCGCCCGATAGCCAGATGGAGACGTAACGGCGGCGGCTGACCATGCCCGCCGGCAGGCAAACGGGAGAGGGGTGGACATGACGGCTTCAACGGAACGCGCGGTCCTCGCCGGCGGGTGCTTCTGGGGCATGCAGGACCTCTTTCGCCGGCATCCCGGCGTGATCTCGACCCGGGTCGGCTACACCGGCGGCGAGGTGCCGAACGCGACCTATCGCAATCATGGCAACCATGCCGAGGCCATCGAAATCGTCTTCGATCCGACCATGTTGAGCTACCGGCAACTGCTGGAATTCTTCTTCCAGATTCACGATCCCACTACGCCCAACCGGCAGGGCAACGACCGCGGCCCGAGCTATCGGTCCGCGATCTTCCACACCAGCGACGAGCAGAAGCGGATCGCCGAAGACACCATCGCTGACGTTGACGCGTCAGGTCTTTGGCCGGGGAAGGCCGTCACCGAGCTTGCGCCGGCCGGACCGTTCTGGGAGGCCGAGCCTGAGCATCAGGATTACCTGGAACGCTATCCGGGCGGCTACACCTGCCACTTCGTCCGGCCAAACTGGAAACTGCCGCGCCGGCGGGAAGCCGGCCAGGCGATGGCTCGTGAAGGCCGGTGAGGGCGGTGAAATCTCTCGACGGAGCTGCTTGGAGCCAATGTAAGATAGACGTGACGGTCCGCCGGTTGACGGTCCGATCTGGATTCGCCATGTTTACAGCATGCTGATAACGAAACTCGATCTGACCGGGTTGAAGTGCCCGATGCCGGCGCTCCAGACCCGCAAGGCGTTGAAATCGCTGACGCCCGGCGACCTGCTGGAGGTGCATTGCACCGATCCGCTCTCGGTGATCGATATTCCGAACCTGGTCCGGGAGACCGGCGATTCCGTGGAAATCACCGAACGCGCGGAGCGGCGGATCGTTTTTTTGATCAAAAAAGGCGGAGGTCCGGTGCCGCTGGACGCCCGTTTCTCGCTGCGGTCCTGGTGTCCCTACGTCAAGTGACCCGTCTGCAAGGCTTCGTTTGCAAGGCTTCGTCAGCCGATAGAGGATGGCCGGGACGGTCATCTCCCCCATGAACATTGGACAGATTCTACTGGCGCGCTTTCTAGGGGCGCGCGCCGTTCCCGCGCACCCGGCGGATCATCTGTTCGACGTGCGGGATCGGCGTTTCCGGCTGGATGCCGTGGCCGAGATTGAAGATCAACCGGCCTCCGGCAAAATTCGTCAGCACGTCATCGACCGCGCGATCGAGCGCGTCGCCGCCCGCGATCAGCGCCAATGGATCGAGATTGCCCTGAACGGCGACCCGGTTTTGAACCTTGTCCCGAATCAATGACGGCTCGGTTGTCCAGTCGATGCTGACGGCGTCGACGCCGGTCGCCTCGATATAGGATGGCAGCAACGCGCCGGCGCCCCGGGGAAATCCGATGATCTTCGCATCCGGCACCTGGCTGCGCACGCCTGCGACGATGCGTTTGGTGGGTTCGATCGACCAGCGCGCGAATTCGCGCGGCGGCAGGACGCCTGCCCACGTATCGAAAATCTGCAGCGCATCCGCGCCTGCCTGGAGCTGGCCGAGCAGATAACGGATCGAATTGTCGACGATGGCATCGATGATTTTCGCGAAGGCGTCCGGGTGACGATAGGCCATCATTCGCGCCGGCGCCTGATCGGGTGTGCCCTGTCCGGCGACCATATAGGTCGCGACCGTCCACGGCGCGCCGCAGAAGCCGATCAGGGCGGTCTTTGAATCGAGTTCGCGCTTGACGCGGCGCAGCGCCTCGAACACGGGTTCGAGTTTCGTCATATCGGCGTCGCGTGAAAGCGTCGCGACCTTGTCCGGCGTATCGAGCGGATCGAGCCGTGGGCCTTCTCCGGCCTCGAAGCGCACCGAGCGCCCGAGCGCGTAGGGAATGACGAGGATGTCGGAGAAGATGATCGCAGCGTCGAAGGCGAAGCGGCGGATCGGCTGCAACGTCACCTCGGCGGCGAATTCCGGCGTGAAGCAGAGATCGAGAAAGCCGCCGGCTTTGGCGCGCAACTCGCGATATTCGGGCAGATAGCGGCCCGCCTGCCGCATCATCCAGATCGGCGGCACGGCCTGGCGATGGCCCGAAAGCACCGCGAGAAAGGGTTTGGTGTTCGAATCCTGTGCCAAGGCGCGTTCCGTCAATGGGTTGAGTTCCAGATGGTCTGATACACGACCGGCAGGGTCTTGACCACGGCATCCGGAAGCGCCTGTGAGCGTTTCCGCGATCCGTTAGCCCCATCATATTGCCTGAAACGAACCTTTCTGCCGCCTCAATGGTTTGAGGAGCTGTCGGTATGTGAAGCATTCGCAAGAGGTGACACATGCGCAGCTACAGGGTGGTCCTGTTTTCCGGGAGTCTGGCCGCCGGCATCGCGGGCGTCACGCATGCCTCCATCGCGGAAGACTATCGCGGTACGTTCGCTCAGCGGATGGCCTGCACTCCGGACGTCTTCAGATTATGCGGTAGCGAGATTCCCGACGTCGGCCGTATCGTCGCCTGCCTGCGGCAGAACCAGATGCAGCTCGGTGCGCCCTGCCGCGCGGTGTTCGAGTCCAATGCCGAGGCGACCGACGACGACGCCGTGGCAGCGAAAGCAACCGGAAGCGCTGTCGGCCCCCCCGGCCGGCAGTAGGTCGCCACCGGGCCTGCCTCCAGTTCGGATTCAACGAGGGCATCCCGGCGTTCGCAAAAAATGCGAACCGGTTGGGGGCTCGCGTCGTTGCCATGATGCACTCTGCCACCACCGGTTCCCGCAGGAGGCCACATGACAAGGACATCATCGACATCGCCGCGCAAGCCGGCTCGTCGCGCGAAAACGGAAAGCGGGGCGAAATCCTCAGTGCGCCGGAAGAAACCGGTCCGCAAATGGTCGGGCAGGGTCACGGCGACGAGTGATGCGCTCGATCTGAAGCAAGGTGTGTTCAAACAGCGTAGCGCCGCCGCCATCGCCCGATCTCTGAAGCGCTCGGCCGAGCAAAGCCATCGGCGCAAGAGCGATCCCTACCGCTCGGCGATGTCGATGCTGGTGTTCTATATCAATCGCGGCGGCAAGAACCTCTCCGCTTCTCGCCGTCGCACGCTCGAAGCCGCCAAGGACGAACTGCGCAAGGCGTTTGGCAAGGCCGGCTGAGCGGTGGGAGCCTTTATCGCTTCTGCTTCTGATGGACTCTTTGCGAGGTGTTGCGTCGAAGCAATTTGGATTGACAGTCCGGGGCGCCATGGCCTAGAAACCGCGCAACCCGGGCGGCTTGGCCGCGAGCCGGGAAAGTCATGTTGCTGTCGGCCCGTCGCATACGGCCTTTGGAAAATTCAGGAACGTTCCCATGAAGGTCCGTAACTCGCTGAAATCGCTGCGCTCGCGTCATCGGGACAATCGCCTGGTCCGCCGCAAGGGTCGGGTCTATGTGATCAACAAGACCCAGCGCCGCTTCAAGGCCCGTCAGGGCTGATTGGCGCCGCAGCCTTAAACGCCGCCTTAAACTTCGTCATCACAGTCCGCTGACACGCCTGCGCCTGCGTGCGTTGGGTCATGCTTAAAGTTCTTCCGCTTCTGCCGGAACCAGAAGCGTGCGCCCATGATTTTTCGATGTGACGCGTTTTCTCTACGTGAACCGGTGCCCGCGCCGCCCGAAAACGCTATAGTGGCGGCCGGAAGTTCGCCTGATCCGGACCTCGCGAATGCAACGGAAACTCTCAGCGAGAGGGTGCATGTGCCTCGCAATTCTAGTCGCCGCAGCCGGAGTTCTCCCTGCGGCCGCTTCCGCGCAGGCTCCGCCGCGCCACTCCCCGCACGGTGCCCCGCCTGACACCACTGACCCCACGGACTTGCCGCGGTTGTCCTCGAAGCGGCCGCGAATTCCAGGAGATCAGGCCCATGGGCTCGATTTCCTGTTCGGGGCCCTCAAGGCTGCGCCGGACGAGGAGAGCGCCAAGCATGTCGAAGCCCAGATCCTGGCGCTCTGGAGCCGGACGTCGAGCGACACCACGGCGCTTTTGATGCAGCGGGCGAAGGTCGCGATGCATGGCCAACAGTTCGACATCGCGCTCAAGCTGCTGGACGCGGTTTTGAAATTGCATCCCGATTACATCGAGGGATGGAGCCAGCGCGCGACGCTGTATTATGTGCAGAACGACTACCAGCGTTCGCTCGAGGACATCGAGCAGGTGCTGGTCCGCGAGCCGCGCCATTTCGGCGCGCTCGCAGGTCTTGGCATGATCATGCAGGGACTCGGCGACGACAGGCGCGCGCTCGATGCCTTCCGCAAGGCGCTCGCCGTCAATCCGCACCTCGAAAACGTGCGTGAGCGGGTCAGGACGTTGACTGAAAAGGTCGAAGGGCGAGACATCTGATGTTCGCAAGCAGGCTGAAAAAGCAACGTCGACGGACGCGAGATCGACATGCATCTCCGGAGCAGGCCCGGGATATGCTTCGCTCCAAAACACTATGAAAACACCGTAGAGCCAGCTTCTGATTCATCAGAAGCGAACAGGTTCTACTGCCCTAGAGTCTGTTTCAACTGTGCTGACTCAGACTCGTCGCTTATCCTTTTGTTGAGCAGGATCTTTTTCCGAAAACCGGTTTCCACTTTCGGGATCATGCCCTAATGCAACGTGCTGCTTTCGCGCGCCGCCGCGTAAAGCCGCTGCAGTTCAACTTCCAGCTGTTCGTTGACCATCAGCAGTGCCATCAGCGCCCCGCGAATGTCACCATCGCATGATGCCACGATCTCGTCGATCAAAGCCTCGCCTGCTTCAAAACTCATCTCATGTACTCCGGTTCGATACGCCTCACTTTTCACCGAGAACGTGAATAAAGTTTGCGAGTCGATTGGGTGCTCCTGTGGATTACGTGGATAACCGGCTGGCGCCCAGGCAGGAAAATCGCTCTTAGAGGCTGTTTCAACTGCGTTGAATTAGACTCCTCGCCTATCTTTTTGATTGAGCATGATCTTTTTCCGAAAACCGGTTTCCGCTCTTCGGGATCATGCTCTAAACGCCGGCGTCGCCGTCCGGACCGACGAAGGCGATCCGGACCATATTGGTCGCGCCGGGGGTGCCGAGCGGCACGCCGGCCACGATGATGATGCGCTGGCCCGCCTTGGCGAAACCGTCGCGGAACGCAATGCTGCCGGCGCGATCGACCATATCGTCCTGGTCGTGGGCGTCTTCCGCGACCACGCAATGCACGCCCCACGCCACGGCGAGCTTGCGGCCGGTCGCGAGATTCGGCGTGATGGCGACCACCGGGAGTTTCGGCCGTTCGCGCGCCATACGCAGCGCCGTTGATCCGGAGCTGGTCCAGCAAATGATCGCGGAGAGGTCGAGCGTTTCGGCGATCTGGCGCGCGGCATCGGCGATGGCGTCGCCGACGGTGGGCTCGGGCTCGGCGCGCTGCGCATTGAGCACGCCGCGATAGATGGGATCGCGTTCCACCTCTTCGCCGATGCGGTTCATGGTGGAGATGGCTTCGACCGGATATTTTCCGGCTGCGGATTCGGCGGAGAGCATGATGGCGTCGGCGCCTTCATAAACGGCGGTGGCGACGTCGGAGACTTCAGCGCGGGTCGGCACCGGCGACTGGATCATCGATTCCAGCATCTGCGTTGCGATCACCACCGGCTTGCCGGCGCGCCGCGCCATACGTGTCATCTGCTTCTGAAGGCTGGGCACCTGTTCGAGCGGCAGTTCGACGCCGAGATCGCCGCGCGCGACCATCAGCGCGTCGGCCATTTCGAGGATTTCGGGCAGGCGGTCGATGGCCTGTGGTTTTTCGATCTTGGCCATCACCGAGGCGCGGCCCCGGATCATCTTCTTGGCCTCGGCCACGTCGTCCGCGCGCTGCACGAACGATAGCGCGATCCAGTCGACCCCGGCCTCCAGCGCCGCGTCGAGATCGGAGCGGTCCTTCTGCGTCATCGCCGACATCGGCAAATCGGTATCGGGCAGGCTGACCCCCTTGCGGTCGGACATCTTGCCGCCGACGACAACGCGCGTTACCGCGCGCTCCGATGAGGTCTCCTCGGCGATCAGGCGCACCTTGCCGTCGTCGAGCAGCAGCGTGTGGCCGGGGCGCAGCGCCGCCAGGATTTCCGGATGCGGGAGGTGGACGCGGGTCTTGTCCCCCGGGGTTTTGTCGGAATCCAGCACGAACGTGTCGCCGTTGTTCAACTGGATCGGGCCGTCGGCGAACGCGCCGAGCCGCAGCTTGGGTCCCTGCAGGTCGACCAGGATGCCGATCGGGCGGCCGTAGCTGCCCTCGACATTGCGGATCGTCGCCACCAGTTCGCGCATCTTGTCATGCGAGGTGTGGCTCATGTTGATGCGGAAGACGTCGGCGCCCGCCTCGAACAGACGGCGAACCATGGCGCTGTCGGAGGAGGCCGGCCCGAGCGTGGCGAGTATCTTGATGCGGCGAAGACGTCTCATGGCTTACGTCCGGGCAAGGCGTCTGGCGTCAGTCCGGACGCGCCCGGAGGGGAGCCGCCCGCTGGATCGGGCAGACCCGGAAATGAACCCTGGGAAGGCATCCCGGGCATCTGCGGCCCGTGTTCGCCGGATTCCGTCAATTGAACGGTCCAGGCACGCTGGTCTCCGGTATCGATCTCGAAAAAGCCGGTGCGGTCGAAGCCGCGTGCCAGACAATTGTCGGTGCCTCTGATCGTGAATTCCTTGTCGCGCGAGCACATAAAAGCCTGTCCCGACCATTCGCCGCCATGGTCGTAATCTAGAGCATAAATATAGTAGTAACGTGCGATGAGCGTCCCGCGCAGCAGCGTTTCGCAGGCACGCGATGAGACATTCCACCACCCTTCGGTGGTCCAGCCCTCGGCGTCCTTGTAGCCAAGGGCGATGCCGACGCGGCTTGAGGTGTTGTTGCAAAGCCGGAAGTCGGCTGCCGCGGGCGCCGACCACAGGCAGACGATCAGGATGCCGAGCGCGGGCAACAGGCCCGCGGTGCTCGTGGGCAGCGAGACCGATGGAGAAGGGAAAGGATCTGATTTCGTCATTTAGCGGGGCAAATCGTTTTGCGTGATTTCGCGTGACCCGTTATGGCCTGTCAACGGCTGGAACCTGCTTTTCACGCCAAGGTGCGCATTTTCCAACCTGCAAACTCCTATTTGCGCTGCGATATGGTAGAATCCATGGCTAGTCCAACCAAACCTCCGTCCCGACGGGCGACGACGAGATCGGCTCATGACCATTGACGACAACACAAAAACGGAACTGGAAGCCGCGGTGTTCCGGCGGCTGGTGGCGCATCTGCGCTCCCGGAGCGACGTGCAGAATATCGACCTGATGAATCTCGCTGGCTTCTGCCGCAACTGCCTGTCGAACTGGCTCAAGGAGGCAGCTGACGAAAAAGGGGCCGCCATGACCAAGGACGAAAGTCGCGAGGCGGTATATGGCATGCCCTACGAGACCTGGAAGACGATGCATCAGGGTGCGGCGACGCCGGAACAGCTCGCGGCGATGAAGAAAAGCCAAAACGGGCACTGACCGCTTCTGGGCGCACTGTTGCCTTGGCAAGCCTGTGCGTCGCTGTGGATGAGCGCGATGGCGCCTTGACGCCGGGCACGCCGCTCGGGAGTGTCGGTCTTCACGTGTGGTGGGCGGCCAGCGCGTCCAGGCTCACATTTTCATCGTCATCATCGATTGATCTCAGGAGTAGCAGGATGGCCATCGCCGTCGCCGCCAAGGAAGAGCCCGCGACCAGTTTCGCCAAGGACCAGCTCAAGGCCATCATCGAGCGCATCGAGCGGCTCGAGGAAGAGAAGAAGACCATCTCTGATGATATTCGCGACGTCTATGCCGAAGCCAAGGGCAACGGATACGACGTCAAGGCGCTGCGGACGATCGTGCGGATGCGCAAGCAGGATGCCAACGAGCGTCAGGAACAGGAAACCATCCTGGAAACTTACATGCAGGCACTGGGAATGCTGTGAAGGGTCGTCGCTTGCCTGAGTAATTCCGGCAAAAGCTCGCAACCTGTTTTGCGTCCGGAATTGCACCGGCAAAATGCGGGATCAGACAGCCAGCCAGCAGGAGGCAAAAATGGCCCAGACGATCACGCGCGGCATCAAATCGCTGCTTGAGGAAGCGAACCGGGAAATCGAGACCATGAGCGTGGCGGACGCCAAGGCGGCTGTTGAGCGCGGCGATGCCGTTCTCGTCGACCTCCGCGATCCGCGCGAACTCGAGCGCGAAGGCAGGATTCCCGGCTCGTTCTTCTGTCCCCGCGGCATGCTCGAATTCTGGATCGATCCTGAAAGCCCCTATGCGAAACCGATCTTCCAGGAGAACAAGAAGTTCATCTTTCACTGCGCCTCGGGCTGGCGCTCGGCCTTGGCGGCGAAGAGCGCGCAGGACATGGGTTTGAAGCCAGTTGCGCATCTCGGCGGCGGTTACAAAGCCTGGCGCGATGCGGGGGAAGCCATCGAGACTGTCGAGCCGAAGGCGAAGGCGTGAGCTTGGCTTGTCCGTCATGTCCGGGGGGAAGACCGGCGTCGCTTCGCTCGCCCATAGCCGTTCGAAGAACGGCGTCGCTTCGCTCGCCCATAGCCGTTCGAAGAACGGCGTCGCTTCG
>NZ_MKSM01000008.1:11747-39506 GCF_001897285.1 Nitrobacter sp. 62-23
GAACGGCGTCGCTTCGCTCGCCCATAGCCGTTCGAAGAACGGCGTCGCTTCGCTCGCCCATAGCCGTTCGAAGAACGGCGTCGCTTCGCTCGCCTATGGGGATCCCGTCATCCACGTCGTTCTCGCCGAAGGGGTCCGAAGACGTCATTACCCCTGACAGGCTAGGGCGATGAGGAAGACATAGGCTGAAGGTCTGGCATGTCATCAACTGCGGACGATCCCCTCGTTTCCACCGAATGGCTGGCCGCGCATCTCGGCGACGCCGGACTCAAGATCGTCGACGCCTCGTTCAAGATGCCGGGCGTGCTGCCGCTGCCGGTCGATGATTTCCTCGCCGCGCATATTCCCGGCGCGGTGTTTTTCCATGTCGATGCGGTGTCCGATCGCGCTTCGCCGCTGCCGCATATGTATCCGGATGCCGCGCAGTTTTCGCGCGACGTCGGCGCGCTCGGAATTTCCACCGGCGATACGGTCGTGGTCTATGATGCCGGAGGCTGGGTCGCCGCGCCGCGGGCGTGGTGGATGTTCCTGTCTTTCGGCCGCGGCGATGTTCGCGTGCTCGACGGCGGCCTGAAGAAATGGCGCGCAGAGGGGCGTCCCGTTGAATCCGGCGCGGTGTCGCCGAAGCCGGGCAACTTCACGGCGGCGTTCGATCCGGCCCGCCTGCGCAGCCAAGCGCAACTGGTGGACAACCTGTCGTCGCATCGCGAGCAGCTTGTCGACGCGCGTGCGGTTGACCGTTTCGAGGGCCGCGTCGCTGAGCCGAGACCGGGCTTGCGCTCGGGCCACATTCCCGGCAGCCGCAACCTGCCATACAGCGCGCTGTTCGACGCCGAGACCGGCACCATGAAACCGCTCGATGAATTGCGCGCGGCTTTTGCCGGCGCCGGCCTCGATCTGGTAAAGCCGGTCGTTACGACCTGCGGCTCCGGCGTGTCCGCCGCGGTTCTCACGCTTGCGCTTTATCGCCTCGGCGTGCGCGGCTCGGCGCTATACGACGGGTCGTGGTCGGAGTGGGGATTGCAGGGCGGTCCCCCGATCGCGACCGGCCCTGCCTGACCCTCTCACTCCAGCGCGAACGGCGATGCTGGCTGCAACGCGGGACTCGGGGCTGCCGGTCGCATTTGCGGTCGCTGGACGACATGGCCGCGATGGGCGCGTTTGGCGCCGGTCGCCTTCGCGGCGGATCGTTTGGCGGCCGGAGGCGCGGGATCGGGAGCCTGCGCTATCTGAGTGGGACGATGCACTGGCAGGGGTGGCTTGAAATGCGCTCCGAACGGCGATGTCATCGTTTCAGCGACGTCGGACGCGGCTGTCTCTGATTTGGGTGCCTCGGACTTTGCGGCATCGGTTTCTGCGATATCCGGTTTGACGGCATCGCCTGCCTCGACCGACGTTTCGACTCGCGACGGCTCCGATGGTGTTTCCACGGCTGCTTCGGCGGAGGGCAGGTTCGCAGCCGGAGGCGTAACGGAATCAGACGATGCCGGGGAAGCAGCGGACGTGGTGGTGTCGGTCGCAGCCGAGGGTGTATCCGCGGCCGGCGGCGCGGCGCCGGTGGATTCCGGCGGCGCATCCGGTGCGGCCGTCGGGGGATGCGATGTTTCGGTTTGCTCCAGGGCCGGCCCGGCGGCGGGTGTATCGACCTGCAGCACGGCCAGCGTCGGCTGTTGCGTCTCCTCTCGCGATCCAAACGTAACTTCAGGCATCTGTTTGAGAGGCTGGCTTGCGAACTCTTCGTGCGTCGCTCGCAGCAGGGCTGCTGCGCCCAAGCCGAAGATCACCATCGAGACGGCCAGCACGATCGCGACGGACAGGAAACGGAAGCCAGGCAGCATGGGTATTGGTTTTCGCCTTTGCCGCGGATGAGCGACGGTGATCGAGCCATCGGAACGCAGTGAGGCACACGCCTGATCGAATCAGGCGTCTTGAGAGTATCGCAACGAACGCGACCATGCTCCCCAAAAATCGCCACGACCGTCGCCGGTTCGCTGATCTGGCGGAACCAGTGAGGCATGGGGGCCACGCTTCGCCGTGAATTCGAAATTATGACGGAATCCGGGGTGATTTCGACGGGATCGTCTTGAATGCGCCGCTATCCTGCGCGATGTGGGCCGTTAACGATCCGGTGGTTTGTCGGGCTTATACAAGGGCAATGATGATCAAACCTATTCTGACGGTTTTCGCGGCGGTCCTGGCTGGCGCAGCGGGAACTTCGCTCGCTTCGGCGCAGGCGTATCCGCCCGCTCCGGGCACTATTTATTCCGCTTCGCCCCCCGTATACCCCGGTGAACCCGCATATCCGGATGAAGATGGCCGCCCGGCTGCGATGGACGGACTTCCTGATTTCGATTCAGCCGAGGATCAGTCGCCGCAGCCGCACGATTCCGCCGCGCTCCCTGCGCCGGGTCCGATCATGTCGCCGGACGATCCCCGTTACGGCAGCCCCGCTTCCGCTCCGGCCTACCCAAACGGGGGCATGGCGCGTGGCCCGGTGATGTCGCCGGATGATCCGCGTTACGGTCAGCCCGGTCCCGCGCAGTATCCGACCCGCGCGCCGGAAACGGTTGCCTCGACAGGTGGGCCGACCGCAGGTTTCGTGCCGCCGGCGCCGGTTGGCGCGGACGGCAGGCCCACTCCGATGTCGGCGCTGCCGCCGGACGAGCAGCCCGAAGCCGATCAGGGCGGCGAAAAGCAGTTGGCGCCGAGACTGCGCCGTCAGGAAGTCACGTTCGCGACCAAGGAGCCGGCAGGCACCATCGTCGTCGATACCTCGAACACGTACCTGTATTATATTCTCGGCAACAATCGCGCGATCCGCTACGGCGTGCGCGTCGGCCGCGACGGGTTCACCTGGACCGGCGTGCAGAAGATCAGCCGCAAGGCCGAGTGGCCCGACTGGCATCCGCCGACGGAAATGATCGAGCGCCAGCCCTATCTGCCGCGCTTCATGGCCGGTGGTCCCGGCAATCCGCTCGGCGCGCGCGCGATGTATCTCGGCTCGACCGTTTACCGCATCCACGGCACCAACCAGCCCTCGACGATCGGCAAATTCGTTTCGTCGGGTTGCATCGGCATGCTCAATGAGGATGTCTCGGACCTGTTCGATCGCGTCAAGGTCGGCACCCGCGTCGTGGTGCTGCCGGGCGGTCCGCCGCACACGGACACGACGGCTTCCACCCAGCCTGCCGGTCAGCCGCCGATGTCGAACGCAGCGCCCGTTCCGCAGCCGCCGCTGACCGCGAGCCTGCCGGGAACCCAGCCTGCCACCGTCGCGCCGCTGCCGGCGCCGGTCACGATCCGGTAGCCGCCCGCGCTGCTTCGAGGTCGCCTGATGACCCCGGCGGATGAGCCGGTGCCTTCGCGGGGACGGTTCTGAAGCAGAGACGCCTCTGACTTGTGCTGCGGCCGGTCTATCGCGGCCGCGGCCCTGATGCCTGCGCGCCCTTGAGCCACGCGGCGATGTCCTCGATCATCTCGACGTAATAGCGCTGGTAGTTTTCCGGAATAGCGTCCGGCCTGGCGCCGGCGACCGAATGCATCTTGGGTGCAGCCTGGCCGACAATCTGTCCGCGCGCGGTCGTTCGCGCGATGGCATTGCGTGACGCGAGATTGCGGCTGCGCGGCCAGTTCATCGGGAATCGGCGGGTGGGTGCTGGCCATGCTTGGCGCGCCAGGCGGGTCCGGGTCCGCGCATGTAGTGCAGCTCGGGCCGGTAAGGGTTGAACGCGATCGCGATGAAGTCGCGCCAGGACGCGCGAATCCCGTGAAGCCGTCCGCGGTGATCCCGCTTTTCGATTCGGTCGGAGGCTGACGCCGATACGCTGGTCGCCATGGTCGTTTCTGCCGTTTTGCGTCGCGGGCTTCCTGCTGGAAGGCCGCCGTGATCTCGCCGATACCGATATTCTTTGGTGAATTCGATTAAAAAGCGGTTCGAATGCGACCGTGAAGAATGCTCTTCTCGTCAAGCTTTGGGGATGGTTAAGGCAAGGTTGCCCTTTGGACCCAGCGTCGCTACATCAGCGGCAACAAATTTCCCCAAAACCAGACGCCCTCCTGACGGTCTCACCGCAAGGGTGAAGGAGCGTCTGAAACACCACGCAACGCTTTCAGGGATCACGATGGCGCGCCAGTTCGTCTACTTCATGCAGGGCTTGTCCAAGACCTATCCGCCGAACCGGAAGGTGCTGGATAACGTCCACCTGTCGTTCTATCCGGACGCCAAGATCGGCGTGCTCGGCGTCAACGGCTCGGGCAAATCGACCCTGTTGAAGATCATGGCCGGGATCGACAAGGACTACACCGGCGAGGCTTGGGTCGCGGAAGGCGCGCGCGTCGGCTATCTCGAGCAGGAGCCGCAGCTCGATCCCGCCAAGTCCGTGCGCGAGAACGTCATGGAGGGCGTTGCCAAGCAGAAGGCGATCCTCGATCGCTACAATGAACTGGCGATGAACTATTCGGACGAAACCGCCGACGAGATGACGAAACTGCAGGACGAGATCGAGGCGCAGGGCCTGTGGGATCTCGACAGCAAGGTCGATCAGGCGATGGACGCACTGCGCTGTCCGCCGGACGATGCCGACGTCACCAAGCTGTCGGGCGGCGAGCGCCGCCGCGTCGCGCTGTGCCGCCTGCTGCTCGACCGGCCGGAGCTGCTGCTGCTGGACGAACCGACCAACCATCTTGATGCGGAAAGCGTGTCGTGGCTCGAAGGCCATCTGCGCAACTATCCCGGCGCGATCCTGATCGTCACCCACGACCGCTACTTCCTCGACAACGTGACGGGGTGGATTCTCGAACTCGATCGCGGCAAGGGAATTCCCTACGAGGGTAATTACTCGTCGTGGCTCAAGCAGAAGCAGAAGCGGTTGGAGCAGGAAGGCCGCGAGGATGCCGCGCATCAGAAGACGCTGGCGCGCGAGCAGGAGTGGATTGCGGCCTCGCCGAAGGCGCGGCAGGCCAAGTCCAAGGCGCGCTATCAGCGCTATGAGGACCTATTGGCCAAGGCCAGCGAGAAACAGACCCAGACCGCGCAGATCGTCATCCCGGTGGCCGAGCGGCTCGGCAACAATGTCGTCGACTTCGAGGGCCTGACCAAGGGCTTCGGCGACCGGTTGCTGATCGATAACCTGACCTTCAAGCTGCCGCCGGGCGGCATTGTCGGCGTCATCGGTCCCAACGGCGCGGGCAAGACCACGCTGTTCCGCATGATTACCGGGCAGGAGAAGCCGGATGACGGCAGCATCACCGTCGGCGAGACCGTGCATCTCGGCTACGTCGATCAGTCGCGCGACGCGCTCGACGGCTCGAAGAACGTCTGGGAGGAGATTTCCGGCGGCAACGACCTGATCCTGCTCGGCAAGAAGGAAGTGAACTCGCGCGGCTATTGCTCGGCTTTCAACTTCAAGGGCGCGGACCAGCAGAAGAAAGTCGGCTCGCTCTCGGGTGGCGAGCGCAACCGCGTGCATCTGGCCAAGATGCTCAAATCCGGCGCCAACGTGCTGCTGCTGGACGAGCCGACCAACGATCTCGACGTCGATACGTTGCGCGCGCTGGAAGAGGCGCTGGAGGATTTCGCCGGCTGCGCCGTCATCATCAGCCACGACCGCTGGTTTCTCGACCGCATCGCGACGCATATCCTCGCCTTCGAGGACGATAGCCACGTCGAATGGTTCGAGGGCAACTTCCAGGATTACGAGAAGGACAAGATGCGCCGGCTCGGCCAGGACAGCGTCATCCCGCACCGCGTGAAGTACAAGAAGCTGACGCGGTGAAAGGATGATGGCGCGGGAAGCCGCCGATTATGACAGCCGGTCTTTCAGGCCGATCGTTCGGGTGGCAGGTCGCTGTCAGGATTGGCATTTTCCTGACATTCCTAATCGGTCTTCCGCTCGTTCTGACGGTTTCGTCCGTCTCGGACTTGCGGGCAGGATCGCGGCCACTTGATTGCGCTGATCGTTTTGCGCATCCTGTTCGATTTCGGGATGGCGAGATGGCTCCACAGCGTTTTATTGCAGCCGGAGGAATATGCGCCACCGGCTGCGTTCATGATCCTCATGAGGTCGTCGTATTGGACCTATATGACCGGTCCCTACATCTGCCTGATGCTTTTGGGCGTCGCGTCCTGGTGCGTGATCCTCCCACGCCGCGCGCCCCATCGGGTTACCGCAACCAGTCCCTCCTGAGTAGATTTTGACAGCGAATCGGGAGAGCGACAGGGCAGGGGTCCCTCCGTCCATTGCGCTCATGGAACCAAACCGGCCCCGCGATCATTGATGATCCTGAATATTCGGGGTCATGCCGGCTGTGAGTCTGGATCTGGACGCGAGGGTGACGCCACGGAGAGCCGGTTTCGGCGAGGGGGCGATGGCATCGGCGGTCATCGCCGCGCTTGTGATCTGCGGGCTGTATGTCGGCCGCGAGATTTTCGTCCCCATTGCGCTGGCGGTGCTTCTGAGCTTCGTGCTTGCTCCGCTGGTGGAAATTCTGGAGCGATGGCATTTCCCGCGCGCCGCCAGCGTGCCGGTCGTGGTCGTGGTCGCCTTTATCGCGATCTTCGCGCTCGGCAGCCTGATCGCGAACGAGGTCAGGCACCTGGCCGAAAGGCTGCCCCTTTACCAGCAGACCATGCAGCAGAAAATCCAGTCGCTGCGGGCGCTGACGGCGACCGGGCCGCTGGATCGCGCGGCGGATATTCTTCAGACGCTCGGCAAGGAAATCAACGTACCGCAGACACCGTCGACGGCGCCCTCGACGTTGCCCCAAACGCCCGGCGAGGCCAGGCCCATCCCGGTCGAGGTGCGTTCTCCGCCACCGTCCGCTCTCGACAGCATCCTTGGGCTCATCAGCCCCCTGCTGCATCCGCTGGCGACGGTGGGCGTGGTGATCGTGTTCGTGGTCTTCATCCTGTTTCAGCGGGAGGACCTGCGTAACCGCGTCATCAAGCTGGCGGGCTCGAACGATCTGCAGTCTGCGACCGCGGCGATCGATGACGCGGCCGGTCGCCTCAGCCGTTTCTTTCTGATGCAGGTCGCGCTCAACACCAGCTTCGGCGTGCTGGTGGGCCTCGGCCTTCTGGTGATCGGCGTGCCCAGCGCCATTCTCTGGGGAATCCTGGCAGCGATCATGCGGTTCGTGCCCTATGTCGGCGTCTTCATCGCGGCGTTCTTTCCCCTGACGCTGTCTGTGGCGGTCGATCCCGGCTGGTCGATGCTGCTATGGGCCGGCGCGCTCATTTTCCTGACGGAGCTCATGATCGGGCAGGTGTTCGAACCTTTGCTCGTCGGGCACAGCAGCGGGTTGTCTCCCGTCGCCGTTGTCGCCTCGGCGACGTTCTGGACCGCGCTGTGGGGGCCAATCGGCCTTGTCCTCGCAACTCCGCTGACGGTGTGCCTGGTCGTGCTGGGTCGCCACGTCGAGCACCTCAGGTTTCTCGATATCCTTCTTGGCGATCGTCCGGCGTTATCCCCGCCGGAGCTGTTCTATCAGAGAATGCTGGCCAACGATCCGGCGGAGGCCGTCGATACGGCGGAAGAGTTTCTGAAAAAGGGCTCGCTCGCCGAATATTATGAGACCGTCGCGCTGAAGGGATTGATGCTGGCGCAGGCTGACCTCAGGCGCGGCCGGCTGCTGCCTGATCGTCTGGCCGAAATCAAGGATAGCGTTGCCGAGGTGGTCGACGATCTGTCCTCCGAGTTCGACGATGTTCCGGCAGGCCGGACGAAGGACGCGGAAGCCGCCGACGCGGACGAGGGGACGGCCGATGCGCCGATGCCCCAACTTCCATTTATCATCCGCGAGGGCCTTCCGCCGGACTGGCAGTCCGAATGTCCGGTGCTGTGTGTCGCCGAGCGCAGCGATCTCGACGAGGCGGCCGCGATGTGTCTCGCTCAGATCCTGTCGAAGCATGGTCTCGGAGCGCGGGCTGCGAGGAAGGAGGAGACCTCGACAAGCGGAATATTCCGGCTTGACGGCTCCGGCGTGAGGCTGGTGTGCGTGTCGACCCTGGAGGACGGGAGCACCGCCCACACCCGCCACCTCGTTCGCAGGCTGCGGCGCAAGATGCCGCAGGCGCGCATTCTTGTCTGCTGCTGGGGACGGACCAACAGCGCGATGACCCGCGATCACCTCAACGCCGACGCGGTGGCGGACAATCTGGGGGAAGCCGCCGCCTACTGTCTGTCGCTGGTCGAGCAAACTGCCGTGCAGGACAATGGCGCCAGGCCGCGAGCAGCATCCCGGCCGGCCGTTTCCGGGCGGGGGGCCGAGCGAAAGGCGGGGCGGACCGAGCGAAAGGCGGATCGCGCCGGACCTTCATGATGTCCGCTTCCGCCGTGATCGGAGTTGACTTGCCTGGTCCGGCTTGGTGGTGTGCAAGGGGTTCGGAGAGAGGCGATGGACGACTGGAGTGCCGAGCAATATCTGAAGTTCGAGGACGAACGGACGCGGCCCTCGCGCGATCTGCTGGCGCAGGTTCCGCTGAGCGCGCCGCGCAAAATCGTCGACATCGGCTGCGGTCCGGGCAATTCCACCGAACTGCTGGTCGAGCGCTGGCCGGGAGCCGAGATCATCGGCATCGATACATCCGCCGATATGTTGCGACGGGCGCGCGAGCGGCTGCCGGAACAGACATTCATCGAAGCCAATGTCGCGCACTGGGTCCCGCCTGCGAACACTGACCTGCTGTTCGCCAATGCGATCTTCCAGTGGGTGCCGGATCATCTGCGCCAGTTGCAGCGCTTGCTTGATGCACTGCCATCAGGCGGCGCGCTGGCGGTGCAGATGCCGGACAATCTCGACGAGCCCAGCCACGTGATGATGCGCGAGGTCGCTCATTCGGGACCGTGGCGGGAGACACTTGCGAACGCGGCGCGGGCGAAAGACAGGCTGCTGCGGCCGGGCGGCTATTACGACGCGCTGCGGCCGCTGTGCCGGCGCATCGATATCTGGCATACCGTTTATAATCATGTCCTTGCGGAGGCCGCGGCGATCGTCGAATGGGTGAAGGGCACAGGACTGCGGCCCTTCCTCGATCCGCTCGAGCCCGCCGAGAGAAAAGAGTTCCTGCGCGAATACACCGCGCGTATCGCCGCCGCCTATCCGTTGCAGGCGGACGGCAAGGTGCTGCTGCGCTTTCCGCGCTTCTTCCTGGTCGCGGTCAAGTGAGGCCGCGGATCCCCGCGATTGCAGGATTCCGAAGCGAACGCGCTGCATTTTGCCGCGGCGCCCCCTCTCGATTCCGTCATGGCGAATGGAATAGAAGGCTTCTCCCCCACGACGAGACCGCTTGATGTCCCCGACGCCTGAAACTCCGCCTCCCATGAAGACGGCCGCGTTGCGCCCGCTGCCGATGCTGATCTTTTCCTCGCGCTGGCTGCAATTGCCGCTTTATATCGGCCTCATCATCGCCCAGGGCGTCTATGTCGTCCTGTTCCTGAAGGAGTTGTGGCATCTTATCGAGCACTCCTTCGATTTCACCGAGCAGCAGATCATGTTGGTGGTGCTGAGCCTCATCGACGTGGTGATGATCTCGAATCTTCTGGTGATGGTCATTGTCGGCGGCTACGAGACATTCGTGTCGCGGCTCAATCTCGAGGGCCATCCCGATGAGCCGGAATGGCTCAGCCATGTCAACGCCAGCGTTCTCAAGATCAAGCTGGCGATGGCGATCATCGGCATCTCGTCGATTCATTTGCTGCGGACCTTCATCGAGGCGGGAAACCTCGGCAGCGCGGCTCGCCCCACCAATTACACCGAAAGCGGCGTGATGTGGCAGACCATCATCCATCTCGTATTCATCATGTCGGCGATCGGCATCGCGCTCGCGGATCGCATCTCGAGCGGGCCGAACGGAACGCACGGTCAGGCGGAGCATTGAGGGTGGCCGCCGCCGGCCGGAATCCTCTGCGGCGGCTTGCGATCGCGGTCATGGTCACGCTCGCTCTCGGTGTCGGAGTGCCGCCGGCGCAAGCGGCCGACGCCGGCTTCACGCAATTCATCGCCTCGCTGTGGCCCGAGGCGCAGCGGGCGGGCGTCTCTCGCGCGACTTTTGATGCCGTCACCGCGGGGCTTGAACCCGATTACAAGCTGCCCGATCTGATCCTGCCCGGACGGCCCGCGACCGGTGCGCCGTCGCAGGCGGAATTCGTTCAGGTGCCGGCGGACTACCTCAAGGAGAGCAGCATCGCGCGGCTGGCGACCGAGGGGCAGCGGCTGATGCGGAAATACGGGGCAACGCTCGACGCGATCGAAAAGCGGTTCGGTGTGCCCGCGCCGATCATCCTCGCGATCTGGGGCCGCGAAACCGATTACGGCCGCTACGCGCTGCCTTACGACGCGATGCGCGTGCTGGCGACGCAGGCTTATGTCGGCCGCCGCAAGGACCAGTACCGCACCGAATTCATCGACGGACTTCTGCTGTTGCAGCACGGCGATGTCTCGCGCAAGAACTTCCGCGCATCGTGGGGCGGCGCCACCGGCCTCACCCAGTTCCTGCCGTCCGAGCTTGCCAAACACGGCGTCGATTTCGACGGCGATGGCCGCGTCGACATCTGGACCTCGGTGCCCGATGCGCTGGCCTCGGCCGCACAACAGCTGGTCAACAAGGGCTGGCAGCCGGGCGTGCGCTGGGCCTACGAGGTGCGCGCACCGGCGAACGTCGATTGCACGGCAGGCGTGCCGGAGGTGACCAGGCCGATCGGCGAATGGCTGCGCGAGGGGTTCTCGCCGGTGCGCGGACAACAACTGACCGCGGCGGAGCGCGCGCAGGGCGCATCGCTGCTGCAACCGGAAGGAATCTACGGCCCGTCGTTCCTGACCACGAAGAACTACTTTGTGATCAAGGAATATAATTTCTCCGATCTCTACGTGCTGTTCGTCGGTCATCTCGCCGACCGCATGACCAGTCCGCTGCCGTTCGCGACGCCGTGGTCGGCATCGACGCAGTTGCGCAGCCGCGATGTCGAGGCGATGCAGCGCCATCTGACGCGGATCGGCCTGTACAAGGACAAGATCGACGGCAAGGCCGGGATGCTGACGCGCGCGGCCCTCGGCGCTTACCAGAAATCGGCCGGACTTAAAGTGGACTGCTGGCCCAGCGGCGCGGTACTGCGCGCGATGAATGACGCGCGCTGATCCAGGGCGTTTCAACGAAGCATATCCTCGAGCCTGACGCGAAATGGTTTCGGTTCGTGTGGAGAACCGCGCCAGACAACAGGCGCTGAACGTCATCAACAAACGAAAAACCCGGCCGTGAGACCGGGTCTTCAAATCGAATCGTCAGAAAGTCCGGATCAGTCGCAAACCCGGATGCGGCGGAAACGCCAGCCATATCCGTCCCAGAACCTCTCGCGCTCGATGTGACAAGGGGGCTCTTCAATATAGACCGGAGCTGGCGCGGCATAGGCCGGACGGCTGTTGGCAATCGCGCCGCCGATAAGGGCGCCGCCGATCAAACCTCCGGCGATACCGGCTGCGACATCGCCGCCGCCCGCATGCGCCTGCGGAGCCGTCGCCATCGATCCAAACGCCAGCGTCGCAGCTGCGAGGAGGGCGAAAACTGTCTTTTTCATCTTGGGATCTCTCCTGAAGGGATGCGCCACGGGCGCCGGTTTGTGAGTCCACTACGCGCGATGCGGTCGCTGAAGCCGGCTGTCTCGACCGGAAGCGCCCGACATCGACCCGACGCAGACGTTCGCAAGTCAGTTGGCTGAAAAAACGGCTTTTTCAGGCCATCCGCTCAGCGGTCCAGAGACTAATAGTATAATCCGGAAAACCGATTCGCTATGGCCGCCGCCGGATCAGCCGCACACCCGGACGCGCCGGACCCGCCAGCCGAAACCGTCCCAGAAGCGCTGGCGCTGCCAGTAGCAGCCGGGCGCCGCGACATAACCCGGACCGTAATAGCCGTAGCCTGGTCCATAGTATCGCGGGCCGTAATAGCCGGGTCCGTAATAATAGCCCGGGCCCGCCAGCGCGCCGCCGATAATGGCGCCGGCCGCCAGACCGCCGATAACGCCGGCCGCGACCCGGCCGCCGCGTGCTTCGGCGGCTTGCGGCGCAGCCAGCGCTGTGACCAGCGTGGCAACCGCCGCCAATGCCATCAGTTGTTTCTTCATGGCTTCACCTTTTCTTCCCTTGCGTCTTCTTGCACCCATTGGCAGCAATGGGGCGAAACGTCGGTCGAGAGATTTCCACACCCGCTTTGAACGATCAATGAACGCGATGGCTGAATCCTGCCACGATCGGGATTGTTCCCGTTAAGGTTTATACAATGGATTTCAGTATGTTACGCCGACCCTGAGCGTGCAGGCGGCTGGCTTCCACAGGGTCGGCCTCGCGCCCGGATTTCGGGTAGTTTGGAATAGCTTCAAATAGCCTGTTTTCCCTTTGCGTTTCCGGACACGGTCCAACAATATCGGCCCGGTTCCGGGTGTCGCCATTGGGTTCCGTTAATGATCGTTTGTTCCTGTAACGTGTTGACCGATCACGACGTTCGCTCCGCCGTCACCGCGCCCGACGACCTGCGCCGCTCACCCAAGCAGGTCTACGGATGCCTCGGATGCAGTGCTGAATGCGGTCGATGTGCCCGGACCATCAGAACCATCATCAAGGAAGCGCTCGGCGCCTGCGCCCGGAAATGTTGCGAAGGGTGTCCCCATTCCGCAATGCACACAGAAGTCGAGCAGAGTCAGAACGAAATCACCCTCTGAGAATTACCCTCGGAACGTCCCGTCACTTCGTTGGGGCTTTCGCACCCGCTTTGCCTGCGGATAGCTGTCCCTTGCTCCATAGCGTTTTCGAGCGAAGTGGATACCGGTTCGCGTGAAGAAAACGCGACAAATCAAGAGCCTAGAGTCTTTCACTGTTTCCATGAACGGTGAAAGACTCTAGGGGTTGCCGCGCTGCGGAATTCGGTTTAGAAGTATTCTAAATTGGATTGGCGGGTGCGACGGCCGCCTGCCAGCGTCAAGCACACAGAACAGGAGTTGCTCCATGAAGGGCGAACCGAAAGTTATTGAATACTTGAACAAGGCGCTCCGCCACGAACTGACCGCGGTCAACCAGTACTGGTTGCATTACCGCTTGCTGGACAACTGGGGCATCAAGGACCTCGCCAAGAAATGGCGCGCGGAATCCATCGAGGAGATGGAGCACGCCGACAAGCTGATTGACCGGATCATCTTCCTTGACGGCTTTCCGAACATGCAGGTGCTCGATCCCTTGCATATCGGCCAGAATGTCGGCGAGGTGATGGATTGCGATCTCAAGGCGGAATATTCGGCGCGCGCGCTCTACGAGGAGGCGGCGACCCACTGCCACGCCGTGAAGGACTACGTCACCCGCGACATCTTCGAAAGCCTGATGAAGGACGAGGAGAGCCATATCGACTTCCTCGAAACCCAGATCGACCTCATCAAGAAGATCGGCGTCGAACTCTACTCGCAGAAGCACATCGGCGAAATGGATCACGACTGAGACGTTCGCTGAATAGCCCATAGCGGCGGACAAACCCGCCGCGCACTTTTGGCCGGAATTGCCCGGCCTGTTATTCGCCATCGGTGTCCTTTCGCCGATGGCGTTTGTCTTTCTTCTTCTTTTTCCGTCCCCCATCGTCTGTGTCGTTGTCTTGCAAGGTCTCGGCGAGTGCACGCTCGGCCTCGATGCGCTGGTGCTCGGCGAGCAGCCGATGCTCGGCCTCAATGGTTTGCCGCCGCTGATACTCGCCCCAGGCTTCGACGATCCGTTCGATCCAGGGCAGCACCTCCTCAATCGACGGCAGCCGCCCGGGTGGTCCTTGTTCGCCGCGCGGCCCCTGCGGTCCTGACTTGCCGTCTACACCCGGCTTACCATCCACACCCGGCCTGCCGTCGCGTCCCGCCTTGCCGTCCGCTCCGGGTTTGCCGTCAGGACCGGCCTTGCCCTGCGGTCCTGGTTTTCCGGCCGGACCAGGTTTTCCAGGCGCGCCACGCGCTCCCGGTTTGCCTTGCACACCGGGGCGTCCCGGCGGTCCTTGAATGCCGGGAATCCCCTGCGGTCCCTGCTTGCCGCGCGTTTGAACTGCCACGTGGTGATCCTCTCACGATCCTGATGTTGTCAGGAATGTATCAGGCCCCGCCGACGTGTATCAATTCGCGTCAAACTGATGTCGCGCTTTCAAGTCAGATTTACCGCCCACAGCGCGAAGGCATAGGCGAGCGCGACTTCGTCGAGGCGGTCGAAGCGCCCCGCCGCGCCGCCGTGTCCCGCACCCATGTTGGTCCGCAGCAGAACGGGGCCGCCCGACGCCATGGTGGCGCGCAGCCGCGCGATCCATTTCGCGGGCTCCCAATAGGTGACGCGGGGATCGGTCAGTCCGCCCATGGCGAGGATCGCGGGATAGTCTTTCGCCGCGACGTTTTCGTAAGGCGAATAGGACAGGATGGTGCGGAAATCCTGCTCGCTCGCGATCGGATTGCCCCACTCCGGCCATTCGGGTGGCGTGAGCGGCAGCGTGTCGTCGAGCATGGTGTTGAGCACGTCGACGAACGGCACCTCCGCGACGATGCCGGCGAACAACTCGCCGGCGCGGTTGGCGACCGCGCCCATCAGCATGCCGCCGGCGCTGCCGCCGTGGCCGACGATGTTCTTCGCGGACGTGTAGTCCGCGGCGATCAGCGCGCGGGCGCAGGCGGCGAAATCGTCAAAGCTGTTGATCTTCTTCTCGCGCTTGCCGTCGAGATACCAGCCCCAGCCCTTGTCCGTGCCGCCGCGGATATGCGCGATCGCATAAACGAAGCCGCGATCGACCAGCGACAACCGGTTGGCCGAGAACGACGCCGGCATCGCGTAACCGTAGGAGCCGTAGCCGTAGAGCAGCAGCGGCGCGCGGCCGCTGCGCGCGAAATCCTTGCGATGCAGGATCGACACCGGTACCTCGGCCCCGTCGTTTGCCTTCGCCATGATGCGGGTGGTGACGTAGTTTGCAGGATCGTGTCCTGACGGAATCTCCTGGCGCTTGCGCAACGTGCGCGTGCGGCTCGCCATGTCGTAGTCGAACACCTCAGACGGCGTCGTCATCGACGAGTAGCTGAAGCGCAAGGTGGTGGTGTCGAATTCGTAGCCGCCGTGGGTGTCGAGCGAATAGGCGGCCTCGTCGAAGGCGATCGCGTGTTCCTCGCCGGTTGCAAGATCGCGGATCACGATCGACGGCAGCGCGTTGGCGCGTTCGAGCCGCACCATGTGGCCCGAATAAAGCTCAAAGTCGAGCACGTAGGTGCCGGGACGATACGCGATCAGGTCGCGCCAGTTCGCGCGTTCGGGCGCGGCTAGCGGCGCGGTAACGATCTTGAAGTCGATCGCGCCGTCGGCATTGGTGAGGATGAAAAGTTCGCTGCCCCGATCGGCGACGGAATATTGCACGCCGCCCTCGCGCGCCGCGATCAGGCGCGGCGGCTCATCGGGCCTGGAGAGATCGATCAGCCGCTGCTCGGAGGTTTCATGATCGCCGCCGGCGATGACGCAGAAGCGACCGCTCGCGCTTTCATGGATATGCGTGAACCAGCCTGCGTCCTGTTCTTCGTAAACCAGCACGTCGTCGGATTGCGGCGTCCCGAGCCGGTGGCGGTAGACCTGCATCGGGCGATGATTGTCGTCGAGCTTGACGTAGTGGAACGCGCGTGAATCCGCGCTCCACACCACGCCGCCGTCGCTCTCCTCGATTACGTCGGCGAGATCGACGCCGCTGTCCCAGTCGCGGATCCGGATCGTGAAATATTCCGAGCCGCGATCGTCGACGCTCCACGCTTCAAGGCGATGGTCGGGGGAATGCCGCGCGTTGCCGAGCTTGAAGAATTTCTTGCCTTCGGCAAGCGCGTCGCCATCGAGGATGAAGCGGGCGTCGCCGCCGTCGCGCGGCTGTCGCCCGATCATGCGGTGCTGGCCGCCCTCGCGGTATTTGGCAAAATAGGCGAAGGGTCCGTCGGGCGAGGGGACGGTGGAATCGTTCTCCTTGATGCGGCCGCGCATTTCGGCCACGAGTTGCTTTTGCAGCGGCTCGGTCTGTGCAAGCAGGGCATTCGAGTAGGCGTTCTCGGCCTCCAGATGAGCGCGGATATCCGGCGCCAGCAAGGACGGCTCGCGCAGCACCTGCTGCCAGTTCGCGTCCTTCAGCCAGGCGTAGTCGTCCGTCAGGGTGATGCCGTGATGGGTGGAGGTATGCGGCCGCCGTTCGGCCTTGGGGGGCGTCGATGTCATGATGCTGTTCATAGGAGGGCGTAGCGGCGGCGGCAAGCGGTTGCCAACGTGAATCCTGACGACGTGGATGCGTGATGGCGGCACCGGCCATGACGAGGTATGATCCGGCTTCGCGACAGGCTGAGCCGGAGAGCCTCATGTGCCGCAACATCAGAACGCTGTTCAATTTCGAACCGCCGGCGACGGACGAGGAGATCCATGCCTCGGCCTTGCAATTCGTGCGCAAGGTCTCAGGTTTCAACAAGCCGTCGGCGACGAATAAGGCGGCGTTTGACCGCGCCGTCCATGACGTCGCGCATGCCGCCCATCATCTGCTGGCGTCATTGCATACGCAGGCGCCTGCGCGCAACCGCGCGGTGGAAGCTGCGAGGGCGCGCGAACGCCGCCGGTAGGGTCTCGACAACATCGGGCCGCCCGGCAATGTCAGCCGTGATCGGGCACATCCAACCCCATGGCTTCGTATTGCCGGATCTTGTTGCGCAGCGTGCGCACCGATACGCCGAGCACCCTTGCGGCGCGCGTGCGGTTGCCGTCGCAACGCGCCAGCGTCTGCAACACAAGCTCCCGTTCGACTTCGGTGACCGTGGAGCCGACCAGCAGCGGGATCACTGCGTCCGGCGTGAGCGCAGCTTGATCCTGCTGCGGCCGTTGCGCTCCGGTTTGCAAATCCTGGGTCATCAGTCCCTCCGAAGCTGCTTCCCAAGGAAGCCGACTGGATTGAGACCCCCGTCCCCCGGCCATATGGCTAATGATATGGTTACCAGATTCTTAACAATCGATGCGCTCCCCGAGTAAGCTGCAAAACAAGGGATAAAGTGCGCGGTTTTGCCGAAAAAATGCGCGTAACAGTGGAATGTGTTATGCGAAACAGAATTTAACGCGAATTGTGTTTTCGCTTATCGCAAGCATCGATTGCGCATCATGCAATGGCGAATCGTTTCGGTGGCCAGATGCATCGCAACGCCTGGGCGGATTGCGATTGCTGCGCGCGATCCTTACGCTTGCAAGCCATCCGAATCATGTCCTTCCTTTGAACTCCGGAGAACGCTCCCATGCCGTCCATATCCCGGCTTCGCGCCGTTTTGATCGCGCTGGCCGTCTGCCTCGGCCTGTGCTCCGCAGCCCGCGCCGACAGCGGCACGGTGACGCTGACGATCTATAAAGGCGGCTGGATCATCGGCGCGTCCGGCGGCGGCGGCACGCTCACCTTTCACGGCCGGCGCTATCCGCTCTCGATCGGCGGCCTGGACTATGGCCTGGTGTTCGGAGGATCGAAGACCGTGCTGCACGGCCGCGTCAGCCGCATCAATCGCCCTTCGGATGTCGCCGGCGTTTATGGAGCGGCAGGCGCTGGCCTTGCCATCGGCGGCGGCGCCCGCGCCATCGTGCTGAGCAACCAGAAGGGCGCGGTGCTGGAATTGTCCGGCCGCCAGTTCGGCCTGATGGCCAACGCCGATCTCTCCGGCCTGGCGATCACGATGCGATAGCAGCGCGGGTGGTGCACGTCGGCGCACAGACGACGCGTCGGCGCAGAAACACGTGCGGCCCGCTCAGATGGTGACGCCGCGGTTGTAGCTCTCGATCAACTGGTTGTAGTCGCGGAGCAGCCGCGGCGGCGAGCCCTCGACCATCCAGCCGCCGCCGCCACCGAGCATCATGCGGTCGCCCTGGCTGTAGGGCGCCTTGTCGCGGACGCGGCGCATCAGTTGCTTCGCCGTTGTCAGGTATGACTTGGCGTTGCTCATGAAAAAAGAGCCGAGCTTCGCGTCGCCGTCCTTGCCGGAGGCCTCTTCGGCCGCCTTCACCGCGGCCTCGTATTCGCCCAGCGCCGCCGTGATCGCCGCGATGTCCGGCTTTTCCGTGTCCTCGGCGCGCAGCAAGCGTTTGGCGTGAATCATCAGCGCCTCGACGTGATAGCGCACCTTGCGGCCTTCCTTCGCCTCGAGCGCGGCGAGTTGTTCCGCTGCCTGCTTGTCCTTGATGGCCTCGACCCCGGTGCGCAGCTTCTTGTCGGCGCTCGCGAATGCATCCCATGCCGCGACCAGCCGCGGATGCAGCGCCTTGCCCTTGGCCATCTTGTCGTCCTTGTAGTTCTCCTGCTCGTAATATTCGTCGGCCTCCTTCAGGAGCGGTTCGAGTGTGCCGACCGCCTCGGCATAGGCGGAAGCAGCGGCCTCGAGATCGGCGTCGCGCGGCTCCAGCGCATTGGCCTTCTCGACGTTCTTTTTGCAATCCGACGTGTCGTAGATGGTGTAGGTGCCGTAGATGATGCGCTCCTTGCCGGTCGGCCCGGTTTTCTTCGCCCAGGAGAAATAGCGGTTGCGTGACTCATACGACCGCTCCGACAGGCGGTTGATGCAGCCGACATAGGCGTTGAGCTTTTCGATGAGTTGCGAGGGCGGCGGCGAAGGGGACGTCTTGTCTTGCGCGTCGTCCTGCGCGGTGGCGGACGCGAGAGAAAGTCCGAAGGCTGCGGCGGACAACAGGGCAATCGCCCGAAACGGCGTCATGGTTCTCTTTCCTCGCGATGCGGACGATCCCCGCATTTTGTCGCGGCAACCGATGGCTAGGTTCATGCGCTCGACCGATACTTTAATCGCTAGTCTAGAACGGTAGTTTGCGCAGCCAAGGCAAACGTCAGGCGTAAAAATTGGGCGGTTGACATTGAGTGACGACTGCAGAGGGCTATTGCTCCCGGTGATGACGAATTTACGGGTATGACGGGAAGTACGAATAGAAGAGGCAAGAAGGTCGAACTGATGAAGATGCTATTTGCTATGCTGCGCATCGTATCATCGATCAAGGATGAATTAGATGATTTTTAGATGCGTTCCTCCAGATATGATGATGTTTCTTCAAGGTGGGTCAGCTTGGAAAATATTTGCAGAAGGTGAAATTGATGCCGATGCAGGAAGTCGATTGGAGCAGGCGCTCAGCCAGAGCGATATCCCACTTGGTTCCCAAATCTACATAAACTCGCCAGGAGGCAGTTTAGTTGGAGGGTTAGATTTAGGACGAGTTATCCGAAATTATTCCCTTGATTCTTATGTAGGGAAAGAGGGGAAGCTCGAACGAGGCTTTCAATTTCACGAATCCGGAAATTGCATGAGCGCAGCCGCCATCGCCTACTTGGGCGGCCGATATAGATTTATTGACCGAACCTCCCAAGTTGGAATTCACCGCTTCTCGCTTGGCCCGAGTTTTCAAGGTGACGTGGATCGTGCGCAGATGCTTTCCGCCACGGTCGTCGAATACATTCAGTCTATGGGAGTCAGTACTGATCTATTTGCGCTAGCCTCAGACGTTCCTGCCGACGATATTCTTATCGTTCCGCATGAAACACTAAGACGACTAGGCGTCGTCAATGATGGTCAAGGTGCAACCAATTGGTCGATAGAAGCTATTGAAGGAGCGCTCTATTTAAAAGGTACGAGAGAAACTGTTTTTGGCATACAAAAGTTTCTCATTGTATTTCCTAGGGAGGGCGACCCTTACCTTCACATAATTTTCGAAGGAGGTGAATTAGTTGATCAGATTTTGGTTATGGACGTAGACCGTCTTGCCATTGACGACGAACTTGTCCACCTGAGCGATTTGAGAATCTCGCGGATCAACGATAACGGCTACATAAATTGCACATATAGTTTGAACAATGAAATTCTACTTAGGATCCAGAAGGCAAAAACGGTTGGTTACACGCTTCAACATTCGACAGACGCAGCGGTGTATGTCGGATTTCAAACAATGAGATTTGATGCCGAACTGAAATTGCAAGGCTTGCTAGGGGTTTTTTATCGAGCGATAAGTTAGTTATAGTGCCGAAGGGCGTCGGAATTTCCGACGCCCTTCATGCCTTACTGTGGTCCATTTTCACAACGCCTTGTTGCTCTCCTTCACCTTCTCCGCGTCGAGATAGACGTTTGAGCCCATCTCCTTGAATTTCTCTGACATTTGCGCCATGCCGTCCTCGATCGTGCCTTTCATCGTCACACCCGCGCTTAAACCGAGCGCCGCCTTCTCGTTGTCGCCGAGGGAGGCGGCGTAGTCGCGCACGTCCTGCGTGATCTTCATCGAGCAGAATTTCGGCCCGCACATCGAGCAGAAATGCGCGACCTTGTGCGCCTCCTTCGGCAGCGTCTCGTCGTGGAAGGCGACCGCGGTCTCGGGATCGAGACCGAGGTTGAACTGATCCTGCCAGCGGAAATCGAACCGCGCCCGCGACAGCGCGTCATCGCGCAGTTGCGCCGCCGGGTGGCCCTTGGCGAGATCGGCGGCGTGCGCCGCGATCTTGTACGTGATCACGCCGGTCTTGACGTCGTCGCGGTTCGGCAGCCCCAGGTGCTCCTTCGGTGTCACGTAGCACAGCATTGCGCAGCCGAACCAGCCGATCATCGCAGCGCCGATGCCGGACGTGATGTGATCGTAGCCCGGCGCGATGTCGGTGGTCAGCGGGCCCAGCGTATAGAACGGCGCTTCGCTGCATTCCTTGAGCTGCTTGTCCATGTTGATCTTGATCTTGTGCATCGGCACATGACCGGGGCCCTCGATCATCACCTGGCAACCCTTCTTCCACGCGATCTGCGTCAGCTCGCCCAGCGTCTCAAGCTCCGCGAACTGCGCGCGGTCGTTGGCGTCGGCGATCGAGCCGGGACGCAGGCCGTCGCCCAGCGAGAACGATACGTCGTATTTGCGCATCAGGTCGCAGATCTCTTCGAAATGCGTGTAGAGGAAGCTCTCCTTGTGATGGGCGAGGCACCACTTCGCCATGATCGAGCCGCCGCGCGAGACGATGCCGGTGACGCGGTTCGCAGTAAGATGGATATAGGGCAGCCGCACGCCGGCATGGATGGTGAAGTAATCGACGCCCTGTTCGCATTGCTCCACCAGCGTGTCGCGGTAAAGTTCCCAGGTCAGCTTGACCGGATCGCCGTCGCACTTTTCCAGCGCCTGATAGATCGGCACGGTCCCGATCGGCACGGGGGAGTTGCGCAAGATCCATTCGCGCGTGGTGTGGATGTTACGGCCGGTCGAAAGGTCCATCACCGTGTCGGCGCCCCAGCGGATCGCCCACACCATCTTGTCGACTTCCTCTTCAACCGAGGAGGTCACGGCCGAGTTGCCGATGTTGGCGTTGATCTTCACCAGGAAATTACGGCCGATAATCATCGGCTCCAGTTCGGCGTGGTTGATGTTGGAAGGGATGATGGCGCGGCCGCGCGCGATCTCGTCGCGCACGAATTCCGGCGTAATGAAAGCGGGAACGGATGCGCCGAAGGACTCGCCATCGGCCAAGGCGGCTTCGGCGCGTTCGAGCTGCTTCTTGCGCCCGAGGTTCTCGCGCTCGGCGACGTAGATCATCTCCTTGGTAATGTGGCCTGCGCGGGCGAATTCGAGCTGGGTGATCGGCGCATCACTGAGCCCGCGCAGCGGCCTGTGATGCGCCTTGAAGGCGGCGGCGGCGTGCGTCGCGCCGACATTGCCGTTGTCTTCCGGCCTGATCTCGCGGCCCTCATATTCCTCGACGCCGCCACGCTCCTTTACCCAGGCAAGGCGCGTGCGCGGCAGGCCGGCGTTCACGTCGATAATGACGTTCGGGTCGGTATAGGGGCCCGACGTGTCATAGACCGGCAGGTTCGGTTCGCCCGCTCCATCGGAGAGAATGATCTCCCGCAGCGGTACGCGCAGGTCCGGCGCAGCATCGGGCACCGAGAAAATCTTGCGCGAAGCGGGGAGGGCGCCGGTGGTGACGGCGGGACGGGTCTTGTCCGGATTGGAGCGGATGTTCATGGCGTTTCTCCGGTTCGAGACGAGTTCAATGCAAATAGCCGAGCAGGCAGAAGACGGCGCCGATCGCGAGCCAGATCAGCCCGGCGATCGTCGCCATGGCGGGGTGGCGCAGGAACGCGCGGCCGCCCGTATAAAGGAACGGCGGCTCGATTATGCGGATGGCGCCGGCGACAACCAGCAGCCAGCCGAACAGCGTCACGATCACGCGCCAGTCCGATGTCCAGACGTTGTGGGTTAGCACGATGGCGAGGCCGCCAAGCATGACCATCAGGCCGCCGAGGAACATTAGCCCGCGGCTGGCCAAAAACTCCTCGGCCATGGCGTGAAAACCCTGCCGGTTGAGCAGGACGGCAAGACCGGCCGTCATCATGACCGGGCCGATCAGCCGTGCGATAAAGACGGATGTTTGCATGACGGCACCTCATGCGGTTTCAGTCACCTGTTCGAGCCATGCTTTCACCCGCGCGTCGGGATCGGGATTCTGCGTTACGTCGCTGACCACGGCGATGGAATCCGCGCCGGCGGCATAAATCTCTTGCGCCTGTTCCAGTTTGATGCCGCCGATGGCAACCAGCGGGATATTGCCGACGCGCTTTTTCCATTCGGCGATTTTCGCAATGCCCTGCGGCGCGAAGCGCATCGATTTCAGCGTGGTCGGGAAAATCGGACCCAGCGCGACGTAGTCCGGTTCGGCCGCGAGCGCGATTTCAAGCTCGCTGTCGTCGTGGGTGGAAAGACCAAGCGTCAGCCCGGCCTTGCGGATCTTATGGACGTCCGCCTCCGCCAGATCTTCCTGGCCGAGATGAACATGCTTCGCGCCAGCGACGATCGCCGCGCGCCAGTAGTCGTTGACCACGAGCCGCGTCGGCGTGCCGTTGACGATCTCCAGCGCGCCGCTGACGAGCTGCAACGCCGCGCCGTCGTTGAGGTCTTTCGCGCGCAATTGCACCGTGCCGACGCCGAGCTTGGTGAGGCGGCGCACCCAGTCCAGCGTATCGACGACAGGATAGAACCGATCAGGATACGGCATGCCAGAATGGTGTCCCTACCACGGGGGTTGACGGGGAGGCGAAGTCGCGGGCCTCCATCAGGCCCGCCTCATATGCGGTGCGGCCGGCTTCGACCGCGAGCCTGAACGCGCCGGCCATGGCGACCGGATCGGCGGCCTTGGCCACGGCGGTGTTCAAGAGCACCGCGTCGTAGCCGAGTTCGAGAGCATGCGCCGCGTGTGAGGGGGCGCCGATGCCGGCATCGACGACGAGCGTGGTATCGGGCAGCCGCTCGCGCAGCAGCCGCAAGGCGTCGCGGTTGGTGATGCCTTTGGCGCTGCCGATCGGCGCGGCCCATGGCATCACCACCTTGCAGCCGGCATCGACCAGCCGCATGGCGACGCTCAGGTCCTCGGTGCAGTAGGGGAACACCTCGAAACCGTCCCTGATCAGGATCGACGCGGCTTCGACCAGACCGACGACGTCGGGCTGCAGCGTGTCGTTGTCGGCGATCACCTCGAGCTTGATCCACGGCGTGCCGAACAGCTCGCGCGCAAGTTTCGCCGTGGTGACGGCTTCGCGCACGCTGCGACACCCGGCCGTATTCGGCAGCACGGTGACGTCGAGTTCGCGGATCAGCGACCAGAATGCGTCGCCGGTCTTGCCGCCCGCGGTTTCCCGCCGCAGCGACACCGTGACGATCTGGCTGCCGGAAGCGCGGATCGCGTCCTGCATGATCTTTGGCGACGGATACAGCGCGGTGCCGATCAGCAGGCGGGAGTTGAAATTTTTGTCGTAGAAATTCAGCATTCTGTAAATGCCCTCTCATCGCGAAAGGTCGCTGCCCCCGCCCGCCGCGCTTTGCGCGTCGATTTCCCCCGCAATCGGGAGAGGTGAAGAAAGAACGAAGCGCGCTCCCTCTCCCGCTTGCGGGGAAGACTAGAGGAGGGGGCATACTCGTTTGCGATAAGGAGACTCATCGCTCACCCTCCCTGCCGCGGTGTGATGATCTCGATCTCGTCGCCGCTTTTCAGAATTGCGTCCTCCCATCGGCTTTTCGGCAGCACCTCGAAGTTGACGGCGATCGCGACATGCGTGCCCTCGTAGGCAAGTTCGTTCAGCAGCGCATCGACTGTCTGCGCCGCGATCTCGCGCCGTTCGCCATTGACGGTCACTTGCATGACGTCACTCGCATTGCATCACCTCGTTGTCGATCTCGCCGCGCGCGACGTAGCCGAGCGTCAGTTCCGCCAGCGCCGGCGCCAGCAGAAAGCCATGACGGTAAAGCCCGTTGACGGCGATACGGTCCTTGTCGATCGCGATGCGCGGCAGGTTGTCCGAAAACGCAGGGCGCAGACCTGAACCGATTTCCACGATCCGCGCCTCGCCGAAAGCCGGATGCACGGCGTAAGCCGCACTGAGCAGTTCCAGCGCGGAACGCACGCTGACGCCATCGTCTTCGCGCTCGATCGAGGTGGCGCCGATCATGAAGCGGTTGCCCTCGCGGGGAATGATGTAGAGCGGCCAGCGCGGATGTAGGAGACGCACCGGGCGCGACAGCGCGATCTCGTTGGTTTCGACGATCACCATCTCGCCCTTGACGCCGCGCAGATCGGGCAACGCATCGCGGGCGGCGAGGCCGCGACAATCGATCGCAAGGCCTTCGCTTAGGAGTCCCTCGATGTCGGCAGGTTCAAGCGCGCTACCGAATTCGATCCGGCCGCCGGCGGCGCGGATGCGCCTGTGCAGTTCAGGCAATACGCGGCGCGGCTCGACATGGCCTTCGTCCGGAAAGAACAGTGCTTCGTGAAACCGCCCGTCCAGCGATGGCTCGAAGCCGCTCATGTCATCGGCCTGAATGCGCCGGTGCCCCGACGTCATGCGCGCGAAACGCTCGAAGTCGGAGCGGTCGCGCGGATGCGCCACCACCAGGGATCCGTTGAAAGGCGTATCGGGAACGTGCTCGCGCCACAGCGCCAGCGAGCGCAAACCAAGACGGGTGATCAGGGGTTCGGATGCCTCGGATTCGCACCACGGCGCCAGCATGCCGCCGGCCCAGTGGCTGGTGGCCTGCGTCATGGCGTCGTCGCCGCGCTCGTGAAGCGTGACGGTGCATCCTGCCTTGGCGAACAGCAATGCCTGCCATGCGCCGGCAATGCCCGCACCGATCACCGCGATGGGGGAATCCCCACGCATCTTGCGCGTATTCTGAAACATCCCTGTCCCTTCGCCGGCATGACCCGGATCAGGTTCAAAGGGTCACCGCGCTGTCGCCTCCATCGCGATCGGTGCGGTATCTCAGCTCCCTGACGGAGCACCCCTCGGAACAGCTTTAATTTAGGCGGATAGGCGAGAGTGTCAACGCGGGAACGCGTGGTCTCCCATGCGGTTCCGGCATTTTACCCGAAATTATGCTTTGCCGCGAATAATCGAACGCCGGGCGGTCGGGCCGCAGGTTTCATCGATCGGATTTTTCGGATGAGCGTCGCGTACACAGAGCGGGCCGAGACGCGTAGCACTGCCGTCGCTCCAGCCTGGCTGTTCGTCGGAGCGGGCATCTATCTACTGCTGCTGATCCGCGGCGACGGGCTGCTCAGGGACGCCGACACGTTCTGGCAGATCAAGGTCGGGCAATGGATCGCGGCGCACCACGCGGTGCCTTTCACCGACATCTATTCCTTCACGCGCGCGGGCGAGCCGTGGATATCGACGTCGTGGCTGGCGCAGGTGTTGTTCGCGCAAGCCTTCGATCTCGGTGGCTGGGCCGGCGTCGTGGTTCTGACGGCCCTTGCGGCGGCCGCGGCTCTTGCGCTGCTTGCGCACGTTCTGTGCCGTTTCCTGCCGCCGCTACAGGTTGGCGTGGTGATCTGCGCGGTTTTCGCGCTGGCGTCACCGCACCTTCTGGCGCGCCCGCACGTGCTGGCGATGCCGGTGATGATTGCATGGGCGAGTGGACTGGTATCGGCCAGCGGGCGCGGCGGGGCGCCGTCGCCGTGGCTGTTGGCGCTGATGATTGCGTGGGCCAACCTTCATGGCGGCTTTGTGTTCGGTCTGGCGCTGATCGGCGCCTTTGCGCTCGATGCCGTGTGGAATGCGGAAGCCGCGCGGCGCAAGCGCGTGGTGTTCGGCTGGGCGCTGTTCGGGTTTGCGGCGCTCGTCGCGAGTTGCGTCACCCCCTATGGCTGGGGGACGCTGCTCGCGGCGCGGAATATCCTCGGGCTCGGAGAGGCATTGTCGCTGATCATCGAATGGCGGCCGGTGGATTTTTCCCACGTCAGCGCGCTCGAGGTTTGCCTGCTCGGCCTGCTTGGCCTCGCGCTCTTTCGCGGCGTTCGCCTCACGCCGCCACGAATACTGCTGGTGCTCGGCCTGACGCAAATGGCGCTGGCGCACAGTCGCAGTATCGAGGTCTTCGCGTTCTTGCTTCCGCTGGTGGTAGCGGAACCGTTGTCTGTGCAGTTCTCGGCGCTGCGCCGGACTGAGAGCAGGGCTATTTCCCTGTCGGCAGCGCGCCTCGCCGTCGTCGTGTTCCTGCTTTGCGGCTTCACCGCAGCCTTCGCCGCCAGCCGTTCCTATGTTCCCGCTAGCGGAAAGTCGCTGACCGGGGCCGTGCAGGCGATGAAGGATCACGGCGCGCGCCGCGTTCTCAACGAGTACTTTTTCGGTGGTTTGTTGATCGCAGCCGATGTTCCGGTCTTCATTGACGGCCGCACCGAACTCTACGGTGAACAATTTGTGCTCGCTCACGTCGATGCCCTCCAGCTTCGGAACGTTGGCAAGTTCCTGACGCTGCTCGACACCTATCGCATCGACGCGACGCTGCTCGACCCCTCGTCGCCCGCGGTCCATCTGCTCGACCGCCTCGATGGCTGGCGGCGCGTTTACAGTGACGGCAACGCGGTGCTGCATATGCGGACCGCCAACCTCGCTCCGCAGATCAGGCCGTCGCTGGATTGAAACAGTTCCAGGTCGCGAACGTCAGCGCGGCGCGATCGACAGCGGCGCGCCGGGGAATTCCGCGGCAGCGCTCATGGTCTGCTGATGAGCACGCTGCTGCCGCTGCCGCTTCGCCACGTAGTAGTAGCCGCCGGCGTAATAGGCGACGGCGCGGTCGTGGTTGCCGTGCGCGGCGCGATAGGCGCCGGCAAGATACTTCACCGCGTAGGTGAGATTGGTTTCCGGATCGAGCAGCCCCTCGGCGGTGCCGGTGTAGCCGAGGCCTCGCGCGGTCGCGAGCTTGATCTGCATCATGCCGTAGTTGCCGCGGTGGATGGCGCGCGGATTGTAGCGGCTCTCGCGGACGATAACGCGGTGGACCAGTTCGACGGGAACGCCGTTGGTTTGCGCGTGCGCCGCCACCATCGACTCGTATTGCGCGCGCTGCGCGGACGACGGCTGCGGCAAAGCCAGCATAACGAAAACAAGAAACGGAATAAATTTACGCAAAATCACGGGAGAGCCCTCACAATCGGCCTTATGCCTATCGCCACAATCGCGACTTTCCTGTGGCAAAAGCGCCCGGGCACGGCCTGGCCGGGTTCCATCGCCGGTCAGAAAAAGGAACTCCGGGGTCGCTCCTCATATCGTCTCGCACCCGATTTCGCATCAATGTGAGGCGCGTCTTGCGGAACGCCGCAAATTTGTCGCGAGCCGGAGTCTAGGGTCGAGACTCAATTGATCCACCAAGTCAGGGTAGCGGCCAAGAGGATTGTAGAGAGGAAGATATCGGCCCGCTTGTCATAGCGGGTGG
>NZ_MKSM01000009.1 GCF_001897285.1 Nitrobacter sp. 62-23
CCTTCTTCACCTTCTTGCTCATGAAAATCCTGTGGGATGACGTGAATTCGGCGGGACTATAGGCGGAACCGGACCTCGTGCAAGGTCCCTTGGACGCTTCAGACCGGCTTCTCCGGCGCAGGCACCGGGCCGACGTCGCGGCCTCGCCACCGCTGCCGCATCCGATAGCCGGGCCAGGCGAAGCGCGTCAGCGCGGCATCGATCTCGGCGTCGCTTTTGCGCGTCGACGGCCAGCGATAGATGTAGCCATGGACGAGCCAGATCACCAGAAACGCCACCAGACCGGCCGTCGCCACGTCGGTGAAAAAATGGCCGCCGAACGCCATCCGCAGCACGCTGGTGACGACGCCGAACGCGACCGCGCCCGCATAGGCCAGCGGCCGCCACACCGGCGGCGTCAGCGCGGCCGGCGCCAGGGTCCAGAACGCGGTCGCGCCCTCGCCGGAGAAGAACGAACAATTCCGGCCGCACTCGCCGCGCGGGTCCCACCATGCCATGAATTTCCAGGGCCCGTTGAACTCCGTCACCATCACCGGACGGGGACGTCCCCAATGGCTTTTGAACGTCAGGTTGGTCAGGATTCCCGCGCTGAGCAGCATGGTGATCAACAGGAACGCCACGGTCCGGCCCGACATCAGCAGCGGGCGATCCGGGCGGAACATCTTCACGGCCAGCGCGACGATCGCAGGCAGCGCGAAAGCCCACGCCACCCACATCGCGGCGTTGCGCGCAAACGAGGCCAGCGCGTCGGACTTGAGCGGAAAGGTCTTGGTCGCGGGATCGTAGAACAGCGCGGCGAGACGCAGATCATATTCGGGATGAATCCCGAACACGATCCCGATTACGAGCGCAAGCCCGAGCGCAACGATCAATCCGGCGCGGTTCATGACGCGCGGTTTAGAGCATGATCCCGAAAAGTGGACAACCGGTTTTCGGATAAGATCACGCTCAATCAAAAGGATAAGGCTGGAGTCTGATTCAATGCAGTTGAACCAGACTCCAGCCGACCGCAGCAGGCATGAAAAGCCCGCACGACCTCAAGTCAGCGGCGGATCGGGAGGCCGGGGGACGCGTGGCTCGCGCCACGCGCCGGCATTGCGGCCTGCGATCAACCAATAGGTGAAGCCCGCCATGACCCCGGCGCCGGTCATGATTTCGAGGTGGCGGCGCACGATACCTTCGAAATGCAGGGTCGCCGGGTCGAATGGAATCAGGCCGAGATAGCAGGCGGCGCCGCAGATCGCGCCGCCGGCGGCGTAGGCCAATATGCCGCGGATATAAAACGCTTCGGTAATGAGAACCAGGATCATCGCCGGCACCAGAGCGAAGCCGCTGACGAAGATGAAGCCGAAACCGAGCACGATGTTGAGCGTATCGGGATCGGGCGGCTCGATGCCGAGGTCAGTGAACTCGGGATAAAGCAGTGCAAGCACAACGATCATTCCGGCCACGAAGCAGGCGGCAAGGAATCCGAACAGGATAACGAACAGCCGGCCGATCAGGGACATGACCATGCTTGCCTGATGTCGCCGCCGTTCTTCGAGGCTCGTCGAGAGGGTGTGTCTCGCTGAAACAAACGGGAATCTGAGCCGTCATCGCCCGCCAACGGGTCCGGCTTCGCCGGCCCGATGACAGGCTCGGCGGACGATCCAGTCTTCGAAGCTAATGCAATGAACCCGGGCACCAGCCGAGGATACAGGATACTTCGCTTTCGCGGACGATGACCGCTTACGTGTTGCTGTCCGGTCAAATGACACACGCCTCAATCCGTCATCGCCATGGCGCGAAGCGCCTGACGCTCGCGGGCCGACAGTTTCTCAGTCTCGGATTTCAACTGCCCGCAGGCGGCCAGGATATCGCGGCCGCGCGGCGTGCGAACCGGCGAGGAATACCCGGCGTTGAAAATGTATTCGGAAAACTTCTCGATCTGATCCCAGTCCGAGCATTCATAGTGCGTGCCGGGCCACGGATTGAAGGGAATCAGGTTGATCTTGGCGTGGATTCCCTTGAGCAGCTTCACCAGCCGTTTGGCGTCGTCGAGCGAGTCGTTGACGCCCTTCAGCATCACATATTCGAACGTGATCCGCTTGGCGTTGGAGGCCGCCGGATAATCGCGGCACGCCTGCATCAACTCCGCGATCGGATATTTGCGGTTCAGCGGAACGAGTTCGTTGCGCAATTCGTCGCGGACCGCATGCAGCGAGATCGCCAGCATGACGCCGATCTCCTCGCCGGTGCGGACGATGTTCGGCACGACGCCGGACGTCGACAGCGTGATACGGCGCTTCGAGATGCCGATGCCTTCGTTGTCGGCGACGATCAAAAGCGCGTCGCGCACGGCGTCGAAATTGTAGAGCGGTTCGCCCATCCCCATCATCACGATATTGGTGACGAGGCGATGGGTCTTCTCCTCTCCCGGAGGCGAGGACGCCGAAGGCCAGTCGTTCAGCCGGTCACGCGCGACCATGACCTGGCCGACGATCTCACCTGCCGTGAGATTGCGCACCAGACGCTGGGTGCCGGTGTGGCAAAAGGAACAGTTCAACGTACAACCGACCTGCGAGGAGACGCACAGCGTGCCGCGATCGGTCTCGGGAATATAGACGCATTCGACCTCATGCGGCTTCTCGAGATTATTGCCGCTCGGCAATCGCAGCAGCCATTTGCGGGTTCCGTCGTTGGAAATCTGCTCGGCGACGACTTCGGGGCGATCGACCGTGACGTGTTTTTCCAGTTCGGCGCGCATATCCTTCGAGACACTGGTCATCTCGCCGAACGTCCTCGCACCGCGGACATACATCCAGTGCCAGAGTTGCTGTGCCCGCATCCGGCGCTGCGCCGGCGCAACGCCGATGGCGGCGAGGTGGTCGGATATCTGCGCGCGCGACAGGCCGATCAGCGACGGCTTCGCCGGCGGCACATAGGTTTCAAGCGGGGTTTTTTCCAGTGGAACGTCACCGGCCGACGTGCCGCTTGCGTGCGGCACGCCGGCGATGGCGGCGGCCTCAGTCGGGCCGGTGCTCGAGTTGCGGGGCGCTTCGCTCATGCCGCATGACATAAGCCTTTCGCGCCTCCCTGAAAAGCCGGCAAATACTTCAGGCCTCTAGCGCCTGCAGTCCTGCGCGACCTTGTCCAGCGCCTGGGTCAGGCCCTTCAATGAAAAGATGTCGACGGTTTGCGTCCCCTTGGACGACACGCCCTTGACGGTCGCATCGGCGGACTTGCGCATCGCATCGATCAGCCGGCCTTCCTCGGCGGCGTTCTTGATCCAGATGCCGTCGCCCTGGGTATACATCTCGAAGCTCGTGCCGCCGACTTCGAGCGTGGCTTCCGAACCCGGCTTGAGCGGATATCCCATCGTGACCGACACTTCATTCACAACTTTTTCCGCCGGCCGTGTCGAGATGAAAGCATAGGCCGGATCGCGCGGCCGATTCGGCGGATTGGTTTTCGAAGACGACGGCTTGGCGAGAGCGAAGCAGACCTTCTTGCCGTTCGGTGATGCGGTATAGGCGCCCCACGCGCCGAACTGTCCGAGCAGCGTCGGCTCTGAACCGCCGGCTGTCGGAGCGCCGAACGCGGGAGCAAGGCCGATGCCGCCTGCCAGCAGGCTTCCGACCAGAACCGTCAGCAATTGCCGCATAGACATCATCAAATCTCGTCCTTCATCATTGTGACTGGAAGATGGCTTGATGCGCGCGGGTCACGCATCATTCGGGAATAGCTGGAAACGCCTGATTTGTGAAGGCGGCTTCATCGTCGCGGCTTGCGTCACGATTCGCAAGCGAGCAGCGCGGATCCGACTTCGCTGGACATGCACAGGCGTTCGCGCGAAATATTGCGCGCGTTCAAGAATTCACGATTGCGAACTCAACCGCGGCAGCGGAAATCACCGGTGCGAACGAAAGTGCGATGGTTGCAGTCAGCGACGCATGATGAGGTCATGCGATCATGACGGCGCGGAGAGAGCCCCGCGGCTTCACGACCACGCCCAACCGGTCACGCGTGGAGTACTCAGGCCACTCCATTTCCTATTCCGCGCTTCAACGCCGCGCGCGCAGCCTCGCGATGCTCCGGCGTGATGTGGGCAGCGACGATCCTGATCGCCGTCGCAAGCACCGCGGCATCGTCGGTGAAGCCAAGCACCGGCAGCACGTCGGGAACAAAGTCGAACGGCAGGATGAAATAGGCGATGGCGCCGAGCAGCGATGCTTGCACGTGGCGCGGCGTCTGCTTGTCGAAAGCGCAGTAGTAGGCGGCCAGCAGATCTTCCGCGAACGGTACGTTGGCAATGACGCGCTTCAGCTTGCTCCAGAACCGCCGGCGCACGCTGTCGCGATCCCGCGCCAGCCGCTCGGCCGGCTCAAATCCCACGCTGTGTTCAAATGCCATCGTCAAGGGTCCTGGACTATCACGGGTCGCGGATCCTCGAAATCCGCCTTCCCAACATGTGGGAGTTCAGTTTCCCCGCCGCAACGCCGGTATCGGCCTTTCAAGGCTCGCCGAACTGCCTCGCGATCGCATCCATCGCTTCCGCGAGCCTGATATCGCGCGCAGTTACGCCACCGGCGTCATGGGTCGCGAGCACGACCTCCACCGTCTTGTAGACGTTGCGCCATTCCGGATGGTGATCGTTCTTTTCGGCGACAAGCGCAACGCGCGTCATGAAACCGAACGCCTCGTTGAAGTTCCGGAATGTGAAGGTGCGGGCGATAGCATCGCGGCCCGGAACCTCCGACCAGCCTGACAACGCCTCGACCGCGGCCTTTCGCGCGTCCCCCGACAGCCGTTCCGCCATGTCATCCATCTCCTTCCGACGATCCGGTGCAACAACTGCCGGTCCGAGGCTTTTCCGTCAATCATGACGAAAACCTAGCTCAGCTGCCCCCGGAAGGTCGCTGGCATGCGAGCGCAACCATATTGGCGAGCATGACATCCGGTTCCATGTGGCTGTCTACCAGACAGGCCGCCAATAGTTCCGCTGGAGCCAAGCCTCTGTCCCGGCGTTTGGCGCGACGCACAGGTTTGGGCTTGTCCTGGTCCTGCCGGCCGACGTATGCGGTCGCGAGCATTTCAGCCATGAGCACACACGGGGCGCTACCGGTGTTCTTCCGCCGTCGACCCGCAAACAGCGCTGACGGCGGGGTCGGAAATATTGCTTTTGGGCCGGATCGGGTATATAAGAGACATAAGAGATATATCTTATCGAAGGACCCTGTAAGCCGTTCTGCTGCCCGGCGCGCCCGACATAATCCCCGGCGAAGTTCCAGCAAAAGCGCGCGGAGTTTTCACGGGGAATGCTCACAGGGAACAGGTTAGACCGGGGGCTTGTCAATGAGCCCGACGATGGTATTCGCAAGATCGTCGATGCATCATGCGAGGTTCGGCGCCGACGCCAGCCTCGCGCCCGTTCCTGATTTCGCGGAGTCTTCGAGATGACCTTTGTCGTCACCGAAAATTGCATCAAGTGCAAATACATGGATTGTGTGGAGGTATGTCCGGTCGACTGCTTCTACGAAGGCGACAATATGCTGGTCATCAATCCGGACGAGTGCATCGACTGCGGCGTCTGCGAACCGGAATGTCCAGCGGAAGCCATCAAGCCCGACTCCGAGCCGGGCCTTGAAAACTGGCTCAAGCTAAACGCCGAATATTCTTCGGTCTGGCCGAACATCACCATCAAGCGCGATGCCCCCGCCGACGCGAAAACTTTCGACGGCGTCACCGGCAAACTGGAGCAGTATTTCTCGGCCAATCCCGGGCAAGGCGATTGAGCGAGACCAACGGTCGCGACGTCAGCTCTGGGTCTCGCTGAGTTTGGATCGAATCGATCCAAAATCATGAACGTGATCGATAGCGTTACTTTAAGAAGCGGGACACTTTCCCTCATTCGCTCCAGGACTCGCATCACCGGAGCGGCGACGTAACTACATCCGGGCAAAGAGGCAATGACGCGGCTTGCGGCTGAAAATATCAAAATGAAGCGAGCCTATGACTCTCCTGCGGCTGGCGACGGCACGCGGATCCTGGTTGACCGCTTGTGGCCCCGAGGCCTTCGCAAGGAGGACGCCGCCATCGACCATTGGCTGAAAGACATCGCGCCCAGTACCGACCTGCGCAAGTGGTTTGCTCATGATCCCGCGCGCTGGCAGGCGTTTCGACAGCGATACACGGATGAGATTCACCAACACCCGGAACAGCTCGACGAACTGCGCGCATGCGCCCGGTCGGGCCGGATAACGCTCGTCTTTGCAGCCCATGACGAAGCGCATAACAATGCAGTCGTCCTGAGGGAGGTCCTTCTGGGCCGCGTCGGCAGTGGGCCTGCCTCTGCCTAGAATTTTGGCGCTTCTGACGGAAATCAGAAGCGAGACTCTATAATTTTGTTTTGGCGCGTTTCTCACGCGAGCCGGATTCCATCCTCGGGTCAGGCCCGAGGACATGCTTCGTCCAACAACGCCATGGAGCGTGACGCCAATCATCATGATTTGGAGCATGATCCCGAACAGTGGAAACGGGCGGAAAAGATCAAGCTCAATCAAAAAGATAAGCGACGACAAGTCTGATTCAACGCAGTTGAAACAGACTCTAGCCCGTCGATCCGCGCAGTCCCCGCTCGACGATGCGGGCCAGCCGCCTCGAAAACTCGAGCGCGTCACTGGGACGATCACCGTCAAGAACGCGCGCGTCATCGAGCAGCATCCGCGCCGTGTCCTCCTTGAACGCGCGATCGCTGTCCCCGAGCGCTGCCAGCGACGCAATCAGCGGATGCCTCGGGTTCACCTCGAGAACCGGCTTGGATGCGCCGGTGAGCTGTCCGACGCCGACAAGAATCTTTTCCAGTTGCCGGTCGGGCCCGGACTCGGCTGCAACGAGACAGACGGGACTGTCGGTGAGGCGCTCGGACGATCGCACATCGGAAACCAGGTCCGAGAGAGTCGTCTTGAGAAAGGAGAGGAACTCCGTGACTCCAGCGCTGATCTCCTGCGAAGGCTCGGCATTCGCGTCCGCGTGCGGGATCGCGGCGAGATCGGCCGCGCCCTGCGTCACGGATTTGAACGGCTTGCCCTCGAAGCTCGGTCCGGACGTGACCCAGAAGCTGTCGACCGGGTCGGACAGCAGCAGAACCTCCACGCCGCGGGCACGGAAACCTTCCAGATGGGGAGATGCCTCGAGACGCACGGCGTCGTGGCCCGCGAGATAGTAAATCGACGTCTGATTTTCCTTCATGGCGCCGACGTAGTCCTTGAGACTTCGCAGCGAGCCCGCCGTGGTCCTGAAACGGCAAAGTCCGAGGATGACATCGCGCCGGTCGTAGGCGTCGTAGATGCCCTCCTTGAACATCAGACCAAAGGTCTCCCAGATCTTTCCGTAAGCGGCCGGGTCTTTTTCGGCGAGTTTCTCAAGCTCGGTCAGGATGCGGCCGGTGATACTCTTCTTGATCGCCGCCAGAATCGGGCTTTCCTGAATCATTTCGCGCGAGATATTGAGCGGAAGATCAGATGAGTCGACGACGCCGCGCACGAACCTGAGATAGCGGGGCAGCAGATCGGCGTCGTCGGTAATAAAGACGCGCCTCACGTAAAGCTTGATCGGCCCCTTGCGCTCGGTCTCGAACAGATCGAAAGGCCGGGTTTGCGGCACGAACAGCAGCGCGGTGAATTCCTGCCGCCCTTCGGCGCGGAAATGCACGGTCAGCGCCGGCTCGTCGAATTGGCCCGCCACGCTGCGGTAGAAATCGGCGTATTCCGAGGCGCTGATCTCGCCGCGCGGCTTGGTCCATAACGCCGCGCCATCTGCGATTTCTGTCGGGGCGGCTCCGGGTTTTTCGACAAGCACGATCGGAACAGGCACATGGCCCGATTGATCCCTGACAATCTGTTCGAGCTTGGGCCGGTCGGCATAACCCTTGGCCTCGTCCGTCAGATGAAGCGTCACGCGGGTGCCTCGCGCAGGCGCTTCGCTGACATCCACCGGCGTTACCGTGAACGTCCCCTTCCCGTCGGACGACCAGCGCCACGCCTCGCTTGCGCCGGCGCGCCGCGAGATCACGTCGACCCGATCCGCCACCATGAAGGCGGAGTAGAAGCCGACCCCGAACTGGCCGATCAGATTCACGCCCTCTCCTGCTTCGGCAGCCTTGGCATGGTCCATCTTGGCCTGCTGCTCGATGAAAGCCTTGGTGCCCGAGCGGGCGATCGTTCCGAGCGCATCGACCATCTCGTCGTGGCTCATGCCGATGCCGTTGTCCTCGACCGTCAATTGCCGTGCTTCGGCATCGATCGCGAGCGTGATCTGCGGCCTGGTGTCGTCCAGAAGCAAAGCGGGATTGCTGATCGCCTCGTAGCGCAGCCGCTCACAGGCGTCCGCGGCATTCGAAATCAATTCGCGCAAGAACACGTCCTTGTCGGAATAGACCGAATGCACCATCATCTGGAGCAGCTTGGCAACATCCGCTTCGAATACCCGGCTTTCGGCCGCGCCATCCCTGTCGATCGTCGAGGTCATCGTCTCCTCACCTTGAATATCCTGACGCAAGTTATTTGCGCTCGATGATATAGAAAATATGCCACCGGCATTCCAGTATGTCGGGGCCGTATTTTACCCCGATCCGCTGCCAAATGCCGTGCCAAATGCCGGCGTGACGCGTCCGCTCCGACTTTCCTCGCCGTGAAACCGCCCCCGGCAGCCAGCATCGGTCAGGATCGATGCGCGGCAACAACAACCGATCAGGCGACGCGCCACATTCCCCGTCTCTGGTCCAGATTCTGCGATGTCGCCTATCGATCCTCAATGCGCACCGGCATCCGCTCCCGGTCCGTTCGCGTCGGAGTCGAGCTTAGGCGGCGATATCGGAGAACAGCGACAGAACAGCGCAGGGCCAGTTTAGAACGAACCTAATTTCATCCTGTAGTAAAGCGATGTCGGCTTCGCTAAACAATTTGCGCTGATCTGAAAGGTGCCGTTCGCGCCTTCTCGATTTGCACGATCTGGCAGCAGTGACGATACGAATGGACAACCCGGATAGATTGACAGTCGACGGCGACGAGCTCTGGAAGCGGAAGAAGCGTCGCGCGTTCCTTATCAACCAGCTCTACCAATGGCATTGGATCAGCTCGGGTCTCTGTCTGATCGGGATGCTAATGTTCGCCTTGACGGGAATCACGCTGAACAATTCCGGACGGATCGAAGCCAAGCCGAGCGTTACGATGCACGAGGCGCAGCTTCCACCTGCCATGATCGCCGACCTGAAATCCGACCCCGCCGCCGCCAAGGCGCCGCTGCCGCCGGCAATCAGCGCGTGGTTACAGCGCGAAGTCGGCGTCAATACCGCCGGCCGCGACACCGAATGGTCGGCCGATGAGGTCTATGTCGCGCTGCCGCAGCCCGGCGGCGATGCCTGGCTTAGCGTCCAGCGCGACAGCGGCGCGGTGTCGTATGAGATTACCACGCGCGGCTGGATCGCCTATCTCAACGATCTGCACAAAGGCCGCCATACCGGCAAGGCGTGGAGCTGGTTCATCGACGTGTTCGCGATCGCCGCGACCATCTTCTGTGTCACAGGCCTCTTGCTGCTGCAGCTTCATTCCAAGCGGCGGCCGGCCACCTGGCCCGTCGTCGGCCTGGGCCTGATTATTCCGACACTGCTCGCCGTTCTTCTCATTCATGGATAGATAGAAGGTCAACTATGCGCCTCCTGATTTCTGCCGCACTCACCACCCTCGCCGCAGGTTCGTCGCTGGCGTCCGAAGCCACGATCAGCATCGATATTCCGCAGCTCAGTGTCGTCGAATATCACAAGCCCTACGTCGCCATGTGGGTCGAAAAGGCCGACGGCGGCAAGATCGCCAATCTTGCCGTATGGTACGACGTCAAGCACAAGGACAATGAGGGCACGAAGTGGCTCAAGGACCTGCGGCAGTGGTGGCGCCGCACCGGCCGCGAGCTGACGATGCCGGCCGATGGCCTGTCGAGCCCGACCCGCGCGCCCGGCACCCATCAGATCAAGTTCGATAGCGCGTCAAAACCTCTCGACGGGCTCACGCCCGGCAGCTACCAGCTCGTCATCGAAGCCGCGCGCGAAGTCGGCGGCCGCGAGCTTCTGAAAATCCCGTTCGAGTGGCCGCCGAAAGCCGCGGCGAACGGCGAGGCCAAGGGCGAACGCGAGCTTGGCTCGGTCTCATTGAAGCTGACCCCCTGATCTGCCGCCCACAAATACGCCGCGCATCGTCGCCCCTCAGCTTTCATGGATAAGGATTTCGCCATGACCAACCCTCTCAAGCTCGCCCTGATCGCAGCGACCGCTTCACTGCTGGCTCTGCCCGCGCAGGCACACCGCGGCTGGCTGCTGCCGTCGGCTACGGTATTGTCCGGATCGGACCTCTGGGTCACGGTGGACGCTGCCGTCTCCAATGACCTGTTCTACTTCGAGCATAATCCGTTGCAGCTCGACAACCTCGCGATCGAAGGCCCCGACGGCAAGGCCATCACGCCGGAGAACGTGGCAAAAAGCCATTTTCGCAGCTCCTTCGATTTCAAGCTGGCGCAGCCGGGAACCTACAAATTGACGGTGGCCAACCAGGGCCTGTTCGCCAGCTACAAGGTCGACGGTCAGAACAAGCGCTGGCGCGGCAAGCCCGAGGAACTCGCCTCGGCCATTCCTGCCAATGCGACCGATGTGAAGGTTACCGAAAGCCGCGGCCGCATCGAATCCTTCGTCACCTCGGGCAAGCCGTCGGACGCGACGCTGAAGCCGACAGGCGTCGGGCTTGAGATGATTCCTGTCACCCATCCGAACAATCTTGTCGCCGGCGAGAAGGCGACGTTCCGCCTGATGCTGGACGGGCAGCCTGCCAAAGGCGTCGCGGTCGAGATCGTCCCGGGCGGAATTCGCTACCGCGACGCGCTGAATGACACCAAGGCCACCGCCGACGATACCGGCACCTTCAGCGTCACCTGGCCGGCGCCCGGCTTCTACTGGATGAGCGCGTCGGTGCGCGACGACAAGAGCAAGATCAAGAACGCCCAGCGCCGCAGCAGCTACGCCGTCACGCTCGAAGTGCTGCCGCAGTAACGACGCCGATGAGAGCGTCAGTCGCCCGGCGCGTGGCGATCCCGGCAATGCCGGCGAGTCCGCCGGCCATTCCGGCGGGCGGGCGCATTCAGGACCTCAGCGGCGCGACCATGGGCACCACATGGTCGTGCCGATTCGTCGGCTCGTCCGCGAGCGCGCAAACGCTGCGCCGGACAATTCCCCTCGCGCTCGATCGCGTGATCGCGCAAATGAGCCCGTGGGAGCACCAATCCGACACCAGCCGGTTCAACCGGCTGCCGCTGGATCAATGGCAGGACCTGCCGCGCGAGCTCGGCCAGGTGATGGCGAGTGCGCTGCGCATCGCACACGAATCGGACGGCGCCTATGACCCGACCATGGGAGCGTTGATCGATCTCTGGGGCTTCGGCCCGAGCGGACCTCGCACAGCGCCGCCGCCGCAGGATGAGATCGCCCGACTCCATCGGGCTTGCGGATGGCGGCAACTCCAGTTCGACCCCAGCGGCCGCCGCCTGCGTCGCGACAATCGCGGGCCGGTCAATCTCTGCGGCATCGCCAAGGGCTTCGCCGTCGATCTGGTGGCGGAAACCCTGCTCGAGCTTGGCATTCATAACGCCCTGGTGGAAATCGGCGGCGAATTGCGGGGGCACGGGGTCAAGCCGGACGGCAGCCCATGGTGGGTCGAGATCGATCGGCCCGCTCAGACAGCGGCCGGTATCGCGGCCGAGCCGATGCTCGTCGCCTTGCACGATCTCGCGATCGCGACATCCGGCTGCGAACGCGGCTTCGCACACGGCGCGCGGCATTTCTCCCACACACTCGACCCACGAACCGGATGGCCGATCGCCAATAACATGGTCACCGCGACGGTCCTGCATCGCTCCTGCATGGAAGCGGATGCCTACGCGACTGCGCTGATGGTGCTGGGGCCGGACGCCGGAATCGATTTCGCCGTCAAGCACCAACTCGCGGCTCTCATTCGCTTTGCGGACCGCGACGACGGCAGCATCGCTGAACAAACCACGCCCGCCCTCGACGCCATGCTGGCCTAGTGGTCCGATTCTAACATTTGCATCCCGTTGCGGCAGGGCGTTCCTGCAAATGTTAGAATCAAAGGACCACTGGCAGCTATCAGGTTTCTGGTGGAGTTTTGAATTTGACATTCGCCTGACGGGTTTGCTGCAAAGTGGGTAGCGAATGTCAAATTCACTCCACTAGAGCCTTTCCGCCCGGATCGAATCAGAAGCAGGGCTCTATGATTTGACGCGGTTCTTCACGCGAACCGGTCTCCACTTCGCTCAGGCTGCGGACAGGCGAGCGTCGAGCTCAGGTCAATGCCCATTGCCGTAGCAGATTATGATACAGCGAGGTCAGCGACACCAAGGACGGGTGCTCTGGATGGTCGACGTTGAGGCGAATGATCGACATGTCCAGGTCGAACATCATCGCGCGTTTCGTGACCTCGGCGATCATGCTCTCGGTCCAGAAAAATGACGCGAGGCGCGAACCGCGGGTCACCTTGGTGACATGGTGAACGCTGGTGCCTGGATACACGATCATGTCGCCGGCCGGCAGCTTCACCGAATGCGAGCCGTAGGTATCCTCGATCACCAGCTCGCCGCCATCATACTCTTCCGGCGACGACAGGAACAAGGTCGAGGACACGTCGGTCCGCACGCGCCTTCCGGTGCCGGGAATGGTGCGAATCGCGTTGTCGACGTGGGAGCCGAAATTCATCTCTCCATCTGCGTCGTATCGATTGAACAGCGGCGGAAAGATCGTCTTCGGCAAGACCGCCGACATGAACAGCGGATTCCGGTTGAGCGCCGACAGCACCATGTCGCCGAGTTCGCGGGCTTCCGGCGTACCTTCGGGCAGTTGCAGGTTGCGCTTCACTTGGGCTGATTGATGCCCGGCGGTGATACGCCCATCCGCCCAGGCGGCCCGTTCCAACACCTCGCGGCAGCGTTTCACCTGCTCGGGAGAGAGGACATTCGGGATTCGAACCAGCACTGTAACATTCCTTCAGAAAAAAGCCGGCGCCTTGCGACGCCGGCTCCAATATCGTCAGTTTTACTGATCCACCGTAATGCGGGTCACTTGCTTATGTAACGCGCGGCCTTCACCGGATAATCGACAACCGGCGGCGGCGGTTCGAAGCGATAACGGTAGGTCAGGGTCGCCGAGCGGCCGGACGCCGGGACGGCATGGCCGCCATAGTACTGTGCGTAGTAGTGCTCGTCGGTCAGGTTGTAGATATTGAGCTGCAACGTGGATTCCCTGGTAACCTTGTAGCTCGCCATGACGTCGAACTTCCAGTATTCGGGCACGTAGATGGTGTTGGCCGTGTTGGCAAAGGCCTTCGATTGATAGGTGGCGCCGCCGCCGACCGTCAGCTGCGGCGTGAAATCATATGTCGTCCACAGGCTGAAAGCCTGCTCCGGCGTGTTAGGCAACTGCTTGCCGACCGAATAGCGATCGGCCGCCGAAGCCGTCGCGGGAACGTTGAGGATCGCGGAATCCTGGTAGGTGTAGCCGGCGAAGATCTGCCACAGGTCGGTCAGCTTTCCGGCCAACCCGGTTTCGAAACCCTGAACCCGCTGCTCGCCGGCCAGAATCGTCGGCATGGTCGCGGAATCCGGCCCGGCATTGGCGATGCGCGCGTTGTTCTTGACGATATGGAACAAGGCCGCCGTATAGCTCAACCGTCCATTGAGAAAATCGATCTTGGTGCCGAGTTCCGTGGTGGTGCTGGTTTCGGGCGCAAGCGATACCGTGCCCGACGTCAGCGTTCCGAACTCCGCCGACGGATTGAACGACGTCCCATGCGCCACATAGACGCTCGATTGCTCGGTCGGGTGGAAGACGCCCCCGACGCGCCAGCTCACCTGATGGTCGTGTGAATCCAGCGCGCGGTTGGCAGGCGTCGCGTTCAGCGGATCACGATAGGAAGCGCTGACATCGTCGTATCGAACCGCTCCGAGCAGTTCGAAATACTGGTTGATCTTGATCTGATCGGACGCATAGAGCGCGACGGTGTCGAGATTGGTCCGGTTCACATTGCCGAACGGCCCCTGGTAGATCGGCTGCGACACCGGGTCGATCACGGTGGTCCGGCAATAGGCGCCCGGCGTCGATACGCACCAGAAATTGGTGCGGCCACGCTGGTAGCGGGTCTGATGACTGGCCTCGATGCCGGTGGCAAGGGTATGCGTAAGCCCCCAGGTATCGAATTTCCCGACCAGGTCGGTCTGGTTGACCAGCAGGGTGTCGTTGGTCTGGGTATTCCAGTGCTCCTGCGCCAGCGTCATTTGATCGACCGGATAATTAAAGAACGCCGGGGAAAGCGGGTTGGCCGCCGTGTTCGTGAAGGGCGTATTCGAGGCGCCGCCAAGCCCGCGCGGCGGAGTCGGTGCAGCGTAGCGCTGGTTGTCGACATACCGCGTGGCGTTGGTGAACTTGAAGCCGTTGTCGAATTCGTGCTCCAGCTTGAGCGTCGTGATGTTGGTGGTGGTCTCCACGAGGTCGCGATATGGCCCGAGGGTGTTGCCGTAGAAGGTATTGCGCGGCACCGGTATAGGCGTGACGGCGCGACCGTCGCCATAATAGCCTGCGGTGACCCCCGTGCCGGCCGCGTTCACCTGCGGCGCCGGCAACCATGGATGACCGTAGTCGGGAACGCTTTCTTCGCCCTGATAAATATGACTCAACGTGATCTTATCGCGGTCGGTCACATCAAAAGAGACCGATGGCGCGACACCCCAACGCCGAACGAAAACATTGTCACGATCGGGCGTGGGAACGTCCTGATAGAGCGCGGCGATACGGCCGGCGACGTTGCCCTGCTTGCCACTGGCGTCGATCGTGCCGCGATAACCCGCGGAGCTGGTGCCGCTGATCGCTCCGTCGAAGAAGGTTGCACCCGTCGGAAGCTTGGAAACCGTATTGATCGCGCCGCCGGTCGAGCCGCGGCCGAACGCAAACGAGGACGGCCCCTTGAGAACTTCAACGCGATCGTCGCTGAACAGGTCGCGGTTGTACCAGCCGGGATCGCGCAAGCCGTCGCGATACATGTCGCCGCGCGCGGTGAAGCCGCGGATGAACGGACTGTCGCCCTGCTGACCGCCTTCGCCGGCGCTGAACGTGATGCCCGGCACCGTTCGCAGCGCTTCCTCCATGCTTGTGAGTTGCTGATCCCGGATCATCTGCTGCGTCACCACATTGACGGTTTGCGGAGTATCGCGCAGCGGCACCGCAAGACGTGAAATTCCGGCCTGCGCCGGAGCCTGATAGCCGGTGACGCCATGCCCGTCGCCGATGATGGGATTGACCTGAACGTTGCTTGGCGAAGGAGCGACAACCGGCGCAGGCGCGGCGCGCACCGGCGCCCGATGCGCGGTTCTTTTCTTGGCCTGCCGCTTCGGCGCGGTGACGCGAACCTGCGGAAGATCGTCGGCGCTGGGCGCGGGTTGTGCATCTGCGGAGTCGGGAATCAGCATCACCGCGGCAATGCCGATCATTGCCTTGCTCCAACCCACGACCGACGACTGCCCCGCCACGTCGCCGTTCGTGTCACTCGCGTCACCTACCGATGAAATACCCATTCGCCCCACCCATCCTTAGAAGATTGCAGATCAATTGCAGACATCACGGGAGCAAATCGCATCCGCGATATGTCGCTCGTCATTAACTAAAAAACTTTCGTGAGCAATATTCACACGCTGCAATTTGCATCAGTCTATAGAGGTTCTAGTTTTCAGGACCTTCGACCGGGACGGAATGTCGCAGGCTATCCATGATGCGGCATTTGCAGTGGCGCGTTCATTCGCACCGCACGTTTTAAGAGAGATTCTAAAATCCTCACGCTGTTTCCCTGTTTGATTCAAAAAATACAGACGCTAGACCAACCTTGGAATGCCTGTGCATCCGTTTGTCCCGCGCGACCAGTCCAGAGCAGCGCATCAATATAGAGCTTGCCAACATGAAGCTGCCTCTGAACCTTCCTAGCAATAACAACAAGATACCACGCAACGAGCGAACGCGAGCCGCAAAGGCTTCTGCAATCGCGCTCGTCTCTCTTTTGACGTTTTCGTTCGCGCCGCATGTCGTTAAGGCACAATCCCTGGCGCAGCCCGGTACGCACGAGGCGGCTCCTTCCGGACAAGCTCCGGCAGCCACGCAGTCAGTTTCGCCCGCGCCACAGATCGCCCAGCCTTCATCGCAGCCCGCGTCTCAGGCCTCGCCCGCAGAGCAGCAGACTGCGCCGTCCCCCGCGCCGGCGGAGCAACAGACTCCACCCGCAACGGAGGTGGCCGAAGCCCCCGAACCGATTCTGCCACATGAACTGACGCCCATCGGCATGTTCATGGCCGCCGACTACATCGTGAAGGCGGTGATGATCGGCTTGGCCTTCGCCTCGGTCGTGACCTGGTCGGTTTGGCTCGCCAAAACGATCGAATTGCTCGCCGCGAGAAGCAAACTCATGCGGGATCTCCGCAGCGTGGAAGGTGCGCGCTCCCTCGAAGAGGCCAACAAAACACTGGAGAACTCCGGCAGCGATATCGCGATGCTGACCCACGCCGCGCGCGATGAGATCCGTCGTTCGCAGGACGCCATGATCCATGACGGCGTCAAGGAGCGGATCGCTTCCCTGTTCAGCCGTATCGAGGCGGCCGCGGCACGGCGCATGACCCGGGGCACCAGCATTCTGGCCACCATCGGATCGACCGCGCCGTTCGTCGGACTGTTCGGCACGGTCTGGGGCATCATGAACGCCTTCATCGGCATCTCGAAATCGCAGACCACCAACCTCGCTGTCGTCGCGCCCGGCATTGCCGAGGCACTGCTGGCGACAGCAATGGGACTCGTCGCGGCGATCCCGGCGGTAATGGTCTACAACATGTTCTCGCGATCCATTAACAGCTACCGCGGCTTGCTGGGAGACGGCTCGGCGGAACTGATGCGCATGGTGAGCAGGGATCTCAACCGCGCAGAACTGATTCCTCATCAGCGAGCTGCGGAGTAGCGCGCGTGGGCGTTTCGCTTCAGCAATCATCCTCCGAAGACGAGATGACGCAGGTCAGCGACATCAACGTGACGCCGTTCATCGACGTCATCCTGGTCCTGCTGATCATCTTCATGATCGCCGCGCCGCTGGCGACGGTCGACATTGCCGTCGACCTGCCGGCGTCGACGGCGACCAAACAGCCGCGCCCCGACAAACCGGTGTTCGTCACCATGAAGGCTGACCGGACGCTCGCCATCGGCAACGATCCCATCCCGCGCACCGGTCTTGCCGGTTCGCTCGACGCCATCACGTCATCGGATCGGACCAAGCGGCTGTTCGTTCGCGCCGACAAGACCGTCCCCTATGGCGATGTCATGACGCTGATGAACGACCTGCGGGCTGCCGGCTATCTCAAGATTGCATTGGTCGGACTTGAGTCCGCGGGCGGAGCGCAATCCGTCGGAGTTCCGCAATGAGTATGCCGCACCGCTATCGCAAGATGACACGAAACGAACTGCTGCGCTGGGGCACCTGCTTCGTTGCCATCCTCTCGCTCCATGGCGCGGTCGCCGCCGCCTTGCTCATGACGCCGGCGGAAGGCGATACATTCGATACCGTGACGGCAATCGAGGTGGATTTTACCACCGAGTCCTTCCGTGACGCCGAGGCGCGGGACGTGGCACCGGGCGAAGAGCAGATGCAGACCGACGAGGCCCCTCCGCCTCAGGAGAAGGCGGAAGTCAAGACGGAGAAGGTGCCGGAGCCGGAGCCGCCGCTTCCGCAGGTCGCCGAACCCGACGTTGCGCTGGAAACAACTCCTGAGAAGAAGCAGGAAGAGGAAAAGAAGGAAGAGAAGGAAAAGACGCCGAACGCAACGCCCCCGCTGGTTGCGGCGTCAGCCACGACGGCGCCAACGGCTGCGGCCTCGCGCAAGGCGCAGATCGTAAGCTGGAAGCGGAAGCTGGCCCTTCACCTGCAGCGAAGCAAGCGATATCCCCACGAAGCCCAGAAACGTCACGAGACCGGCACGTCGCGGGTGTCCTTCGTCGTTGACCGCCAGGGCCACGTCATCTCCAGCAGAATCGTCAAAGGCAGCGGATCCGACGCCCTTGATCGCGAAACACTCGACCTCCTGCAACGCGCCCAGCCGTTGCCCGAGCCTCCAAACGACGTCGGCGGTACACAATTTGCTTTCACGATGCCGATCCTTTTTGAGTTTCGATGATCCTGCGCCTGGCTGGGCGCGCGCTGAATTTCGGCACTCGCCGGAAACTGACACGGTACGAAACGACGGCCCGCCGGATTCTCTGTCTGGAAGCAGACCACCGGCGGCTGTCTGACGGCGCGTTGCGCGATCGCGTCGCCGAATTGCGGCGGCGGATTCGAGCCGGCACGTCCCTCGACGAGATCAAGGAAGAAGTCTTCGCACTGGCCCGCGAAGCCTCGCGCCGTGCGCTGAACCAACATCCCGTTCCGGCGCAGATCATCGGCGCTCTCGCGCTTCACGATGGCCTTATCGCCGAGATGAAGACCGGCGAAGGCAAAACGCTGACCGCCACGCTGGTCTGCGCGCTGCATGCCCTGACCGGCGAAGGCGTCCACGTCGCCACGCCGAACGACTATCTGGCCGAGCGCGACGCCTGCTGGATGCGCCCGGTTTACGATCTGCTGGGACTGAGCACCGGCGTCATCACCCAGGAGATGGACGACGACAGCCGGCGTGAGGCCTATCGTTGCGATATCACCTACGGGATCGCCAGCGAGTTCGGCTTCGACTATCTGCGCGACAACATGAAATTTTCCGCCGCGGAAACCGTCCAGCGCGGCCATGCCTTCGCACTGGTCGACGAGGCCGACGCCACCCTGATCGACGATGCTGGCATGCCGCTGGCGCTGTTCGGCCCGCTTGGCGATCACTCGGGCTTCTACCAGGCGATCGATGCCGTCATCGCCTCATTGCAGCCCTCGCATTACGAGATCGATCCGCGGCGTCGCGTTGCGTTGACCGAGACGGGATACAGCGAAGTCGAGCGGCGGCTGCGCGAACAAGGACTGCTGAAGGCTTCGACGACGCTGCATGACATCGCATCGATCTCACTGCTCCACCATGTCGTGCAGTCGCTGCGGGCTCACGCCGTGCTCGTCCGCGACCGCGACTACGTCATCGAGAACGGCGGCGTGACCATTGTCGACGGGCTGACCGGCCGCCCGATGCCGGGACGACGCTACGACGAAGGATTGCACCAGGCCCTGGAGGCCAAGGAAGGCTGCGCCATCGGCGAGGAAACGCATACGCTCGCGGCGATCACGTTCCAGACCTATTTCCGTCGCTACGCCAGGCTTGCCGGCATGACCGGCACGGCGAAGGCGGACGCCGAGGAATACAACGCGATCTATGGGCTCGATGTGATTTCCATCCCGACCCACCGCCCGATGATCCGCATCGACGAAACCCTGCTTCACGCCACTGCCGCCGACAAAATGCGTGCGGTCCTGCGGGATTTGGAAGATGCGGCCGCGCGCGGCCAGCCCGTGCTGATCGGCGCGCCAACCATCGAACGGTCGGAAGCGCTGGCGGCGATGCTCGAAGCCAATGGCTGGCGGCAGCGTCACGAGCGGACGGAGCGCAACGCCACAACGCGCACCTTCGCTCTGCTCAACGCCAAACATCATGCCCGCGAGGCCCAGATCATCGCCGAAGCTGGCGCTCCCGGCGCGGTGACCATCGCCACCGCGATGGCCGGTCGCGGCACCGACATCCGGCTTGGCGGCGAACATGCGGACGAAGCCACCCGCGCGCGGGTGATTGCCGCGGGCGGGCTGCTGGTAATCGGCACGACCCATCATGATCACGGACGAATGGACGAACAGTTGCGCGGCCGCGCCGGCCGGCAGGGCGATCCCGGGCGCTCCGTCTTCCATGCCGCGCTGGATGATGAATTTTTGGCCAACGCCGCGATCAGCGTGCCACGACCTGACCAGAACGCACCCATCGCGCCTGCAGTCGCAAGCCGCCTGACCCGCGCGGCGCAGAAGCGACATGAAATCCGCAGCTTCGATCGACGTCTCGGACTGCTGCGATTCGACGCGATCATCCAGCGCCAGCGCGACAATATTTACGATCTGCGCCGCAATATCCGCGACGGCAACGACACGCTGACATTGGCGGCGCGCCTGCGCCATGAAACCATCGACGATCTGATCGACCGCTTCGCGACGCCGGTCGCGCCATGGGACATCGCCGGACTGGATCACGCTGTCCGGTCCGTCCTGACGCTCGCCGTCGATATCAATCCTCCATCCGCCGATCCCGAGGCGGCTGCGCAAGCTCTCGCACAGCATATACGCGCCATGGCGGACCGCTGGATCGACGGCAAGATCGCCCGCATGGGCGAATCCATGTTTGTCGATATCCTTCGCCGGGTGATGATGGCGCTGATCGATCACCTCTGGTCGGAGCAATCGGACCGGCTGGATCATCTCAAGCGCCGGATCGGGGATCGCCGGCTCCCGCCGCACAAGGTCGTCGCTGAATTTCAGCTTGAAGCGTTCGCGCTGTTCGAACGGATGATCGCCGATTTCCGCCGCGACGTGACCGCCTATGCCATGCGGGCGGGCATCCTTCCGGCGTAATGGCCGACCGCCTCGTCGAGCCGGGCCCACGCGCTCCCTCCCCGCGGCGGTATCGACGAAAGCCTTACTTGACGCCGGCGCAAGGCGCCCCGAGGGTATCGAGATGCGCGAGACCGCGCATCTCGCCGGCGTCGCGGGCCACAGCGCAACGCAGATCCGGCCGTCATCGGAGGTTGGAACCAAAGTGCTAGCGCATTGGTTGTATGGGTCTCCGGGACATCCTCCCAGCAGCATCCCGCCGGGCAATCGACCGCGAGCAAATACAAGACCCGGGAAACGGGCATCGAAGATGAGGAGGTTCGTCACATGCTGAAATTTTCCGGTTTGCCGGCCACCCTGGCCGCTGCTGCCGTTGCGATGACGCTCGGTGCCATGTCGTCCGGTCCGGCTCTGGCGAAGGACATTGTCCTGGGTGCGTCCGTCCAGTTGACGGGACCGGTGGCCAATACCGGCCGGTATTATCGTGACGCCTATCAACTCGCTGTCGACAAGATCAACGAAGCCGGCGGTGTCAAGATCGGCGACGAGACATACAAGCTCGCGCTCAAGATTTATGACAACCAGTCGGACGTCAATTTGAGCGTGCGTCAGTACACCCAACTGGTTTCACGGGATAACGTGAATTTTCTGCTGGGGCCGTTCGCAAGCAATTTCGCGCTGGCGGATTCGGCCGTGTCAGAGAAGTACAAGATTCCGATGGTCCAGGGCGGCGGGGCGTCGGATCAGATCTTCGCGCGCAATTTCAAGTATATTTTTGGAACGCTGGCGCCAGCCAGCAACTATTTCGGCTCGACGATTGAGATGATGAAAGAACTCGATCCGCCCCCGAAAACGGTCGCGCTGCTCTATGCCGACGATGCCTTCGACGTCTCGGTGGCGGAGGGTACACGGCCCAAATTGAAAGCGGCGGGATTCACCATTGCCATGGACGAGCGCTACAGCACCAACGCCACGGACTTCAACTCGCTGCTTTCGCAGATCAAGAGCAAGAACGTCGATGCGGTGCTGGTGGCGGGCCATGAAACCGAGATTCTGAATTTCGTGCGGCAGGCCAAGAGTCTTGCGGTTGCCCCCAAGATGTATTCCTTCACGGTGGGCGTTCCCAGCGAGGACTTCCGCAAGGCGCTCGGCAAAGACGCCGACTATGCTTTCGGCATGACGGCCTGGCTGCCGTCCGCCGACCTCAAGGATCGCTGGTTCGGCGACGCTGCGCAATTCGCTTCGGCCTTCAAGGCGAAGTTCGGCTATGATCCGGACTATCACGCTGCGTCCGGCGCGGCCGATGTCGAGGCATTGGTCAAGGCCATGGAAGATGCGGGCACGATCGATCCGGCCAAGGTGCGGGATGCCTTGGCGAAGGTGGATTTCGAGAGCCTTTACGGACGGATCGCGTTCGACAATAATGGCCAGATCGACCTGCCGCAGACCGTCATTCAGGTTCAGGGCGACGCGCTGGTCCCGATCTATGGTGTCCACGGCAAAGTTGCGCCGCCAAAATATCCGATGCCGGCCTGGAACGCGCGCTAGAGCGTTTTCGAGCAAAGTGGAATCCGGTTCGCGTGAAGAAACCGCGTCAAATCAAGAGCCCAGAGTCTTCCACCGTTTCCATATGAAAGACTCTGGAGCATGATCCAAACCGGTTTTTGGATGAAATCATGCTCAATTAGAAGGGTCAGGCTAGAGTCAAATTTAGCGTCGTTGGATCAGACACTAGCGCGAATCGCGAACAACCCGTGGCGGAATAACAAAATGCGGGTTGAATATTAAAGAGGGCTGGGAACGACCTTGGATCTGCTCGGGCAAGTTCTCATCAACGGCATCCTTCTGGGCGGGTTGTACGCCATGATGGCGCTCGGCCTCGCGCTGGTCTGGGGCGTGTTGAACATCGTCAACCTGGCGCACGGCGCATTCATCATGCTCGGCGCCTATGTGTCCCTGTATCTCTTCACCTACGCCCATATCGATCCGTTTCTGGGACTGCCGATCACCGCGGCGGTGATGTTCGCGATCGGGTACGGCGTCCAGCGCGGCATTTTGAATCTGATCGTTCGCGCGCCGATGTTCAATACACTCCTGATAACCTTCGGACTGGAGGTGGTGCTGACCTATCTCGCGCAGCTTGCCTTCTCGGCCGATTTTCGCACCATCAATCCCACCTATGCCGGCGACAGCATCGTGCTGGGGCCGGTGGTCCTGCCGCTGGCGCGGCTTATGGCCTTCGGCGTCGCAATCGCGCTGACGGTCGGGATGTGGCTGTTCCTGCTGCACACGCGGCTCGGACGCGCCATCCGCGCCACCGCGCAGAACCTCGTGGCGGCGCGCCTCTACGGCGTCGAGCCTCGCCACCTCTACGCAGTGACTTTCGGTATCGGGATTGCGCTGGCCGGCGCGGCCGGTGGCCTCTACGGAACGGTATCGCAGATCAATCCCTATATCGGCGCGGGGTTGACCGCGAAATCATTCGCCATCTCGATTATCGGCGGGTTGGATAATCCGCTCGGCGTGATTGTCGGAGGCCTGTTCCTGGGAATCCTCGAATCGCTGACCGCGCTTTATATCGGCCCGACTTACGCCGACGTCGCGAGTTTCGGCGTACTGGTGCTGGTCCTGATCGTGCGACCGACCGGCCTGCTCGGGAAAGCAGCGTGAAGGCCCTCCGCATCATGCTCGTCCTGGCGGCGTTCGCCGTGCTCGCGGCGGTGCCGTGGTTCGGATCGGACGTCCTGATCCAGTTCGGAATCAACGCCCTGCTGCTTGCCGTTCTGGCGCAGGGCTGGAACATCATCGGCGGTTATACCGGCTATGCGTCCTTCGGCAATTCGGTGTTCTACGGGCTCGGCAGCTACGGCGTGGGCATCGCGATGGCGCAGTGGCACTTGCCATTCGCCGTCGGCCTGGTGTTCGGCGTGGTGCTTGCGGTCACCTTCGCCGTTCTCCTCGGGATCCCGGTTCTGCGGCTCAGAGGGCATTACTTCGCAATTGCGACCCTGGCGCTCGCTCAGGTCATGACCGCGATCGTCTCCAACGTGGAACTGGCGGGCCAGAATATCGGGCTTGTTTTGCCGCCGCTCAACAATGATCGTCTTTTCTACGAACTGTCGCTTGGGCTTCTGGTGCTGGCGACGCTGACGGTTTTCTGGCTGACGCGCAGCCGCTTCGGTTTTGGATTGATCGCGATCCGCGAAAACGAAGAAGGCGCGGAAGTGATGGGCGTCAACACGACGTTATACAAGACGATGGCGTTCGCTCTGTCCGGTGTTTTCAGTGCGCTGGCCGGGGGCATTCATGCCTATTGGGTCACGTTCATCGATCCGGAAAGCGCATTCGACATCAGCCTGAACGTCAAGATGATCATCATGGCGGTCTTCGGCGGGCCCGGAACGGTTCTGGGACCGGTGGTCGGCGCACTTTCGCTCTCGGCGATCTCAGAGTTTCTGTCGAGCGAGATCACCAGCCTTGCCAGTCTTTTCTTCGGCATCGTCGTCGTGGTCGCGGTCGTCATCATGCCGCGCGGTCTGGCGGACATGCTGCGGCGATTCCGCAAGACCGGATGGCGATATTTCGCCGAAAACATCCGGACCCATCGGCTATGACCCCGGCGCTCGAAATCAGGAACGTGACCCGCCGCTTCGCCGGCCTGATCGCGGTCAACGACGTCAGTTTTCTGTTGCAGCCGCGCGAAATCCTCGGAGTAATCGGGCCGAATGGCGCGGGAAAAACCACGCTCATCAGCCTGATCAGCGGCACGCTTGCGCCGACGTCCGGCGACGTTCTTTTCGAAGGACAGTCTCTCGCCGGCATGCCCGCCTACCGCCGCGCCCGGCTCGGCATCGGGCGCACGTTCCAGATCATGCGGCCGTTTCCCGGACTGTCGGTGCTGGACAATGTCGCCGTCGGCGCGCTGTTCGGTCACGGAGGAGGACACGCCAAGCTGGCGAAAGCCCGCGAGCAGGCGCGCGCCCAACTGGAATTCGTCGGGCTCGGCAAATTCGTCGATCAGCGCGCGGACGAATTGGGTGGTCCCGGCCGCAAGCGGCTGGAACTGGCAAAGGCCCTTGCGATGCAGCCGAAGGTCCTGCTCTGCGACGAAGTCATGGCCGGACTGAACCTGGTCGAGATCGACGAGGTGATCGCGGTGATCCGCAAGGTGCGCGACGCGGGCATCAGCGTTCTCGTCATCGAGCACGTCATCAAGGCGATCAAGAGCCTGTCGGATCGGCTGCTGGTCTTGCACCATGGCGAAAAGATTGCCGACGGCGAACCCGACAGCGTGCTGGCAAACCAGACCGTCGTCGAGGCGTATCTCGGCAAGAGGCGGATATGAGCGCGAAACCGGCGGTCAGGGAGCCTCTGCTTGACGTTCGCGCGGTCGGCGCGGGCTATGGCGGAATGCCGGTCCTGCAAGACATCGCCCTCACGATCTATCCGGCGGAGATCGTGGCGCTGGTCGGCAGCAACGGCGCGGGCAAGACAACCTTGCTGCGCACGCTGTCACGCGTGCTGCCCGCAACCGGCGGCATCGTCATGAACGGCCATGATCTGCTGCCGATGACCTCCGACCAGGTCTTTGCCGCCGGGCTGGTCCAGGTTCCGGAAGGCCGCCAGTTGTTCGACCGCATGAGCGTGCAGGACAACCTGCTGATGGGCGCTTACAGACGAACCGACAAGGCCGCCGTCGCGCGCGACCTCGATCGGATGTATGCGATGTTTCCGCGCCTGTCAGAGCGGCGGCAGCAACTCGCGGGAAGCATGTCGGGCGGCGAGCAGCAGATGTGCGCCATGGCGCGGGGCCTGATGGCGGCGCCGGTCCTGCTGATGATCGACGAGATGAGCCTAGGACTGGCGCCCGTCATCGTCGAACAGTTGATGGGCGTCCTGTCGACGATCCGCGACGAAGGCGTGACCGTTCTGCTGGTCGAACAGGATGTCAATCTCGCGCTGTCAACGGCCGATCGGGGTTACGTGATGGAAACCGGCCGCATCGTTCACAGCGGCCCTGCCAAACAACTCATCGACGATCCCGAGGTACGGCGCGCCTATCTCGGACTTTGATCAGCCGTCTGGTCGCAAGAAATCGTGGCAAGGATTGTGGTGTCGCAACCATTGATGGGGACGACACGCGATCAGAGCGACTTCTCAATCACCGACCACCCGCACGGCGCCGAGCGCGGCGCTGGTGGCGTGGGCGGCGTAGGCCTTGAGCGCCATCGTGATGCGGCGCTTGCGCGGCGCGGCCGGCTTCCATGCCGTGTCGCCCTTCGCCTCCATCGCGGCACGGCGGCGCTCGATCTCGGCATCATCGACTGCAAGATGAACCTTGCGGCCCGGAATATCGAACTCGATCGTATCGCCTTCCTCGACCAGGCCGATCGCGCCGCCCTCCGCCGCCTCAGGCGAAGCGTGGCCGACCGACAGGCCGGCGGTGCCGCCGGAGAAGCGGCCGTCGGTGATCAGCGCGCACTGCTTGCCGAGACCTTTCGATTTCAGATAGCTGGTCGGATACAGCATCTCCTGCATGCCGGGGCCGCCGCGCGGGCCTTCGTAACGGATGACGACGACGTCGCCTGCCTTGATCCTGTTGGTGAGAATGGCCTCCACCGCGGCGTCCTGGCTTTCGAAGATGCGCGCGGGGCCGGAAAACTTCAAAATACTGTCGTCGACGCCGGCGGTCTTCACGATGCAGCCGTCACGCGCGATGTTGCCGTAGAGCACAGCGAGGCCGCCGTCCTTCGAGAAGGCGTGCTCGGCGTCGCGGATGCAGCCTCCGGCGCGGTCGGCGTCGAGCTCCTCGAATCGCCTGTCCTGGCTGAACGCGACTTCGGTGCGCACGCCGCCCGGCGCAGCCAGATAGAAATTGCGCACGCTGTCGCTTTTCGTCCGCCTGATGTCCCAGCGTTCCAGCGCATCCTTCAGCGACGCGCTGTGAACCGTGGGCAGGCTGGCGTCGATCAACCCGGCGCGGTCGAGTTCGCCGAGAATGCCCATGATGCCGCCAGCGCGATGCACGTCTTCGAGATGCACGTCGGGCACCGACGGCGCGACCTTGCACAGCACCGGAACCCGCCGCGACAGCCGGTCGATGTCCTTCATGGTGAACGGCACCTTGCCCTCATAGGCGGCAGCGAGCAGGTGCAGCACGGTGTTGGTGGAGCCGCCCATCGAGATATCGAGCGTCATCGCATTCTCGAACGCCCTGAAACTCGCGATCGAACGCGGCAGCGCGCGCTCGTCATCCTGCTCGTAATAGCGCCGCGCCAGATCGACGATCAGGTGACCGGCCTCGATGAACAGGCCCTTGCGGTCGGCATGGGTAGCGAGCACCGAACCGTTGCCGGGCAGCGCGAGGCCGAGCGCTTCGGTCAGGCAGTTCATCGAATTGGCGGTGAACATGCCCGAGCATGAGCCGCAAGTCGGACACGCCGAGCGTTCGAGCACCTCGACCTCGGCGTCGCTCACCTTGTCGTCGGCGGCGGCGACCATGGCGTCGATCAAATCAATCGACTTCACCTTGCCGTTGAGGTTGACCTTGCCGGATTCCATCGGCCCGCCGGAGACGAACACCGATGGAATGTTGAGGCGCAGCGACGCCATCAGCATGCCGGGCGTGATCTTGTCGCAATTGGAGATGCAGACCATGGCATCGGCGCAATGCGCATTGACCATGTATTCGACGCTGTCGGCGATGATCTCGCGCGAAGGCAGGCTGTAGAGCATGCCGTCGTGGCCCATGGCGATGCCGTCATCGACCGCGATGGTGTTGAACTCCTTGGCGACGCCGCCGGCCTTCTCGATCTCGCGTGCCACAAGCTGGCCGAGATCCTTGAGGTGGACATGGCCGGGCACGAACTGGGTGAAGGAGTTGACCACGGCGATGATCGGCTTGCCGAAGTCCTCGTTCTTCATGCCGGTGGCGCGCCACAGGCCGCGAGCGCCGGCCATGTTGCGGCCGTGGGTGGAGGTTCGGGAGCGATAGGCAGGCATGGGTTTTTTTCCCAGACGTTCAACAGTTTGGCGGGACCATACAGCCGCGCCGCCGGAGGCCGCAAACAGAAAAGCGGCCGCGCTCCCCGCGCCGCCGCTTTCCGCTAACTCGTTGCTCCGCGCTGGCTTGGCGCGGGATCAATCTTGGCGCGCCTCAATCGATACTTGCGCGTATTCTGATCGCAAAACCGGTATCCACTTTTGCGGAATACGCGCTAATGCACGCTGACGGCCTGCAGCTCGTTGCTCCAGGCGCTCGCGACCGCGGCCTCGCGCGAATCGGTCAGCATGATCGGCGTGCCGTCGGCGGCATGCAGCGCGAACAGCATGAGGCCGGGCGCGATTTTCGGGGCCTGGGGAAACAGATCCGGCACATCCTCGGAACGGACCTGCTTCACATAGGCGATATGGCCTTCGCCGAGCTGCGCCAGCGCCTCGATCGAGACGCTTTCGGGCCGGAATGTGGAACTCACTTCACTCATGGTCTCGACTCCTTCTATAGACTAAGCGGTCGAGTCCGCTACTCGTTGCACCCGGAAACATGGTTTTCACCGGTCTTACTTGTCCGGGCCATGCATTATTCGTGTTCATTGATCGCGATTGTCTTAACGACCCTTTCAGGTTCCGGCCTGGCCAGATCGATGGACAATAGCCCGTTTTTCAGGTCCGCGCCCAGCACCAACATCCCCTCCGCCAGCACGAAGGTGCGCTGGAAGTGGCGCGCGGCAATGCCGCGGTGGATGTATTGCCGGGCCTTATCCTCCTGCTGCCGGCCCCGAATCACAAGCTGATTTTCCTCAATGGTCACATCGAGTTGGTCGCGGGTGAACCCCGCCACCGCCAGCGTGATCCGCAAGCGTTCAGGTTCGCCGTTGTTACGGTCGCACCGCTCGATGTTGTAGGGAGGATAGCCGTCGGCGCCTTTGACGACGCGGTCGAGCGCACGCTCGATCTCGTCGAATCCCAGAAGGAACGGACTGGACAACGAAGGAACACGAGACATTCACAAAGTCCTCTCGAAGCGACTTTGACACACACGACCTTGGAGGATCATGCATTGGGGCCCTTGCGGCACCCCCGTTTTGACCAGCCTCCCAGCCGGTCAAGCCGAATATGGCGATGATTTGCGTGCGTTCAAGATACCCGGCCCTGCGGCCAACGCTTTGAAATCGGGTCAGGAATTAAGCCGCTCGCGATCGCCCACGCCGAACAAATGCAAGATCGTCCCGCACCGCAACGCGCAAACAGTGCGAAACTGAATAAGGCATGTTTCGGGCATCGTGACCGTTTTGTAGTCGCAACCGTTCCCGCACCCCTTACCGGCGGGTGACGTAGCGCACCTCGTTGAGCACGAAGTTCCCAACCCGCTTGCCACGGTTGCGGAGGAATCGGAGGACTCCGGCATCGACGAAATAGGTCAGCAGGATCGAATCCCGCGTCACCACGTCATTCGGCACCGGATCGGCCGAATGCCAGCTATCGTCACCAACCGCGAAGGCGTAGCCCGAGTTGGGACCAAAGCGCATCTGCGTATCGCGGGTGAAGCTTCCATCGGCGGCACGACCATGAAAGATCGTGCCGATATCGGGGTGCGCTTCGTCGCGCGGCAGATAGAGCTGGACAGTGATGCCTTTCCATCGCGTGTCGGTGTGGGGCGTAATGCAATAGCCCGGAATGTCGCGAGTGAGCACCGGGATCGGATACATGCCGACGCCGCCGTGCCTAGCGCCGAATCTCCGTTCCAGGGCCGGCGCAAGCCTGCGCATGAACGCCGCGCATACTCCGGGAGAGCGCAACGCGTCGCCGACGAGTTCCCAAACCCGGCGCTTGGCCGCCGGCAGGTGACGGATGTATTCGGGGAACAGGTCGATCTTGACGCGTGTCGAGGAGCCGTCATCGCGCAAGTTCTCATTGTTGCGACCCGGCAGCGCCCGGTAATGGTTGGCACCCGGCAGCGCCTCCATCATCTCAGCATAGATGCCACCAGGAAAAACCTCTTTGAGCTGCAGATGATAGAAGGGCTTCTCATAGGCCGGGGCGGCATCGATCGCACCGATGACGTGGGTGATCAGGGAATTCGTCATGCTGTATGCATCCATGACGGTTCACTCCTGTCCTCTATTGATGGTTGGGTCGCGGCCACTCAATCGGCACAACTTTACGTTTCGTCGGCGGCAGAGCCGCCAAACGCGCGATCGCGGGCGTTGGTGGAGCCAGGCGGGATCGAACCGCCGACCTCTTGCATGCCATGCAAGCGCTCTCCCAGCTGAGCTATGGCCCCAAGATCACGATGATTCTGGATCGATTCGAGCCAGGATCATGAACGTGATCGATTCCGATATTTGACAAGCGGGATGCTGGTAGAAAACCGTACCGCGCTTTTCCTCATCCCGCTCCAGACCGGTCCGCACCAAATCAGGGCAACGCGGTCTTAAAGACCCTGACCACAGTTCAGGACCGATCTCAAGTCTCCTCGTCGTCGCCGACGTCGCCGATGATGTCGGTCACGTCCTCGTCGCCCTCTTCCTCATCGGCAATGAAGGTGGAATCGTCATCCTCGTCATCGTCGAGAGTGTCGTCGATCTCGATATCATCCTCCGATTCCGGGACGACGGCCTTCTTGACCTTGCCGGTGTTCTCCTCGGCATCGGCCTCCTCCAGCGAAACCAGTTCTTCGGCCTCCGCCGGCTCCGGCGCCGTATCGGACGCGGAAGCCGCGGCAGCGGCGGCGCGCGCAGCCTCGCCGCGGGTCCGCACCGGCGCAACGACGATCGGGACGACCTCGCCGGTATAGGGCGAGATCACCGGATTCTTGTTCAGGTCGTAGAACTTCTTGCCGGTGGTCGGGCAAATGCGCTTGGTTCCGAGCTCGGATTTGGCCACGTGTGGAATCCCGGGATATTCTTGAAAAGCGGAGCTTCACTTGGCTAGTTGCGACGGCCCTGTCAATAGCGCTTTGCAGACGTGCCAACAGGCGTGACGCGCCGGCGACCCCGTGATACCAGCCACCCCACAACAGGAACCCGCAATCTTGACTCATTCCGGCCAGCCGACGCCGCTCGAAGCGCGAAAATGCCAGTCCCTGACCGGCCGCGTCCGGGTGCCCGGCGACAAGTCGATCTCCCACCGGTCGCTGATTCTCGGCGCGCTGGCGGTCGGAGAAACCCGGATCTCGGGCCTTCTCGAAGGCCAGGACGTGCTCAACACCGCCAAAGCGATGCGGGCAGTAGGGGCCAGGGTCGAGCGCATGGACGAAAAAGGCGCTATCGTCTGGTCGGTGCGCGGCGCGGGAACCGGCGGGTTCGCGACGCCGGCAGCCCCGCTCGATTTCGGCAATTCCGGCACCGGATGCCGTCTCGTGATGGGCGCGGTGGCCGGTTGTCCGATCACCGCGACCTTCGATGGCGACAGTTCGCTGCGCTCGCGGCCAATGCGGCGCATCCTCGATCCGCTGGAATTGATGGGCGCGCGGGTGATCTCGCAAAGCGACGGCGGCCGCCTTCCCCTGACGCTGGCTGGCGCGCGCGATCCGCTGCCGATCGTCTACCGCACGCCGGTCGCCTCGGCGCAGATCAAGTCGGCGGTGCTGCTGGCGGGATTGTCGGCCCCGGGCATCACCACCGTCATCGAGAACGAGGCCAGCCGCGACCACACCGAACTGATGCTGAAGCATTTTGGCGCGAGCATTGTTTCCGTGCCGGATGGCGCACACGGGCGCAAAATCTCGCTGACCGGGCAGCCCGAACTGCGCGGTTCCGACGTCGTGGTGCCGGCCGATCCGTCGTCGGCGGCGTTTCCGATCGTCGCCGCGCTGATCACCCCGGGCTCCGACATCATTCTGACCGACGTGATGACCAACCCGCTGCGAACCGGGCTGTTCGCAACGCTGCGCGAGATGGGCGCCTCGATTGAGGAAAGCGAGACTCGCAGCGACGCCGGCGAGCCGATGGCGCAACTGCGGGTGCGCGCCTCAAGGCTGCGCGGCATCGAGGTGCCGGCCGCGCGAGCGCCGTCGATGATCGACGAATATCTCGTGCTCGCGGTCGCTGCCGCGTTTGCCGAAGGCAGCACCGTGATGCGCGGCCTGCAGGAATTGCGCGTCAAGGAATCCGATCGCCTGGAAGCGACCGCTGCCATGCTGCGCGTCAACGGCGTCAAGGTCGAGATCGATGGTGACGATCTGATCGTCGAGGGACGCGGCCATGTGCCGGGCGGCGGCCTTGTCGCCACCCACATGGATCACCGCATCGCGATGTCGGCGCTGGTGATGGGCTGCGCGGCGGACGCGCCGGTCAAGGTCGACGACACCGCCTTCATCGCCACCAGTTTTCCGGATTTCATTCCGATGATGCAACAACTGGGGGCGGAGTTCGCATGATCATCGCCATCGACGGACCTGCGGCTTCGGGAAAGGGCACGCTCGGCAAGCGCCTTGCCGCGCATTATCACTTTCGTCATCTCGACACCGGGGTTATATATCGGGCGGTCGCAAAAGCCCTGATCGACGCGGGCGCGGACCCGGCCGATGAAGCGCGCGCGGTGGCGGCCGCGCACGAACTCGACCCGGAAAAATTCGGCCATCCGGCCCTGAAAACCCGGGCGATCGGCGAGGCGGCGTCGGTGGTGTCGGCATTTCCAGGGGTGCGAGAGGCGCTTCTGACCTTTCAGCGCCAGTTCGCCGCCGAACCGCCCGGCGCGGTGCTCGACGGCCGCGACATCGGCACCGTAATCTGCCCCAACGCCGACGTGAAGATTTTCGTGGTGGCCGATCCGGTGGTGCGGGCGCGCCGGCGCACGCTGGAGGCGCGCTCGCGCGGCGAGGACGTCGATGAGGCGGTGGTTCTGGCAGACATCCTCAAGCGCGACGAGCGGGATCGCAACAGGCCCGTCGCGCCGCTGAGAGCGGCCGCGGATGCCCATGTGCTCGACAATTCCAACCTCGATATCGAGGCTGGCCTTATGGCCGCGATCGCCATCGTCGAGGCGATGAAAGTCGCCCGGCTTCACAAATGACCGCCCGCCGAACCCTGTCGGTCACCGGGAAGCGGTGATGCAGGCGCGATTTCTATGGCGCGCGTTCAAGGCACGGTGGCGCGATCAGCGCGCCGAGTTGTCAATCATCCGTGACCACATCAGGCCTGGCGACACCGTGTGCGATGTGGGCGCCCACAAAGGCAACTACACCTATTGGCTCTCGCGCTGGGTCGGAAATTCCGGGCGCGTCCTGGCATTCGAGCCGCAGCCATCACTTGCGGCCTATCTGCGCCAGACCATTCCCTCGCACAATGTCGTCATCGAGCAGAAGGCGCTGTGGTCGGAGACCGGCGCGCTCGACCTGTTTGTCCCCGCGCCCAATTCGCCCGGAGCATCGCTGGTTGCCACGACAGACAGGTCGGACAGAACGCGGTTACAGGTCCCGGTCGTCGCGCTCGACGATTATCTTCCGCACGAAAAACGCGTCTCGCTGCTGAAGGTCGACGCCGAAGGCGCGGAACTGGCTATCTTTCAAGGTGCACGGCGTATCCTGAGTGAATCCCGGCCGTTGCTGGTCTTTGAATGCGAGAACAGGCACCTCCCGCACGGATCGGTCGAGGATGTCTTCGCGTTTCTCGCAGAATGCGGTTACGAAGGTTATTTCTTCTCCCCGGATGGCGTACGTCCGCTGTCTGCCTTTAATGCGGATATCCACCAAAGCCAGGGCAGCCCGCGTTTTTGGGACAAGGCGGATTATTGCAATAATTTCCTGTTTCGACCGCGGAGCTGAAGCGCATCGCGAGACCCGCATCCACCCGAAGCTCCCTTGTTTGCTATTGCTTTTGAGGTTATACCCACAGCGTCCGGGTCGCCGCCGATAGTGTCGAGGCCGCCCGAGCGGGCCGGCCGGGGTTTCAAGCCCCGCCGTCATTGGAGGAACGCCCCGCTCTGGTCTTGAACGCCGATCTTTTTCGATCGATCGCCAAAGGCTCCGGACCACATCATCGTTTCGAACGTGAAGGCTGCTGCCGGCCCGTCGTTGCATATTCCCGCACGACGGTCGTCAGGATTGCGGACCCCTGACCTTTCCCGCACGAAACGCCCGTGAACCCGAACCGCCGGCATGTCATCCCGCTTGGAGAACAAATGGCTTCGACTGATACCTACAACCCGTCCCGTGACGATTTCGCCGCAATGCTCGACGAGTCCTTTGCCGGCGGCAGCCTGCAGGAAAGCTCCGTTATCAAGGGCAAGGTGGTCGCGATTGAGAAGGACATGGCCGTCATCGACGTCGGCCTCAAGACCGAAGGCCGCGTGGCGCTGCGCGAATTCTCCGGCCCCGGCCGCGAAAGCACCCTGAAGGTCGGCGACGAAGTCGAGGTGTTCCTCGACCGCATCGAAAACGCGCTCGGCGAGGCCGTGCTGTCGCGCGACAAGGCGCGCCGCGAGGAAAGCTGGGGCAAGCTGGAAAAGGCGTTTCAGAACAACGAGAAGGTACACGGCGTCATCTTCAATCAGGTCAAGGGCGGCTTCACGGTCGATCTCGACGGCGCGGTCGCCTTCCTGCCGCGCTCGCAGGTGGACATCCGCCCGATCCGCGACGTCGGTCCGCTGATGAACAACACCCAGCCGTTCCAGATCCTCAAGATGGATCGCCGCCGCGGCAACATCGTCGTCTCCCGCCGCACGGTGCTCGAAGAAACCCGCGCCGAGCAGCGCCAGGAACTGGTGCAGAACCTCGAAGAGGGTCAGGTGATCGACGGCGTGGTCAAGAACATCACCGACTACGGCGCATTCGTTGATCTCGGCGGCATCGACGGCCTCCTGCACGTCACCGATATCGCCTGGCGCCGCGTCAATCATCCGACCGAGGTGCTGACCATCGGCCAGACGGTGAAGGTCAAGATCATCAAGATCAACCACGAGACCCACCGCATTTCGCTCGGCATGAAGCAGCTTCTGGACGATCCGTGGCAGGGCATCGAGGCGAAGTATCCGCTGGGCGCCCGCTTCACCGGCCGCGTCACCAACATCACCGACTACGGCGCGTTCGTCGAACTGGAGCCAGGCATCGAGGGCCTGATCCACGTCTCGGAAATGTCGTGGACCAAGAAGAACATGCACCCCGGCAAGATCGTCTCGACCTCACAGGAAGTCGAGGTGCAGGTGCTGGAGGTCGATTCCGTCAAGCGCCGGATTTCGCTCGGCCTCAAGCAGACCATGCGCAATCCCTGGGAAGCGTTCGTCGAGAAGCACCCGGTCGGCTCCACCGTTGAGGGCGAGGTCAAGAACAAGACCGAGTTCGGCCTGTTCCTGGGCCTGGAGGGCGATGTCGACGGCATGGTTCACCTCTCCGATCTCGACTGGAAGGTGCCGGGCGAACAGGTCATCGACAACTTCAAGCGCGGCGACATGGTCAAGGCCGTCGTGCTCGACGTCGACGTCGAAAAGGAGCGCATCTCGCTCGGCGTCAAGCAGCTCGAAGGCGACCCGTTCGCCGAGCCGGGCGACGTCAAGAAGGGCGCG
>NZ_MKSM01000010.1:0-9221 GCF_001897285.1 Nitrobacter sp. 62-23
AAGACCAGATCGTCACCAAGTGGCGATTGCAGCCCGGCAAGATGCTGCTGGTCGACCTCGAACAGGGACGCCTCATTCCCGACGACGAGATCAAGGCTACTCTGGCGAACAGCCATCCCTATCGGGAGTGGCTCGGCCGCACCCAGATCCAGGTCGAGAATCTGCCGGACGCGCCGGTCAAGGCGACGCGTTCGAACCTGCCGTTGCTGGATCGCCAGCAGGCGTTCGGCTATTCGCAGGAAGACGTCAACATCCTGATGACTCCGATGGCGTCCATCGGCGAGGAAGCCTCGGGCTCGATGGGTAACGACACGCCGATCTCGGCGCTGTCGAGCCGGCCGAAGCAGCTCTTCACCTATTTCAAGCAGAACTTTGCGCAGGTGACCAACCCGCCGATCGATCCGATTCGTGAAGAACTGGTGATGAGTCTCGTCTCGATCATCGGGCCGCGGCCGAACCTGTTCGATCTCGAAGGACTCGCCTCCACCAAGCGTCTTGAGGTGCATCAGCCGATCCTCACCGACGCCGACCTCGAGAAGATCCGTTCGATCTCCGATGTCGCGGACTCGCACTTCGTCTCGCGCACCCTGGACATCACCTTCCACTCGGGCCACGGCGCGGCCGGCATGGAGCAGGTGCTCGACGAGCTTTGCGCGTGCGCAGAAGCTGCCGTGCGCGAAGGTGTCAACATCATCATCCTGTCCGACCGCATGGTGGGCACCGACCGGATTCCGATCCCCTCGCTGCTCGCCTGCGCGGCTGTGCATCATCACCTGATCCGCGTCGGATTGCGCACTTCGGTCGGCCTCGTCATCGAATCCGGCGAGCCGCGGGAAGTGCATCACTTCGCCTGCCTCGCCGGCTACGGCGCGGAGGCGATCAATCCCTATCTCGCGTTCGAGAGCATCATCGCGATGAAGGACCGCCTGCCCGGCAGCCTCGACGACAAGGAAATCGTCAAGCGCTACATCAAGTCGATCGGCAAGGGCCTGCTCAAGGTGATGTCGAAGATGGGCATCTCGACCTACCAGTCCTATTGCGGCGCGCAGATCTTCGACGCTGTCGGGCTGAAGGCCGAATTCATCGCCAAGTATTTCGCCGGCACGCACACCCGCATTGAGGGGGTGGGCCTTGCTGAGATCGCGGAAGAAACCGTGCGCCGGCATGCGGACGCGTTCGGCGACGTGCAGATCTACAAGACCGCGCTCGATGTCGGCGGCGAATACGCCTACCGCACCCGCGGCGAGGATCACGCCTGGACCGCGGAGTCGGTCGCTAACCTGCAGCACGCCGTGCGCGGCAATTCGCAGGAGCGCTATCGCGCGTTCGCGAAGATCCTCAACGAACAGTCCGAGCGGCTGCTGACGCTGCGCGGCCTGTTCAAGTTCAAGACCGCCGAGGATGAGAACCGCAAGCCTGTCGCCCTTGACGAGGTCGAGCCGGCCAAGGAGATCGTCAAGCGCTTCGCCACCGGCGCGATGAGCTTCGGCTCGATCTCGCGCGAGGCGCACACCACGCTCGCGATCGCGATGAACCGCATCGGCGGCAAGTCCAATACCGGCGAAGGCGGCGAGGAAGCGGACCGCTTCAAGCCGATGCCGAACGGCGATTCCATGCGTTCGGCGATCAAGCAGGTCGCCTCCGGCCGCTTCGGCGTCACCACCGAGTATCTCGTCAACTCCGACATGATGCAGATCAAGATGGCGCAAGGCGCCAAGCCTGGCGAAGGCGGACAGTTGCCCGGCCATAAGGTCGACGCCACCATCGCGCGCGTGCGCCATTCGACGCCCGGCGTCGGTCTGATCTCGCCGCCGCCGCATCACGACATCTATTCGATCGAGGATCTGGCACAGCTCATCTACGACCTGAAGAACGTCAATCCGCAGAGCCTGGTCTCGGTGAAGCTCGTCTCCGAAATCGGCGTCGGCACGGTCGCCGCCGGCGTCGCCAAGGCCCGCGCCGATCACGTCACCATCGCCGGTTTCGAGGGCGGTACCGGCGCAAGCCCCCTCACCTCGATCAAGCACGCCGGCTCGCCGTGGGAGATCGGGCTTGCCGAGACCCATCAGACGCTGGTGCGCGAGAGGCTGCGCTCACGCATCGCGGTGCAGGTCGATGGCGGCTTCCGCACCGGCCGCGACGTGGTGATCGGTGCCCTTCTTGGTGCAGATGAATTCGGCTTCGCCACCGCGCCGCTGATCGCCGCCGGCTGCATCATGATGCGCAAGTGCCATCTCAATACCTGCCCGGTGGGCGTCGCCACCCAGGATCCGGTGCTGCGCAAGCGCTTCACCGGCCAGCCCGAGCACGTCATCAACTACTTCTTCTTCGTCGCCGAGGAAGTCCGCGAGATCATGGCCCAACTCGGCTACCGCACCTTCAACGAGATGATCGGCCAGGTGCAGATGCTCGACCAGAGCGCGCTGGTGACCCACTGGAAGGCCAAGGGGCTCGACTTCTCGAGGCTATTCTACCGGCAGAAGGAAGCGCCCGGTCAGAAGATCTATCATGTCGAGGCGCAGGACCATCACCTCGACAAGATACTGGACCGCAAGCTGATCGCGGAGGCGAAACCGGCGCTCGACCGCGGCGCGCCGGTAACGATCGAGACCGCCATCAACAACACCGACCGCTCGGCCGGCGCGATGCTGTCAGGCGCGGTCGCGAAGGTCTACGGCCATGCCGGCCTGCCACTCGACACCATCCAGGTCCGCCTCAAGGGCACCGCCGGACAGGCGTTCGGCGCGTGGCTCTGTCGCGGCATCACCTTCGATCTCGAAGGCGAAGGCAACGATTATGTCGGCAAGGGCCTCTCCGGCGGACGCATCATCGTGCGTCCTCCGGCCAACTCCGGCATTGTGCCGGAGGAATCGATCATCGTCGGCAACACTGTGATGTACGGCGCGATCGAGGGCGAGTGCTACTTCCGCGGCGTCGCCGGCGAGCGTTTCGCCGTGCGCAACTCCGGCGCGGTCGCCGTTGTCGAGGGCGCCGGCGATCATTGCTGCGAATACATGACCGGCGGCATCGTCGTCGTGCTGGGCAAGACCGGGCGCAACTTCGCGGCCGGCATGTCCGGCGGCGTCGCCTACGTGCTTGACGAGGCCGGCGACTTTCCGAAGCTGTGCAACCTCGCGATGGTCGATCTCGAGCCGGTGCTGTCGGAAGAGATGATCAATGCCGGCACCTATCACCACAGCGGCGACCTCGAGGCGCACGGCCGGGTCGACGTGTTCCAGAACCTGCTGAACTCCGACGTCGAGCGCCTGCACGTTCTGATCACGCGCCACGCCAAGCTCACCGGATCCAGGCGCGCCGCCGACATCCTTGCGAACTGGAAGGCTTATCTGCCGAAATTCCGCAAGGTGATGCCGGTGGAATACCGCCGCGCGCTGAAGGAAATGAAGGCCAACGCGGACGCCGAACCGAAAATCGCGATCGGGGCGTAAGCCGGGCCGGCGTATTCCGGACGCTGCGCGCCACGAATGGTGCGCTGCTGATCCGGGGCCGTTGCGGGAATGGTCTGTGTGACGATCCCGGTTCTGCGAAGCGGCGTGTTGCGCCGCATCGCGCCCGGGACAACTGGATCAGAACGAGACGAACTTTAAAGGCATCAGGTCCGATGGGAAAGATCACGGGTTTTCTGGAAATCGAGCGGCACGACCGCAAGTACGCGCCGGTCTCGGAGCGGGTGAAGAACTTCAAGGAGTTCGTGATTCCGCTGTCCGAGAAGGAGACGCGTGATCAGGCCGCGCGCTGCATGAATTGCGGCGTTCCCTATTGCCACGGCACCGGCTCGGTCGCGCCCGGCACGCCCGGCTGCCCGGTCAACAACCAGATCCCCGACTTCAACGACCTTGTCTATCGCGGCGACTGGGAAGAAGCCTCGCGCACACTCCACTCCACCAACAACTTTCCGGAATTCACCGGCCGCATCTGCCCGGCGCCGTGCGAAGCCTCCTGCACGCTCAACATCGACGACAATCCCGTCACCATCAAGACGATCGAATGCGCCATCGTCGATCGCGCATGGGAGAACGGCTGGCTGAAGCCGGAAATCGCGTCGCAAAAGACCGGCAAGAAAGTGGCCGTGGTCGGCTCCGGTCCAGCCGGCCTCGCCTGCGCGCAGCAACTCGCGCGCGCCGGTCACGAGGTGCATGTCTACGAAAAGAACGCCAAGGCCGGCGGTTTGCTGCGCTATGGCATCCCCGATTTCAAAATGGAGAAGCACATCATCGACCGCCGGCTGGCGCAGATGCAGGCCGAAGGCGTGATTTTCCATTACGGGAGCCCGGTCGGCGGCGGCTCGGCCGGCGCGATCGATCCGCAGCAGCTGGTCAAGGATTACGACGCGGTGGCCCTGACCGGCGGCGCAGAAGCTCCGCGCGATCTGCCGATCCCCGGCCGCGATCTCGACGGCATTCACTTCGCGATGGATTTCCTGCCGCAGCAAAACCGCCGCAACGGCAATGAAAAATTCGACGCGCCGGATATTCTCGCCACTGGCAAGCATGTGGTCGTCATCGGAGGCGGCGACACCGGCTCCGACTGCATCGGCACCTCGTTCCGGCAAGGCGCAAAGTCAGTGACGCAGCTCGAGATCATGCCTGCGCCGCCCGAGCATGAGAACAAGGCGCTGACCTGGCCGAACTGGCCGTTGAAGATGCGCACGTCATCGAGTCAGGCCGAGGGCGCCAAGCGCGACTACGCGGTGCTGACACAGAAGTTTTCCGGCACGAACGGCAAGGTATCCAGGCTGCATTGCATTCGCGTCGACGACAAATTCCAGCCGGTCGCCGGCAGCGAGTTCGAACTCGATGCCGATCTCGTGCTGCTTGCGATGGGCTTTGTGCATCCGGTGCATGAGGGCATGCTCACGACGCTCGGCCTCGAACGTGATCAGCGCGGCAACGTTCGCGCCAACATGCAGGACTATCGCACCTCGCTGCCCAAGGTGTTTTCGGCGGGCGACATGCGTCGCGGCCAGTCGCTGGTCGTCTGGGCGATTCGCGAAGGGCGCCTGTGCGCACGCTCCATCGACCAGACGCTGATGGGTACAACCACGCTGCCGCAGTGAGCCGCACGAAGCTGTTCTTTGCTGCGGTTACCGATCAAACCTCGATCATAACAGACGCAAACAACGCTCGCGTAGCTGTCGGGAGTTGCAGATAATTGCGTCGAGAATGTTGAACCTGTCCGGTCATCCACACGCGCAAACGTAACAGTGCACAGAGACAATCTGTGAATTGATCGTGATCCGCCGCACGTTACTCTCACGCCAAAGTGAGGGGGCGGCGAAAGTGGCGGCATCGCGTTGGATCGTTTTCTTGATCGTCGTCATCCCAACGCCGGGATGGGCGATGTCGCGTAGCGTCGCCGTCAGCGCCGGTTCTTTTTTCGCGGCCGCCGCACGTTGCGAGGAGCAAAGCCTGATCACGTCCGGTCAGACCGACGATCTCCTGAGAGCGCTGGCTCCTTATCTTTCCAAATCCGACAAGGCCAATATGGAGGTCGGCCGCACGCAGGGCGGGAAGGATTCGCAAGTGTTCGTCGAGTCCGAAAAAAAGTGGGTGAGCTTCACGCCCGATGTCGCGAGTTGCTACCGCGTGCAGGGCGTGCTCGACGACTACAGAATGCAACTCGGGGAATAAGATCGCGACAGACCTCATGTCCGCCGATCGACTTTCAAACGCAGGATTTCGTCGCGCGCGCTCACAACAAAGCCGGGCCAAGCGTTTTGGTGCGCGGCCCCGATCTATAGCGTTTTCAAGCGAAGTGGCTACCGGTTCGCGTCCAGAAAATTCTTCAATCAAGAACATAGAACTCCGCTTCTGATTCCATCAGAAGCGGAGAGGCTCTAGCGTGAGAACAGGTCCGAGAAAAACCCAGCCGGTCCGGAATTGCCGGGCGGACGCGATGCGGCGTGCGGTCTCGACGCCTGCTGGGAAGGTGGGGAAGTGCGGAATCCCGGTGATCCATCCGGACGGGCCTGTCCGGCGGAATGCGCCGCGCGCGGCTTCTTCGGCTGCGATGCCGGAGCCGGAGCGGAGTTATTCGTTGCAACCGGCGCGTCGGCCTTGGCTGGCTCAAGCCCGACCTCGCGGCGCGGCCAGACGAAATCGTCAGCGCGCCCGGCGGGCGCGGTCAACGGCTCGCCCTTTACCAAGGTTTGCGCCGCCAGCGCATCAATTGCGGCGGAATGGCTGCCGGGACCGCCGAGCAACTGGTCGCTTCCGACCGAGGACAGCGTCAACGGCACGATCGGTCCGGCGAGCGGACGCGGCGCAGGCTGTCCCGGCTTGACGTCGGTGTCGGGCGTGCCGGGTTCGGTAGGAATTGCAACCGGGCCGGACCGCGCCGCCAAAACGCGCGTGATCTCGCGCTCGACATAATGCGCGAGCTTGCGCGCGCCCGCTTTGGTGAAGTACACGCCGTCGTAAGAGCGCAGCCGCCGGATCTGGCCTTCAAAGTCCGGTCCCTGCTGGATGTAACGACCGCTCTCGTCGACGAAACCGTCCCAGATATCGACGTAGGTAATGCCCGCTTTGTCCGCGGCGGCGCGATAGAGCGAGTCGAGGTACAGCATGTCGGATGTCGATTTCGTCCCGCGCACCGCAGGCAGGCCGACCCAGAACACTGGCACGCCCTTTGACTTGAGGACCGCGATCATCTCATCGATCTTCCTGCTGTAGAGTTCGGCCCAGCGATCACTGTGGAACTCGGCGATGCCGTTGGGTGAGCGCGCGCTTTTCTCTCCGGTCGAAGGCGAATCGTCCTCGACGTCTTCGGGCGGCAATTCGGAATCCGCCTGCTTGTCGTCGGGCTTGGCGGAAACCGCATCCACCTTGTCGGTCTCCGTTTCTTTCTTGTTCGCGTCCTTCGTGTCCTTGCTCGCCTCCTTCTTGGCATCCTTCTTGTCGGTATCGGTCTTCTTCTTGTCCTCCGCCTTGCCGCTTTTCTCCTTCTCCAGCGCCTCGCGAATCGACACGCGGTCGTGCAGGCCGAGCATGACCACGATGGCTTCCGGCTTTTCGGCCGCAAGAATGGCCTTCGCCGCAGCCGCCCAATCCGCGGGTTCGCCCTTTGGCTGATAGTGAATAAGGCCGGAGACGGTCTTGTGCTTGCGGATCACGCCCATGTCGGGTGTTTCGCTCAAGGCATCTTCGAGACCGTAACCAAGCCAGTCGGCCATGGCGTCGCCGAGCACGACCACGTTGCGCTCGGGCACGGTGTCGCGTTTTTCAGGCGGCGGCGCGTGCGAATAATTTTCCGCCGGCCGCTGCTGGCGTTGCGGGCGCTGTTGCCTCGGCGGCGGTTCCTGAAAAGGGGAGAAGAACGGATTGTCGGAGCCGAACCAGCCCCCGCCTCCGCCGCGATGCGCCGGACGCTGCTGCTCGAATCCGAAATTGAAGAATTGCGCCGATGCCGGCGCGGCGATCAGCGTCGCAACGATGGCCAGCGCGATCAATGGCCCTCGCTCGGTCAGTCTGCGGAACAACGATTTCGGTCCGGGCATGTGCGCGATCGAAAAGAGAAGCTGGCAACGACTATAGCAGCAAAATCGGGCCGCAAGCAGGCGGCCTTCGCCTCACAAGCCGGGCATCGGCCCATGGCGTCAAGAGCACGGCAGGCGCGCCGTTTCAGGAGATCGATGCCGACTCCTGACGACCCTACCGCTGCCGCAGCCGTTCCAGCACGTCGGACGATGCAAATCCATCGGCCGGCGCCCCGATCGAGGCCTGGAAGCTGCGCAGCGCCTCCCGCGTCAGGCTGCCGAACTGGCCGTCGGGGGTTCCGCGATAGAAACCCCGCTGGACCAGAAGCTGCTGCAGTTCGAGCCGCTCGGCGCGGGACAACACGCGTTCCTGGCGCGGCCACGGCTGCACGAACGGCGCTCCGCCGCGCAGCCGGTCGGCAAAATGACCGATCGCCAGCGCATAGGCTTCCGCGGGGTTGTACTTCATGAACACCCGAAAGTTCTGCAACATCAGGAAGCCCGGCCCCTCGGCGCCGGCCGGCGCGAGCAGATAGGCCCGGTCCGCCGGATGCGGGAAGGCCTTGCCGCCGGCACGCCGGATGCCGAGATGCTCCCACTGCGCCAGTGTCATCGCCTTGGCGCGATCGGCCATCATGTAGTTGAAGTTGGCAGGCACCACGACCTCGTAGCCCCAGGTCTTGCCGGTCTGCCAGCCGTCCTTCTTCAGGTTGTTCGCGGTGGAGGCGATCAGATCGGCGGGGTCATCGACCACGTCGCGGCGGCCGTCGCCGTCGCCATCGACCGCGTAGCGCTTGAACGCCGTCGGCATGAACTGCGTGGGACCGAACGCGCCCGCCCACGAGCCGCGCATCTGCTCCGGCCGCAGGTCGCCGCGGTTGAGAATTTCGAGCGCCGACAGGAATTCGTCGCGGAAATAATTCTGGCGGCGGCCGATGCAGGCCAGCGTCGCGGTGGATTGCAGCACGCTGCGGTCGCCCATCTGGGTCGAATAGTTCGATTCAATGCCCCAGATCGCCGCAATCGCGTAGCGATCGACGCCATAGGCTTTCTCGACCGCATCGAATTGCGGCTTGTAGGTCGCAAGGATTTCCCGCCCGCGTGCAAGACGCGCATCGCTGACAAGAATATCCAGATAATCCCATATCGCCTTGGTGAATTCAGGCTGTGAATCCATCAGATCCATGATGCGCAGATCGGGCGACAGTCCCGCGGTGAAGCGTTCAAAATTCTCACGTGTGACGTGACGGCGCGCCGCATCCGGCCACATCGCGGCAACGCAGTTCGGGAAATTCGCTGCCGCCTGGCGGATCGCGCCCGCGGTCATGAGCGGATGGCCCGACGCCCCATCCTCGCCGCTCCATGGCAAGGCGGCCGAACTCGCGGGCTGCTTCGGGGCGGGTTGAACCTCCTGCGATCCACCGTGCGGCGCCAGGGACGCGCCCTGTTCGCGCTTTGCAAGCGAGCCGGTGAAGAGATTGTCGAGGAAACCCTGAATGCCGTTGCCGTTCGATGCCTGCGCGCGCACCTCGGCGGGCAGCGCGGGCACCGCAAGCGTCACGATCGCCGCCGCCATTGCTATTCCGCGCATCCTGAACTGCATCGCCGTCGTGATCATGGCTGACCCATTTCGATGAGTATCCCCGATGTCAGGAGGCCCTGTCACGGTTTCCATCGGCTTAACGGATGGTCTTTTTTAAGGCGGGTGCGGAAATCGGTCGCGGTT
>NZ_MKSM01000010.1:9234-38037 GCF_001897285.1 Nitrobacter sp. 62-23
CGCCCCGACCACAGATCCGCCTTTGTTCCCGGATGCAAACCGGCTAACAAGGTACCACTGATCGCGCTCCTTCCCGCCCGCAAAACAATCCTTAAAGACTCCGACATGAAAATCCGCAAAGCCGTTTTTCCGGTCGCCGGCCTCGGCACCCGGGTCCTTCCCGCCACCAAGGCGATGCCAAAGGAAATGCTGACGATCGTCGATCGGCCGCTCATTCAATATGTCTTCGATGAAGCAAGGGAGGCCGGCATCGAGCACTTCGTTTTCGTCACAGGCCGCAACAAAGGCGCGATCGAGGATCACTTCGACCGCCAGTTCGAACTGGACGAAACGCTGAAGGCGCGCGGCAAGAAAGCCGAGATGAATTTGCTGGCGCAATTCCAGCCAAAGGCAGGCGCCGTGAGTTTCACCCGGCAACAGGCGCCGCTCGGGCTCGGCCACGCGGTGTGGTGCGCCCGCGACATCGTCGGCGACGAGCCCTTCGCGGTGGTGCTGCCCGACGAACTGGTGCTGAACACGCCCGGCTGCCTCAAGCAGATGATACAGGCGGCGGAGCAGCTCGAACCCAAATCCAATATTGTCGCAGTCGAAGCCGTGCCCGACGACATGACCCACAATTACGGCATCTGCGGCGTCGGCAAGCGCAGCGGCAATATCTTCGAGATCGACGGCATGGTGGAAAAGCCGGCAAAAGGCACGGCCCCCTCGAATCTTTCGATCACCGGACGCTATGTCCTGCAGCCGGAGATCTTCCACATTCTGGAAACCCAGGAACGCGGCGCCGGCGGCGAGATCCAGCTCACCGACGCCATGATCGGCCTGTCGAAATCGCAAGCCTTCCACGGCCTCGAATTTGAAGGCGAGCGCCACGACTGCGGCTCGCGCGCCGGCTTCCTGCGCGCCAACATCGCGTTCGCAATGGCACGCGACGATCTCCGCGACGGCTTGCGCGCTGACATGCAGAAATATCTCAAGGCGTAAACGCCGTGCCGGACTACGATGCGCTGCGGGACTATCTGAAGCGGCAGACGCAGGTCGAGTTCGTCCTGAGCTTTGCGCAGATCGAGGACATTATCGACGGCGATCTTCCGCGCGCGGCCCAGCGCGCCTCGTGGTGGGACACCATGCGCGCGCCGGAAGAACGGATGCCGCAGCGCCAGGCCTGCATCGAGGCCGGCTACGTCGCAACCCGTCTTGGCGACAAGGAAGGCGTGCGCTTCCGGCGAGCCGACGCCCGACGACCACGTTTCAAGTAGCGCGCAGCCGCTGACCGATCCTCGAGGGAGTGCCTTCACAGATTCGTGTGCCCGGGACAGTGCCGCCTGCCGGCAACAAACCGGCCGGCTCCCTATATCCTCGAATGCCGGAGCGACACGGTGAGGGCCGCACATGGCGCGCACTCCGAATTCAACCGCGCGAAAGGAAGCGTCCATGAACCGCAGCCCGTTCGGCCGTCATGCTCTCGCCGCTGCTGTTGCCGGCATGCTCGTACTGTCGGGATTTCTTGCCGGACCTTCCCGCGCCGCCGAAGACGCCGTGATCATTCCGCCTCCTGCACTGGACGCGAAGGCCGCTTCCGGAATCCAGACCGCCGTCATCGCCGGCGGCTGTTTCTGGGGCGTGCAGGGCGTGTTCCAGCATACCGCCGGCGTGCTCAACGCGGTTTCAGGTTATGCCGGCGGCGCCAGGGAGACCGCGAACTACGACAAGGTGAGCACCGGCGCCACGGGGCATGCGGAATCGGTTGAGATCAGGTTCGACCCGAAACAAATCAGTTACGGAAAAATCCTGCAGATATTCTTCTCGGTGGCGCACGATCCGACCCAGCTCGACCGCCAGGGGCCGGACAACGGCACGCAGTACCGCTCGGAGATTTTCACGCTCAACGACGAGCAGAAGAAGGTCGCTGAGGCCTATATCGCCCAGCTTGATGCAGCAAAGGTCTACAAGAAGCCGATCGTCACCAAAGTGGGAACGCTAAAAGGATTTTTCCCCGCAGAATCCTATCATCAGGACTACCTGACGCTGCATCCCAAGCAGCCCTATATTGCTTATTATGACATTCCGAAGATCCGGAACTTGAAAAATCTTTTCGCGGACAACTACGTCGAGAAGCCGACGCTGGTCGGCCGCGCGAAGGTCACGAACTGACTGCGGAGCAAAGGAAAAAACTCATGCCAGACGCCAAGACGGCGAAGGTCACCAAGAGCGACAACGAGTGGCGCAAGGACCTGACGCCGATGCAATACGCCGTGCTGCGCGAGAAGGCGACCGAGCAGCCCTTCTCCGGCGAATATGAACATGAGCGCCGCGAAGGCACTTATGTCTGCGCCGGCTGCGGACAGACGCTGTTCGAATCTGAAACCAAGTTCGATTCAGGCTGCGGATGGCCGAGCTTCACCGCGCCCACGGCCGAGAGCCACGTCGACGAGCAGCGCGACACCAGCCACGGCATGATCCGCACCGAGGTCCTGTGCTCCAGATGCAGCGGCCATCTCGGCCATGTCTTCAACGACGGCCCTGCTCCGTCCGGCCAGCGCTACTGCATCAATTCGGCGGCCTTGAAACTCGAGCCAAAATAACGGGTTCCGGCGTCCCGATGCGGCCTTTGTCCCCGCAAACGGTTTCCGGTCACGGGGGATAGGCTCCGCCCCTCCGCCGCAATGCGGCCGGAACACGGCTCGACTGGCCATTGTCTTGATATCAATATCTTATTTCCGCCCGCGCCGAATTTCATGATTCCGGCCCCGGAAGGTCGCAATTTCCGCTCTCTACCCTATATAAATGGGGCATCACGGACATGCTGTATGCCAAGCGATCGCCGACGGGCTTCGCTTTCAGCACTGGTTCGTTCTCCAAAAGCATCATCGTAGAGGTTCCCGCCATGGCATTCAGCTTCAAGAAATCCGCCGAACTGTTTCCAGCCGCGATCCGCAAGAAAAAGCGCGCCGGCTTTGCCTACCGCCGGTTCGACACTGCGGCCGACGCGGTGCGCTTTGCGATCGAGGAGCTGCCGGCCGATTCGCTGAACGGCGCCTATCTTCAGGTGGACGAAGCCCGCTTCGACCAGAACGGCATCCGCTCGCTCTATGAGAGCCGCGATTTTCCGCTACCTCGCAGCAAACCCAAGAAAGCTTCCGCTGAGGCAAGCGCGTCAAAAGACGCCGCCTGACCGTTTCGGCAAGGGGGCTTAAAGGGATTTGCGTTCGCGACCACAAAAATCCCGTTCACCTTTCCGCCTCGACATCTCCCTCTCCCTGACCCAACTCCGCCCGATTGCGAAGCCACCATTCGCACCGCAATCGAGGGAGGGCATCGCATGGGTCAGGTTCCGCCGCAGAAGTTCGACGCCGAATATGTTGCGCACCTGCGCGAACTGCTCGACATCGCGGTCGAGCAGATCGGACCCGAGCATCGCACGCCGGCGGCCAAAGCAAGGATGGCGGAGACCCTCGTGCGCAATGCCGCCGATGGCATCACCGATGCCCATCACCTGATGGAAGTGACCGTGCGTGCGGGCGAGGACGCCGCCAACTGAGCGTGCGTCAACGCAATCCCGACATTGCGCGGACAGGCTTCATCGTTTCGGGACTTCGCGTCGAAGGCGGCCTTACTTACCCGTTCAAAGCTATTCGCCCCAGGCGGCGAAAGCCTCGTTGAAGGCGCGCTCACCCGGAGCGCCCTTCTCGACCGCGATAATAGCGCGGCGCTGGTTCGTATAAACCAGCGGTACGTCGAACCATGAGCGTTCCTTCAGAAGCTGAAGATTGCGCGCGCGATCGGCCTCGACGTTGGACAGTCCGACCAGGAAGAAACCGTCGGTGACCTTGACGGCGAGTCCCGCCAGCGGCGTGCCGCGCGCCTGCTCGTTGGACTTCATCAGAATGCCGGGCACGTTGGCGACGCCGCCGCCGTCAAAATCCTGCGGCAGCACGAATGTCAGCTCCACTGTATGGCTCGCCGGTAGCGACGTATCGGTATTGCGGCGGAACGACATCGTCATCTTGAACCTGCGCTCGGGAATCTCGATGTCGGCGCGCACGGCGATCTCCGGCGTCTTGCCGGCTGCGCCTTTCACCTCTTCGGTGCGCCACACCACCGATCCGACATACTGCCTGCCCTTGGGATCGGACGGATCCTCATCATACAGCACGACGCGCTGCGCCACCGGCGCCACCGTCTCGGACGACGGTGGCTGGCCGACCCGATCGGTGATCTTCGGCTTTAGTCCCGGTGTCGCCGGCTTCGGTATCTCGGCAATCCGATCTGTCGACGAACCGAACAAGCCGCGCACCGCCGAGACCACCTTCGGACCCCATACGATGCCACCGCCCGCAAGGATCAGCACGAGGCCGACCGCGATCGCGGTCTTGAACGGAAAGCCATCGCCGAACAGACGCTTCGGCTTGTCGCGACCGGGTTGCGGCCACGAACGCGGCAGCGGGGGCGGCTGGTCTTCCGCGGCCCCGCCGGATGATTCATCGTAGGGATATGCTCCCTCAAAGGCACCGCGATTCTCGAGGCTCGGCTCCAGGCGATCGAACTCGGGTGACGGTGAGGGCACGTTGGCATAGGTGCGGCGAGCCGAGCGGTTGGCCTGTGCCGCCGCGCGGCCGAGATCATCGGCATCCGCTGTGACATCACGGAAGCCCGGCACCGGCGGCGGCGGCGGCGAACGATCGGGCTCCGGATTGCGGCGCGGCTGGCCCTGCCGCTCCCGGATAGGCGGCGCATCCTGCATCGGATCAGGCGGCGCGGACGGTCGCCATGACGGCAACGGATCGGCAGGCGGCGGATCAGGGCGCGGGTTGCGCGGTTGAGGCGTTATATTCGCGCGCGGGCGCACATGCGGCGGCGCAGCCCTGTCCTGTGACTTCGTCGCCGCGCGGGTCGAGGCGCGGAAGGCATCGCCCGCTCGCGCACTGCCGACGCGCGAGGCTTCGCGGGCGCGCTGGGCGGCCTCGGACTCGACTTTGCGCACGGCCTCCTCCAGCGACAGCCGCTCGCGGGTGATCTCCGATTCGCTTAATGGCGGTTCGACGCTGCGGAGTTGCGCGATCAGCGCGGTCCGCGCCCGCTCGTAGAGCGCACGCCTTTGCTCGCCGGGCGCATTGACGTCCAGCCCGGCGATGGCGCGCGCGATGAGCGGGTAATAATCAGCCATATCTCTTCAATGCCGCGAACATCAGAGCCTGATTCGACCAGGTTGAATCAAACCCTAACCTATCCTTCCGGTTAAGCATGATCTTATTTGAAAACCGGTTTCCACCCCGGATCACGTCCGGGGCAGGCTTTTCGGGATCACGCTCTAGCCTTGAACGCATTCCCGTAACATCATCTTATCAAGTCTCGAACGGGTTCTGCACCAGAATGGTATCCTCCCGCTCGGGGCTGGTGGACAGCAGGGCCACCGGACAACCAACCAGTTCCTCGATCCGGCGAACATATTTGATGGCTTGAGCCGGCAGATCGGCCCAGGACCGGGCGTTGGCGGTCGGCTCCTTCCAGCCTTCGATGGTCTCATAAAGCGGCTCGACCCTGGCCTGCGCCCCCTCTCCGGCCGGCAGATGGTCGATCTCCTTGCCGTCGAGCCTGTAGCCGGTGCACACCTCGATGGTGTCGAAGCCGTCGAGGATGTCGAGCTTTGTCAGGGCCAGCCCATGGATACCGCTGGTGCGGACAGTCTGCCGGACCAGCATGGCGTCGAACCAGCCGCAGCGGCGCTTGCGCCCGGTGTTGACGCCGAATTCCTTGCCACGCTGGCCGATCAGTTCGCCGACCTCGTCGGTGAGTTCGGTCGGAAACGGCCCCTGGCCGACGCGCGTGGTGTAGGCCTTGCAAATGCCGAGCACGTAGCCAAGCGCACTCGGCCCCATGCCGGTGCCGGTGGCGGCCTGCGCCGCGACGGTGTTGGAGGAGGTGACGTAAGGATAGGTGCCGTGATCGACGTCCAGCAACGCGCCTTGCGCACCCTCGAACAGGATACGCTTGCCCTCGCGGCGCTTGTGATCGAGCAGATTCCATACGCTGTCAGCATAGGGTAGCACCCGCGGCGCAATTGCGGCGAGATCCTTGAGCAGCGCACGACTGTCCACTTCCGCGATGCCGTGGCCGCGACGCAGCGCATTGTGATGGGCGAGCAGCCGCTCGATCTTGTGCGGCAGCGTCTGCGGATCGGCGAGATCCATCAGGCGAATGGCGCGGCGGCCGACCTTGTCCTCATAGGCCGGGCCGATGCCGCGCTGGGTGGTGCCGATCGCCGTCGCCGCGCTGGCGTTTTCGCGCAACGAGTCCAGTTCGCGGTGCAGCGGCAGGATCAGCGTGACGTTCTCGGCGACGCGAAGATTGTGTGGACCGACATCGACGCCCTGCCCTTTCAGCTTCTCGACCTCGCCGGCGAAGGCTTGCGGATCGAACACCACGCCGTTGCCGATGATCGACAGCTTCGACGCGCGAACCACGCCCGAGGGCAGCAGCGCCAGCTTGTAGGTGTTGCCGTCGATAACAAGCGTATGACCGGCATTGTGGCCGCCCTGGAAGCGAACGACGATATCCGCCTGCTCCGACAACCAGTCGACGATCTTGCCCTTTCCCTCGTCGCCCCATTGGGCACCGACGACGACAACGTTGGTCATTTTCGCGGAAATTCCTTGCAAAGGTGAGACGCGGCTAGTGCAACTAGTGGGGTGAATTCGGCATTCGCGACTCACCTAGCCGCGCATCCGGGAACTCGCAAGGCCATGAAGCGAGCTTCCGATCCACCACACCGGCCGAAACACGACAGACGCAATTCGGACCCGCCAGCATGTGAGGCGTCTCATCGGATAAAGGATGCGTGACGCGGACGCAAGCGGGAACGGCCCTTCAGGAGCGTTCAAGACCTCGTCCAAACTATTGATTCGTCCTAAAAATCCATCCCGTAAGTCGGCCCCGGAAGCCTCGCGCCGGCGCACGGGTTGAGCGGCGTCGGCGTGGCGTCACCGGGCTGCGACAATCGCGCATTCTTCCGCCGCCACGCTCTCCGCGGCCCCGGCTCGATGCGGCCAGCCATTTGCACCAGGTCCAGCGCCTGCCATAGTTTCAGGCAACGCTCGGCCGCAAGTTTGCCGCTCAAACGGCGAGACGCATAGGGAGTAGCAGCAAATGCCCGGTCGGATGTCCCGTCATGCCTGCGTCACAACGATGCTGTTGGCATTGGTGCTTGCCTCTGCCGTGCGCGCCGACGATACGGCCCACGTCGCGCCGCCGCATCAGGCAGAGGCGAAGCCGTCCGCCTCAAAGGCCGACGGCGGCAACGCGCACGGCGGACCCACTGCTACCGCGAACGATCATCGTTTGCCGCCGGCCTCCACCACCAGGCACAAACTTGCGCTGCCCGGCCGCACGCTGGCTTTCACCGCAACCGCGGGCGCAATTCGCATTTTCAACGACAAGGGCGAACCGCAGGCCGACATCGCCACGACTACCTATCAGCTCGACGGCGCCGATCCCCGCAGCCGCCCGGTGACCTTCTTGTTCAACGGCGGGCCCGGCGCCTCCTCGGCGTGGCTGCAATTCGGCAGCAACGGTCCCTGGCGCATCGCGATGGACCGCGCGATCGCCAATGCCGCAACCCCGCTGGCGCTCGAACCGAACGCGGAAACCTGGCTCGATTTCACCGATCTGGTCTTCATCGATCCGCTCGGCACCGGCTACAGTCGCATGATCGCAAGCGGCGACGAGGCGCGGAAGCGCTTCTTCACGGTCGACGGCGATGTGGCCTCGATCGCGCTGGTGATCCGCCGCTGGCTGGAGCAAGCCGATCGGATGCAGTCGCCGAAATTCATCGCCGGCGAAAGCTATGGTGGCATTCGCGGGCCGAAGATCGTCCGTAATCTCCAGACACGGCAAGGCGTCGCCGTCAACGGGCTGGTTCTGATATCGCCGGCGCTCGACTTCGGCGACGTGCTGGGCACCGGACTGTCGCGGTTCGTAACAAGTCTCCCGAGCATGGCGGCGGTCGCGCGGGACAACGAAAAGCGCGGAGTGTTGACCCGCGCCGACATGGCCGACGTCGAAGCCTATGCGAGGGGCGAGTTTCTCAGCGATCTCATCAAGGGGCAGGCCGATGCGGAGGCGACGCGACGGCTTGCCGACCGCTTCGCATCATTGACCGAAATCGATCAGGCGGAGAGCCGCCGCCTCGCCGGGCGGTTCGACGTCAGCGAATTCCGCCGTGCCTTCGACCGCCGCAACGGCAAGGTGACCGGGCGCTACGACGGATCGGTTCTCGGCTTCGATCCCTATCCGGACTCGACTAACAGCGACTTCAACGATCCCTCGGAGGAACCGCTGCTGGCCGCACTGACATCGGCGGCGTTCGAACTTTATGCGCACAAGCTGAACTGGCGGCCGGACGGCTCCTATGAACTGCTCAGCCGCGCCGTCAACCGGGAGTGGGATTTCGGCAAGCACCGGACTTCCGTCGAGTCGGTGTCCGACATCCGCGAACTGCTCGCGGCAAGCCCGCAATTCAAGATCCTGGTCGCGCATGGACTGTTCGATCTGGCGACGCCCTATTTCGCGTCCCAAATACGTCTCGATCAACTGCCGACCTTCGGCTCGCGCGACCGCGTCAGGCTCATGGTCTATCCCGGCGGCCACATGTTCTATTCGCACGACGGTTCGCGTCAGGCGCTACGCGACGAGGTTCGCACGCTGATGAAGTGATACGCTTTGTGGGATGATCACCGCGTTATCGCGGAGACACATCGATCGGTTGGCAATTGGACCGGCCGGACATCACGCAATCCTGGATGCGGCTGGCAGATCCGAGTTCGCGCGCGAGCCAGAGGCCGACCACCAGCAGCACGACGACAATGACCAGTCCCGCCACCGCGCCGCGGCGGCTTCCCCCGCCGGGCTCGGGATCAGGTTGCGGAGCAGGCTCATCCATCAGGAAACTCCTTCACGGATCGAACGCCGCCGGCGTGGCAGGATGCGCTTGGCATTTTCGCGCCAATGACTTTCGCTGTCAGAACGTCAGCGCCTTCACCTGCTTGACCTGCGGCAGCGCCTTCACCTTCGCGAGCACATTCTCCGGCACATTGCCGTCGACCTCGACCAGCGCGATGGCGTCGCCGCCCTGGCTGTGACGGCCAAGATTGAACGTCGCGATGTTGACACCCGCGTCGCCGAGCAGCGAGGCGAACTTGCCGATGAAACCCGGCTTGTCCTCATTGGTGACATAGATCATCGACTTGCCGAACTCGGCATCGACGCGGATGCCCTTGATGTCGACCAAGCGCGGCTTGCCGTCGGCATAGACCGTTCCCGACACCGAACGCTCCTGCCGTTCGGTCGCGACCGTCACCGTGATGACGCTTTCGTAGTCGCTTTGCGCTGCGCGCACCACCTCGTCCACCACCATGCCGCGCTCCTTGGCGACGACCGGCGCGGACACGACGTTGACGTCGCCCAGCATCGGCCGCAGCAAGCCCGACAGTGCGGCCGACGTCAGCGCCTTGATCTTCATTTCGGCGACCTGCCCCTCATAGGTGATGGTCACCTTGGAAATTCCGCTCTCGGTGAGCTGGCCCGCGAACGAGCCGAGCTTTTCCGCAAGCTCGACGAATGGTTTCAGCTTCGGGGCCTCTTCCGCCGTGATCGAGGGGAAGTTGATGGCATTGGTGATCGCGCCGGTGAGCAGATAGTCCGACATCTGTTCGGCGACCTGCAACGCGACGTTCTCCTGCGCTTCCGTGGTGGATGCGCCAAGATGCGGCGTGCAGATCACGTTGGGGTGGCCGAACAGCACGTTTTTGGTAGCGGGTTCCTCGACGAACACATCGAACGCCGCGCCCGCGACCTGCTTGGCATTGAGCGCATCGACCAGCGCCTGCTCGTCCACCAGACCACCGCGCGCGCAGTTGATGATACGCATGCCCTTCTTCATCTTGGCGATGGCGGCGGCATCGATGATGTTGCGGGTCTTGTCGGTGAGTGGCGTGTGCAGCGTGATGAAGTCGGCGCGCTTGAACAGATCGTCGAGTTCGACCTTCTCCACGCCGAGGTCCTTGGCGCGCTCCGGCGACAGGAACGGATCGAACGCGATCACTTTCATCTTCAGGCCGAGCGCGCGATCCGCGACGATCGAGCCGATGTTGCCGCAGCCGATCACGCCGAGCGTCTTGCCGGTGATCTCGACACCCATGAAGCGGTTCTTTTCCCACTTGCCGGCCTGGGTCGAGGCATCGGCAGCGGGAATTTCGCGCGCCAGCGCCAGCATCAGGGTGATCGCATGTTCGGCGGTCGTGATCGAGTTGCCGAACGGCGTGTTCATCACGATGACACCCCTGGCCGTCGCCGCCGGTATCTCGACGTTGTCGACGCCGATGCCGGCGCGGCCGATCACCTTCAGCTTCCGGGCGTTGGCAAGAATCTTCGCGGTCGCCTTGGTGGCGGAGCGGATGGCGAGGCCATCGTAGTTGCCGATGATCTCAGCGAGCTTGTCCTTGTCCTTGCCGAGGCTGGGCTGGAAATCGACCTCGATGCCGCGATCCTTGAAGATCTGCACGGCTGCGGGGCTCAGCGCATCGGAAATGAGAACCTTGGGTTTGGTCATGGGATGATCCAACAAAACGAGGAGCTGATGTTCAGCGTCCCCTCTCCCCTTGTGGGAGAGGGTGGATCGGCCGAAGGCCGAGCCGGGTGAGGGGTTGTTCAAACGTGAGGGTTCACCCCTCACCGCCCGCTTCGCGGGCACCCTCTCCCACAAGGGGAGAGGGAAGTAAGAGCGTCACGCCGCTTTGGCGAGCGAGGCCTTGGTCTCGGCAAAGGCCCAGTCGATCCACTGCGTCAGCAATGCGACGTCGTTCGCCTCAACGGTGGCACCGCACCAGATGCGCAGGCCCGGCGGCGCATCGCGGTAGTAGGCGAAATCGTAGCCTGCGCCCTCTTTCTCGACGGCGGCCACGAGCTTCTTGACGAAGTCGGATTGTGCATCCGCCGGCAACGACGTGATCGCGGAATCTATGAACTTGAGACACACCGAGGTGTTGGAGCGGATCGCCGGATCCTTCGCCAGGAAATCGATCCACGGCGTTTTCGCTTTCCAGTCGGCAATCACTTTGGCATTGGCGTCGGCGCGCGCGATCATCCCCTTGAGGCCGCCGACCGACTTCGCCCAATTGAGCGCATCGAGATAATCCTCGACGCACAGCATCGACGGCGTGTTGATGGTCTCGCCCTCGAAGATGCCGTGCATGAGCTTGCCGCCCTTGGTCATGCGGAAGATTTTCGGCAACGGCCATGGCGGCGTGTAGCTTTCCAGACGAGCGACCGCGCGGGGGCTGAGGATCAGCATACCATGCGCGCCCTCGCCGCCGAGCGCCTTCTGCCAGGAAAAGGTCACGACATCGAGCTTGGCCCAATCGAGCGGCTGGGCGAAAGCAGCCGAGGTGGCGTCGCAAATCGTGAGGCCCTCACGGGAGGCGCTGATCCAGTCGGCGTTCGGCACGCGCACGCCCGAGGTGGTGCCGTTCCAGGTGAAGACGATATCGGAAACCGGGTCGACCTTGGAGAGGTCGGGAATTTCGCCGTAGCCCGCCTTCAGCGTCGTAACATCCTTGAGTTTCAACTGCTTGACGACATCGGTGACCCAGCCTTCGCCGAAGGATTCCCAGGCGATCATGGTGACGGGCCGCGCGCCGAGCAGCGACCACAGCGCCATCTCCACTGCGCCGGTATCCGACGCCGGCACGATACCGACCTTGTAGTCAGATGGAATCTCCAGAACCTCGCGCGTCAACTCGATCGCGAGCTTGAGCCTAACCTTGCCGATCTTCGCGCGATGCGAGCGGCCAAGGGCTGCGTCCTTGAGATTTTGGGGGGTCCAGCCTGGGCGCTTGGCGCAGGGGCCGGAAGAGAAATGCGGCACGGTCGGCCGCGAAGCGGGCTTCGCAACGGTCATGATCTATCCTTCCAGATAGCAAGCCTCCCGTTGGGGGGAGGTGTCCCGCCGCCGGGGATATGGGAATCACCCGCTTTCGTCAATGATTTTTCTGGCGATCACGCGCGAGTGACGATCCATCGGCTGGCATCCGCGCAGCGCCATCCGTGGAAAGATCAAATCATGAGCCGCGATAATGTTCTCGAGCAAACGCACGTCCCCGGGCTTCACCCGAGGATGGCATTACCGGTTCGCGCGAAGAAAACGCGTCAATGAAAAAATATAGGAGCGTGCTTCCTAATTCCATCAGAAGCTAAAAGAGCTTACTTGCCGACGCGGCCGGGATAACCGGGCGCGTTGGGATCGTCACCCGGCAGGCCGCTCGGCGATGCACCGGTACCGATGTGGCCCGGCGTGGACGTGTTGGGAACACCGGACTGATTTCCGGGGCCTGTACCTGTCGTCATGCCAGTCGATCCGCTTGAACCAATGCCGGTGGTCGAAGAACCGCCGGGCGCAGGCTGGATTCCGGCCGAACCGGAGTTCTGGGAATTCACCGAATCCGCGCTCGGCATACCTGATGCTCCACCTGTCGCACCCGGGCCACCAATGCCCGCGCCATAGGCGCTCAGTGCAAGCAGACTGATGAAGGTTGCGACGACAACCGCGGAAAAAGTCAGTCGGGATTGCATGCGTTGCTCCATCTCTATGGATGGAATCAACAGGTGGCATTCATTGCCGTTCCTGTTCCCCGGCCGCAAAAACAAACTCACAATCCGGAGAACAGCGGGAACTCGCCGCGAGCACAAGCCACGCCGCCGCTTCGAACACGCATGAGCGAGACGTTCTCATGCGTCGTCCGTGATCAGAACCTGTAGCCGACGCCAGCGCGCACGGTGCTGATGATGGTATCGACGGGAGCCGTAAACTGGAGGTATTCCCATTCGGCGCGCAAGAACAGACCGTCGAAGATCATCATGTCGATACCCAGTCCACCTGCGTAGCCGTAGATGAAATGCGCATTGGCGTTGTCGGACAAGGAGCCGGAGCCTGCATAGTTGGGAAGCGGTGGAACCTGCGTGCCTACGTATTGGTAGAACAGATCGTAACTGGCGGTGCGCCTGATATCCGCGCGGCCCATTGCCACTCCCGCGAAGGCGTATGGCATGAAGCAGCCGAACGAATAGCCGCCTCGGAAGCGGAGCGACCCAAAGTCGGTGACATTCATCGACGAACTCGATGCCAACGAAGCCGACGTCAGATAGTTTGCCGGGTAATTGAGCGACCGGGCTTGGCTCCCCTCTGAGGCTCCAAAAAAATTGCCGTGCGTATAGTTGAGTTCAATACCTAAAACGATATCGTCGTACTGGAAGTTATAGCCCAGGAAGCCGCCAAACCCGCTATTCTGCGTCGTCGTCTTGCCGCCCAGCGGCCAGCCTGAAAGGTTGAACTCGTTCTCCACGTCGACGTTGTTCAGAAGTCTTTGCAGCAAATCCTTTCCCGAGTCCTTGAAATCCATATCGCTGGAGCCGTAGCTCGCCTGCCCGCCGATATAGAAGCCCTCCCACACCGTACCGGAACCGCCAGGCAGCGATCCGCGCAGAACCGGAAGGTCGGGCATGTCCGCGGCATGCGCGCACTGAGCCGTCCCAAAGATGACTGCCGCCAGTAGAAGTCTACGCATTGCAACGCTCCATCGACACAGCTTGGTTGTTGCAATCATCGCCTGTTAACCTTAACCAATCGTTGTCGCGCCGCATTTTCGGCACGATCTTTTCTTCGACGGCCGATTGCGCTCGCGCTGATCGCATGCTCCGCGAACGCAAAAACGGCGCGGAAAATTCCACGCCGTTTAGAGGTGTTAAGACGAAAGTTTCGCTCAGCCTTTGGTGACCAGCGGCGGCGCATAGACCGGCGGGCTGCTGAGATCCCAGCGTACGCCGAGTTTCACGTCATGCGAGGTGATATCGTGGAACTGCATCGGAACGCCGCGCGTGAAACCGGTGTAATCGGACACCGCGCCCGTCGTTCCCGAACCGAGATTGACGTAGCTGTAGGCCAGTTCAAGCGTGAGGCCGGGATTGACATGGTAAGCCAGACCTGCGTGAGCCGCCCATGCGAAATTCCACTTAGAGGCGGACGGCGCGCTGGCATAACTTGGGAACGTACCGAAGCCGTTTCCGTTGTTGTTGACAGAACCGGTGTCAGTGTAATTCGCGATGGTCACATTTGCCATGCCGACGCCGGCACCGATGAACGGCGTGACGCACCACCAGGTGCCAAGATCGACATAGCCGTTGGCCATTACGAGCCATTCCGACTTGGTGGCGTTGTAGTTGTTGATGCCGTTACCGATGATGCCGCCGCCAGCCGGATAGGTCAGCAGGTCAGTGCCCTTGAAATTCGAATTGCCGCGATACTGGCCGGTGATATCGCCACGGAACCAGTTGTTGAACTGATAACCTATGCCAACGCCAAAGATGCCGGCGCTATCAAACGCAGTACTCTGATCGAGTGACACAAGCGCCGCGTTGCGGCCGTCCGCCATCGCGATGTTTTTCACGCGCTGATTGCTGAATCCGATATCGCCGCGCAGATACCAGCCGCCGAAATCCGCGGCCGGCGGCGGAACATATGGCGGGGGCGCAAGAGGCATGTCGGCGGCGAAGGCGGCCGACGACAACAGTGATGCCGCTCCGGCGGCAAGGAGCAATCCAACTCTACGCATCAGCTTCGTCCCTTTGTCCGGTGAGGCGGCGAGGCCCCACTCCCGAAATCGAACGGACGATGACACCAAATGCTTAAGCGCTGCTTAACCCTAATTTTTAAGGTTGATATTCGGTGACGTTTCTTTGGCAAGTAAAGTACGGCGGCACAAATCGCCGCGCGACCGCCGCACTTGCTAACGGTTCGTTGACAAAAGACCCACGACGACGATTACGCGTGCGGGATTTTCGGCATCTTCGGCAGGAACATCGCCAGCAGGCCGATCGCTGGCAGGAATGAGCAGATCTGATAGACGAACTCGATCCCCTTCGCGTCCGCGACCTCGCCGAGGACCGCCGCACCAATTCCCGCGGCGCCAAACGCGAAGCCGAAGAACATTCCCGAGATCATGCCGAGCCGATGCGGCATCAGTTCCTGCGCGAACACGATGATCGCCGGCATCGCGGACGAGATGATGAGGCCGATGATCACGGTCAACGCCACGGTGCCGGGAAGATTTGCAAACGGCAGCAGCAGCGTGAACGGCAGCACGCCGAGAATCGAGAACCAGATCACATAGCGCCGTCCGAAGCGATCGCCGAGCGGGCCGCCAAAATACACTCCGACAGCCACCGCGGCGAGAAACACGAACAGCAGCAGTTGGGAAGTCTGCGTCGAAACCTGAAACCTCTCGATGAGATAAAACGTGTAGTAGCTGGTGAGACTCGACATATAGATGAATTTCGAGAACACCAGCACGATCAGGATCGCCAGCGCGGCCGCGGTTCGTGCGGGCGTCGGCGCCTCAGGCGACCGCACTTGCATGACGCTGCGACGCGGCGCAATCCGCGGCTTGTACCAACGGCCGATCTGAAACAGCAGCACGATCGCGACGAAGGCGATCGATGAAAACCACGCGATGCTCGGCTGCCCGAAGGGCACAATGATCAACGCCGCCAGCACCGGTCCCATCGCGGCGCCGAAATTTCCGCCGACCTGAAAAACCGATTGCGCGAATCCATAGCGGCCGCCCGAGGCCATTCGCGCGATGCGCGCGGACTCCGGATGGAACACCGCCGATCCCAGACCGATGAGACCGGCGGAGACCAGGATCATTCCGTAGACATGCGCCACGCTGAGCAACAGCAATCCGACGAAGGTGGAACCCATGCCGATGGCCAGCGAGAACGGCTGCGCCTTCCTGTCGGTGACATACCCGACCACGGGCTGCAGCAGCGACGCCGTCACCTGAAACGCGAGCGTGATCATTCCGATCTGGGCGAAGTCGAGCGCGTAGTTTTCCTTCAGAATCGGATAGACTGAAGGAATCAGCGATTGCATGGTGTCGTTGAGAAAATGCGAGAAGCTGATGCCGCCGAGCACGAGATAGGCGGGACCGGCCGCTGCCTTCGCGGCGATCCCTTTCACCGGTGCGACCGGTCTTTTCTCGACGAGCTTGTCCACGACGGATTCCGGAATGTTATGACCTGCGCCTGTTACGACGCGAGCACCCGGCCGACCAGCAGTATTAGCTTATAGCAGGAATGCGCCGGAAAGTGTTAGCAAGGGCGGAACCGCGATCATGACGATCGGCGACTTCACGCCGCCGCCTGACCGCCCAGCGCCGAAACGATCGTGTCCACGACTTCCTCGACCAGGGCACGGTCGTCGCCCTCGCCCATCACGCGGATCACCGGCTCGGTTCCGGAGGAACGGACCAGCAGGCGGCCATGACCGTTGAGACGCTTCTCGCCCGCGGTGATCGCCGACTTGACCTCGGCCCGATCCAGCGGCTTGCCGCTGCGGTAGCGGAAGTTCTTCAGGATTTGCGGGAGCGGTTCGAACTTGTGGCACACCTCGGAGACCGGGCGGCCAAGCTTCTGCACCATGGCAAGCACCTGAAGCGCGGACACGAAGCCGTCGCCGGTGGTCGCATAGTCCGACAGGATGATGTGACCCGATTGCTCGCCGCCGAGGTTGTAGCCATGTTTCAGCATCTGTTCGAGCACGTAGCGATCGCCCACCGGCGTCCGCACCAGCGCCAATTCCTGATCCTGCAGGAATCGCTCAAGACCGAGGTTTGACATCACGGTGGCGACAATTCCGGGCCTGGCCAGCCGGCCGTCTTCCTTCCAGCTCTGCGCGATCACGGCGAGAAGCTGGTCGCCGTCCACCACATGGCCACGCTCGTCGACGATGATGACGCGGTCGGCGTCGCCATCGAGCGCGATGCCGATATCGCCGCGCATCTCGCGAACCTTGCGGCACAGCGCCTCCGGCGCGGTGGAACCGCATTCCTTGTTGATATTGAAACCATCGGGCTCGACGCCGATCGGAATGACATCGGCGCCCAGTTCCCACAGCGCTTCAGGTACCACCTTGTAGGCGGCGCCGTTGGCGCAATCGACCACCACCCGCAACCCGTCGAGACTGAGTTCGCGGGGCAGCGTGCGCTTGGCGAACTCGATATAGCGATCATGCACGCCGTCGATGCGGCGGGCGCGACCCAGGCTCGCGCTCTGCGCCAGCTTCCTGTCGAGGTTTTCGTCAAGCAATTGTTCGATCTTTTTTTCGACCTCGTCGGACAGCTTGAAGCCCCGCGGTCCGAACATCTTGATCCCGTTGTCCTCGAACAGGTTGTGCGAGGCCGAAATCATGACGCCGAGATCAGCGCGCATCGACTTGGTCAGCATCGCCACAGCCGGCGTCGGCATCGGGCCTAGCAGCAGCACATCCATGCCTACCGAGGTGAAGCCCGCAACAAGCGCATATTCGATCATGTAGCCGGACAGCCGGGTATCTTTTCCGATCACGACGCGGTGGCGGTACTCGCCGCGCTGAAATACCAGTCCGGCCGCCTGCCCGACCTTCATCGCAAGTTCCGGCGTGATCAGGCCATTGGCACGACCGCGAATGCCGTCGGTTCCAAAATATTTGCGGCTCATCCTACCCCCACGACGTCTTCAAATCTCACGCCGCCCTGAAGCTGGTCCGCCGAATCGTTGGGCCACAAGCATAGCGCGAAGCCGCTTATAACGCCCGGATAGCTAAAACGACTTCAAAAAATATAATGAATCGTTACCGACACAGGACTACAAAACGACTGTTCCTCCGAAGAAGGTACATTAACCTCCGTTTCGGAGCAAACTTCCGCGCCTGAGGTTCGGTTTGAGTTCCGTTCCACCGCCTCTGCTTCACCGCCTATTTTAGTGGCGACCAGCCGATCTGTCCTTTGTCTGCCGCTTGGCGGGTGTCCTTGCGGGGGCCGGCTGGGTTACACTCACGGGGTCAGAGCCGGGAAACGACTCTCTCAGGCCACGATCGAGTTCCTCATCCAGTTCCTTCTTGGATTTCGCCCTTTTCTTCTGGTCGTCCTTCACAGCGTGGCCGCTCGTCATGGCGCTCTCCTGTAACGAAGGTATAACGACGCGCGGCGCGCTCCGTTCCTCCGCGACGTGGAATCGGGCCGATTTTCGCGAGACTCCGCTCTCAGCCCCAGCCCAGCGCCAGGGCGATGCGATAAGTAACGAAGGCGGCGAGATAGGCCAGCGCCAGCATGTAGAAGAACGTAATCAGCATCCAGCGCCAACCGCCGGTCTCGCGCTTGATGACGGCCAGCGTCGAGGCGCATTGCGGCGCGAAGACATACCAGGCCAGGAACGCCAGCGCGGTCGCAAGACTCCATTGCGAGGCAAGCATGTGACCGACCTGGTCCGCCGCCTCCTTGCCACCCTCGATCGCATAGACGGTGCCGAGCGAGGCCACCGCCACCTCGCGCGCGGCCATGCCGGGAATCAGCGCGACGCTGATCTGCCAGTTGAAGCCGATCGGCGCGAGCAGCGGTTCGATCCAGCGGCCGATCATGGCCGCAAGGCTGAAATCGATGGCGGGTTCGGTCGCGCCCGCCGGCGGACGCGGAAACGACGCCAGAAACCAGATCAGCACCATCATGGAAAAGATCGTGGTGCCGGCGCGTTTCAGAAACGCCATCGCGCGCTGGTAAAGATTCATCAGCACGCTGCGCAATTGGGGCAGCTTGTAATCCGGCAGTTCCAGCATGAAAGGCGGCGTCGCGCTGTCACGCCAGAAAAAGCGGTTGGCCACGAAGGATACCGCGAGCGCGCTGAAGATGCCCATCGCATAGAGCCCGAACATCACGAGCCCCTGCAATCCAAGAACGCCCAATACCGGCCTGTTCGGTATGAAGGCGGCGATGATCAGCGTGTACACCGGGATGCGTGCCGAACAGGTCATCAGCGGCGCGACCATGATGGTGGTCAACCGGTCACGCTTGTTGTCGATCACCCGCGTCGCCATGATGCCCGGAATCGCGCAGGCAAAACTCGACAACAGCGGGATAAAGGCGCGACCGTGAAGTCCGGCGCCGCCCATGATGCGATCCATCAGGAACGCCGCGCGCGCCATGTAGCCGAGATCTTCAAGCAGCAGAATGAAAAGAAACAAAATGAGGATCTGCGGCAGGAACACGAGGACGCTGCCGACGCCGGAGATCACACCATTCTGGACGAAGCTCTGCAGCAATCCCTCCGGCAGCACGGTCGCCGAGAACGCCCCGAGCGCATCGAAACCTTGCGTGATGAGTTCCATCACCGGCTCGGCCCAGGCGAACACCGCCTGGAACATCACGAACAGCAGCAGCAGCAGCGCGACCATCCCCCACACCGGATGCAGCAACACGCCGTCCACGCGCGTGGTCCACGTATCGGGTTTGGCGGGCTCGCTCACGGAAGCGCGGATCACGCGATCAGCTTCGCGCTGCGCCGCGCGCAGGTCGGATACGGCGGGCGTCGTCCAGTCGCTCGCGACGATGGCGCCAGCCGGCTTGCCGACGATGTCATCGATATGCCGCAGCAGATCGTCGATGCCGCCGCGCCGCACGGCGGTCGACGTTACCACCGGCACACCGAGTTCGGCGGAGAGCTTGTCGAGATGGATGTCGACCCCGCGCCGCCGCGCGATGTCGATCATGTTCAGCACCAGCAGCATCGGACGGTGCACGCGCTTCAATTCGATCACGAGGCGCAACGCCACGCGAAGATTGGTGGCGTCGGCGACGCAGAGCAGGAAGTCAGGCGGGCTTTCGCTCGCAAGCTTGCCGAGAATGACGTCGCGGGTGATATCCTCGTCGGGGCTGCGGCCCCGCAAGGAATAGGTCCCCGGAAGGTCGATCAAGTTGACCCGGTGACCGGATGCGGTTTTCAAAACCCCGGACTTCCGCTCCACGGTGACGCCGGCGTAGTTGGCCACCTTCTGCCGGCTGCCCGTGAGCGCGTTGAACAAGGCGGTCTTGCCGCTGTTCGGCGTCCCAACCAGGGCGATGCGCCAGTCATTTACGTCGATAACGCTCATGCTGTGGTTTTCGCCGCTCGCTCGAGAGCGCCGACCATGATCGCCATGGCTTCGCGCCGACGCAGCGCGATCGTCGTGCCGTTGACGCGAACCGCGATCGGATCCCGGCCGATCGGCCCCTCATGCAGGATCTGCACCGACGCGCCTTCGACGATTCCGAGTTCGAGAAGGCGCCGCTCGATCTCGACCGCCGACACCCCGAGGTGATCGCCGTCGACCATGATCGCACTGACCCGGCCGCTAAAGCCGCGTTGTGCAAGGCCCAGCGGAGTGGTCTCCGCGGCGTCAGGAATGATGGTATCAAAATCGGGCATAATGGTCGCTGCTTTGGGTAACGCTTCTATCAAGTGGATCAAGCTCCCGTGGGGGTCAAGACAAAGAGCATTGATTGGGCGCCGATTAGAATAGTTAAAAATGGAGGACACTCACGTCGCGAATTGAGCCATCCGGAGATCGGCCTCGACCAGCGCGCGTAATTCCGGCGTCACCACGGGACGTCGCCCGAACCACAGTTCAAATCCGCGCACCGCCTGATGCAACAGCATTCCGAGACCGTCGGCGGTCTTAAGGCCGAGCCCCTTCGCCGCTGCGAGCAGCGGCGTTTCCAGCGGAACATAGACCAGGTCGGCGACCACCGCATCCGATGGCAACAGCGGCAGTTCGACGCTCAGCGGAGGTTGCCCTGCCATGCCGAGCGAGGTGGTATTCACGAGCAGCCCGGCGCGCGGCAGCACATCATCGAGTCCGTTCCAGGCCAGCGGCATGACCGATCCGCCAAACTGATCCGCAAGCGCGTGCGCCCGTTCCATCGTGCGGTTGGCGAGATGGATGCGTTTGATGCCGCGTTCGATCAGGCCGAACACCACGGCGCGCGACGATCCGCCGGCGCCGAGCACCAGCGCATCATCAGTGCTATCCCAGCCCGGCGCAGCGACATCCAGATTGCCGATGAACCCCTCGACATCGGTATTGGTAGAGCGCAACGCCTCGCCTTCATAATAGAGCGTGTTGGCGGCGCCGACCGCTCTTGCGCGCGCGTCGGGTGCGGTCAGTTGCAGCGCCCGCTCCTTGTGCGGGATCGTGACGTTGGCGCCGACGAAGCCCTGCTTTGACAGATTCATGACGAATTCGGCCAAACCCTCGGGCGGAATCGCCTCGATGCTGTAACCGCCTTCGATGCCGTACAGGCGCAGCCAGTAATGGTGGATCAGCGGCGAACGCGAATGCGCCGCGGGCCATCCGATCAAACAGGCGGCGGGGACTTTACTCTCGGCTGACATGACTCTCGACTGACATGGCTCGTCCCATCGCAGGGCGCGCGCGCCTGACGATCGGGCGGCGCGACCGGATGAGATCATGCAAGGCGCGGCCGCTGTCAATGCCGCGGGCCGCAATCGCCCGTGGCAGCGGATACCGCAAGTCGCCCGGCGCGGCTCAGGGCAGCGGTTGCGCTTCCTTCGCGGCGTCGGATAGCGCATGGCGGGACGCCTTGATGTCGGCGACGGCGCGCGCGATGCTCTCCCGGAATTTCGCGCGCGGCGGCCTGACCCCATGGGTCAGGAGCGCCCGTCGCACCGCCGGCGACGCTCCTGTGACGAAAAACGGAATGCCCTGCCGCCGCGCCTTGGCGGCGATCCGGCTGATGGCGTTCGCCGCGGTGGAGTCGAGGAATGGAACTGTGGCGAAATCCACGACGAACGCCTTTTGTCGTTCCATGATCGCATCGAGGACCGAGCCGATCTCGGACGCCGCGCCGAAGAAGAATGCCCCGGTGATGCGGTAGATGACGACGTCCGGATCGGCCACCAGCGTGGCATCGTAGGGCTGGCGATCGCCATCGGCATCGTCGGCCTTGTCCTCGGCCACCAGCGGCACATTGGCCTCGACGCTGGTGGTCTGCGCCATGCGGTTGATGAACAGCACCGCGCCGAGCGCGAACCCGACCAGAATGCCCTCGGTAAGATCGCGGAAGATGGTCAGCAGGAAGGTGGCGAGCAACACGACGGCGTCCCCCCGCGATGTGCGGATCAGGGTCGCAAATTCGTGCTTCTCGACCATGTCCCAGGCGACAACCGCCAGCACCGCGGCCAGCGCCGCGAGCGGAATGTAGCTCGCCAGCGGCGCTGCGATCAGCATGAACAGCAGCAGGAACGCCGAATGCAGCATCCCCGCCACAGGGCCGCGAGCGCCGGCGCGGATGTTGGTCGCGGTCCGCGCAATCAGTCCGGTGACGCAGATGCCGCCGAACAGCGCGGAAGCGATGTTGGCGACGCCCTGGGCCATCAGTTCGCAATTCGAGCGATGCCGCCGTCCGGTCATGCCGTCGGCCACCACCGCCGACAACAGCGACTCGATCGATCCCAGCAGCGCGAACGCCACGGCGTCGGGAAACACCGCCTGCATTTTGTCGAGAGAGAATGTCGGCCAGACCGGCCACGGCAATTCACGCGGAATCCCACCGAAGCGCGTGCCGATGGTCTCCACCGGCAACGACAGCGCCCATGCGGCCCCGGCGGCGATCACAATCGCGATCAACATGCCGGGCCACGTCGGCCGCAGCTTCTTCAGGCCGACGATGATAACGACTGCGATGACGCTGACCGCGACCGCGGACATGCTGACGGTGTCGCCGGCCCGCGCCAGCGCCGCGAGCTTCGGAACAAGCCCACTCGGCTCCTTCGCCAGCGTGATTCCAAGAATATCCTTGATCTGGCTGGCAAAGATGACGACGCCGATACCGGCGGTGAACCCCACCGTAACCGGATAGGGAATGAACTTGATGTAGGTGCCGAGCCGCATCAGGCCGGCGGCGATCAGCAACACGCCCGCCATCAAAGTCGCGAGGATGACGCCGTCAATCCCGTGACGCTCGACCGTCAGCGCAACCAGCACGATGAACGCGCCGGCGGGACCGCCGACCTGAAACCGGCTGCCACCGAACAGCGAGATAAAGAATCCGCCTATGATGGCGGTGGTCAGGCCGCGATCCGGCGTGACGCCGGAGGCGATGGCGATGGCCATCGACAGCGGCAGCGCCACGATCGCCACCGTGAGTCCAGCGACGACGTCGGCGCGGAAATCGGCGCCGCGATAACCCTCACGCAACACGGTGAGGAGTTTCGGCGTGAACAGTTCTGCGAAACTCGGCTGGCGGATAAGGTGGGGTCGTCCCTCAGCAATGTTCATCCCGCACTCAGTCCTCGCATCGCGCGCAGGTCGCCGATAAGTGCGGTTCGGTGACCGTATCAGCCGCCGGGACGGCGCGGAGGTCCCGGCTGTTTCAGGCGCACACCGCGCCCGCCATCGTCGCTGCGCGCATGTTCTCCGATCAACTCGACGCCGGCGCGATTGAACGCGTCGACCACTTTCACCAGCGTATCGACGACGCCGCGCACCGGCCCCTCGCTCGCCTCCATCCGCTGGATGGTCGGCAAGGACACTCCCGCCAGCGCGGCGAGCGTTTTCTGGTCAATGCCCAGCAGCGCACGCGCCGCTCGCATCTGAAAGGATGTGATCAACGCTCGATATCCATATCTAGGCTATTATAAGTGATGTCTGAGATCATGACAATAATGTAAAATACATCATTACCATCGCCAGGACAAGGCGGCCAGCGAGGTTCCGGCGATCAGGCGCGCAGAACTCCCGGGCGGCGGCGCATATTTCGCAAAAGCGGAGACCGTTTTTGGCCGTTAGCGAAGCGGCTACCGGTTCGCGTCAAGAAAACGCGTCAAATCAAAAGCATAGAGCTCAGCTTCTGATTCCATCAGAAGCGGAAAGGCTCCAGTGGCCGCGTCCTTTGCGATCAAAACACCCGCAAATTCTCGATGGAGAGCAAAGGCTCTAGGCGGCGACCCGACGCGCGGCAATGATCTGGTCGGCGGCCCGGCCGTTGACTTCGGCCATGCGATCGAACTGGCGGGTAAAACTCCCCGCTCCCGCCGTCGCCGACCGCAGTTCGACGATGAGATCGCCGATCTCGGCTTCCGGCATCATCGCACGCACGCAGTCCCAGCCGGTCCAGCCCTCACGGGTATCGAAGCCGAGAATCTGGCCGCGCCGCGCCGACAGGATGGCATTGATCTTCGCGGTCGCCTCGCTTGGACAAACGATCTCGACGACATGGATCGGCTCCAGCAGCACCGGCTGGCATTGAGGCAGGGCCTCGGTCACACCGATGCGCGCCGCCGTGCGGAAAGCCTGATCCGAGGAGTCGACGCTGTGATAGGAGCCGTCGATCAGCGTCACCTGCACGTCGATCACGGGAAAGCCGAGCGGGCCGCGTGAGAGTCCGTCCACCACACCTTCCTCCACCGCGCCGATATAGTTGCGCGGCACCGCGCCGCCGACGATCTTGTCGATGAAGACGAAGCCTGAACCGCGCGGCAACGGGGTGATTTCCAGAACCACGTCGCCGAACTGGCCATGTCCGCCAGACTGTTTCTTGTGGCGTCCGCGCTGGGTCATGGATTTGCGGATGGTCTCCTGATAGCCAATCGCAGGCGGGTGCGATTTCACGTTGACGCCGAAACGATCGTGCAGCCGCTCCAGCGCAACGCGCAGATGCATCTCGCCCTGCCCCCACAGCACGGTATCGTGGGTCTGCGCATTGTGAACGACGGCAAGCGAAGGGTCTTCCTCGTTGAGCTTGGCGAGAGCCTGCCCGAGCTTGACATCGTCCTTGCGGTCTCCGGCCGCGAGCGCGATCGCCAGCACCGGCGCGGCCGCCGCGACGCTGACCAGCGAAGGCGGCGCGACCTTGGCGGTCGTCAGCGTATCGCCGGTCTTCACGGCGTCGAGCTTGCCGAACGCGATCATCTCGCCGGCTTCAGCCGACGCCCGCCTGGTTTCCTGCGCACCGGTCGCGGCGAGAATGCCGGAGATTTTTCCGCCCTCGCCGGACGACGCCAGCACCGCGGCGCCATCGTCGAAACGGCCCGTCAGCACCCGCGCCAGCGACAGCTTGCCGCCGTGCTGAAGGTGCACGGTCTTGAATACGTAGGCCAGCGCTTCCTTGCTGTCGGCCACGCCCAGGCGCTTCGCGGTCGCGCCGATGCCTGGAGCCTCGTGCCGGAGCGCCTTCATCAGACGCAACACGCCATTCTCCCGCGCAGCCGAACCGAGCAGCACCGGGCAGATCTGGCCTTCGCGCAATTCGCGAGAGAGATCGTCGAACACAGCATCACGTGGCGGCGGGATATCCTCGAGCAACTGCTCCATCAGCGCGTCATCGTGATCGGCGAGTTTCTCCAGCATGGAGAACCGCGCTTCTTTTTCACGGTCGAGATCGCCACCGTCCAGTTTGACAATCTCGGAGGCCATGTGCTCGCGATAGACGAAGGCGCGCTCCAGCGCGAGATCGACGAAGCCGGCGATCAGGTCGCCGTTCCAGATCGGAATCTGGCGCAACACCAGCGGCGTCCGTGACGCCGGCTGCAACGTCGCCAGCGTTTCGCGAATGCGCTTGTTCGCCTTGTCGATTTTGTTGAGAAACAGAAATCGGGGAATGTTCAAATCTTCCAGTTCGCGCAGAATAATCTGCAACTGCGGCAGCTTGCGTTCATCCGCCTCGCACACCACGACCGCAGCATCGACCGCGGGAATCGCGGCGCGCATGTCGTGCGCGAATTCAATCGAGCCCGGGCAGTCGATAAAGGAATAGGTTTCACCCATGAAACGGGTGGCGGCCGAGGCCAGCCCGACGCCCATCTTGTGCTGGCGTGCTTCGACACTGGCGTCGCCGACGCTGGTGCCCTGATCGACGCTGCCTGCTTTGGGGATTGCGCCCGTTCGGGCAAGGATGGCTTCGAGAAGTGTGGTTTTACCGCTTTGGAAAGGGCCCACCAGTGCAATGCACCGGGAGCCCTGTGCCTGGGTGCCCTGGGGGGTACCTTGTGGACCTCTAAGGTCTGGTCCCATCGCCGCCTCCTGATCGGGAAGTCGGCCCATGATTGGGTCGGCGCAGTGATGCTCCTCCCGCGCTCAGGTTTTGGCAAGCGGGAAAACATCGTGCGGCAAAGTGAGGCGCACCAATAGCGGTTTCAAAATGCTGCGGGGAGCCGACCCGCACGACTCACCAAAAGTTGTCAACGCCCCGGACGCAATTCCAGCGCAGCGAGACCGGCCGCAATATTGAGACCGACCTGCCCCTGTATGCTGAGCGGTTGCAGGGCGATCGAATTGGCGGAGCCGCCGATCAGGACGTTGCCGCCAAGTCCAATGCCGACCGAAGCACTGCCTTGCGCGCCCGCGTAGTCGCCGGAGAGATCGCCGGGGCCGAGCCGCGCCACCGGCGCGTAGACGGCCCAGGCCAGCGCCGATTCCTCGGTGATGCCGAGATCGACGCCGACTTTGCGGATCGTGGCGACATAGCGATCTTCGGGCATGCCATTCATGTGAAACACGCAGCCGAGATGGGTCACGGAGCCGACGATAAACCCGACGCTGGCTCCACCGCGGCATTCGAGGACGCCGACCTTGACGCGCTCTCCGGGCTGCTGCGCAAGAGCACCCGCGAGCGACACGACTAACGCCGCCGCGACGCCGATCAGAACTGGAATACCGCGCATGAAAAACTCCGATGAATGTGATGCGTCCCCTGTCTGCCGCGCATATGGCGGAGATATTTTTATTGCATACCCACCCGCCTCTCGCCAGACGCGAACTTGCGACCATGAACACTAAAAAAGAGGCCCGCTTATCGCGGGCCTCTTGGTCTCGATCCGATCGGCACGGGTTGCCGGTCTGTATGGCGGGGATGATGACGACGGTGATGCCGCTTATGGTAGCGGGGAGCCGGTCGCACATTCGCCGGCCGCAAGTCGACATCCACAATGCCGGCCACGGCGCTGAGGCCAGTCTGGCCCTGCAGGCTCAGCGGCTGCAACGAAATCGAATTGTCCGATCCGCCGACCAGCAGGTTGGCGCCGATGCCGACGCCGACCGTGGCGTTGGCGCCGACCCCGCCGAAGTGACCGGCCAGCGCGCCCGGGCCGATGCTGCGGCTCGGCGCATTGACCACCCAGGCGAGCCCGGTCTGCGCCGTCACGCCGAGGTCCAGGCCAAAACGCTGGACCCGCGCGATATAGGGCTCAGGCGGCGCGCCGGTATTGCTGCGGAAGATGCACTGCAATTCCGTCGTGGAGCCGACCACATAGCCCACGTTCTGGCCGCCCTCGCATTCGAGGATTCCGGCCTGAACCTGATGACGCTGGGCATGGGCGCCCGCAACGGACACCATGAGCATCACGGCGGCCACGGCGGGAAGTCTTGGGAAACGCATGAGTTGATCTCCGCTGGGAAAAATTGGGAAGGCGGGTGAGCATGATGGAACCGCCGTGTCCAAAACAAGGCGGCTGTCACATCGTGGCATCAAAATGCCGGCAACGTTGCTAAAACTTCCTGAAAGGTCGAAAATGGCGACAGCTACGCGAAACACAGCTCCGCGAAACAAAGCATGGCCGTACCGTGTACTTCAGCCACTGCCGTCGTCGTCGCGAACACAAGGCCCCATAATCCGCGACATATGCAAGATGGCGCGAGGCTGAGCCAATCTCGCATCTTCGCCTGACGACAGCACAGCTTATGGGTCGCTGTTTGGGCGAGTGACGACTTGTGGTAAAACGCGACGCGGAGCCCGCCCTCAGCGCAAGCTGTCGCAGAAGCGCTGGATGCGTTTGCAGGCGTCCTCAAGATCCGCGGTTCTGGTCGCGTAGGAAATGCGGAACGCCGGCCCTAAGCCAAACGCCGATCCCTGCACCACCGCAACCCCTTCGGCCTCCAGCAGTTCGCTGACAAAATCCTCGTCGGTCTCCAGCTTCTTGCCCGATGGCGTGGTCTTGCCGATGGTCCCGGCGCAGGACGGATAGACGTAGAACGCACCTTCCGGCCGCGGGCAGTCGATGCCCTTGGCCTGGTTCAGCATCGCCACCACGAGGTCGCGGCGCTGCTTGAACACCTTGTTGTTGACGTCGATGAACTCCTGCGGCCCGTTCAGAGCCTCGACCGCGGCCCATTGCGAGATCGACGACGGGTTCGAGGTCGACTGCGACTGGATCGTCGCCATCGCCTTGATGAGCTGCGCGGGGCCGCCGGCATAGCCGATGCGCCAGCCGGTCATGCAGTAGGCTTTCGACACCCCGTTCACCGTCAGCGTGCGGTCGAACAGTTTCGGTTCGACCTGCGCCGGCGTGGTGAATTCGAAATCATCGTAGATCAGGTGCTCGTACATGTCGTCGGTCATGACCCAGACCTGCGGGTGTCTCACCAGCACATCGGTCAGGGCTTTCAGCTCGGCGCGCGTATAGGCCGCGCCGGTCGGGTTCGACGGCGAGTTGAGGATGATCCACTTCGTCGTCGGCGTGATCGCCCGCTCCAGCGCTTCGGCCTGCAGCTTGAAACCGAACTCCGCCGTGCAGACCACAGGCACGGACTCGCCGCCTGCCAGCGCCACCATCTCGGGATAGCTGACCCAGTACGGCGCGGGAATGATGACCTCGTCGCCCGGATTAATCGTCGCCATCAGCGCGTTGTAGAGAACCTGCTTGCCGCCGGTGCCGACGATGATCTGGTTCGGCTTGTAGGTCAGGCCGTTCTCGCGCTGGAACTTGGCGATGATCGCCTCCTTCAGCTCGGGGATGCCGTCAACCGCCGTATACTTGGTCTTGCCGGCCTCGATCGCATGGACCGCCGCCAGCTTGATATTGGCCGGGGTATCGAAATCGGGCTCGCCAGCGCCGAGGCCGATGACGTTCCGTCCCTCCGCCTTGAGCCGACGCGCTTTATCCGTGACCGCGATC
>NZ_MKSM01000011.1 GCF_001897285.1 Nitrobacter sp. 62-23
CACACCCTACGAGTTCATCTGCAAGGCATGGACCTCACTGCCCGAACCGTTCAGCTTCAATCCGCTCCAGCAAATGCCGGGACCAAACATAATCAGAGTGCCAGACACCGTGCTGCCGGTGGCGGGCGTATTGAGCTCGATCGCGAGAACGCGTTGGCCATTCTGCTGTGTTTGAACTTACGATAAAGCACAGCGTTTGCCGTTGCCTTGCTGGGCACAAGCAACCCGCCAATTTCCGTAGGTTTCGGAGAGAGACGATGCTCCCTCCGGCAAACGTGAGCCCGGGGCAACCGAACCACCGTTCTGAGCTTGAGCAAATTCGATGTGCTCAGGCGGCGGGCGTTCAAGGCTGTCATTAAGAGAGGCCGCCCGGCTCGGCATGAAGACGTCGGCCACCATCGTCAGCCAAGGCAGGACGCCGGCCACCATAGTCCGCGATGCGAAAGAGGCTCGGAGAAATTTGATCGTGTTGTTCACTATGCGAACGCCCTTTTCGTCTGCGTGCCGCGCATCTGGATCGAATAAGATTTGGAGTCTGCACGAATACGAGGTGCAAATTCACGAAGTCTTGCCGTCTTTTCGCTCGCTTACACCTAATTCAACGATCCTGCCTGGTACTTCGTCTGCGGGATCGTCGATTGCACCAAAAAATTGCGAGAACAATGCATGCGGTCAGGAAAAAAATGCTTCCAATGATCAGGAGACGATCGGCATCGGACAGGGCAAATGTGACAGCGCCGCCCCCCCCGGCGGAGATCAAAAAGGCGGGAAAGAGCATTCCCTCTGGATCGAAATCATCCAGAAGAAAATATGCTCCAACGAAAATAAAGATCAGCAAGATGATGAATGTCAGAACGAAGATCACGATTCCAGTTTCCGTTTGACATATAGCGCCGCAAATAGATTAAAGCTGTGCTGTCGCTTTCGCGCTAAGAGCGTTAGAATTTCACATTGAAATTTGCTCGGACCGATTGATCAGAAGCGCTCGACGCAAATTGTCCGTTATAGGAAATGCCGAGCGTCGCGTTTCTAGTGATAGCGATATCAATGCCCGCATCGAGCACGACGGCATTCCTGGCAATCGGCACGCCGGCGATCGTGAACGGTGAGCCGCTCGTGAAGGCGAACGTCGAGAGCGGCGTCGTGTCACCGAAGGCGTGACGCCAGCCCACCGTACCCCGCAGCATCGCTGCGGTCGCACCGAGATCGAAGTCAGTCGAGGCGTGGACACCGAGCGTGGTGAACGTGACACCGGTGTTGCTGGCCGTGCTGCGCAAAGCCGAGGTGCCGCCTCGCTCGCCAAAGCCGTCAGTGTGAAGATTCACGTAGGCGAGATTAGCGAACGGTTCGAAGCCAAAATTACCGGTGCGGATGCCATAGCCGAGTTCGCCGAAGATCTGGGCAGTGCCCGCCCGGTAATCGGCCTTCAAGCTGTCGCCGAAGCCCGCGAAGGCGACGCTGCGGTTCATCGTCATGTCATGCCACGTGTAAGCCGCGCCGGTCCTGAAGCCGAGATTGCCCCATTGCGTGCCACCGTAGAGCCCGAGATGGTAGTTGTCGCTCGCGCCCGATGAAGCACGATCCCTGACGTTGAAGGTAGTGTGGCTGTAGCCTGCCATCATGCCGAGCCGCCAAGTTTCAAAGATTGGAGCATCGCCGCCAATCAGGAAACCGCCAGTTGAGCGATTGAGGCGGGCGGCATTGCCGTCGCTGTTGGTGTGCCCCCAGCCGCCGAAGCCTTGGCCCCATAGTGCGAAGCGGTCAGTCGTCGGTGCAACGGCAACGCTGGATGCCCTGCCTGGATCGAGCGCGGCATAAGCCATGGCAGGACCGCTATAGATGGGATCGGTAAACGCCATTACCGGCGCGCGCGAGGCACCGACAGCGCCAAAGGCCGCGCGGATACGATTGGTTGCAGCATCGCGAACGAACCGACTGTCTTCGATCAAAGCGGTCTGCGCCGATGCATGAGCCTCACCCGAAACCTGATCGAAGGCGTTGCGAGCGGCGGAATCGGTCGGAAGAGCCAGGATTGCGTTGTAGAGCGGATTGCCACCCGACAGGCTCTGGACGCCTGCGGCGGCTGCCTTCTGGTTGCGGGTCAGGCCGGCGTCGGCGAAATCGCGCACCTGCAACACGTCGAGATAGGCGTTGGTGGCGTCATAGCCGTCGGTAATGCTGGCAAACGCCGAAATCGGACCGATCCCCGCGACCGAACCGAACGTACCGATGAGCCCTCCGTCTGCCGTCACCACCGTATAGCGTCCGATCCGTACCCCCTGGACCGAGACGTTCAGCGCCGAGCCTGCAATATTGGCAGTGCCCGTCGTATGGATGCTGTCGGCAAGACCTGCCGCGTTAATGTCGACCGCAAGGCGCGATCCAGGCATGAGCGAGATGTTTGCGGACGTGGCGAAACGATCTCCCGCCACGCCATTCTGCATGGTCACCATACCCCGGCTGGTGAAACTCTCCAGATTATCAAATTGCACATCGCCAAACGCGCGCAGCGTACCGGACGGGTCGTTGACCACTGTATCGACGCCGCCACCGAAATCGCTCGTACCGGCGATCGACCAGACGCCGGTGTTGGCGACATGATCGGCGAACCCGCCCGAGAACAGCACACCGCCTGTGACATGGCCTTCATTGGTCAGGCTCACCGGACCGCCTTCGGCGACCACGGCGAGGCTCGAGGCTCGGCCAGAACTGTTACGCGCGCCGGATGCCGCGCCGCTCAGCACGATTTCGATCGGCTGGCCGTTACTGGTTGCGCGGATCGCGCTCGACGTCGATCCGATCGCCCCGGTCACCATGCCGGTCGCTGTGACAGAGGTCGTGCCGATGCCACCGTTAACGGCGTCGATGCCCCCGTTCACCGTCGCGGCTTCGATCCTCAGGTCGCGTGCATGGCCAAAATTGTAGGCCGCGATGCCCGCTATCTGGCCGGTGACGACACCTGTTGCAGTGATGAGCGTGTCGCCAGTGCTGGCACTGTTCGCGAGGATGCCGTACTCCCGGCCGGAAACTTGGGCCACTTCGATCGTGAGGCCGGTGGTGTTAGCCCCGCTGGAAACGCTGATTCCATCGCCGTCCGTACCGACGATTTGGCCCGTGGCGGTGACCGCCGTCGCGCCGGTGCCTTCGTTTCTGGCAAATATGCCATCGGTTCGGCCGGTCACATTCACCGCATTGATCCTAAGATCGGTTGCGGTTGCGCCATTGCCGACGAACATGCCGGCCGCTCCGCCGCCGATCACATTGCCGGTGGCAGTCACACGGGTCGCGCCGGTGCCCTCGTTGACGATGGACATCGCCTGGAAACGGTCATGGGAGACGTTCGCCACATTGACCGTCAAATCGACCGCGCTCGCCGCGTTGTTGACGAAAACGCCGAAATTGCCGCTCGTCCCCACGACAGCTCCGCTGGCGGAGACATGGGTGCTGCCAGTGCCGTCATTCAGGACGTAGATCCCGTTCGCACCGGTGGCGTTGGTCGCTTCAAGAAACACATCACCGCCATCGATGCTATTCTGCACCTGAATTGCGTATCCGCTTGCCGCGGCGCTGGCCACGGTGCCGGTGCTCGTGACGCGGGTGGTGCCCGTACCCTGGTTCAAGGCGAAGATACCACCCTGGCCGCCGCGGACGTCAACCGCTTCGATGGTCAGGCCGGTCGCCGTCACGCTGTTCGCGGCGAGGATACCAAAACCGACGCCATCAGTGGAGACGGTGCCGGTGGCCACGATGCGCGTCTCCCCGGTTCCATTGTTGGAAACCCGCATGCCATTGATGCCGCCGGTGACGTTGACGCCGGTGACGGTCAAGTCCGTCGTGTTTATACCGGTTCTGACGTCGATGCCGCTCCCGCTCGTTCCGGTGACAAGGCCGGTGGCCTCGACGCGCGTCGCTCCGTTCCCCATGTTCACAGCTTCGATCGCGTTGGTGGCTCCGGTCACATTGTTGACGTGTATCGTCATGCCGGACGTGCCCGAACCGTTATCGACAACAATGCCCTTGCCGCTTCCGCCAACGATGTCCCCGGCCGCGCGCAAGAAGGTGAATGAGTTGCCAAAGCCGTTGTTGGTGAGGCGGATTCCGTCGACGCCGCCGGCCACATTGGTCACGTCGACCGTCACCTGGTCGTTGAAACCGCCCCCGCCATTGTTCGTGGCGAGGATGCCTGTCCCGTTGGTTCCGATGACATTGCCGGACGAATAGATTTGCGTGCCGGTGAGCGATGCGCTGTTGTGCACGACTTCAATGCCGTTCTGGCCCCCGGTCACGTTGTTGACCTGGACAGTGGTGCCGGCTGCATTTGTACCAGCGTACGAAAAAATACCATCCAGACTCGAGCCGATGACGTCACCGGTGGTATGTATGCGGGTCACGCCCGCACCGTTGTTGAACACGGCGATGCCGGTCAGTCCGCCTGTAACGTTGTTGGCCTCGATGGTCTGGTGGGTCGCTGTCGCGCTGTTGCTCAGGAAAATGCCGGTCACGCCCGACGAAACGGTACCCGTCGAGGTCACGCGGGTCGCGCCCGTGCCGCCATTCTGCGCCTGAATCCCTCCGTTTCCGCCCGTCGTGCTGGAGGCAGTCACGTTCCCGGCGTCGATCGTCAGATCGGTTGCGTTGGCGCCGTTGTAGCCTGTGATGCCGGTCCCATCCGCTGCGATCACCTCGTCAACGACGACATGCGTCGCCCCATGGCCGAAATTCTCGGCGATGATGCCCCTGTTTCCGCCACGGACAACGCCTGCACGGATCGAGAGATCGCCGCCCGCTATCGAGTTGTTCAGCGCATGCAAGCCGAAGCCGCTCCCGCCGACGACCTGACCGGTCACGGTTATGTCTGTGTTGCCGGCTCCCCCGTTCAGGGCGTAAATGCCGCTGAAGGCACCGGCGACATTGCCGGCATTGATAATCAGACCAGTCGCATCCAATTGATTGACGATGCTCATGCCGACACCGAAACCCGGTCTGAGCGCCTGCACGTCGCCGACGCGAATGTTGGTGGTGCCGGTGCCTCGATTGAGGGTGGAGACGCCTGCGTTCTGGCCGGTGATGACGCCCGCTGTATCGATGAAGATGCTGCCGGGATTGGCGAATGCACCCATCGTGAGCATCCGAAGACCCGTGTCTGCTCCGGTCAGCGATGCCGCATTGACGTCAGTGTAGCTCAAGGCTCCGCTGGCCTGGATATCGAGCGCGTTACCGCCGGTCAGGGTCGTATCGACCGAGAATCCAGAAAAGGTCGATACGGCCGCATTGTGGATATTGATATTCTGGGTGGTGGTGTTGGGACCCGAGCAAACGACCTGCGTCGGCCCTATCGGCGCGCACTGAGCATGCGCTTCATTCGGCAGGAAGGCGAGGCCGGTGGCAAGAGCGGTGGAACTTGCGGCGAGGTGGAGCGAGCGGCGAAGGCACGAACCATTGACGATCATACACCATCCTCTCTTTTCGGATCGCGAGGCGCTGACCGATCGATCGCGTCATTCCGTCATTTGGACACGCATGATTGGCTGCACGTCGTATCGCGACGTTCAGCGTAAGGTCATACAGGCGAAGCGAATTCGTCGCTTGGGCAGGAGCGAAGTGACCAATACTCCTAAAACGAAGTCACCTAAGTCGAGCCGACGAGCGCCGCTGCTGATCGATCCCGGCGTCAGAATCTGCGCGGGCCAACCTGCGGGCGGGTAGCCACATAGGACGGTGTTTCGCCAAAGATCAGGCGAAGGAGGCGGATTGAACCGGTGTCGAGCATAGTCGCACGGGTCGGCCGAGCGGCGGGAGAGAACGCCGATCCGCCAGACAACGAAGACAGCCGCTTGTTCCAGGAGAAATCTCGAAAAGCCCGATACGCCTTTCGCATACCAACGCCGCGACTGGCATCGCGTTTCAACTCCGAGATTGATTTACCGGGATCGCAGCTTCAGGGTGGGCGACGTTCCTCAACGAGCGGTGCGTTTGGGTCAAGGACGCCACGTCCCATCCCACCATCGTTGCCGCAGCGTGTTGTCGCTCCCCCTCATGAACAGGTCGAGCCTGTTCGGCCCCCACGAGACGGCCGCAGGCGATGAAGCCGCGCTGCCGCCCAGTGTCTCCCACCGGCTCCAAGCGGTACCACCCCACAGGATATGGTAGATCGCGTTGTCGGTGCCGCGCGCAAAGACGTCGAGCCTGTTCACCCTTCGAGAAGCGGCCGCAGGACCGGATGTCAGTTCTCCACCGAGCCGCTGCCAGCCGCTCTGCTGTCCATTCGTCCACCATTGCCAGAGCGCCATGTCCTCGCCGCGCATGAAAACGTCGAGCCGGCCTTTCCCCCAGGCTACCGCCGCCGGGTCCGAGGTCAGCTTGATGCTGCCCGGCACGGGCGTCCACTCTCCCCATGAACTGCCACGCCACTTCTTGCGGTAGAGCGTCATGTCCGTCGCGCGGGCGAACACATCGAGGCTACCGCGCTCCTGCGAGGCCACGGCAGGCGCCGAGGTAAGTTCGCCATCCAGTTCCTGCCAGCCATTCCGCTGGCCGTCGCTCCACCACTGCCAGAGGCGATCGTTCTCGCCCTTCACGAAGACGTCCAGCCGGCTCGCACCCCAGGAGACCGCGGCGGGCGCAGACGCGATCCGGCCGCCCAACTCCTCCCAATCCGTCCATGCCTTGCCCGTCCATCTCCGCCGGTAGAGCGCGTTATTGGTCGCCCGCGCAAACACGTCGAGTCGGTTCTCCCCGGTCGAAGCAACGGCTGGCGCTTCCGTTAGCTCACCGCCCAGCGATTGCCACCGATCGATCGCGTCAGTGCGCGAGAAACTGAAATCGATGTGATAGAGCGCACTCCCACCGGGCCCACCGCCACCGCCGCCGCCGACAATGCCCGAGCGCGCGGGCGCAAAACGCAACCGGTCACTGATCGGTTCGCCCTTTGCTATATCGTCGCCCATCAACGCATCAAATTTAAGACCTCGAAAATTGTCAGGGTCGAACCCGGCTGCGGGGAGAACGGCGAATAATCCTGCGAAGAGGTTCTCCAGGACGACAGCCTCTATGCCTCCTTCGGCCGCCGCGACGCGGACGATCTCTTCCTTTGCCTCCTCCTGAATCCTCTTGATGTCATCCCCCAGTCGCTCCAGCAGTACCTGGCGGACGAGGGCTCGGTTCTCGTCGTCGGATGCCTGCTTCTCCTCTTCGGTCGAGTTGACGTCCGCATGATGTTGCTTCCTGCTCATGACGTCCAAGCCGACGCTGATCAGATCGATCTGCCGCAGAAGCTGCCCCATCTGCCGCTTGGCCACGGCGTTGAACGCATGATGCGCGGCTTCCATCGCCCTTGCCGGCACCATGTTCTCTTCCAGCAGCGCCACGATATAGCCTACCGCTCCATCGGTCTCGACCTCGAACGTCCCCAGATTGAGATTCAAAGGCTGGAGGTCGAACACGAATCTACCAGTTGCCGGATCGATCGTGCGATGCTTGCCATTTTCGATCGGACCGCCCAGATTACGCTGACTACCCTTATTGAACATAAATTGAGGTTCGCCGGTCAGGAACCGGCCGTCTTCGGTCTGCCCCAGCAGCGTTGAATCGAGTCTGATGACCGACGCCCACAAATAGGGCTCTCCCGCTCCCGATTCGCCTGTCCGGATGCAGTGCAGCGTGTGAAATCGGAACTCGACCATCATCGGGGCGTACCTCCGCCAAAAATTGATCTGGTGCCTCTACCGAAGAAGGGCCTGCGAATGAGCAGTTGCCTCGTCATGGGAGAGAACGGACAGATCGCCGTTCAGCGTAAAGTCATATCGGTGAAGCTCCTTCGATGCTTGGGCACGAGCGAAGTGACCATTAGTCCTGAAACGAAGTCGACTTGTTCGATCCGACGGACCAGGTGCCGATTCTTACCGATCCACCCCTCAACGCCTGTATGGGGCGGCGTGAAGGGCGCGGTTGCGTACATCGGACGGCGTCTCACCGTAAGCCCGGCGAAAGACGCGGTTGAAATAGGAAAGGTCGCCGAAGCCGGCATCGAGCGCGAGGGCGCTGATCGAGCGGCCGGCCAGGCGTGGATCGCTCAGGCGCCTATGGGCGAGCGCAAGCCGCTGTTCCAACAAGAATGCCGAAAAGGTCGTACCAGTGGCCTCGAAAAGCATCTGGATATAGCGCGGCGTGACGCCCTGACATATCGCCGCAGTCTTCACCGAAAAGTTTTGATCCCACCGGTTTTCGAGGACAAGTTTTCTGACAGCAGCCAGACGCGCGGCGTTAAGACCCCGTTCCTGCGCCAGTTGAGCGCCGTCGCGGGTTGTCCCGACGGCCAGCGCGATCAGGTCGCAGATGTGCAAGGCCATCGCCTGCTGGACAGCGGCATCTTCAAGCCCGCTATTTCGTCCCAGAGTTTCAACATAGCTCTTGAGTAATTTCACGGCTTCCGCGTCGGGCTGGATCGGCCGCATGAAGGCATCATCGATGTTCGGCACCAGCGGCGCCAGAGCAACGCGCGGCAGCTTCACGTTCACGTGGCGGACAGGTTCGACATTCTCAGTCACGGTGTGGTGTTCGCACGACAGGAGCCACGTCGAGCCCTCGTTCAGAGCGATTTCCCTGCCCCTCTGCCGGAACATGCCGCGCATCGGCGTGGTCACCCACACCATGATGAGGTCATCGCTCTCCAACGCCGGTTCGCGGGCCTTCTCGAAGCGGTGGGCCGAATTGCCGCCCCACATGATGCTTGCGCCCGGCAGCATCCGAAATTCGCACTCCGCCCAGCCATTTTTTTCGAGCGGAACGATGTCCATATTGAGGAGTCCGCGCCCGAATACTTCCCGAAAAAGGGTCAGTCGTTCGCGCGCCGGCAACGCCGCAGTGGAGAAGCGCAGTTTTTCAGGATCGGATGTATCCAGAATTTCCTTCACGGTGAGCCTCACTGAAGCGACCGCTGGCGCACGCCTGACGGGATCTCACCGTGGGCCCGGCGGAAGGCGCGGTTGAAGTAGGACGGGTCGCCGAAACCCAGCCGAACCGCGAGATCGGCCGTGCAGCATCTCGAAATCATGCGCCGAGTTGGTTTCCCATGTGATGCAGGCCGCCGGAACTGCGCGAAGCTCGATCACCGTCCAGCGAAAATTTGCGAGCCGCTCATGATGCGGATATGTCGCGGTCGAAAAACAGTAAAACGGCGGTAACATGCGATGCCTGCCCCGCTAGTGATAGAATGTCGCAAACTATAGCAAAGCCAATCCATGCTCGCAAAGACCTCCCCCAAGAGGGGCGTACGTACAATAATCAGCCAGCTTTAAATTAGATAAGGAATGAATTTTACAATTTTGTCGGCAACGTGACCAATGGCTATGGCGCCACGACGGTTGATTGCGTTGGGTTCAGAGCCGCGCATACCAGTTTCTATAGCGATGCTCTTGATCAAGTGGTTGCCAAGGCATCGCGTAAGCTAACCGGACTGGAGTGCATTTCTGCCATCTTCAGGCTACACTCAACGCCTGAGCAGAGTCGAGCACGTCGACCATAAGAGATTCGAACTTTCTTACCACCAAACGCCACGGTTTCTACGCTCTTCAAGCATGGACCATCTTGCACTTGGTTGCGTAGGTGGCAATCTCGGCGGCCATAGCGCACCATAGAGAGCGATCGGCGGTTTTGGCGCGCCATTCAGAACAAAACCGCGAACTCTTATATTATTGACATATATATAATTTCACTCGGGTAGCCGCTTGGGCGCGCCCCGGCGAATTCCGGTTTAACACATCGAGGCGGCGATGCCCTCGCGGCGACAGAGCTCGGAAATGTTCTCCTCGCCGCGCAGCCCCTCCAGCACAATGCGGATCTTCTCTTCCGCCGAGTACTTGCCGGCACTTTCGCGTCCGCCGACGCTTCTATGAACTCGCCGTTGCGGGTCTGCACCGATCGCCAGCGAGCGCTCGAACGCATTGCCGGGCTCTATACGATCGAAGGCGAGATCCGTGGCCGCAGCGTCGGCGAGCGCCGCATCGTCCGCCAGGAGAAGAGCCGACCGATTATCGATGAGTTCGAACCCTGGCTCCGCGCCAGGCTCGCCCTGATCAGTCAGAAGACCAAGCTCGCAGAAGCTATCCGATACGCATTGTCGCGCTGGCAAGGGCTGACGCGCTTCATCGACGACGGCCGCATCGAGATCGATTCCAACGTCGTCGAACGCGCCATCCGCCCGATTGCACTCAATCGCAAGAACGCCCTGTTCGCCGGTTCGGACGGTGGTGGCGAGCGCTGGGCCGTCATCGCCTCGCTGATCGAGACGTGCAAACTCATCGGCGTAGAGCCGCACGCCTACCATCACCAGGATCGTCAACGGCCACCAACAGCCAAATCGATGACCTGCTGCCTTGGACCTATTCCGCTGCGCAAATCTCAAATACGTGGGGCTGAAAACAGCGCTTACAGTGCAGCCCGGATTCGACGAGGGACTACTGGCCGGGAAGCGCAGGTTCATGGCGGCGCTGCCGGTGATCGACTGCACCTCGCCGTAGGTGGTGTACCAGGCGTCCCATACCACGGCCTGGCTGGCTCGCATCCGTCATCCTGGCAGGGCGATCGAGATGGTCGCAATGCACGTACCACTGCTTCGGCGAGCCGGTGTCTTCTGAGCGCAGACCGAGGTAAGATTAATCACGGGAATTCCAAATAGTCTCCGCATGCTCAAGCAACGATTGATTTGCTAAACCAATACTGTCCCAAAGCGTAAGCCGAATATATGAAAGAGACGCTGACAGCGCCGCTCTTTGAGGCAGAGTAATTGCAGCTGAGAACTTATGCCACCATTCGCCGCGAGGTATGCGAGTTTTGTTGTCGGGAATTATTGCTTCAAGAGCGAAGTCGATGAATGCGGTTTCTTGAAATGCCCCAACGATTATTGACGGAACATAATATAGAAATGTCGCTGGTTCTAAATACCTTCGCGCTACCATTGGCGATGCTCCGATCATTCTCCAATCTAGAAGGGTCACATGCGTCCAAGAACGCCCGGCTATTCTTTCCTTGAGCTCCCGAGGTATGTCGAGATCAAGCGAGGCTTCATGCTCCAACAAAAAAAAGCGGGGCGGCTGCGGAGACACTGGGAATGCCTCGTTGATAATATTTAGAAGCGCGTCCATTTCAGTCATTGAGTTGTGCAAGTAGGTGTGAGTCCAAGACACCGAGCAGAATCCATCCTGTTTCGCGCATATTCAAACTGATGTCCAGGATCCCCGCCATTATAGCAGCGATCGTTAATCGCCTTTCTTGCGGTTCCGCATTGATTGAACCGATTTATCCTGTCGTCCATAGAGGGACACGAGTCTCCCGGCTGACAGCTTGGAGGACGTGGTTTACAGAATGTGTTTACATTATCCTGCAAATATCGCCTCAGTTCCTCAGAACATTGACTACCAGGCATCCAGCACATCGCCTGCAAACCAAGCCAATCCACCATCATCGACGGCTGCGACCTTGCATACGCGTAGAGGCTTGGTCCGTCGACGAACTCCGGGAGCTCGACACCGATTTGGGTGTTGTAGTCACCCGAGGTTGTGTTGTTGAGGTGCTGTTGCGAGCCGCCGGTGATGCCGCCGCGCGCGATCAGCGTCGAGCCGTCGAGGTTGACCGGCGTAGTGGCGATGACGTCTGCGTTCGGATCGGGCTGGATGTAGCGTCCGAGCGAGGGATCGTAGTGGCGGTGCCAGTTGTAGTGCAGCCCGGATTCGACGAGAAAATACTGACCGGGGAAGCGCAGGTTCATGGTAGCGCTGCCGGTGATCGACTGCACCTCGCCGTAGGTGGTGTACCAGGCGTCCCACACCACGGCCTGGCTCGCATCCGTCATCTTGCTCGGGCGATCGAGATGGTCGGGATGGACGTACCACTGCTTCGGTGAGCCGGTATCGAGGTCGGCGAACAGCGCCAGCGGCATGTCATCGAGCCAGACGTATTCGCGCTGGATGGTGCCGGTGCCGGTCGCCTCAGCCAGCAGCCGCCCTGCCCGGTCGTAGATGTAATGGGTGGTGCCCGACGGGGTCATGTTCTGGGTGGCGCGGATCGCCATCCGCTCCAGCCCGTCATAGGTGTAGTCGGCCTTGACCGTGCTGCCGACCGTCAAGCGGTCAAGCCGGCCACGGTTATTGTAGCGATAGTTGTAGGTCGTCGATCCCCGCACGTCGGTGATGATGTTGCCGCCACCGTCATGGGTGATGGTGCGCAGCGTGGTCGACCCGTCGATCGTATTGAGGACGAGGTTGTTGTTATAGGCATAGCCGAGCGACTTGGTCGTCGTGGTGGTGCCGTTGTCGAAGATGTCGTAGGTGCGGTTGCCGACCCCGTCCTGCCAGTAGGTCTGGGTGCCGAAGTCGCCATAGATGTTCTGCAGCCAGTGGTTCGGCGTGTAGACGTAGTTCTCGGTGCGCGAGGTGACGTTATTGTCCCAGACGTTAGTGATGTCGAAGTCGTTGTTCCAATAGCCGTAGCCGCGGTTGATGACCGAGTTCGTGCCTTGCTCGACAATCAAGGTGTTGAGCGCGTAGTCTTGGGTGAACGTCTTCCATAAGATCAGCCCGTTGCCGTAGGTCAGGGTCTGCAGCGGTCCGAACGGCTGGTAGGCAACACTCGAAGCCAACGTCGCCGAGGAACTGGAAGGCGTTGCCTTGGTGGTTACATCCGTGACCAGCCCCGTCGAACCACGGTTGTAGGTGACGGTACGGCCCGACGGATATGTGATCTGGGTGATGTCGCCGTCGAGATCGTAGGCATAGCCGACCGTGTAGGCCACGGACGACGTAGTCTTCTTTTCCTGGGTCACCTGGCCGAGCGCGTTATAGGTCCATTCGATCGTGCCCGAAGCATCCTGGATCTTGGTCACCCGGCCGACGCCCTTGTTGCCGCCGGTGGTGCTGTCCCAGGTATAGGTGATGTTCTCGGAGGTGGCTGCCGGATACTGCTTGGTCAGCAGCCGGCCGGCATTGTCGTAGGTCAGGTTGGTGACGACGCTCCGCCCGTCGGTGATCTGGGTCGGCTTGCCCAGCGCGTTGTAGGTGTAGACCGTAGTCCCGGTATCCGGGCTGGTACGCTGGATGATGTCGCCGAAGCCGTTGCGGACATAGGTGGTATCGAGGGAGCGCGGATCGTTGTAGTTGGTGATCTCGTCTTTGCCGTTGCGTGTCAGGGTGACGACATCGCCCTCTTCGTTGATCGTGCTAATCAACCGGTTCAGTGCATCAAAAGACCAACCGAAGATATTTGAGCGCGGATCGGTCACCGAGACTCGGTTGTTGGTCTTGTCGTAGCCGTGGGTCCAGGTCTGGCTCGAGGAACCCACAAAGGTCAGCAAGCGGCCGAGTTCGTCAAAAGTGGCAGTCTGGGTCAGTTGCAGCGTTCCACCGGAGTCCTTGATCCGGCGCGCCGTCGCATTGCCCAGGTTGTCGCGGTCGTACTCGACATAGGCACCGGTATTGTCCTCGACCTTCGTGATGCGGCGCGCGTCGTCGTAGGTGTACTGCAGATAGGCGCCATTAGGCCGTGCAATCTTGGTGACGTCGCCAACGTCGTTATAGTCAATCGTGATAACGGCAGACAGACCGGAAGGATCAACCGTCGTCGTCTTTAGGCGGTTCTGTGAGTCGTACGTCAGATCCGTCACGCCACCATTTGGGTCGGTTATCGCAGTCGGCTGACCGCGACCATTGACCGAGTTGACCGTGCTTGTCTGGCCGAGTTCATTGGTCACCGACGCCAGGAAGCCGCTGGTATCATAGGTATAGGTAACGGTGTCTCCAGTCCCGGCGAGAGGCCCATCGACCGTGAGGAGTTGTCCCGCGCTATTGTAAGTGTAAGCCCAGGTTCGCGTCTGACCATTCGTTGAGTAAGGAATCGTTTGTGTATTGGTGTCGGTTTCTGTCAACGCGGTCATTTGACCGAGCGTATTCCAGGTCAGATCAGTTGTAAGGCCCGGTTGAACGATCTGAGTCGGCACATTGAACGTCGTATGCCAAGTCGCAGCGTCGGATTGCGCGCTTGCCGTCCCATAAGCACGCGTTACAGAAGTGGCGTTGCCGCGCGTATCACGCACGAAGCGGGTAATGCGACCCTCACCGTCAGTAACCTGATTGATAAACCTGTTGGTGTCGTAGGTGTAGGTGGTGTTAGCTGCCGTGCAGTGAGCTGAGACCTTGCCTTCAATTTGGGTCAGCCTGTTCAGCGCTTCTGCGTTGACGACGAAATGATAAACCGTATCCTTACCGAGTGGATTGGTCACCGTTGTGGTGTTAGCGACATCGTCGTAGGCGAACTGATATTCCTCTACGCCATTAGCATGTACCGATGACGTGACACGGCCAGATGAATCGTACGCCCACGTCGCGGAGCGGACTCCCCGTTGATCGGTGATACCGGTCAAGGCGAAGGGGAAGGATGTATTCTCGTAATGGTATTGTACTTTGGGATTGTCGGTCGGATCAACGGTGTCATCCGGATAGATAACCTTCTCTAGGACAAAGAACGCCTTGTCGATCGTATCGACATTGATGCCATTGAAGATCGTTGGGTCGGAATGGTTTAGATATTGGTATTGATAGACTTTGCCGTCCGATGCCGTCATCGTCGACAACAGACCTTGCGGCGTATAAGCAAAGATCAACTGCCGTCCAAAGCTATCCTGCACCAGAGTGTTGAGGCCATTCGCGTCGTAAGTAAGTTCTTGGCTGTACCCACCACGAAGCTGAATGGTCCGCAATCGACCATTGTAATCGTAACTCCATAATGTGTCGTCCGAGGTTCTGAACTCATACCGCAACGCTGTGAGGTTCTTGACGAGCGTGGCGACGACGTTCTGGGTTCCGGCGGTAAAGCTCTTGCTCGACCAGTCGAGATAGGACTGCCGGAATACATTGTTGTTCAACTTGTAGAAAATGAACACTTGGCCAGCTGCTGTGACGATACGGATATAATTGCCATCGTCAAACAACCATGAGTCGAAATTAGATCGCCAACCCCGCCCGAGCCGCGTCGGGCCGAAATTGCCCAGCGTGTAGTTCGTCGCACTGGAATAGTAGCGCTCAAATCGAAGCGATGAACTTCCTGCACTTGCAAAATCAACAACGCTTTGAACCTTGCGGCCGCTACGCGTATCGACAGGGTTACCAGCCATAACACCACCGTCTGGGCACATGTCCGGGATCGGCGGATTATCTTGATCAGGTGATCGTTTTGTAACACACCCTGACGAACCTCTGTATTCGCCGGTGTCACAGTATAGGCCAGCGCTACCCCCGCGGCTCGCGCCTCCAGAGGAATGCCCACCACAGTTAGCTGTGGTGATCCGCTGCACCCAGTCGTAGCCATAGGTGCAGGCATCAGGAATGTAGCCTCCGACCCCATAGTAAGCATCTTGTTGCGCCCGTGCACAAGCAAAGCCGTCCCCACATGTTATAGCGGGCGCACCCGCCGGCATGGCAGATTTCCAGTAGTAGGCGTGAGCTCGAGAGATAGGCTGAAGCCCGCACAGAAGAGCCAACGTAGCCAGCAATAGAGATAAGCGCATCAGACATCGCTGCGCGGCGGTCCTAAATTTTGCGCCGATGAGCGCCGACAAAATCAGTTCTATCGCAAAAGCCAATCGACCAAACTTCCTCCATTTCGCGAAGTCCATCGACTTCAGACTGTCGTCGAACGCGGCCACGCGCAATAGCCCTATGTCGTCAGCCCCGCGAAAAAACCGCATATAAGCTTCCAGTCCCACAGAAACAAAATCAGAGGCAGCTTAGTTTTGCGATTTTGATAATCATATCGTCGATTCATATGATCCACAGGTTCATTTCGATAATAGTACCCAGATAGGCTTTACCGATATCGACATTCCATTTGACGCACGCCAACCTACCACCTCTTTCAAGATTGTGGCTTCACGACGGAGATCCTTCACCTCGCCGGACGCTGCAGCACGCGCCGTGTCGCCCGCCAGCCGGCGTTTGCCGGCCTCCAGAAACTCCTTGGACCAACCGCAATACATCGAGGCGGCGATACCCTCGCGACGGCACAGCTCGGAGATGTTCTCCTCGCCCCGCAGCCCTTCCAATACGATGCGGATCTTCTCTTCCGCCGAATACTGCCGACGGGTTTGGCGCCGAATGTCCTTCAGCACTTGTTCTGCCGGCGCTTTGCCCGGCCCGGATTTCTGCTTCATCTTCGCTCCTTCCGGCTACGATGAACCAGAAATCCTCCTTTCGTGAAGGTCCTCAATTTGTCTCAGGGGTCCTGATGGCGAACAAGCCGCGAGCACAGTCTCAAAGACCGGAACAGCAATGAAGCCGATGATCAGGACATCGAGTGTTGTGTAGCCTCGATGCGTCAGCATCTTGTCGGCTATGACCTGAAAAAACGGCGGTGCGACGAGGCCAAACAATTGCAGAAAGAACGAAGCGAGCAGGACTTCGCCGAACAAGCGGCGGTACTTGTGCATTGCCTGCAAGAACCAGGTGATATCGAACCGCCGCGCCAGTTTGGTCAGCGAAGCGCGGCGCGGCATCAACACCAGACGGCCGGTCCAGTTGGCTTCGAATTCTGCACGGGAGAGCAGCTGAGGGCGACCGACGGAAGGCGATTGAACCACAGCCTTGTCGTCAGTGATCTGACCCAGGATCAGGAATTCGCTATCCTTGCATTCGGCGATGGCGGGCAGAGACAGTTTTGCCAGACGCGGCCAGTTCGTGGTCACCGCTCGCGCCTTGATCTTGAACTCACGGGCGCAGCGCAGCATCTCGGCGATGCCGATCAACGCGCTGCTGAATCGGTGGCTGATCTGGGCAGGATCAGCCGCAATCCCATGAAACGGAGCAATAGGGCCAAGAAGCCCAGCCCGGAATCCACAGATGAAGGTGTGGATGGCGTCGGCAGCCAAGCCAGCGCATGTGGCAAGGTAGACATCAGGATTCACTCGAAGGGAGTAACCTTGATGCCTGCA
>NZ_MKSM01000012.1 GCF_001897285.1 Nitrobacter sp. 62-23
CATGGCCGAGGTCGTCAGCCTGTTGTTCCGCCTGCCCGCCAACGGCAAGCCGATGACCATCATGCAGCTTGCGGGCTTCCCCGCCGAGGTCGTCGATTCCGTGGTGTCGGTCCTCTGCCGCATGGCGTTCGACTTCGGCCTGTGGAGCGACGGCGTCTCGCCGCTGCTGTTCGTCTGCGAGGAAGCCCACCGCTATGCGTCGGCCGACCGCAGCATCGGCTTCGGCCCGACCCGCAAGGCGATTTCCCGCATCGCCAAGGAAGGCCGCAAGTACGGCGTCTATCTTGGCCTGGTGACGCAGCGCCCGGCCGAACTCGACGCCACCATCATTTCCCAGTGCAACACGCTGTTCACGATGCGGCTTGCCAACGAGCGCGACCAGGCGCTGTTGCGTTCGGCGGTCTCGGACGCGGCGGCGAACCTGCTCTCGTTCGTACCCTCGCTCGGTACCCGCGAGGTGCTTGCCTTCGGCGAAGGCGTCGCGCTTCCCACGAGGCTGCGCTTCAAGGAAGTTCCGGCGCATCAATTGCCGCGCAGCGAGGCCACGATCTCGACCGTGCCCTCCAACGCGCCCGGCCACGACGCGCAATTCGTCGACGCCGTTCTGGAGCGCTGGCGCGGCGCAACCTCGCATCGCGATGCGCCCAACGACATCGGCCCCACGGAAAAGCCGGCCGCGCGCATGCTGGACGCGCCGATGCTGCAGCCTTCGCTCGGCCTCGATCCCGACCGTTTCACGCTTCTGAAGAGACCGTTGCGATAGAGCCTTGATTATCCGACAGGACGGCCGCCGGGATGACGTCAACCGTCAGGCGCCGGTCCGCACCATCCAGGCAAATAGACCGCTTCCGCGTTCTTCGCCAGCGCCAGCGCTTTCTCCATCGCCTTCGCAAAATCGGCTTCGACGACTTTGCGTGCGACCCTTCGCCGTAAATAGTCAGCCCAGAGAAATTCGCTGAACGGGGTGGTATCCTTGGCGTAGCCGCCGACCCGCCGTAGTTCGCCGGCAAGGCTGCGGAACGGATCGTCTTTCAGACCGGCGACCGACTTCGGAATGTCCTTGAAGTGATGCCGCTTTCCCTTCGCGTCGTAGGGATAGACCCACCGGCGATTATCGAGCACCACCCAGAACGCGTCCTGATCGACCATCGTCAAATCGGCGACAATGGTAACCAGGATATCCTTTACGCCTTCTTCGTGAAGCGCCCGTGCAAGGTGGTGATGATCGATGACGTAATGGCGCTGATCGGGGCCGAGCACCACGGGGATCATATGCTCGCCCAGCAGCTTCGCCTGTTTTTTCTTCGATTGGTGAGCGCGCCAGCGCTGGCGTTTTTCCTGCACCTCGCGCATCCCGACAGTCATCTGCGTCGGACGAAGCGACAGGATCGGAATTGGCTGCAGGACGGGCTCGCGGATATTCGTCATGGTCGGCGCTCCGGAAGAAAGCAAAAACCGATGCGCCTGATTATGGCATCACACCGCCGACATCGAAATTGTCGAAATTGGTCGGCCCCCGGCGATGATCTGCCAGGGCAGAACCGGAAGCCGGACACCCCTCAAATTTCGCAGCGCGGGGAAGGTCACTGGCCCGCAAACTTTCCATACCCCTGACCGTGCGCAATGTGCTATGATTATAGCTGATCCTGCGGAGCTGCCCGATGGGAACACAGCGACCCAAGACGTTGGAGAGCGAGCACATCGTGCTCCAGTTCCGGCCGCGCCGCGCTGCGGGAGCGCCTGACCGGCCGCCGCCGAATTCCGCCCGAGACGACTCCCCCGCCCCCTCGCCGCGCAATCACTTGCCGCGCAATCAACAGCCTCCTGAGCAGCCGGACGACTTCCGCCATCGGATGCTTGCGAATGCGGCAGCGGTCGCCTTCACGATTGCATTGACCGCCGTCGGTCTGTGGCTGGCCATGAGCATCGCCGACTTGCGCATGATCGGGACCGCGCCCTGACGGAGCTTCAGGATTGCTCACGCAGCACACCCTCCCAATGATGATAGGCTGCGAGGATCAAGAGCCCTGATTCGGCTGCGGAATACGGCTTTGCGGAAGACCTGGCGCCATTGAACTCGGGACAGCGCTCCGATATATGGGCACTCGACTCCGCAAGATGGGCTGGCTGTTGCGGAGCCGACGCCGCCGTCGAACATCGGTACGACATTTATCTCCAATCTATCAAAGGCTTAAAGATGTCTTCCACATTCGATCGGGTCGCCACCATCATCGCGGAAACCTGCGACATTCCACGCGATACGATCACGCCCGAAAGCCACGCCATTGATGATTTGGGAATCGACAGCCTGGACTTTCTCGATATCGCATTTGCGATCGACAAGGCGTTCGGGATCAAGCTGCCGCTGGAAAAGTGGACGCAGGAGGTCAACGACGGCAAGGCGACGACCGAACAATATTTCGTCCTGAAAAATCTCAGCGCGCGCATCGACGAGTTGGTCGCCGCCAAGGGCGCCTAATCGCGCGGCCATGGATCTCGCATATTTTCACCTGATCGACCGCATTGCCGACCTCGACATCGGCGAGAAAACAATCGCGGTCGAGGCCCAGGTACCCCAGCAAAGCACGATCTTCGAGGGCCACTTCCCCGGATATCCGCTGATGCCGGGCGTTCTGCTGATCGAGTCGATGGCGCAGGCGTCTGGCTGGTTGCTGATCGCCCTGATGAAGTTCGAACGCATGCCGTTCCTCGCCGCGGTCAAGGAAGCCAAAATGCGAAGGTTTGTGACTCCCGGCGAACTCCTGCGCATCGAGGCGAGCGTGGTTCACGAAGGCTCCGGTTACGCCATGACCCAGGCCAAAGTCAGCGTCGGCGGCAAACCGCGATGCAACGCGACGATCACGTTCGGCATCGCCGCTTTCCCGAACGCGGATTTGCGCGGGCACATGGAGGCCATGGCTGGCCGCATCGGGTTTCCGCAACAGATGATCGCTCATGGCTGAGACATCATCGCATCCAAAGCCGATCGAAGCCTGGATCACCGGCATCGGCCTAGCCACCTCGCTCGGCGAGGGTCTCGACGCGCATTGGGAGGCGCTGAACCAGCGCCGCATCAACGCCGACGAGAAGAACTTCGCGCCCCATGTCGTTCATCCGCTGGCGCCGGTCAGCTTCGACGCGCAGATTCCGAAAAAGGGCGACCAGCGCCAGATGGAAGCCTGGCAGCGCATCGGCACATATGCGGCAGGACTGGCGCTCGATTCCGCCGGCGTCAAAGGCAATGCGGATATCCTGGCGCGAATGGACATGATCGTCGCCGCGGGCGGGGGCGAACGCGACCTCGTTGTCGACGCCGGAATCCTGAACGCCGCGGCCAAGGGCAACGCGGCGCCCGGCTTTCTCAACGAGCGGCTGATGAACGAGTTGAGGCCGACGCTCTTTCTGGCGCAACTGTCCAACCTTCTCGCCGGCAACATCGCCATCGTCCACGGCGTGACCGGCTCGTCGCGCACCTTCATGGGCGAGGAAGCCGCCGGCGTCGATGCGGTGCGCATCGCGCTGGCTCGTATCGCCGCCGGCCAGAGCGACATCGCGCTCGTCGGTGCCGCTCACAATGGCGAGCGGAAAGACCTGCTCCTCCTCTACGAATTCGGCGACTTCAACCTGAAAGAAAAATTCGCGCCGGTCTGGATGCGTGAGCAGAGCAGCGGTTTCGCGCTCGGATCCGGCGGCGCTTTCCTGGTGATCGAATCCCGCGCCCATGCCGAGGCCCGCGGCGCGAAGCCGTTTGCGCGCCTGACCAGTATCGTCGCCGACCATGCACGGCGCAAACGCCCGGGCGAGGTCACCTCGACGCTGGAATCGCTGTGGTCGAAACTCGGCAGCCCCACGGAGGCAACCGCGATCATTACCGGCGCCACCGGCGCCGAGCCGGTTACCTCCGAAGAGCGCGCCTTCCTCCGCGCCCATTCTAACCTCCCGGTCCGCGCGACCGGAACGATGTTCGGTCACACCCTGGAAGCGCAGTTTCCGCTCGGACTGGCCGTTGCCGCGTTGTCGCTGTCGCGCGGGGCGCTGTTTGCGCCGGACGATTCATCGGATCAGGAGATTGATATGGCCGCGCCGCCGGCCCAGATTGTCGTGATCGGAGCCGGTCACTGGCGCGGCGAAGGCATGGCGCTGGTCGAAGCGATCCGCTGAACCGGGCTCATTCGACAGGGGAAAACATGACCGCAATGCGCGACAAATCCGGCAGGCCCGTCGTTGTCGTCACGGGCATGGGCGTCGTGACATCTCTCGGCTCGGGCAAATCCGATAACTGGGCCAGGCTGTGCGCGGGTGAATCCGGCATCAGAACGATCACGCGCTTTCCCACCGACGGCCTCAGAACCACGATGGCCGGCACCATCGATTTCGTCCCGGTCGAGCCGTTCTCATCGACCGATCTCTCCGAGCGGCTCGCGGACATCGCAACCGAGGAGGCCATCGCGCAGGCGGGCATCGGGCGCGCCGGCGATTTTCCGGGCCCGCTGTTCCTCGCGGTCGCTCCGGTTGAACTCGAATGGCCGCAGCGTCACGAACTCGGCCACGTCATCGGTACGGATACCGAAATCGACTATGACCAGATGCTGCGAGTCAGCGGCGGCGGCGCATTCAAGACGTATCACCGCCGCTTCCTGTTCGGCTCCGTCGCCGATCATCTCGCCGAAACCTTCGGGACCAAGGGCTCGCCCATCTCGCTCTCGACGGCCTGCGCATCGGGAGCAACCGCGATCCAGCTCGGCGTCGAAGCGATCCGTCGCAGCGAAGCGGACGCCGCGCTGTGCGTCGCGACCGACGGCTCGGTCAATCCCGAGGCGCTGATCCGCTTCTCGCTGCTGTCGGCGCTGTCGACCCACAACGATCCCCCGCACGCGGCGGTGCGGCCGTTTTCCAAGAACCGCGACGGCTTCGTGATGGCCGAGGGCGCGGGCGCGCTGGTTCTCGAAAGCTATGAAGCGGCAACCGCGCGCGGTGCGAAGATTTTGGGCATCATGGCGGGATGCGGCGAACTGGCGGACTCGTTCCACCGCACACGCTCGAGTCCTGACGGCAAGCCGATCATCGGATGCGTCCGCAACGCGCTGGCGGATGCCGGCGTAACCATCGAGCAGATCGACTATATCAATGCGCACGGCACCGGCACGCCGGAAAACGACAAGATGGAATATCTCGGCATCTCGTCCGTGTTCGGCGAGCGCGCCAGGCAGATCCCGGTCTCGTCGAACAAATCCATGGTCGGCCACACGCTTTCGGCAGCGGGCGCCGTCGAAGCGGTGTTCTCGCTCCTGACGCTCGAGCACCAGCGCATTCCGCCGACCATCAACTACGACGTGCCGGACCCGGCGATCCCGTTCGATGTCGTTCCCAACGCGGCCCGCGATGCACGCGTCACCACGGTGATGTCGAACTCGTTCGGCTTCGGCGGCCAGAACGCGTCGCTGATCCTGACGCGCGAACCGGTCTGACGGCGCGGTGCGGCGGACCCTTGCCCGGTGTGCTGACGTCCTGGCGCGTTCCGAGCGTCCGCCGAGCATCATCGCGATCGTTTCCTGATGCGCCGCCTCCTGCTTCGAACCCGCGCGCGACTGCGCGACGCCATCAAACCCGTGGGCGCAGCCACGATCGGCGCGCTGACGATCGCCCTGTTGCGAACGACGCGTTATTTCGACCCGATCAAGACGGCGAACCTGTTCGGCCGCGTCACGCAGAAGATCGGACCGATGCTGCGCGAGCAGAAGATCGGTCGCGCCAACCTCAGCGCGGCGTTCCCCGACAAATCACCAGAGGAAATCGAGACCATACTTGCAGGAGTGTGGGACAATCTCGGACGCATCGGCGCGGAGTTCGCCCATCTCGATCGCGTCTGGGCATTCGATCCCGACCGTCCCGAGCAAAGCCGGGTCGAAATCGAACCGCGCACCCGCGAACTGTTCCACAAGCTGCGGCTCGACGGCAAGCCCGCGCTGATCTTCGCAAGCCATCTCGGTAACTGGGAACTCCCGGCGGTCGCCGCCGTCGCGCACGGACTCGACGCGGCGGTGCTGTACCGCAGGCCCAACATCGCATCGGCCGATCGCGTGATCGAGCAGATGCGCTCGGTCAACATGGGCACGCTGATCCCGGCCGGCCGCGACGCGCCGTTCAAACTGGCGCACGCGCTGCAAAACGGCCAGCACGTCGCCATGCTGGTCGACCAGTACCTGACCAACGGCGTCGACGTCACGTTCTTCGGGCGCAAGACCAAGGCCAACCCGATGCTGGCGCGCCTGTTGCGGCAGATCGAGTGCCCGATTCACGGCGTGCGCATCATCCGCCTGCCCGGCCATCGCTTCCGCGCCGAACTGTCCGACGAGATCGCGCCGGTGCGCGAGGCGAACGGCGACATCGACGTGCAGGGCACGATGCAGGCTGTCACTTCGGTGATTGAAGGCTGGATCCGCGAATATCCGGATCAATGGCTGTGGCTGCACCGCCGCTGGCGGTAGAGCACGAACCGATCAGGTTGCATCGTGCCGCGCATCGTCATGCCCACATTGCTGCGGCGCGCTCACCGCCCGGTCTTCACGCGGGTCCACAGCCGGTTGATCGTACGCTGGGTCGCGGGATCACGCGCGGTGATGACGAACAGCCGCTTCATCGCCGCCGCGTCCGGATAGATCGTCTTGTCGTTGATGATTTTCGGATCGATCAACTTCTGGCTGGCCAGATTGCCGTTGGCATAGGACAGGAAATCGGAATTCTTGGCGGCCACGTCGGGCCGATAAAGATAATTGATCAGTTCATAGGCCTCGGAGACGTTCTTCGCATCCGCCGGGATCGCGAGGTTATCGAAGAACATCTGCGCGCCCTCCTTCGGGATCGCATAACCGATCTCGACGCCGTTGTGGGCTTCGGCCGCGCGGCTCTGTGCCTGCTTGATATCACCGGACCAGCCGACGACAAGACAGATCTCGCCGGTTGCGAGGCCGTTCAGATATTCCGAGGAATGAAATTTCCGAACCGAAGGCCGGATCTTGCTGACCAACGCAGCCGCCTGTTCGAGATCATCCTTCCTTGTCGAATTCGGATCGAGGCCAAGATAGTTCAATGCCGCCGGCAAAATATCGTCGGCGGAATCAAGCATCTGGACGCCGCAATCCTTGAACTTGGCAAGCTTGTCCGGATCGAAGACGATGTTCCAGCTATCGATCCGGCCGTCGGGTCCAAGAATGCGCTGCACGGCTTTGACATTGTAGCCGATGCCGGTGGTGCCCCACATGTAGTTCGCGGCGTACTGGTTGCCGGGGTCGTAAACCGCGAGCTTCGCCGTTATCTCCGGCCAGGCATCGGCGAGATTCGGCAGCTTCGATTTGTCGAGCTTCTGGAAAATATTCGCGCCGATCTGACGCTGCAGGAAATAGGCCGTGGGCACCACCACGTCGTAGCCCGACTTGCCGGCGAGGAGCCTCGTCTCCAGCGTCTCGTTGGCGTCAAACGTGTCGTAGACCACCCTGATGCCGGTCTCCCTGGTGAAATCATCGAGCACGCCGGGCGCGATGTAGCTCGACCAGTTGTAGAAATTCACCACCCGATCGGCCGCCTGCACGCGCGACGATACCGCGCCGAAACCGAGTGCGAACGCGGCGGCAACCCAAAGCCATGCGTATCGATAAAGCCATGTGTGTCGATTTGGAATCATCGCTGCACCGTCCTAAAGAGCATGCACGGCGTCGGACAAACGCTCCAGCGCGCTGTCGAGCGTGGCGTCGGTCTTGGCGAAACAGAAGCGCACGACCGAGGTGACCGCGTCCTGTTCGTAGAACGCCGATACCGGGATCGCCGCGACCTTGTGGTCGGTCACGATGCGTCTGCAAAACGCTTCGTCGGTTTCATTGAGGCCGAGCGGCGCGAGATCGACCGTCAGGAAATAGGTTCCTTGCGAGGCCAGCACCGGAAATCCGATGTCTCCGAGCCCGCGTGTCAGGCGATCGCGGCGGCGCGCCAGATCGCTGCGCATTGCGAGAAAAAAATCATCCGGCTTGGCAAGGCCATGGGCGACCGCGGCCTGAAGGTTGGGCGGCGTCGTGAAGGTCAGAAACTGATGCACCTTCGCGGTCACTTTCAGCAGCGGCGGCGCGGCGCAGACGAACCCGACCTTCCAGCCCGTCAGCGAAAATATCTTCCCGGCCGAGCCGATCTTGATGGTGCGCTCCCGCATGCCTGAAATCGTGATCAGCGGGATATGTTCGCGGCCGTCGAAGACGACGTGCTCCCAGACCTCGTCGCAGATCGCGATCGTGTCGAATTCCTGACAAAACCGCGCCAGCAATTCCAGGTCCTCGCGCGGGTAAACCACGGCGGCCGGATTGAGCGGATTGTTGAAGACAACCGCTTTCGTGTTGGGCGTGAAGGCGGCGCGAAGCGCGTCTTCCGTCAATCGCCAGTGCGGCGGCTCCAGCCGCACCAGCCGCGGGATTCCTCCGGCCTGCCTGATCATCGGAAGATAGGAATCATACACCGGCTGGAAGACGATGACCTCGTCGCCGGGCTCGACCACGGCAAGGATCGCGCTGGTCAGCGCCTCGGTGCCGCCCGAGGTGACCATGACCTCGCTCATCGGATCGAGCGGCAAGCGATGCCAGCGCGCGTAATGCGCGGCGATCGCCTGCCGCAACTGCGGAATTCCCATCATCGACGGATACTGGTTGTAGCCGTCGAGAACGGCCTCGGCCGCCGCGCGCCGGATATCCTCCGGACCCGGATCGTCGGGAAAGCCCTGCCCGAGGTTGATGGCATCGTTGTCGCGCGCGAGTTGCGACATCGTCTCGAAGATCGTGACCGGAAGGCCTGCGAAGACCTTGTTCATCGAAGGCGTCAAATCTCAGCCGCCGCTTCGCGTCGGCAGTCCTACCGCTTTCCACCCCAGAATTCCGCCGGCGAGATGCTTGTCATAGGCAAGGCCGTCAGCCTGCGCCATCATCGACGCCGTCACCGAGCGTTTGCCCGAGCGGCAGGCGAACACCACCTGCTTGCCTTGCGGATCGGGGATAGCCTTGGGATCGAAGACCGACAGGGCGACGACGGCCGCGTCCGGAAAAGCCTCAGCGGCAACCTCGTTCGGTTCGCGGACGTCAACCAGCAGATAGCGTCCCTCGGCCACGCCCTTCGAGACGTCTTCCGGCGTCAGGTCGTGAACCACAAAATTCCGATCCGCCAACGCAACCTCCCTCGCGTTTTGCATTCGAACGCGCACTCCGGTCGAAACCGACCGGCCCCGCTGTCCAGCCGTCAAGGTCGCCCCTTGGGCCGATAAAATCAAGCGCCACCCAGCTAAATGCTGATTTGCGTCCCCACCTCGACGACCCGCCCGGTCGGAATCTGGAAGTAATCGGTCGCATCGTTGGCGGACCGGCTCAGCGCGAGGAACAGGCGGTCCTGCCAGAGCGGCATCGCGGAGCGTGCGGCCGGCTTGAGCGTGCGTCGCGACAGGAAGAACGAGGTCGCCATGATATCGAACTGCCAGCCGAGTTTCCGCGCGATGGCGAGCGCCTTCGGTACGTTGGGTCTTTCCATGAAGCCGAAGCGCAGCGTCACGCGCGAAAACGTGGCGCTGATCTGCTCAAGCCGCACCCGGTCGCGAGGCTCGATGCGCGGCGTCTGCGCTGTCTCGATGGTGAGGATGACGTTCTTCTCATGAAGCACCTTGTAGTGCTTCAGACTATGCATCAGCGCGGCGGGAGCAAAATCCGGGTCGCTGGTCAGAAACACGGCGGTTCCGGGCACCCGGTGCGGCGGCCGCTTTTCCAGCATCTCCACCAGTTCAAGCATCGGAAATTCAAGCTTGCGGGATTTCTCGAACAACAGCCGGCTGCCGCGGCGCCACGTATACATCAGCAGCATCACCGTCCCGCCAAGCGCCAGCGGCATCCAGCCGCCCTCGAAGACCTTCAACAGATTCGCCGTGAGGAACGTGAGATCCAGCAGCAGGAACGGCGCGATCAGGGCGGCGGCCGCGAGCGCCGGCCAGTTCCAGACCTTCCAGATGACGACGAATCCCATCATCGCGGTGACGACCATCGTTCCCGTGACGGAAATGCCATAGGCGGAGGCCAGCGCGCTTGAGGACCGGAATAGCAGCACCAGCAGTATGACGCTGACAACGAGCATCATGTTGACGCGAGGCATGTAGATCTGTCCGGAGTGCTCTTCCGAGGTGTGACGGATTTCAAATCGCGGCAACAGTCCGAGTTGGGTCGCCTGACGCGTCAGCGAATAGGCGCCGGTGATGACGGCCTGGCTTGCAATCACCGTCGCGATCGTGGCCATGACCACGACCGGCACCAGCGACCACGCTGGAAACAGCAGAAAGAAAGGATTTTCGATCGTTTCAGGATGGGCGATCACCAGCGCCCCCTGTCCGAGATAGTTCAGCACAAGCGATGGCAGCACGATCGCAAGCCACGCGGTCTGAATCGGCCGTTTGCCGAAATGACCGAGATCGGCATAAAGCGCCTCCGCTCCCGTGACCGCCAGAAACACCGCGCCCAGCGTGACGAACCCGATGACGCCGTGATGGGCCATGAAGCCGATGGCATGGAGCGGATTGAAGGCCAGCAGAACCTCGGGATGTTGTGCGACCTGTGGAATGGCCGCGGCCGCGATCATCACGAACCAGACGCACATCACGGGTCCGAAGAAGGCGGCGACGCGCGCCGTTCCCCGCGACTGAACCGCAAACAGCGCCAGCAGGATCACTACCGTGATCGGCACGACATAGGGGTCCAGCGCCGAGGTGGTCAGCTTGATGCCTTCGATGGCCGACAGCACCGAAAGCGCCGGCGTGATCACGGCGTCCCCGTAGAACAGCGCGCCGCCGATGATGCCGAGCAGCACGATGACGGTCCCGCTCCGGCTCGCGGCGCGTTGCGCCAGCGCCATCAGCGCCAGGATTCCGCCCTCGCCGTGATTGTCCGCCCGCAGCAGGATCAGGACGTATTTGAGCGTCACCACCACGATGAGCGCCCAGAGGATCAGCGAAAGCACGCCCAGGACAGCTTGTCGGTCCGCTCCGCTTCCTGCCGCACCGGCGGCAACGACCGCCTCCCGTAGCGCGTAAAGCGGGCTGGTGCCGATGTCGCCATAGACCACCCCGATGCTGCCCAGCATCAGCGCTTTGAACCCGGCCGTGGAATGGGCGTCGCCGGATCCATTCGCCGCCGGCACCGCCGAGGCTGAACTTGCACCGTCGCTTGTCATGGATGAGACCTCGAGGTCCTTGCGCTGCATCATGCGGAGCGCCGGGGCTTATAAGTCCGTGCCGTCACGCATGACCTATTCTGATTTCAGGCCTCAGCTATGCGATAAACGCATGAAGTAGCGTGGGAGGTCAGATAATGACTTGCGTTCCCACTTCCACGACCCGCCCGGTCGGAATCTGAAAATAATCCGTCGCATCGTTGGCGGAGCGGCTCAGCGCGATGAACAGGCGATCCTGCCAGAGCGGCATGCCCGAATGCGCCGACGGCTTCAGCGACCGCCGCGAGACGAAAAACGACGTCGCCATGATGTCGAACTGCCAGCCGAGCTTGCGCGCGATCGCCAGCCCCTTCGGAACATTGGGCGATTCCATGAACCCGAAGCGGAGGCTGACGGTCGAGAACTTCTCGCTGATCGTCTCCATGCGAACCCGGTCGCCGGGATCGACACGCGGCGTCTGCGCGGTTTCGATGGTGAGGATGACGTTGTGTTCGTGAAGGACCTTGTTGTGCTTGAGATTGTGCAGCAACGCCGTCGGCACGAAATTCGGATCGCTGGTCAGGAACACCGCCGTGCCCTTGACGATATGCGGCGGCCGTTTTTCAAGACTCTTGACGAGGTCGAGCAGCGGCACCTCGGTGCGCCGGGTCTTCTTGACAAGGATGGCCGTACCGCGACGCCACGTCCATATCAGCACCACCATCGTGAAGCCGAACAGAAGCGGCACCCAGGCGCCCTCGAGCAGCTTGAGAAGGTTGGCGCTGAAAAACATCATGTCGACGGCGACAAGCGGGGCAACCAGCGCGGCGGCCGTCGCCGCGCGCCAGTTCCAGAGCTTCCAGACAACCACAAAACCCATGATGCCGTCGGCGACCATCGTCGTGGACACCGCGATCCCGTAGGCCGATGCGAGCCCGCTGGAGGTGCGGAACAACAGCACCAGCAGCAGCACGCCGACCAGCAGCAGCAAGTTGACACGCGGCAGATAGATCTGGCCGGCATGGGTCTCGGAGGTGTAGCGGACCTCGAAACGCGGCAACAGGCCGAGTTGCACGGCCTGGCGAATGAGCGAATAGGCGCCGGTGATGACGGCCTGGCTCGCGATCACGGTGGCGGCGGTTGCCAGCACGACCAGCGGCAGGATCATCGGCGCGGGCGCCAGGCGATAGAAGGTGTTCTCGATCGCGTCGGGATGGGCGAGAATCAGTGCGCCCTGCCCGAAATAGTTCAGCAGCAATGCCGGCAGCACCAGACAGAACCACGCGGCCTGAATGGGCTTGCGGCCGAAATGGCCGAGATCGGCATACAGCGCCTCGCCGCCCGTGACCGACAGAAAGACCAGCCCCATGATAACGAGGCCGATCAGGCCATGGTTGAGCAGGAAGTGAATAGCGTGCCACGGATTGACCGCCAACAGCACGCTCGGGTCCTCATGGATGTGCAGGACGCCGAGAACCGCGATGGTCACGAACCACAGTGCCATCACCGGAGCAAACGCCGAGGCGACGCGCGCGGTGCCGCGGCTCTGCACCGCGAAAAGTATGACCAGGATCAGCATCGTCAGCGGGACGACGTAGTGGTCCAGCCCGGGCGCTGCGAGCTTCAATCCTTCGACAGCGGACAGCACGGAGATCGCCGGCGTGATCATGGAATCGCCGATGAACATCGAGGCGCCGACCACGCCAAGCGCCAGCAGCAGCACGCTTCTCCGCCCCAGCGCCCGCTGCCCGAGCGCCATCAGCGACAGCGTGCCGCCCTCCCCGTTGTTGTCAGCCCGCAGCAGCAGCAGAACGTACTTGGCGGTGACGACGATGAACAACGACCACAGGATCAATGACAGAACGCCGAGCACGATCACCGGCGTCACCGTCCCCTGCTGCGCGGCATGATTGACGGCCTCGCGGAACGCATATAGCGGCGACGTCCCGATATCGCCAAAGACCACACCGATGCTTCCGAGCGCCAGCGCCGAAAAACCGGTCGTCTTTGCCGAAGCCTCGCCGATGGCTTCGGCGGTTGGATCGCTGACGGCCATGATTTCTGCAAACGCTCTGATGGTGGTTTCGATCCGGGGCTATCGCCCACAAGCACCGGCCCGTCAATCCAAGGAATGGCATTGACAGGCCACCTCGATCTGTCTGGCAGTCAACCCGCGTCTGGTAAAATAATACTGTAGCTCAGGGCTTCAAATTCGGAGGCAACGGCGGCGCCTCGCGCATCAAGGTGATGGTCACGCGCCGGTTCGCCGCCAGCGAAGGATCGTCCGGAAACAGCGGCATGCTGTCCGACTTGCCGGAGACCGCGAAGATATGGCTCGGCGGCAACCCTTCCCGTTCGAGAATCTGGCGAACGGCGTTGGCGCGGTCCGCGGACAGGTCGAAGCCGTCATAATCGCTGCGCGCCGGAATGAAGCTCGAAGCGGTGTGGCCGGTGATCGAAATTCGCAAGGGCGTCGCCTTGAGCGGAGCGGCGAGCTTCCTGATCAGCATGCGCGTCCGCTCATAAGGCTCCTTGGACCCGTCCGCGAACATCGAACGGCCGTCCTGGTCGACGATCTCAAGGTTGAGGCCTTCCTTGGTCTCCTCGAACATGACGTGCTTGGAAATCTCGGTCAGCTCCGGCATGTCCTGCAGCGCCTGCCGCAGCGACGCCGAGGCGAGCGCGAACTCGCGGTCCGTCTTGAGCCGCGCGCCCGCGGTCTTGGACCGCTCCTGTTCGTCGGGGGTCGGAGTGGTGGAGGTTTCCTCCGGCGGGACATGCGCGGCGTTCTTCAATTTCGGTCGCGTCGGCAGGCCGTCCGATTCGACGATCCCGGAATATCGCACCTCGGTCTGGGAGCCGAAGGCATCGCGCATCGAGCCGGCAACGATCTTGAGCTTTTGATTGTCCATCGTGGAAAAGGCGACGAGCATCACGAAGAAGCTCATCATCAGGCCCATCAGATCGGCGAACGTGACGAACCAGCCGTGCCCTCCGCCGTGCGCATCGCCGCGTTTTTTCTTGGCCATCGCTCGATCCCAGACTCACGCCTATTCCGCAAAAGCGGCTACCGGTTTGCGATCAGAGCCGTCCGCTCACGCCGGAACCGGCTCGCCCTCCTCGTGACGATGGTTCTCCGGCAGATAGGCCAGCAGCATTTCGCGCACCAGCGCCGGGCTTTTGGAATCCCGGATCATCAGGATGCCGTCGATGATCAACGTGCGGTTGGTTTCCTCGTCGAGCAACTTGCCGTGCAGCTTGTCCGCGATCGGAAGGCAGAACAGGTTGGCGACCAGCGCGCCGTACAGCGTTGCCAGCAGCGCGGTCGCCATGAACGGACCGAGCTTCGAGGGATCGGTCATGTTGGCGAACATCTGCACCATGCCGATCAGCGTGCCGATCATGCCGAACGCCGGAGCGCAATCGCCGATGGCGCGATAGATCTTGCTGCCCTCGTCGAGGTGCATGAGAAAATTGTCACGGTCGCGTTCGAGATTGTCGCGAATGAATTCGAGGTCGTAGCCGTCCGCGACGAAACGAATGCCCTTGGCGAGAAACGGCTCGTTGGTCTCGACCTTTTCGAGTCCAACCGGACCCTGCTTGCGGGCGATTTCAGCGATCCGCGCCAGTTCGTCGACAAGATCGCGCGCCGACAGCCGGCTCATGGTGAAGGCGAACTTGGCGCCGAGCGGCAGGCCGTGGAGAATCGCGCCGAGCGGAAAGCGGATCATGGTGGCGGCGGTCGCGCCGCCGAAGATGATGATCATAGCGTGTTCGCTGACGAACATATGGAGATCGCCGCCCATAAAGACCATCACGGCAACTACGAGCATGCCGAAAGCGAGTCCGGCACCCGTCATGATATCCATGGGAAAACTCCAACGCACGCGAACCGCCGGCCGTCCTGGACGGGGGCGCGGCCCGTTCTGAGCCACGCGGCGCCATCATAGCTTTGACGCAATTAAGGACGCGTAAAGCCAACCGGCGGCGGGAAGCGCCCCGGCAATCGAGCCGGCGTTCTCATTCCATCGAAGCGCCGGCGCGGCTGGCAAGGCAGGTCCGAAGCCGCGTTTAGAGCAGGCCGGGCGAAGATGCTTCCAGGTCTTGAAACATGAACAGGATCAAAGACGTGGCTGATCCTTGCGGGGACAATGGAAGCGACGGTCCAATACCATGGGCAAGCGGGAGCCTTCCCACCGTGACGCGTTAACAGCGGCCATCGCGGCCTTCAGGATAATGTCTCCGCATGCTCGCGACACCCGGTTCGAATCCGGCCCGCGGCCACCATCCGGCGGCAAGAGCCCATTTCCGAAAGAGCGATGTGGTCTTTCTAATATTGATAGACGTCAACATCGCCGGCAGATACTATGTAAACTACTTGACGCGTGACTCCGAGAGCCGCTCCACGACGCATAAACCGGAGCGGAGCTTGGAATTTGGTGCAAGGGCGATTTCTTTAGTCAGGAGCCACCGTGAAAAATTCAGCTTTAGGGTCAGACGTGACGGCGGCGGAGCCGCCGGGCAACCCGAAGGTTTTATGCATTTCGACCGTAGCGTTCGCGCTCGGTTTCGCGATCTGGGGAATGTTTTCCGCACTCGCCCCGTTTCTGATTAAATGGTACAGCTTCACGAGCACCCAGGTGTTGATCCTGGCTGCGATGGAGCCGCTTTTCGCGGCCGCCATCAGCATCCCGCTCGGAATCTGGACGGACAAGTTCGGCGGCCGGACGGTTTTCACGATTTTGCTGGTTTGCCTTTCGGTGGTCCTGATTTTGGGGACGTTCGCCGAGAGCTACATCGCCTTCCTGTTCCTGGGAATGATGCTGGGCCTCGGAGGCGCGAGCTTCGTGGTCGGCAACGCCCATGTGTCGTCCTGGTACCCCAAATCAAAACAGGGCACGGCGCTGGGCCTCTTTGCTCTGGGTAACGTCGGAATCACCGTCGGCATGATGGCCGTCTCGTTCCTCATCACGAGCGTGCTGGACACCAGCGATCCGGACGGCTGGCGTATGATCTTCCCGATCTTCGCCATTCCGACGCTGGGAATGGCGGCAATCTACATGTTCTTCACGTCGGACCCGCCGAACCGGAAGCTGAAAAACACCTCGGTTAAGGAAATCTTCGCCGTCTACCGCTCGGGCGTCGTGGTGTGGCTCGTTCCCGCTCTTTATTGGGTAGCCTTCGGTACGCTGGTTTTCTTCGCGTCGACCATGCCCACTTATCTGGTCGACTTTTGGCATGTCGACCCGACGACAGCCGTCGCGGTCTACACGCCAATTCTGGTGGTCTGCGTGGCGATTACAAGACCGCTGGGCGGCTGGCTGGCTGACCGTCGGGACGTTTTCACGCTGCTGAGTTGGATGTTCG
>NZ_MKSM01000013.1 GCF_001897285.1 Nitrobacter sp. 62-23
GACTTTTAGCTCCGGAGGACGAATTAGTCCAAAGATCGGCAAAATCGACGCAGTTTCGAAGGAATAGGTTTATAATTATGTAGTTCTGGCAATCCAAAATCAGCCGAAATCCAAAATGGAAGAGCGCCGTCTCGAAGGACAGTCTACGCGCCGGCGCTACATCGACCGTACACTGGCGGAAAATTTCATCACTTCTCTCGGCGACACGGTACCCGCTAGGTTTTTTGAAATGATCCAATCTCTTTGCTAGTTTATACTACTACAGCCTTCGTTGACACGTCTCAGATCTCGTACCATCCGTCTCGCTACTACTTCCGGCCTGATTGATGTCTCTCCGAACTGCGCTTTGTGCTCGATAACGGGCTTCAACCACTTCCAGCCTTTGTAGAGATCGCCTCGTCCCTTGAGGTGCGTGTATCGCCGCAGTGAATTCCAGTCGCGATGTCCGCTGACGCGCGAGACCTGTGGGATATCCCAGCCCATTTCAAAAAGACGCGAGACGCCGTCGTGGCGAAGATCGTGGAAGTGCAAGTCTTCGATGCCCAGAAAAGAGCAGGCCTTGGTGAAGGCCGCAGAGATGGAGTCGCCATTGTAAGGGAAAATGCAATCTGTCTCTCGCGGCATTGATTGCAGGATCCGCCACGACTCATTGGGAAGGTAGCACTCGACGTCGTTTCCAATCTTCTGGCCAGGGTGTTTCATATCACGCACGACGACCGTCTGGGCCTTTGGGTCGAGATCGCTCCATTTGATCCGCGTGATTTCCTCCTGCCGGCGGGTCGAGAAAATGCCAAAGGCGATGATCTTCGGCATGCAGATCGAGTGTGGTCGGCGCTCCTGCATTTCGAAGAAATGCTTCATCAGCTTGTCGAGTTCGTCCGGGGTCGGGCGGCGTTTGCGCTCGCGGCTCTTGGAGGCCATGCCGAGCTTCTTCAGCACCGCCTTCGCTTTGCGGATTTCGTCGTAGCGGATCGGATAGCCCCAGGCCGCCTCGGCGACGGCGAAGACAGCCGAAATATGCGAGATGTAGTTGCCGACGGTCTGAGGTTTGACACCGTGCTTAGTCATTCGCTCCCGTGCGAAGTCCACCAGTTCCTTGCTGCCGATGGCGGAGCCGGGAAGATCACCAAGGGAGCTGGCTTTGACCGTGTTGAGCACTTGCCGCTTGGTCTTGCCGAGAGAGTGGACTGCCTCCACCTCATCGAGATATTTCGTAATCACGTCACGGAAAATCGGATCGGGAGGCGCCCGCGGGGGCAACGAGCCCATTTCGGCCAGTTCGGATTCACGCTTCTTCAGCCAGCCTTTGGCGGCGAGCTTCCGATCGAAAGTTTCAGATTCCTGATGGACAATGACACCGTCACGCTTAATTCGGATGAGGGCCGTGTGACCCAAGGTGCCGTCCTTCTTGCGTTTTCTGGAGATTATGGTTCCCATGCCGACCTCAAAAGTGCAACATGACGCCTGCGTAGCATACATGTTGCACTTTGTTGCACTGTTTCAGGCAAATACGAGCGACCACGATTTTGGACGAGACAGGCCGGATGTCAAGTAATCCATTGGATAAATTGGATTTATTTAGACGGGATGAGAAGGGCTTGTCCCGGATTTTCTCCGTTGCCCCGATGATGGATTGGACCGATCGGCATTGCCGTGTGTTCCATCGTCTGCTGACGCGCAACGCGCGACTCTATACGGAGATGCTGACCACCGGTGCGATCATTCACGGCGCGCGCAAACGCTTGCTCGGATTCAGCGATGTCGAGCACCCTGTTGCGCTTCAGCTTGGCGGATCGCGCGCGGAGGATCTCGCGGCGTCTGCGCGCATCGGCGAGGATTTCGGCTACGACGAGATCAATCTGAACGTCGGCTGTCCGTCCGACCGGGTGAAGGACGGACGCTTCGGCGCCTGCCTGATGGCCGAGCCGGATCTGGTCGCCGAAGGCGTTCACGCCATGAAACGCGCGGTGTCGATACCGGTCACCGTTAAGTGCCGGATCGGGATCGACGATCAGGATACGGAATCCGGCCTCGATATCTTCGCCCGCAAGGTTACGGCCGCCGGCGCCGATGCGCTGATCGTCCACGCGCGCAAGGCGTGGCTTCAGGGACTGTCTCCGAAAGAGAATCGCGATATTCCGCCGCTCGATTATGACAGGGTTTACCGCCTGAAGGCATCGCTGCGCGATCTGCCCGTCGTCATCAACGGCGGTATCGGTGACATTTCGGAAGCGAAACAACATTTGGCGCATGTCGATGGCGTCATGCTGGGACGCGCCGCCTATCAGGAGCCATGGCGTCTGCTGAAGGTGGATCCCGAACTGTTTGGCGAGGCGACGCCGCACTCCACGATGAAGCACGCGCTCGAGGCCATGATGCCTTACATCGAAGATCAACTGGCCGGCGGCGCACGATTGCACGCCATCACCCGGCATTTTGTCGGCGCCTTTCATGGCATGCCGGGGGCTCGGGCGTTTCGCCGACACCTCGCCGAAAACGGAGTGAAGGACGGCGCCGGCCTCGACGTGTTGCGCGAGGCGCTGGCGCTGGTGGGCGGCCCTCACGCGAATTTCGCAAAAGCGGAAACGCGGTTGCGATCAGAATGCGCCAGTTAGAGCATTGTCGCGCGAAGCACGTCCTCAGACCCCCGCGCTCAAGATCATGGCGCGGTGCGGTGCGCTTCAATCCGGTGCGGGCGCTGGTCGTCATCCTGCGCCGAACCGTCACTGCAGAATAAAAAAGGCCCCGGTCGAAACCAGGGCCTTGATTGTTGCAAAGGAAGCCTGAGGCTTACTTGTCCGTGCGCTGCTTCAGCGCAGTGCCGAGGATGTCGCCGAGCGTCGCGCCCGAGTCGGATGAGCCATATTGCGCAATGGCTTCCTTCTCTTCGGCGACTTCCAGCGCCTTGATCGAGACCTGCACCTTGCGGGCCTTCT
>NZ_MKSM01000014.1 GCF_001897285.1 Nitrobacter sp. 62-23
GTCCTGCGGCGTCAGCGGCACCGCGCGTACCTGGCTGTTGCAGGTGGTGAAGCGGCGGCTAGTCGTGCCCATGCCGCCCCATGCCGAGCGGTAGATCGGCATCGCGTTGAGAATGCCGAGCGCGGGCGCGAGGATCTCGGCCCGGATGTGGTTGCCCGGCGTCTGTACATGGCAGGTGGCGCAGGAGAAATTGAGCTGGCCGCGCCGCGTATAGAAATAGCGCTTGCCGTTTTCATAGGCGGCGAGCGCCCGCGGATCTTTCGGAATCTTGATGTCGAACGGCTTGCCGCGCGAGGTGAATGCCATATAGGCCGTCACCGATGCCATGTCGTCCTTGGTATAGGACAAGGGCTTTTCGCCATTGCTTTCCAGGCACTGGTTCACGGCGAGTTCGAGCGTGACGACCTTGCCCTGCTTCTCGTCGAAATAGGGGTAGTTCTGCCGGATGCCGATGCCTTTATGGGGGAAACAGTCCGCGAAGGTCTTGCCGTTCTTGAACGGCTTCTCGAACATCTCCTTGCCGGCGGCGAGCGCGAATTCGTAAGGAGGAAACTCCTCCTTCTCCTTCCACTGCTTGTACAGGCCTTTGTCCATCGAGTACGGCCCGTTGACGAAATCCTTCAGCTTCAGCTTGGGAAACTTGTCGGTGAAGTATTTCTGGAACGCCTTGAGGTCGGCCGGCGGGTTCGGGCTGTCGGCGGCGTGAGCCATCTGCACGGAGGCGGACGTCAAGGCCGCCAGCACCACTCCCATTGCCGCCGAGCGAAAGCTCAATCGCATGTCTATTCTCCGACTGCCGCGCGCCGCCATTACTGAATCTTAGCCGTCGAGGAGTCGGAAGCGCCCTTGTTGTCGATCCAGCTGATCTTGAGGTCGTCGCCCTTCTTGCCGCCCTTGAAGCTGAATTTCACATAAGGGTCCTTTGACACCGCCGGACCCCAGTCGGCGATGAAAACCGGCTTTCCGCCGTGTTCGAAGGTCAGTTGCTGAATGAAGTGCGGCGGGATCAGTTCGCCGGCGGAATTCTTGACGAAGCCCGAATCCATCGGATGCTGGATCAGCGCCTGGACCTCGGTGGTGTCGCCGCTCGACGTTGCGCGAACGCGGATTGTCGATGCCATAACTGTCTTCCCTTAAGCTTTCGTCTCCCCGGTGGGGTGGATTTGATATTCGCTACCCGCTTTGCAGCGGCAAGGGAATGTCAATTCACGCTCCACTCGAAACCTACATTTGCTAATGGTCCTCTGATTCCCGCTTTCGGGATCATGCTCTAGCCGCCGCAGCCGCCGATGGTGACCTTGATTTCCTTGCTGGCGCTATAGAGCTTGCCGCCGGCTTCCACGACCGCAATGACATTGCTGGTCTTGGCCATCTTCAGGCGGTTGGCGACGCTCGGCATAGTGCCGGCCGGAATGCGGTAGGACGCCGCCAGCGCGTTCGGATTCTCCGCAACGAAAATCGCAATCGACGTCACGCCGGGCAGGGTCGTGGTGACGGAAACCGGAACGACCGCGCCGTTCTCGGCGATCTCCGGCGCGTCCATCCTGACCTTGTCGGATTTCTCCGCGGCCTTGCCGTAGAGCGCCTGGATCGCGCCGTCGGCTCCCTTGACCTTGAAGGCGGCGTCCGGATAGGCGTCGTTGGCGGCGGCCAGTGCAGGCGCAAGTCCGAAGCGGATGCCGGCGATGCCTGCCAACGCAACGACCGCCCCACCTTTCAGGACCAACCGCCGCGTCGCATCAACACGGCCGGGCGATAAGTGGATCATGTGTGGTCTCCTTTGCGCCCGGCGGTCACAGCGTTTGCAGGAAGTCGACGACCGCGTCGATTTCCTTGTCGGTCAGGATGTGGTTCCGGCCGAACGGCGGCATCACCGTGAGCGGATTCCGCTTGGTTTCGTCAGCGACGATCGCGACGAGCTCGGCGCGGTTCGGATATTTGCTCTTGATGCCGGCGAGGGCGGGCCCGATGTTGCCGGCCTGGCTGCCGCCCTTGATTTCGTGGCAGGTCAGGCAGTTGCCCTTGTTGCGATCGAATGCGAGCTTCTGCCCTTCGTCGGCAGCCGACTGCGCGCGCGCCGGGCAAGACGCGACGGTGACGGCGAGCAGCAAGGCGGTCGCCAGCGCAGGCAGGAGGGCGGGTTTCTTCAAAGGAATCATCGTCAAAGGCGGCACCTGCGGCTATTATTGCGGTTGCGTCCTCATCGCGTCCAGCCTGAGCCGGGACGGGGGCATTACCCCCCGCCGGACTTAATTTTCACATCCTCGGCCTTTGCACAAGCGCTCATGCCGGCAGAATGTAAGGAAGGATGCCGACCATGACAGGTTTTACCGTCGAATTCGGCAAGAACGGCCGGCGCGCGGAATCGGACGACCGTCTCGACGCGGCTGCGTTCCATCGCAACCATCAAGCGATCTGGGCGGTGCTGGAAAAATTCCTGCGCGGCAAAACCGGAGACGTGGTCGAAGCCGGCAGCGGCACGGGTCAGCACGTTGTTTTCTTCGCGCGGCAAACGCCCGGCATCACCTGGTGGCCGAGCGATCTCAACGACAATCATCTGCGCAGCATCGCGGCCTGGACCGCTCACGAACAACTCGTCAACGTCCGCCGGCCGCTGCGGATCGACCTGTCGAGTCCGGAGTGGTTCACCGAGGCGGGCGACGGTCGCGGACCCGGCGCCTTGCTCGCGGTATTCTGCGCCAATGTGATCCATATCGCGCCGTGGCGCGTCGCCGAGGGCCTGATCGCGGGCGCGGCACGTTATCTGCGTCCGGACGGACGGCTGTTTCTCTACGGACCGTTCAGGCGCGATGGCCGGCACACCGCGCCGAGCAATGCGGCCTTCGACGCCAGCCTGCGCGACAACGATCCCGAATGGGGCGTGCGCGATGTCGACGAGGTGGTGGCGCTGGCGCAGCGCAACGGCCTGAAACTATTGGACGTCGTCGAGATGCCCGCCAACAATCTGATCCTGACATTCGAACGACATGCAGGATGAGATTGCGCCCTTGTCGGCCAATGAGCCCTGACATTGCGAACGGATGGTCTAGGCCTCACGCTGGCGAAGAAGATCGTCGAGATCGAGCCGGCGCGTGAACATCGCAAGACCGCCGCCTGCATCACGTGGCCATTGCGCTTGCGGCCGGTCCCAATAAAGCTCGACGCCGTTCTGGTCGGGATCGCGCAGGTACAGCGCTTCGCTGACGCCGTGATCGCTGGCGCCATCGAGCGGAATACCTGCGCTGCGAACCCGGTGCAACGCATCGGCCAGCGCTGCGCGCGTCGGGTACAGGATTGCCGTGTGAAACAGCCCGGTCATGCCGGGAGCGGGCGGCGAACCGCCCTTGCTTTCCCACGTGTTCAGTCCGATGTGATGATGGTAGCCGCCGGCGGAAATGAACGCGACCTGATCGCCGTCGCGTTGCGTCAGTTCGAAGCCCAGCACACCGCAATAGAAGCCGAGCGCACGTTCGAGGTCGGCGACCTTGAGATGGACGTGCCCGATCCGGGTGGCGGCGGCGACGGGAATCGACGCATCGGGCATGGCGCATCTCCGTAATTCAAGCCTTCACCGGGAGCGACCCGGCGCTCCCCCGTTATTTGTGAAAGCATCAGTTCATGATCAAGGTGGCCTGCGACATCGATGCCGCCGGCGCCTCGCGCGCCGCTCATCTCAGCGGCGGGGCGTACATGATGCCGCCGGCATTCCAGAGCTGGTTGAGGCCGCGCGGAATCTTCAGCTTCGAATCGGCGCCCACGTTACGATCATAGACCTCGCCGTAGTTGCCGACGTGACGGATGATGCGAGCGGCCCAGTCCTTGGTCAGCCCGAGATCCTCGCCGTATTCCCCTTCGGTGCCGACCAGACGCATCACGTCGGGCTTCTTGGACTTCATCGCCTCGTCGATGTTTTTCGAGGTGACGCCGAGTTCCTCGGCGTTGATCATCGCGTAGAGCGTCCATTTGACGATCATCATCCAGTCGTCGTCGCGCTGACGGACAACCGGCGCCAGCGGCTCCTTCGAGATCACGTCGGGCAGGATGACGCTCTCGCTCGGTTTGCTCAGCCGCAGCCGAAGGGCGTAGAGCTGGGCAACGTCGGAGGTCGCCACATCGCATTGGCCCTCGTCATAGGCCTTCAGCATGTCTTCCAGCTTCCCGAACTTGATCTCCTCGTAGGTCAGGTTGTTGGCCTTGAAATAGTCGGCGAGGTTGAGTCTCGTGGTCGTGCCGTCCTGCACGCAGATTTTCGTGTTGCCGAGGTCGAGCACCGAGTTGGCCTTGCGCGAGGCGCGCACCATGAAGCCCTCGCCGTCGTAATAGGCAACCGCCGGGAAATAAAGGTCATAGTTGGTCTCGCGCGACATACTCCACGTCGTGTTGCGCGCCAGGATGTCGACCTTTCGGCTCTGCAACTCCTTGAACCGCTCGTTGGCGTCGAGCGGGACGAACTTCACCTTGGTCGGATCGTCGAAGATCGCGGCGGCGACGGCGCGACAGAAATCGACATCGAAGCCGGACCAGTTGCCTTTTTCATCCGAATTCGAGAAGCCGGGCAGCCCGGTGTTGACCCCGCACAGCACGGCGTCGCGTCGCAGTGTGCGTTTCAGCGTCTTGGTGTCGTAGCGCTCGTAGGTGATGGCGGCGGCCGCTACGGCGACGGCGACGGCGAGCCCTATCAAGAGACCGCTTCGGAATGTCCGCATGGATAGTCCTCTCGCAATTTCGGCAAAATATCGATCTGGCGCGAATGACGTGCCGCGAAGTTCGCGGAGTTAAAGCTTGGGTTTCTGCCGCACGATCACGCGCGTGCCGACCGCGACGCGCTCATAGAGATCGGCGACATCGGCATTGACCAGACGGAAGCAGCCCGAGGAGATCGCGGTGCCGATCGTATCGGGACGGTTGGTGCCATGGATGCGGTACACCGTCGTGCCAAGATACATCGCGCGCGCGCCGAGCGGGTTGCCGGGGCCTCCCGCCATGAAGCGCGGCAGGTAGGGCTGCCGCGCGATCATTTCCGGCGGCGGGGTCCAGTCCGGCCATTCCGCCTTGCGCGTGATGTTGAGAATACCCTGCCACTGAAAACCTTCGCGCCCGACGCCGATGCCGTAACGGATCGCGCGACCGTTGCCCTGGATGAGATAAAGATGGCGTTCCGCGGTTTGGATAATGATGGTGCCGGGCGGCTCGGTGGTCCGGTAGAGCACCACCTGCTTGCGGTATTCCGGGTCGAGCTGGAACGAATCGTCGGCGATCAGACCGGGTTCGTCGCCGACATCGGGGCGCGGCTGCTGCGCAAAGCCGTGCGTCGCCGAAAGCAGCAGGCAGGCCACAGCGGAAACCGCCAGGGTCAGGTCGCGGAACCCGGTCATCGTTTATCTCCTCGCTGGAATGGCGGCAGATGCCCGCCCCGCATCCCCCTCAATCGTGTGCAGCATAAAATATCAGCGGCGGCGCGATGGCAAGCGATCGTGGCTTCGGCCGGAAATTCCGGAGTTTTCAGGAAACGAAGCCGTGATACGGGAGAGCGTCGCCGGATCGCCCCACGCGACAAACTCGGGCTCATCGCTTCATTGACGGCCTGTTGCGGCGGTGGGAAGCGACGGTCGGCCCGGGGTGACGTCCTCCCGGCCACCGGGAGATGAGCCGGCAGTCCGAATGGACCGCCGGGTCAGGCTGCGATTGTTGCGACGCCGGCGTCTTTGAGAAGCGCGGCGAGCTGTTTGCGGGCATAGAACATGCGGGTCTTCACGGTGCTCTGCGGAATACCGATGATCTCGCCGGCTTCTTCGACCGTTTTCTCATGATAGTAGACGAGGTTGATGATCTCGCGATGGGCGGGCGACAGTTTGGCGATGCAGGCGCGCAGAATAGCCCTGACATTGCTGCGATCAAGCGAGGTCTCCGGCGTGTCGGCGGCATCGGCGATCTCGCGGATATTCTCCTGGTCGATATCCTCGTGGCAGCGCTGGCGCATCGCGGTCAGCGCCTTGAAGCGCGCGATCGAGAGCAGCCAGGTCGACACCCGCGAACGGCCTTCGAACTGGGCGGCGGTCCGCCAGACGTCCAGAAACACCTGGCTGACGACGTCTTCCGCCGCAATCGGGTCGCGGAGGCTGCGCAGCACGAAACGATAGACCCGCACGTTGTGACGCAGATAGAGCGTATGCATCGCCGTGCGGTCGCCGTCGGCAATCTGCTCAAGCAGCATCTCGTCCGAGGTCGCCTGGGCAGCGATAATGCCCTGGCGGGCGGCTGCGTTAATTGCAATGACGTTTTGCATGACGGCTCCCCTTTATTGTTGGGCAGACTTTTAGACAGCCGCGGTTTCAGGACGTCTGCACGACAAACGGAAAATGGTTTCGTGAGAAAGGAAATTGTTTCGTCCCCTCGCAGGCGATGAAACATTTGGCGGAAAAACCCAGCACCTATTCCGCAAAGGCGGAGACTGGTTTTGTGTCAGCAATACGAGCAAGCTATTGATCGAAAGCAAGTTCTTCACGCCAGCCGGTGTCTTTCCCCGGGGCAGGCTGGAGAACATGCCATACTCGACAATGCCATGGCCGGAAAACGCTCCGGTCATTTGCAACGTCATTAGACTTTAGCCGTAGAGACCGGCTTGGAAGCGCGCGGAAGTGTCCTGTTGAGACTGGCCATCCGCCGCGGGCGGCCTACATTTTGTCGCTGCCGGAGGGCGAAAACAGGTAGCCACCTCCCCGGATGGTCCGGATCACCGTCGGTTTCGCGGGGTCGGGCTCGATCTTGCGCCGGATCCGCATGATGCGCAGATCGATCGCGCGGTCGAAGGCTTCGCTGTCGCGGGCGTTGGCCAGTTCCAGTAGCCGCTCTCGGGACAGGACCCGCTTGGGGTTGGCGGCGAAAACTTTCAGCAGGCTGAATTCCGACGCGGTAAGCGGATGTTCGTTACCTTCGTCGTCGCGCAGGGCCTGGGCGTCGAGATCGAGCCATTTGGTGCCGAAGCGGACGCTTTGCCCGGCCGCTGGCCTGGCGGCGGTGGCGGTCGGCGGCGGCGCTGCCGTCTTCGGCGCGCTCCGCCGCAGGACCGAGCGGATGCGCGCCATCAGTTCGCGCAGTTCACAGGGTTTTGCCACGTAGTCGTCGGCGCCGAGTTCGATGCCGACCACGCGATCGATCGGGCTGGCTGTCGCGGTCAGCATGATCACCGGCACGTTGGTATGGCTCTTGAGGTCGCGAATGATCGAAAGGCCGTCTTCTTCCGGCATGTTCAGGTCGAGCACGACGAGATCGGGAGTACCGGCGCCGATCGCCTCGCGCAGGCTCTTGCCGCCATCGCACAGCGTGATGACGAAGCCGTGCATCCTGAGATAGTCGCCGACCATTTCACGCGCGGGCGCCTCGTCATCGACGACGATGATATGCGGATTCCGGTTCATGTCAGGCCGTCGTGGGCAGGATAATGGTGAAGGTCGATCCCTGTCCGGGGCCGCCGCTGTCGGCGTTGATCCGGCCGTCATGCATCTCGACGATCCGCTTGACGATCGACAGGCCGAGGCCGGTCGAGCTCTCGCCGGCGGTAGGTTTTGCGGACAACCGCTGGAAGCGGCCGAACAGTCGCCCCAGATCTTCCGGCGACAGGCCGGCGCCCTCGTCGGTGATGCGGATGATGGTATGTTCCGCGTCGTGATCGACCAGCAGCGTGATCTTGCCGCCGACCGGGCTGTACTTGATGGCGTTGCTGACGAGATTGTCGATCGCCTCGCGCATGCGGTCCTGATCGCACATCGTGATGCGTCCGGCCGGCGCCGAGACGATAATGGTCTGCTGTTTGCCCACCGCGGATGGCCGGTTGGCTTCGGCCACCTCGGCGACCAGCGCCGCGACATCGACCGGCTCGCGGCGGATGGTGATATCGAAGGCGTCGGCCATGGCGTCGGAGATCAGATGGTCGACCATCGTAATCAGACGCCTGGTCGCATCACGGATATGATCCACCTGCGAGGTGACGGTATCCCCGGACGAAGCCGTGCCGATCAGTTCGACAAGCATTTCGGTGCGGCCCAGGATGACGCCAAGGGGGTTTTTCAGGTCGTGGGCGACGGTGCCAAGAATTTCGTTCTTGAATCCATTGGCCCGCTGCAGCCGCAGCCATTGCGCGGACAGCCTGCGATTGGCCTGCATCAATGCACGGGTGCGCTGTGCGACCCGGTCTTCGAGCTGGGCGTTGGCGTCCTGCAATTGCTGGTAGAGGATCACGTTGTCGAATGCGATCGACAGCCGGCTGCCGAAGATTTCGACCAGCGAGCGGTCGGTATCCGACAGGTCGCGCTCGGCCTGCAGCAGGATCACGACCTCGCGGCCGCTGCCGGTGCGAATATAAAGCACCGAACGGTGATCGACGAATTCGTGCTTGCGCCGCCTGAAGGCGGCTTCGACGGTCTGTTTGAGATCGGAATCGAGCGATGCCTGCCCCGCGGATCCGATGAGGCCGCTGTAACAGCCCGATCCCGCCAGCACTGAAAAATCATTGTTGACCGCGCCGCCGTCGCGCAGCACCAGAATCCCGGCGCAATCGACGTTCAACAGCGATGCGATCTGGGTCAGGACGCCTTCGGCGAGGCGCTGCATCGACTTGAAGTCATAGAGCGTCGAGGCGGCGTCGATGATGATCTCGA
>NZ_MKSM01000015.1 GCF_001897285.1 Nitrobacter sp. 62-23
GTTCGACATCTACCGGGTGATGCGCCCGGGCGAGCCGCCGACGCTGGATTCGGCGCAGAACATGTTCCAGTCGCTGTTCTTCGACAGCGAGCGCTATGACCTGTCCGCTGTCGGTCGCGTCAAGATGAACATGCGCCTCGACCTCGATGCGCCGGATACCTATCGCACGCTGCGCAAGGAAGACATTCTGGCCGTCATCAAGACGCTGGTGGACCTGCGCGACGGCAAGGGCGAGATCGATGACATCGACCATCTCGGCAACCGCCGCGTGCGTTCGGTCGGCGAGCTGATGGAAAACCAGTACCGTATCGGCCTGTTGCGCATGGAGCGCGCCATCAAGGAACGCATGTCCTCGGTCGACATCGATACCGTGATGCCGCAGGACCTGATCAACGCCAAGCCCGCGGCGGCAGCCGTGCGCGAGTTCTTCGGCTCCTCGCAGCTCTCGCAGTTCATGGACCAGACCAACCCGCTGTCCGAGATCACCCACAAGCGCCGCCTCTCCGCGCTCGGACCGGGCGGCCTGACCCGCGAGCGTGCCGGCTTCGAGGTGCGCGACGTGCATCCGACGCATTACGGCCGGATCTGTCCGATCGAGACGCCGGAAGGTCCGAACATCGGCCTGATCAACTCGCTGGCGACGTTCGCGCGCGTCAACAAATACGGTTTCGTCGAGACGCCCTATCGCAAGGTGAAGGACGGCCGCGTCACCGACGAGGTGGTCTATCTCTCCGCGATGGAGGAGGGCCGCTATCACGTCGCGCAGGCCAACCTGCCGCTCGACAACCGTGGCCGCTTCACCGAGGACCTCGTGGTCTGCCGTCATGCCGGCGAGGTGCTGCCGGTGACGCCGGACAAGGTCGATTTCATGGACGTGTCGCCGAAGCAGCTCGTCTCGGTCGCCGCGGCGCTGATCCCGTTCCTGGAGAACGACGACGCCAACCGCGCGCTGATGGGCTCGAACATGCAGCGTCAGGCGGTGCCGTTGGTGCGCGCCGAGGCGCCGTTCGTCGGCACCGGCATGGAAGGCGTAGTCGCCCGCGACTCGGGCGCTGCGATCGCGGCGCGCCGCTCTGGCGTGATCGACCAGATCGACGCCACCCGCGTCGTCATCCGCGCCACCGAGGATCTCGATCCGACCAAGTCGGGCGTCGATATCTACCGGCTGATGAAGTACCAGCGCTCGAACCAGTCGACCTGCATCAACCAGCGTCCGCTGGTGAAGGTCGGCGACATCGTCAGGAAAGGCGACATCATCGCCGACGGTCCGTCGACCGATCTCGGCGAACTCGCGCTCGGCCGCAACGTGCTGGTCGCGTTCATGCCGTGGAACGGCTACAACTTCGAGGACTCGATCCTGCTCTCCGAGCGGATCGTCAAGGAGGACGTCTTCACCTCGATCCACATCGAGGAATTCGAGGTGATGGCCCGCGACACCAAGCTGGGGCCCGAGGAAATCACCCGCGACATTCCGAACGTCTCGGAAGAGGCGCTGAAGAACCTCGACGAAGCCGGCATCGTCTACATCGGCGCGGAAGTGCGCGCCGGCGACATCCTGGTCGGCAAGATCACGCCGAAGGGCGAAAGCCCGATGACGCCGGAAGAAAAGTTGCTCCGCGCGATCTTCGGCGAGAAGGCGTCCGACGTCCGCGACACCTCCTTGCGCGTGCCTCCGGGGGTGCAGGGCACGATCGTCGAGGTGCGCGTGTTCAACCGCCACGGCGTCGACAAGGACGAGCGTGCGCTCGCCATCGAGCGCGAGGAAATCGAGCGCCTCGCCAAGGACCGCGACGACGAGCAGGCGATTCTCGACCGCAACGTCTACGGCCGTCTCGCCGACCTGCTCGAAAACCGCCAGGGCATCGCCGGACCGAAGGGCTTCAAGAAGGACACCAAGATCACCCGCTCGGTGCTCGAGGAATATCCGAAGTCGCAGTGGTGGCTGTTCGCCTCGCCGAACGACAAGCTGATGGCCGAGATCGAGGCCATGCGCAAGCAGTACGACGAGTCGAAGAAGGGCCTTGAACAGCGCTTCCTCGACAAGGTCGAGAAGCTGCAGCGCGGCGACGAACTGCCGCCCGGCGTGATGAAGATGGTCAAGGTCTTCGTCGCGGTGAAGCGCAAGATCCAGCCCGGCGACAAGATGGCGGGCCGCCACGGCAACAAGGGCGTGGTGTCGAAGATCGTTCCGATCGAGGACATGCCGTTCCTCGAGGACGGCACCCATGCCGATATCGTGCTCAACCCGCTCGGCGTGCCTTCGCGCATGAACGTCGGCCAGATTCTCGAAACCCATCTTGGCTGGGCCTGCGCGGGCCTCGGCAGGCGGATCGGGCAGGCCGTTGATGCCTATCTCGCCAGCGCGAAGCAGGAAACCAAGCCGCTGAAGGAGACGCTCAAGAAGGTCTATGGCGACAACGAGACCATCAAGTCGCTCAACGATCATGAGCTCGTCGAACTCGGCCGCAATCTCAGCCGCGGCGTGCCGATCGCGACGCCGGTGTTCGATGGCGCCAAGGAAACCGACATCGAGCAGATGCTCGAACTGGCGGGCATGGACAAGTCGGGCCAGTCCACCGTCTATGACGGGCGGACCGGTGACCCGTTCGATCGCAAGGTGACGGTGGGCTACATCTACATGCTCAAGCTGCACCACCTCGTGGACGACAAGATCCACGCCCGCTCGATCGGACCTTACTCGCTCGTCACCCAGCAGCCGCTGGGCGGCAAGGCGCAGTTCGGCGGACAGCGTTTCGGCGAAATGGAGGTGTGGGCGCTGGAGGCTTACGGCGCGGCGTACACGCTTCAGGAAATGCTGACGGTGAAGTCGGACGACGTCGCGGGCCGCACCAAGGTCTACGAGGCGATCGTGCGCGGCGACGACACCTTCGAGGCCGGCATTCCGGAATCGTTCAACGTGCTGGTCAAGGAAATGCGCTCGCTGGGCCTCAATGTCGATCTGCACAATTCCAAGATCGGCGGCGCGACACCTGCGGAGGCGGCGGAGTAACGCGCACTCGGGCCGCTGTCATGGCCGGGCTCGTCCGGCCGTCCACGTCTTCGCTGACTATCCGGCTTGAAGACGTGGATGCCCAGCGCACGGCCGGGCATGACGAACCGAAATTCTGACGACCGTTTTTGCGGTCAAGGAGAACACCATGAACCAAGAGATCATGAATCTTTTCAACCCGACGACCCCGGCTCAGGTCTTCGACCAGATCCGGATTTCGATCGCGTCGCCGGAGAAGATTCTGTCGTGGTCCTACGGCGAGATCAAGAAGCCGGAGACCATCAACTACCGCACCTTCAAGCCGGAGCGTGACGGCCTGTTTTGCGCCCGCATCTTCGGGCCGATCAAGGACTACGAGTGCCTGTGCGGCAAGTACAAGCGCATGAAGTACAAGGGCATCATCTGCGAGAAATGCTCGGTGGAGGTGACGCTGTCGCGCGTGCGGCGCGAGCGCATGGGCCATATCGAGCTGGCCGCGCCGGTTGCCCATATCTGGTTCCTGAAGTCGCTGCCCTCGCGCATTGGCCTTCTGCTCGACATGACGCTGAAGGACCTCGAGCGGATCCTCTATTTCGAATATTACGTCGTTCTCGAGCCGGGTCTCACCGCGCTCAAGGACCGGCAGTTGCTGTCGGAAGAGGAATACCTCCGCGCGCAGGACGAATACGGCCAGGACAGCTTCACCGCCATGATCGGCGCCGAAGCGATCCGCGAACTGCTGAAGGGGCTTGAGCTCGAAAAGCTGGAAACGGAACTGCGCGCCGAGATGCAGGCGACGGAGTCCGATATCCGCCACAAGAAGCTCGCCAAGCGGTTGAAAATCGTCGAGGCTTTCCGCTTCTCCGGCAACAAGCCGGAGTGGATGATCCTCACCGTGGTGCCGGTGATTCCGCCGGACCTGCGGCCGCTGGTGCCGCTCGATGGCGGCCGCTTCGCCACCTCCGACCTCAACGACCTGTACCGCCGCGTCATCAACCGCAACAACCGCCTGAAG
>NZ_MKSM01000016.1 GCF_001897285.1 Nitrobacter sp. 62-23
GACCCTCAAGGGGCTCACACCCTACGAGTTCATCTGCAAGGCATGGACCTCACTGCCCGAACCGTTCATCTTCAATCCGCTCCAGCAAATGCCGGGACCAAACAGTCCGCAGCGGTCGAGGAAGGTCCATAGCGTCGCCCGGCTGGCACATACGCTGCGTTCGGCCAGAAGCCGCTCCAGCAGCTCGCTGATCGTCAGGTCCGGCGTTTCCGCGATCAGCCCGAGAAGATAACCGCGGTGCGGATCGAGTTTCGAGCGACGTGGCTGGCCTTGCTTGTGCGCCGAACGGTCGCCGGCCTCGCGGGCCCTGCGAACCCACACGATCGCCGTGGCCTCGCCAATCCCGAAACGGGCTGCAGCCTGTCGTGCAGACGCGCCAGACAACGCGGCGTCGATTACGCGATCACGCAAATCCTGGCTGTAGGCTCGCGCCATGCTTCGCCCCCGTCGCTATCACGACAAAAGACTCGCATCATTCGCGCGATTTGTGAATCCCGTCCTGAATCGGAAATCAGCGAACCCGCTCTAGTATGGTTTAGGATCAGAAGTTCGCTTGAAGGACTCGCCGGAGAACTGAAGCGAACTTTTGAACCACTGCACCAGCTATTGGAAGCGGATATGGCCGTATAGCGAGACAGTATTTGTGCGGCCGACGGAGTTCGGGCTTCTTTCCGATCAATGAAAACACGGTCGTTGGATTGACCGGCGTTGAAGGATCGAAGCAATGGCGAACCTCGTTTATCGTGTGGTGTCTGCTTGTGGCGCGCTCGGCTACGGATACCCGAAAGAATCGCTGGACCTGGCGCTGAAGGGGCGCGTCGACGCGATCATTTCCGACGCAGGCTCGATGGACGCCGGCCCCTATTATCTCGGCACCGGCTCCGAATATTTCGAGCGCGACGCCGTGAAGCTCGATTATCGGCACATGGCCGAAGCCGGCAACCGGCTTGGCGTTCCTGTCATTCTGGGAAGCTGCGGCATGGCCGGTGGCGATCGCAACCTCGACTACATGCTCGATGTCGCCAAGGAGGTTTTCGCCGAGCTTGGAATTGTCAACGCCAAGGTCGCCGTCATCAGCGCCGAGCTGGATCCCGAAATCGTCATCCGTGAGCTCAAGGCGGACGCGCTGCGCTCCACCGGCCTGGGCCCCGAGTTGGACGAGGAGGCGCTGCGCGAAAGCACGATCGTCGGACAGATGGGAATCCATCCGCTGGTCACCGCGCTCCGGAGCGGTGCGCAATATATTTTCGCCGGGCGCTCGTGCGACGTCGCATTGTTCGCCTCGGATATGATCCGGCGGGGCATCGATGCCGGTCTTGCCTATCATGTCGGCCACGTCCTGGAATGCGGCGCCCTGGCTTGCGATCCGGGTTCGCCATCGGACTGTCTGGTCGCCGAGATCTACGACGATAACTCGGCGCTGTTCGTCGCTCCCAATCCCGCGCGCCGCTGCACTTCGTATTCCATCGCCGCCCATTCGCTCTACGAGGAGAGCCATCCGCAGCTTCAGTTCTATCCCGAGGGCGTTCTGGCGATGGAAAAGACGACGTTCTTCGCTCCCGATGCACGTACGGCTGGCATCCGCGATAGCCGGTTCGTTCGCGCCGGAAAGCCATGGCCCTTGAGTATCAAGCTCGAAGGCGCCCGGCGGCTCGGCGCGCGCAAGGTGTCGCTGCTTCACATCGACGCCGCCGATCTGCCAAAGCTGCCGGCCGATGTGCTGGTCTATGGCCGCAATGGCGTCCAGTCCAGGCCGGTTGCCGCCGGTCAGCGCGAACTCGGCATCATCATCGAGACCACCGCGAGGTCCGAGGAGGCGGCGGTGCTGCTGGCGAGCCTGCTCACCCACTACCTGATTCATTACGGCTATCCCGGGCGAAAAGCGACGGCTGGCAATATCGCCTATCCGCTCTCCCCCAACCTGGTCAGTTTCCGCAGGCCCAACGGACAGTTCGGCGCCATCGTTCCCAGCGGCACGCGGGATCCGGTGTTCTTCGCCAACTACGACAAGATCAAGATGGCAGTTATCAATCTGATCGAATCCGAGTTTCCAGCGGCGCTGAAGGATGCGACTTACCGCATCATCGACGCAGACGAGACGGCTCCCGCGGTTCTCGTGCGCACCATCGATCGGGACGAAGCCTCGCTTGCGGCGCGTCATGCCGCCGAGGTCGCGCGGATCACCAGTCTCGTCACGCCAAAATCAGGCTCGCTGGTCGGGCTTGACGCGGCCGACGCCTACGAGTGGACGCTCTACCATCTCCTGCAGAACGAGGATGTCATCAAGAAGATCATGTTCCCGATCGCCTATTATGACGCGAAAGGAGCGGACTGGACGCGGACCGGGACAGCGCGTCCCGAGTATTTCGACATCGGCGGTACCGGGTACCCCGGTAATTTGGACGATCGCACGCTATCGCTCATACAGCCCGTATCGGTCTCGGACCACCAGGTCGGCGAACATCGGCTGCTCGACATGGCGGTTGTGATTCGCTCCAAGGATGCCGGCATCAACAGGCTGACTTTCGATATCATCTTCACCTCGGCCGAGAACTACGAGATAGCGTTAAGTTCGAACGTGTTCACGCGGGAAAATGTCGGACATATTCTCGGCGTGCCGCCGGACCGCGTTGTTGGCGCCTTCTTCGTCGATACGTGCAACGCCATCAAAATCACGATCGACCGGCCAAATATTTCGAGCTCGCCCGATGAACGCGACGTGTTCGGCGCGCAGCAGCAGTCGGCGATCGAAAATCTCGCGGTGCCTGTCTATGCCCGGGCGCTTGCCAGACGTCCTCGCTCTGAGCCGAAAACGTCCTTCGCGAATTCCTTTGCCGCGCCACGATGAAGCCGGTCCAGCGCGCGGCGCGAGGCCGATATTGAGACAGTTGTCCGATTGGAGATTGCAATGGCCGTTACTGTAATCCGGCATGTGCTCGAACGCCTGAAGGAGATCGGCATCACCGACGTCTTCGGTGTTCCCGGCGATTATGCATTTCCCATCAACGACGCCATCTGCAACGATTCAGCCATGCGCTGGATCGGCTGCTCAAACGAGCTCAACGCGGCCTATGCAGCAGATGGCTATGCCCGCGTCAAAGGAATGGCCGCCCTGTGCACGACCTACGGGGTCGGCGAACTCAGCGCGATCAATGGAATAGCCGGCGCTTATGCCGAACACCTGCCGATCTTTCATCTGGTCGGCATGCCGGGAATGGCGACCCAGGCCTCGCGAGCCATCGTGCATCATACGTTGGGAAATGGCGAGTATGACCTGTTTCGCCGCATGACCGAGCCGCTCGTATGTGCCTCTGCGGTCATGACGCCTCAAAACGTCGCCTATGAGACCGAGCGGCTGATCGCCGAAGCGCTTTTCCATCGCAGGCCGGTCTACATGGCGTTCCCGGCGGACTACGCCAATCAGCCCGTGCTCGGTTCAAGCGGCGCAATTCCAGCCCCCGCAAGCAATGAGCCGGCGCTGGATGCGGCGACCACAGCGATCGCCGCGCTCTTGGACAAGGCGCGGACCGCCTGCGTGCTGCCCGGCATTCTGGTCGCGCGCAACGGCGTTCAAATGGAAATGCAGGAAATTATCGACAAGGCCGGCCTTCCGTTCGCGACCATGTTCATGGACAAGGCGGTGCTCGACGAGCAGCAGCCACTCTTCGTCGGGATGTATGATGGCGCGATCATGAGCGAAGAGGTGCGGGCCTTCGTGGAGAGCCGGGATGTCGTTCTGACGGTCGGCGCACTGGCATCCGATTTCAATACCGGCGCTTTCACGGCTCGCCTCGATCTGGACAAAACTGCTGCCATCGGTCATCATCATGTGCATGTCGGCGGAAAGACCTACGCGAATGTCGGGATTCGCGATGTGCTCAAGGCGTTGGCAAGCAAGCTGGCCTGGCGTGACTGGCCGAGAATTCGGGCTCGATCTTTTGACAAAAAGCAGGGCAGCGGCGCCGAGCCGATCACGGCGAAGGCGCTTTACCCGCGCTGGGCCGCGTTTCTCAGATCGGGCGACATCGTCGTGGCCGAGACGGGGACTGCATCGATGGGACTCGGTTTCGCGCCGATGCCAAAGGGCGCGGTATTCCACAATCAGACATTGTGGGGCTCGATTGGCTGGGCGACGCCGGCCGCCGTCGGCGCAGCCGCCGCTGCGCCTGACCGGCGCGTTGTGCTCTTCACGGGCGAGGGCTCGCATCAGCTGACCGCACAGGAAGTCGGACTGTTCGGCCGGATGGGCTTGAAGCCCGTGGTCTTCGTGCTCAACAATGGCGGCTACCTGATTGAGCGGCTGCTCTGCGAACGTCCGGAGATCACCTATAACGACCTGGCCCGGTGGCGCTATGCCGAGCTGCCGCATGCGCTCGGTTGTGACGGTTGGTTTACGGCGCGCGTCACGACCTGCGAGGAGTTCGACCACGCCCTCGATCGCGCGCGCAAGGCCGAGAGCGGCGTCTATATCGAGGTTGTGACAGATCCCTATGCGGCTTCGCCGCTTGCGCAGAAACTCCATGAAAACGTCGAGTCGCTTTATCGGAGCTAGCTGGCCGTTGTACGGCCTCGAGCCGTGCAGCCTTCCGTTGCGTTCACAGGAATTATCCTTCGCTTTTGAAAGCGCCCTCGATGTCCAACGTCGTCTATCGCGTCGTCGTGGTCTGCGGTGCGTCCGGCTACGGCTGCCGCAATCAAGATTTCCATCGATGGGCCGAACCTCTCGGCATCGGGGGATGAACGGGATGTGCTCGGCGCGCACCGCCAGCGCACGATCTCGGGATTTTAGACGGTCCTTAGTTGAAACAAGGGAGAGAACTTCTATGTCCAAAACCTTCTTCCGTGCCGCGGCGATGATGGCGGTCATCATCGCGGCCGCACTCACCGCCGCACCGCCTGCAGCCGCGCGAGACGGCTGCGGTGCTGACCGATACCGTGGACCGGGCGGCGCCTGCCACTGGTTCGGCAACGGCCCCTATCCGGGCGGCTATTACGGCCCACGCAGGATGGCGAACCGCTGCCCTCCCGGCTACTGGCGAGGTCCATGGGGTCATTGCCGCAACACGCCGTATCACGGCCGGCTCCCTGGCGGCGGCTGGCAATAGGCAACGCATTCGCGGCCGCGCGATTGATGTTCCGATCGCGCGGCTCTCGCTCCATGGACCATGCAGAATCGAGCTGAATTCGATGTCCGAACGAATAGGGATTCGCGCGCGAGCCGACAGCCTGGCTTCACACATCCTGCCGGTGTCCGGCACGATGATCGGCGTATGTACGACCTTGATCGGACTGGTCAAGCTCGCGGAAGCGAAGTACGGGCCGTCGGATGTCGATGAATATGCGGCGATCGCGGCAGTGACGTTCCTTGCCAGCGCCCTGACGTCTTATCTTTCGATCCGCTGGTCCAACCGCGCTGAACTTAGCGTTTGGATCGAACAGATCGCCGACATGATTTTCTTTTGCGGCCTGATCGGAATCACGTTGGTGGCGACCCTTTTTGCATATGAAGTGATCTGAGCCTGTCAAATACCCTATTCAAGTGAGGGCGTCCTCCCTCTCTGAAATATTGCCATCTGAATTCAATCGTCATGGGAGATTGGACCATGCTACCACGATTGATCAAAAGTATTTCTTTCACGTTGGCGATGATCTCAATCGGCGCGGGACGAATTCGCCCAAGGCACAATGCAACGACAGAATCCATGCCGGCCCGACGTCTTCAAGCTGTGCGGCAGTTACATCCCGGATGTCGATGCGATCGTCGCGTGCCTTCGCGACGACGCCGCAGGCCTGAGCGGGCCGTGCCACGAGGTCATGTTCTGGCCATGTCGAACAGGACAGCGACGAACAGACAGCGTGCATCCGATCCGACGATAGGCGCCGGGCCCGCTTATCGATAGGCACGTCGGCGATGTTGCGGGGGCGTGCGCCTTCTTCCATCGATTGATCCAGCGTGAGGCTACCATGAAGGTTCCAAAGAAACCCCGCGCTGACGCGCCGCAACTGGCCCGCTGGTTCGGCGCGCTGCTTGGTGCGGCGGTGCTATCGTGTCCGGCGGCGCCGGCACGGGCGCAAACCGCATTCTATGAAGCATCCGCTCGGGAGCTTGCCGGACCGCCCGGCAGCCTGATCCGCTCCGAACCCATGATGTTCGCACCGGCAGGCGCCCAAGCCTACCGGGTGCTGTATCGTTCGGCCGGCATGCACGGCGAGCCGATTGCGGTATCCGGCATCATCGTGGTCCCGCCCGGTCCGGCGCCCGCCGGTGGCCGGCCGATCGTGGCCTGGGCGCATCCGACCACCGGCGTGGTGCCCCGTTGCGCGCCGTCGCTCGCAATCTTCGCATTCCAGCAGATGGCGGGTCTGCGCCGGCTCATCGAGCAGGGTGCCGTGGTTGCGGCGACCGATTATCCCGGCCTCGGGACGGTTGGCCCGCATCCTTATCTCGTCGGCGACAGTGAAGCGCGGGCGGTGATCGATTCCGTGCGCGCTGCGCGCAATCTGCCCGGTGTCGGCGAAGGTAATCGCTTCGCCGTGTGGGGACATTCGCAGGGTGGGCAGGCATCGCTCTATACCGGGCTGATCGCCAAAACCTATGCTCCGGAGTTACGCCTGGTCGGGGTCGCCGCGGCGGCGCCGGCGACATCGCTCGTGACCCTGATGGACGACGATTTCAAGACGTCCGGTGGCAAGAACCTGACGGCAATGACCCTGTGGTCATGGTCACGTGTGTATGGAGCGCCGATCGATAAGGTCGTGTTGCCTCAGGCGATGCCGACTGTCGACCGGCTGTCGACCGAGTGCATCGAGTCGATCTTCGACCTCCTGGAGCGGCGGCGGACCGAAAAGCCGCTTGAGCAGACCTTCCTCTCGGTCCCCAGCATTGCTACCGTCGAGCCATGGCGCTCGCTGGCCGTCCGCAATACGCCGGGTGCCTTGTCGCCGCAGATTCCGCTTTTTCTGGCGCAGGGCACCGCCGACAATATCGTCCGCCCCGAGGTGACTCGGGCGTACTTCCAGCGGCAATGCGAGGCCGGCGGCAAGGTCGCCATGATGTGGGTTCTAGGCGTCGGACACGGTCTCATCGCGCGGGACAGTGCTGATACCGCGGTCAGCTGGATGATGGATCGCTTCGCGGACAGGCCTGTGCCAAGCGATTGCGGCAAGCCGGTTTCTGCGACGACCGGGCTGAAGTTTCCGCCCGACAGCGGCAGAGACTAACGTCGCGCTTCGTGCCCGGCGTGCTCTCCGCCCGTCGCGGCGCTGTTCGGGGGGATTGTTTCCCATGAATTTCGCGACCTGAAGATCGAGACCAGTCATGAAACCGCACCATAAGATCTACTGCCATCCGATCCGGCGTTGCATCGGCGCAGCGCTCGCTGCCGTCGTTCTCATTGGATCGACTTGTGCGGCGTCGGCTGCCGAGAAACCGCCGCTGGTTCCCGACACCATGATGCCGTTCAGCACGGATTCCCGCATCTCGGCGAGTATCGAATTTGATCTGCGTACGCTCGCCGCCGACATCGAAAGAGACATTCCCCGCCGTCTCGCGAGCGTCAACGAAAAGATCAGCTGCGTGCACAAGCGCGTGCTGTTCTTGCGGGTCAACGCCAATTGCGACGTCTGGGGCTATGTCGAGCGGTCAGGGTCGGTCTCGCTGTATGGTCGCGGCGACCACATCTATGGTTCGGTCCCGATCCATGGCGTGATCGAAGGGCAAGGCGCGAACAGGATCACCTCGCGCATTCATGGAGAGACAGAGGCCAGCGCGACGATCGAGGCCGAGGCGCATCCTCGGCTCGGTCGCGACTGGTCGCTCGACCTGAACGTCGGCGACGGCTTTCGCTGGAGCGAGCCACCCGTGCTTCATGTGATGGGTCGTGAGATCCCGCTGGCGAAGTACGCCGAACCTCGCATCCAGGCTCAGCTTCGTATCGTCAGGTCGCGCGCACGAGCGGCTGCGGGCCGCCTCAATCTCCGCGACAAGGCGGCAGTCGCCTGGCGGCACGCATTCGAGCCGATCCAGCTTTCCGATCAACCCGCCATATGGCTGCAACTCGCGCCGCAGAACGCCGCTTTCGCCGGTGTCCGTGCCGATGCAAAGGTCTTGCGGGGATCGCTCGAACTGACCGGCGCTGCGACGACCGTTGTCGGCCAGCCTCCGTCGCCAGTCACGGCCACGCCGCTGCCGCCCCTGGGCCACGACGTCGATGAACCTGGCACGTTCGACGTCATTCTTCCGGTCAAGATCGGCTACGACACGATAAGGGACAGGCTGAAGCAGGCGGTCGCGGCGATGCCGGCGGTGCAAGGCGTCTCAGTCCGTGACATCGACGTCTACCCGTCATCCGGCAAGCTGGTGCTTGGTTTGCGCATAGCGAAAGCTTCCGAGACGGATCCGGCCGATGGTAAATGGATTTATCTCACCGGCGGAATTCAGGTCGATGCGGACGGTCATGCCGTTCGCTTTTCCGATCTCGCGGTGATCTCGGACGACGACGCGCTCGCTCCGTTGATCGCGCCGATTACGGCTGAGCTTGGATCGAAGGTCAGTGTCGACTACGGCATTGCCTACGAGAATTTGCTGAATGCCGCCAATTCCAGGCTTACCCGGTCTCTGAAGGATGGCTTCCGTATGGAAGGGCACCTGTCCTCCGCGCAGCTTGAAAAGATCTATCTGCCAGCAGACGGCATCGTGATCGCGCTGCGCGCCAGCGGGACTCTGAAGATTCTCTACGGCATGTAGCAGGCCCTGATTGTGGTGGACCGCAGGCGCGCACGTGCGGACTTGCATGCTCCCTGTTGAGCGACGAGGCGGCGCCTCCGTATTACCAGCCGCCAGCATAGCATCCTCGCTGGTCGTCCCGTCGCGATCTCCAACCAGATTTTCCGGAGTTCGGGTCGCCCCACTCCTGGTGGTCGTCCCGGCGACGGCAACGGCTCCCGTGCAAGCGGCGTGATTGTCGCTTTTGGATGATCGTAACCCCGTCGTTCAGGTGCGATAAGCCAAGCAAAGCCAGACCGTTTCCACTGTCCCCGCCGTTTGGCCAGAGCGAGCACCTGCCTCAAGATCGGAAATGACGCGGACTTGGGATCGTCCTTGAAAAAAAGGCTCCGCAATGACATAGCGGTACCCAGCGTCATCTTCACCGATGCGCCATTTAGTACAGTGTTGTGGGTTGCGTCTGATGCAAACGAACATGCGACGTAAGCAATGACCACCATACCGCTCGGAATAACAGGAAGCTTCACGCTTGACGTGAAACCGGAGCATCTGGCGAGCCAGGTCAAGAACCCGACGCTTCCGCATGTACTCGCGACGCCGGTCATGATTCTGGCGATGGAGAATGCAGCGCTGAGTGCCATTGCCGACTACCTGGAACCAGGGGAACGAGCGGTCGGCACGGCGATCGATGTTCGCCATCTTGCCGCGACCCCGGTTGGATTGCGCGTTGTCGCGACCGCCGTCGTCACGAAGGTCGACGGGCAACACATTGTTTTCGACGTGACCGCGCATGACGGAATCGAGGAGATCGGAAAAGGCACGCATCAGCGCATGGTCATCGATCTCCATCGATTGCAGCAGCGTCTCGACGCAAAGAGCGCTCGAGCGGCGGCAACCCGGGAAAACTAAAGGCCGCGAGCGACTTCTTCGGGTGTGGGCGAGGGTTCGACGCAAAGCCTTGCAACTTGACGTGAGCCAAATGCGGATACGATGTTAACCTCGCGCATCGGCGAACGAGCGGGGCTGTCGATGTTCGAGGGGTGTATGATGGCTTCAGCGGAAAGCGCCGGGCAGGTTCAGCAAGGAGTGTAAGGTGTCAACTATCGTATCACAGCCGGTCTTCGCCAAACTCACGCGGGCCGCCATTTTTCTTGTCGTCACCATCAACGCCGGGAAGGACAATGAAGCAACAGTGCGAGGCTTGTGTGGCGATCTGTCCTCGCTATTGCGCGCAGTCGGCTTCCGTGATCTCGAGGGCGACCTGCTGTGCGTCATGGGGTTCGGTGCGGCCGCATGGGACCGGCTTTTCGGTTTGCCGAAGCCGCAGGATCTGCATCCTTTCCGCGAGATACGCGGCCAACATCACGCCGTTGCAACTCCCGGCGACATTCTCTTTCATATCCGCGCAAGGCGCATGGATCTTTGTTTCGAGTTGGCGTCGCAGATCATGTCACGTCTCCGCGGTGCCGTATCGACCGTCGATGAGGTTCACGGGTTCACCTACTTCGACGATCGCGACCTGATTGGCTTTGTCGATGGGACAGAGAGCCCGAGCGGACAAGCGGCGATCGATGCGACGCTCATAGGCGAAGAGGACGGTGCCTTTACCGGCGGCAGCTACGTCATTGTCCAGAAATATATTCATGACCTGCAGGGATGGAATGCGTTGCCCATCGAGGAGCAGGAAAACATCATCGGCCGCCACAAGCTGTCCGACATTGAGCAACGTGAGTACGTGAAGAAACCCTATGCGCACAATGTCCTCACCTCGATCGAGGAGAACGGCGAGCAGCTTCAGATCGTGCGCGACAACATGGCCTTTGGCGACGTCGGCAAGGGTGAATTCGGCACCTATTTTATAGGCTATGCGCGGTCGCCGCGACGCATCGAAAAGATGCTGGAGAACATGTTCATCGGCAATCCGCCCGGCAATTACGATCATCTGCTCGATTTCAGCCGCGCGGTCACAGGCTCGCTCTTCTTCGTGCCGTCAGCTACATTCCTCGACGCCGTCACGCCGGAGGCCGTATCTTCCGCGGCGCTCGCCGACGCCCCCAGCAAGCTTGAGGTGGAAGGTGCCCCTCTCACGCGCTCGCCGTCAGGTCATGGGTAACTGGGCATCGGGTCTTTGAAAAAAGAGACGGAACATGAATGAGAATTCGCCATTATTCATGTCAGAGGATGGTCTCAGGACGACAATAGAACCGGCCGACTCCGAATTGCGGGAGAAGTATGAATCGCTCATACGCGAGAATTATGAGCGCTGCCATCCCGATGACACGCTGGACGATCTGAAGCACCGTGCGCGATTTTCCAAGGAAGACCAAGGGCTATTGCGTGACTGGATGGCTCTTGCCGTCCGGCTGGTGCGGTAAAAGGTGCTTCCCAGGCATCTATCATGCCGCCGATCGGATCTGGTCGCAGGCCTGGGCTGTTGGATCAGAATGTCGAGGAAGAAAGACGTGCTTCCGGGAGAAAGGATTCGTGAGATGACGAAGAAATTCGAGATCGGCGATCACGTGACCTGGAATTCCGAGGCTGGCCGGGTATCAGGCACGATCATCGCCATTCATACCAGCGACTTTGATTACAAAGGTCACACTCGCCACGCCTCCGAAGGGGACCCTCAATACGAAATCAAGAGCGACAAGACCGACCATATCGCAGCCCACAAGGGCAGCGTCCTCGACTATGCGTGAAGCCGACACGTGAAGCTGCCGTTCTTCACCATCGGCCATTCCAACCGGAGTCTCGAGACGTTTGTCGAACTGCTGAGCGGGCCGCAGGTTGAACGCGTCGTTGACATCAGGAAAATCCCGATGTCCAGAGCCAATCCGCAATTCAATAAGGATGCGCTCGCCGAGGCCTTGGCGGCCGTCCAGATTTCGTACGGACATATCGCGGCTTTGGGCGGTCTTCGTGGACGAGCGCGGACCGTGCCTCCAGACGTCAACGGTTTTTGGACCAACAAAAGCTTTCACAACTACGCTGACTATGCGCTGTCAGCCGAATTCCATCATGGTTTGGAGGAACTGCTTCATGAAGGGCGTGAGCGCCGCTGTGCGATCATGTGTTCCGAGGCTGTGTGGTGGCGCTGCCATCGTCGGATCGTCACAGATTATCTGATCGCCCGTGGGGAAACGGTTTTTCACATCATGGGTCAGGATCGTCCGGAGCCTGCTCACCTGACACAGGGAGCGGTCGTTCGACCCGACGACGTTGTTGTCTATCCGGCTCCGCCGACCGGATCGGGAGATAATTAGTTCCGATCACGATGTCGTCATCGTCCGCGCTGGTCCAGCGGGCGAGGTCCTGCGCAAGGCGTACTTGCGCGACGGTGTCGTCGCAGGCGGCCGGTTTACAATCCATCGCGCGACGCGAGAAAGACGTTGCACCGGATGCGGGCGGATAAAATAAATGCCCCGCCGGAGCGGGGCAATTCCAGTTTAGCGTGTTTCAAACTCCGCCTTCATCCAATCGTCGACGGCCTTTTTTGATTGCATTTCATGATATCCATACAGCTTTTGCAGCTTCCCTTCGAGCATTTCGCGCTTGCCGTCGATTTCAGCGAAGTCGTCGTCAGTCAGCTTGCCCCACTGCTCTTTGACCTTGCCTTTGAACTGCATCCAATTTCCTTTGATCCGATCATCCCAGTCCGCCATAGGGCTCATACTGTTCATGCTGCTCTCCTCTGTTGCGGTGAAAAACTGTCCAGAGGTGATCTTGTTCCACGCTTTCCCGGAGGCGGCGGTTCCCGTCGGAGGGGGATCATGGACGTCCGAGGCTCGATCGTCCGAAGCTGGATCGGCCACCGAACGAGCCGCATCCATAGGACGCGACGCGAGGGACGCTGTGTAAATCCTCGATCTATCCCTTGACATATATCGACGACGTGCCGAGCATCGCCTTAACGACGCGTGGCGTCCGTCGGCAGAAGCCCCCTGCGTGCCGCGCTCAAGCGACCGTTCGGATTTGTGGCCGCGTTGGAGTGTCGATACGGCTGGAATTGATGTCATCAAGAAAGCGGAACAGCAATGGATTGAACCGCTCGGGCGCTTCGAGGAAGGGCGCGTGGCCGACGCCGTCGATGATATGGCAGCGGTGATCCCAGAGCGTTTCGTAGGCGATACCTGCGACGTGGCCGAGACGTACAAACGGCTCTTCAGAACCGTTGACGACGGCAATCGGTGTCGACAGGTTCTCGACGATCCAGCGTTGATCGACGCCGAGCCCGGCCATCAATCCACGCCCCAGGATCGGGCGTGCGCGACGGTCGGTGCGGGCGATTGCATCGTGGAATTGCGCGGCGTGCTTTTCCCCGACGCAGGCGCGCGCGAACCGGTTGATCTCGTGCGCAGTCAGTACGCGTTTGGTTGCGAGCAACAGATCAAGCTGGGTCTGAAAGCCGCGGACCATCCCCAGAATGCCCGGCTTGATTGGCGGTGCTCCGATAAGCATGACGCCGGCGGCGTCAAAACCCTGGCCGATCATTTCGAGGCTGATATGTCCACCCAGCGACCAGCCGACGAGCACCGCGCGCGTGATATCCAATGAGCGCAGGGCCTCGATCAGCGTGGCGGCATAACCAGGAACCGTGTAAGCCTGTTGGGGCTCCCGCGCGTCATCAGATTGCCCGTGCCCGAGCAGATCGATCGCGACAAGATGCTGTGTCGTCGCCAATGTTGTTTCGAACTGATGCCGAAATACGTCACGACAGGTCGAGTTTCCATGTAAAAATACGACAGGCGTGCCGTTCCCTGGACTTTCCAGGAAATCCATCCGCCCCTGTGACGTATCGATCTTGCGCGACAACATCGCCTTACCTCTGTGTCCAGCTTAGGCAGGACAAGGTGTAAGGATGTTAAAGATTTAGGAGACATTTGTGAGTTATTCGGCAACTCCCCCCGAAGCCGGCGCCGCAGCGGTCGAACATCAGGATGGGAAGACCCGTGCAGACTATGTGCTGGGTCATTCCGAACGAGAACTCGAAAGGCTTGCCCGCCAGGGCGCGCTATTCTCTGATCTGACGCGTGATCTTCTCGTGTGCGCCGGGCTGAGAAAGGGAATGCAGGTTCTCGATATCGGTTGTGGCGTTGGCGACGTTTCCCTGATTGCGGCAGACCTTGTTTCCGGGGAGGGGGCCATACAGGGGATCGATCCGGCCGCCGAGGCGCTGGCGATCGCGCAGGCGCGACTCGACGCCCATGGCAAGACATGGGCGAGCTTTTCGCAAGGGACTCTCGAAAGCCTTGAGGATTGCTCCCGATTCGATGCGGTAATCGGCCGTTTCATCCTTGTCCATCTTGCAAATCCGGCCGAGGCGCTGAGCGGGCTGCGCAGCCGGTTGCAGGCGGGAGCGATCATGTCGTTCATTTAATTCGATCTGAGTACGGCAGCGGTCTACCCGCCGTTGACGCTTCCCCAGCAATGCATCGGCTGGATCGGTGAGGTTTATCGCCGGATGGGGCGTCAGCTCGATATGGGGGTGGCGCTGTTCAGTGCTTTCCGCGCCGCAGGCTTGACCCCGCAGATGGTCGGGCTCACCAGGATCACAGCGGCCAATGACGAGGCGGGGATCGACTTCCTGGTCGAATCCGTGCGCAGCTTGCTGCCGGTGGTTGTGAAGCTGGGAATAGCGACCGAGGAAATTGTGGGGATCGATTCGCTGCGCCAGCGGCTCCTTGAGGAGGCTGCCTCCGACGACCATTGCGTTTTCTACCCCCGCCTCGTGGGGGCATGGGCGACTGTGCCCTAATTTTTTATTAATTATTTATTTCCAACTTTCTGGGAAAGATGGCGGCAGATTAGAGTAACCGGTTGGGGGGGGACTTTGAATCTGAGACCGATAACGTCGTATGTATGCCGGAGCGCGCTGACGGCAGTCTGCCTTGCGTTTGCGACCCAGGCGCAGGCAGGGGCATTTGGCGTTCGCACGCAGAGCGCGGAAGGTCTCGGAACGGGGATTGCCGGCGTTGCCGCGGGCAGCGCATTGTCGTTCAGTTACTGGAATCCTGCGGCGCTGTCGGCCATCAAAACAATCGAGATCGAGGGGGTCCTGAATGGCTTTTTCCCGTCGGTCGATATCGACCCTGCTGGCGGGGGCTCCGTCGGGATCGGCAGGAACGCGCTGGTGCCGGCCTCGTATCTTGCGCTGCCGATCAACGACCGCATGACTTTCGGGCTTTCCATCTCAAGCCCGTTCGGGCTTGCGACGAGGACACCAGACAACTGGGCCGGACAGATCTACGGACGTAACTCCGATATTTTCTCGGTCAACGTCAACCCGATGTTGTCCTATCGGGTCAACGACATGCTGTCGATCGGCGCCGGTGTCCAGGCCCAGTATTTCCGGGCGAACCTCTCGCAGGCGACAGGTCCCCTTCCGGGCTCTCCCAGCGCCACCCTGAAAGGTGATAGCATGGGGGTAGGGTTCAATCTCGGGATGCAGCTACGGCCATGGACCGGCGGCTCGATCGGCATTGGCTATCGTTCCGCGATTAGCGAAGGCCTGGAGGGTGATTTGAGCATGTTCGACACGAGCATGCCCGCTAAAGCCACCCTGCGCACACCCCAGCTCGTCAACTTTGGTGTTCGCCAGGAGCTGACGGATCGTTTCCGTGTAATGGGCACGGTTGAATGGACGGACTGGAGCAGCATCAACGTTGTTCCGGTCTATAGTGTCGGGACCGGCGTGCAACTGACCACGCTGCCGCTTCGCTACCGCGACGGCTGGCTGTTCTCCGTGGGCGGTGAATATGACCTCAGCAGCCAGTACACCGCGCGGGCGGGCATCGGATATGAGATCGCTCCCGTCAACGATATGAGTCGCGATGTGCGGATGCCGGAACCGAACCAGATGATTCTGTCGGCGGGCCTTGCCTATCGCTACAGTGAGCGGATGGCGTTCGATCTCGCCGTCACGCAGTCGATCGGGCTTGGAAGCGGGGCGATTGCGATCGGTCCGGGGGATCCTCGCTTTCTCGGCCTGCCGTTCTCTGCGACGTCGAGTCTGAACGCAACGATTGTCTCGGTGGGCCTGAAGCTGAAACTCGATGGTGCGTCGTTCGCCGCTCGCTAGGGTCCGTACTCAATAAGGATTCCCACGAGCGGGGCTATGTGATTCAAGCTTTCCATGATCTGGGGGCTTG
>NZ_MKSM01000017.1 GCF_001897285.1 Nitrobacter sp. 62-23
ACCATGGTCGGATGCACCCGCTGCTCGATGCCCTTGGCGGTGCGCACCGCGACGCCGAGCAGCTTGACACGGTAGCCAAGTTCTTCCGCCGCACGAAGGTCCTCCGGCGCGATCGACGAGATGCCTTCGACATAGACAGCGCTCTGCGCGACGCGGGTGCCGAAGGCGAGGCTCGCCAGGATCGACAGCTTCTGCGCGGTGTCGTGACCGTCGACGTCGAACGACGGATCGGCCTCGGCGTAGCCGAGACGCTGGGCCTCCTTGAGACACTCGGCGAACGACAGGTTTTCCCGCTCCATCCGCGTCAGGATGTAGTTGCAGGTGCCGTTGAGGATGCCGTAGACGCGGTTGATCGTGGTGCCTGCAAGTCCTTCCCGCAGGGTCTTGATGACGGGAATGGCGGCGCCGACAGCGGCCTCGTAGTTCAACGCGCCGCCGTGTTGCTCGGCGAGAGCGGCGAGCCGCAGGCCATGCTTGGCGATCAGCGCCTTGTTGGCCGTCACCACCGACTTGCCCGATTTCAGCGCCGCCTCGATCGCCGATTGCGCCGGGTCGCCCGCACCGCCCATCAACTCGACGAAACAGTCTATGTTTGGATCGTTCGCCAGCGCGAGTGCGTCCTTGGCCCACGCAATGCCGCGGAGGTCGACATCGCGCTTCTTGGTCTTCGAGCGCGCGGCGACAGCGGCCACGCGCACGCCACGCCCACAGCGCGCCGACAGGATGCGGCCCTGCTGCTCGATAAGGCGAACGACGGCGGACCCCACGGTGCCGAGCCCCGCAATGCCCACTTTCAGGGGTGCGACCATAAAGGAAACCTGCTGGAAAACCGGTGTTGCAAGGAAGCGATCAAGGAACGATCAAGGCACGATCCGGCCCGACAGGCCGCAAGGCCGTCCCCGAACCGGCGCCTATCGCCGGTTGGCGAGAGGAACCACGTTGTGCAACGTTTCGATGCCGCTTTCAAGGAAGTGGCGGACGCCGCGGGCGGCCTGGCGGATTCTCTGTTCGTTTTCCACCATGGCGATGCGGACATAACCCTCGCCGTGCTCGCCGAAGCCGACGCCAGGCGAAACCACGACCCCGGACTTCTCGACCATCAGGGTGGAGAACTGCATGCTGCCGAGATCGCGGAAGCGTTCGGGCAGCGGCGCCCATGCGAACATCGAGGCCTGCGGCGGCGGGATCACCCATCCGGCGCGGCCGAAGGATTCAACCAGCGTGTCGCGACGCTTGCGATAGGTGTCGCGCATCTCGCGAATGCAGGTGTCCGGACCATTCAGGGCCGCCGTCGCCGCCACCTGGATCGGCGTGAACGCGCCGTAATCCAGATAGGACTTCACCCGCGCGAGCGCGGCGATGATGCGTTCGTTGCCGACCGCGAAGCCGATGCGCCATCCGGCCATCGAGAACGTCTTCGACATCGAGGTGAACTCGACGGTGACGTCGATCGCGCCGGGCACCTGAAGCACGGAGGGCGGCGGGTTGTCGTCGAAATAGACCTCGGAATATGCAAGGTCGGACAGGATGAAGATCTCGTGCTTCTTGGCGAACGCGACGAGGTCGCGGTAGAAATCGAGTCCCGCGATCTGCGCCGTCGGGTTCGACGGATAGCAGACGATCAGCGCGATCGGTTTCGGTATGGAATGGATAATGGCGCGCTCGCAGGCGGCGAAGAAATCCGGCCCCGGCTCCGACGGCACTGAGCGGATCACGCCGCCCGCCATCAGAAAGCCGAATGCGTGAATCGGATAACTCGGGTTCGGGCATAGCACGACATCGCCCGGCGCGGTGATCGCCTGGGCGACATTCGCGAAACCCTCCTTGGAGCCGAGCGTGGCCACTATCTGGGTATCGGGATTGAGCTTCACCCCGAACCGACGGGCATAATAGCCGGCTTGCGCCTTGCGCAGGCCGGTGACGCCGCGCGAGGCGGAATAGCGGTCGGTCTTGGGCTTGCCCAGGGTTTCCTTGAGCTTCTCGATGACATGAGGCGGCGTCGGCAGGTCCGGATTGCCCATGCCGAGGTCGATGATATCGGCTCCGGCGTTCCGTGCGGCCGCCTTGGCGCGATTGATCTGTTCGAACACATAAGGCGGCAGACGGCGGATACGATAAAACTCTTCCATGGCTCCTGGCTCCGGGCCGGATTTGACGGGCGATCGGCACAAGGACTACCTCGCCGACCTGACGGTTCCACGCGTACTCTCGTGCTTGAATTGCGGCAGTCTATAGCGTTTTCGAGCGAAGTGGAATCCGGTTCGCGTGAAGAAAACGCGTCAAATCAAGAATCTAGTGGGCAAGAATCTAGTGGGGGGTTTGACATTCGCTCCCACCTGCTGCGGGCGCGCGACGCGAATGTCAAACCCAAAACTCCACTAGAAACTTATAGTTGCTAGTGGTCCCGTGGTTCCAACATTCGCAAAAAGCATCTGTTGAAACAGGGTACGAATGTTAAAACCGGACCACCAGAGTTTCCATCGTTTCCGTGGAACGGTGAAAAGCTCCAACACAAACGCCCTGCTCCACCGGCACGTCGCATCCTGCGCGGACGGATGCGCGGCCTATCTGGGGTCCGAGGTCTGGGCCGACTGGGACTGGTGCTCGCGCGCGGCGATCAATTCCTTCTCGACCCTGGCCTGTTCGGCGGAGTCCATCGCCGCCTGGTCTCTCGGCGCGGGAACGTCGTGCACGGCAGGATAGTCCGGCACCTCGGCCGCCCGTTCCGGCGCATCCGGCGAACTCCCGAAAGGCAAATCCGCAATCGACGTCGAGCAACCGCCGAGCGACAGCGTCAGCAGCACCAACGTGGCGGCGCCGGCCATCGCGCAGCCTCTCCATTCGCGCGCCTGTCTGCTGGATGCTGTCGACCCGGACGCGCTCACGTCTCCATCCGAACCTGCGGCATCATGATGCGTTTGCTTCATAAGATCGAATCGCACGCTTAGACTCAATTATCGCCCGGGAACGCCAAAGCCGCTATCGCCGGCCCGGCGTCCTTAAGCCAGTTCATCGGGGCTCATATATGGCCGCATAAAGATGTTTTGTCGCACCGCAACACATCGAAACCGGCAATGCTCCCCAGATTATGCCATGATCGCTGCCCGCCTCGCGCGGGACGGAATTTTTAACGAACCCTCAGGTGTGCGGCCATGAGCGAGTTACCTGTCGAGACCAAGGCCGAGGCCGAGCCCCGGTTCGACCCGGACACCTTCGCGATGAACCTCGCCAATGCGATGGAAAGCGGCGGCAAGGCGCTGGCTGCCTACCTCAAGGCGCGTGAGGGCGGAGAGGCGAGCGACGACCGGCCGAACGAGTTCGCCGAGTTGATCAGGACCATCAGCACGGTGGCGGAATACTGGCTGTCGGACCAGAGCCGCGCGGTCGAATTGCAGGCGAAACTCGGCAAGGCCTATCTGGACCTCTGGGGCTACGCCGCGCGCCGCCTCGCCGGCGAGGAGATCAAGCCAGCCGTTGAGCCGGCGCCGCGCGACAAGCGTTTCACTGATCCGGAATGGCGATCGAACCAGTTCTTCGATTTCGTCATGCAGGCGTATCTGCTGACGACAAAATGGGCCAACGAGCTGGTGCGCGACGCCAAGGGCCTTGATCCGCACACCCGCAAGAAGGCCGAGTTCTATACCGCGCAGCTCACCAACGCGATGTCGCCGTCGAACTTCGTGATGACCAATCCGGAGGTGCTGCGCGAAACCTTCGCCTCGAACGCCGCCAATCTCGCGCGCGGCATGAAGATGCTGGCGGAGGACATCGCGGCCGGCCACGGGGTGCTGCGTATCCGCCAGTCCGACTCCAGCCACCTTGAAGTCGGCATCAACATGGCGACGACGCCGGGCAAGGTGATCTACCAGAATGAACTGATGCAGTTGATCCAGTATTCGCCGAACACCGGAACGGTGCTGCGAACGCCGCTCCTGATCGTGCCGCCGTGGATCAACAAGTTCTACATCCTCGACCTCAGGCCGGAGAAGTCCTTCATCAAGTGGTGCGTCGATCAGGGCATCACGGTGTTCGTGATTTCCTGGGTCAATCCCGACCGACGGCTCGGCGAAAAGACCTTCGAGGACTACATGAAGGAAGGCCCGCTGGCGGCGATGGACGCGATCGGGAAAGCGACCGGTGAGATGAAAGTGCATACCGTCGGCTATTGCGTCGGCGGCACGCTGCTCGCCGCCACGCTGGCGTGGCTCGCGGACAAGCGGCAGAGACGCGTGGCGTCGGCGACGTTCTTTGCCGCTCAGGTCGATTTCACCTATGCCGGCGATCTCATGGTGTTCGTGGACGAGGACCAGATTTCCGCGCTTGAACGCGACATGAAACAGGCGGGGGTTCTGGAAGGCAGCAAGATGGCCATGGCCTTCAACATGCTGCGCTCCAACGACCTGATCTGGTCCTATGTCGTCAGCAACTACCTCAAGGGCAAGACGCCGCCGGCCTTTGATCTGCTGCACTGGAATTCGGACGCGACGCGGATGCCCGCAGCCAACCATTCCTATTATCTGCGCAACTGCTATCTGGAAAACCGTCTGTCGACCGGCTCGATGGTGCTCGACAACACCCTGCTCGATCTCTCGAAGGTCAAGGTGCCGGTGTATAATCTGGCGACCCGCGAGGATCACATCGCGCCGGCGGAATCGGTGCTGTACGGTTCGCGCTTCTTCGGCGGCCCGGTGCGCTACGTGCTGTCTGGATCCGGGCACATCGCCGGCGTCATCAATCCGCCGTCGCTCGGCAAATACCAGTACTGGACTAGCGATGCCATCGCCCACACCACGCTGACCGAGTGGATGAAGAGCGCGCAGGAACACAAGGGCTCGTGGTGGCCGGACTGGCACGCCTGGCTGCGCGGCATCGACGCCGAAATGGTCTCCGCCCGCGAGGTTGGCACCGACGCGCTGCCGCCGATCGAGGACGCGCCCGGCAGCTACGTGCGCGTGCGGGCGTGAGCCGCGAAGCGACTCCGTGACGCGAAATGTCCCGCCGGTTTGCATGCGGACATGCCGTGGGCGGAAACGCGGAACGCCCTCCTCAGATCATGACCGAACGTGTTCGCTCCAACATCACCTCCATAAAGGTGGCGATGTCGGCGCATCCATTGGGCGAGGACGTCTAGATTTGTTCTAATATATTGCCATTGTACGGCAACTCGCGATTGGTTATGCGAAACCGCATCGGCCTCGTCTCGATCGAGGGGGCGAATGTATCGTGAGCATGCTTTCGCAATTGTTTCCTCGCACCGCAAAGCTGAGATCATCGCTGCCCGCGCCGTTTCCACGGTTTGAAGGCGAATCCGATTCCCTATTGCGAAGGTCCGGAAAGAGGCGGGGATGGCCGGGTCCCTGAACGCCGCGTTCCTGCTGCATCGACGATCCCTGATGTGGAGCGTGATGCGGATCGTGCGCGACCCTCAGACGGCCGAGGATCTCGCCCAGGAGACATACCTCCGGGCCGCGCGCGCTGCCGAGAGCGGACCGATCGAACATCTCGAAGCCTTCCTGTACCAGACGGCGCGCAACCTGGCGCTGGACCACCTGCGACGGCAGAAAACGCGAGGCAGCGTTCAGGTCGATGGCCTCTACACCGCAGAGGTCGAGAAAGTCCCGGCGCATATCCCGACGCCGGAAGCGGCGATCATCGAACGCGAGCGGTTTCACCGGTTTCGACAGGCCCTGAGCGCGCTTCCGGAACGGGCGCAGACCGTCGTCGTGCTCAGTCGCATCGAAGGATGGCCGAACGGACAGATCGCAAGGCATCTTGGCGTCTCAGAACGTACAGTCTTCAATGACCTCAAGCTGGCGATGGCGCATTGCAGTGACGCGCTCCGCTGCCTTGACGGTGCCGGGAAGATATCTCGATAGCAGGTCGGACCGCTTCCCGAACCTCATGCGTCGTCGCGGGCTCCCATGGTTTTGCCGGATTCCGGTCAACCGGACGTCTCTGCTATAAGAGCCCGCGATACGACACGACGACAGGATGATCCGAGTGGGACAGGAAGGCGCAGAAGACGACAAAGCCGGAGAGGCTTCCGCCTATCCGGACCCGATTGTCGACGAAGCGCTTGAATGGCTCGCGCGCCAGCAGAATGCGCCGCTGGCGCGAGCGGACCAGCAGCAATTCCAGGAATGGCTGCGGCGCAGCCCGCGCCACGGCGAAGAGTTTCGTTCTCTCGAGGCGATGTGGGGCTCTCCCGAACTGAGGAAGGCGGCTGAAGGTCTGCCCGCGGCTGCCCGCGGCTCGATGGATCGACGCCGGTTGCTCCCGTCGGCGCGCCATCCTCGCACCCGATCGCTGCGTGGCGCCGCCGCCGCCGCCATTGTCATGATCGCCATCGGCGCGTGGCAATATCCGGCTCTGATGCTGCGGTGGCGAGCCGACTACATCACGGCGACAGGCGACCGGGCGAACGTCTCGTTGCCGGACGGCTCATTGATGCTGTTGAATACGGCTTCGGCCGTGTCGATCGATTTCAGGAATGGTCAACGACATGTGACGATTCTGGAAGGCGAAGCCTTCTTTGATGTGCGGCACGATCCGGCGCATCCGTTCCGCGTCGCGGGTCACTTCGGGGAAACCGAGGTGAAAGGCACCGCATTCGCCGTGCGGACCGAAAGCGATCGGGACACCGTCGTGCTCGAACGCGGCCGCGTCGAGGTCAGCCGCCTGTCGGATTCCGGCGATCACGTCGAACTCGATCCCGGCGAGATGGTGACGGCAACCGCAAAGGCGCTCTCCACCGTTGTCAGGCGCGACCCATCGGAGATTCTCGCCTGGCGTGACGGCCGCATCATCTTCGAGAATCAACGCCTCTCACGCGTGCTGGACGAACTGCGCCGCTACTACCACGGCATCGTCATCGTCGCCGACGGGCGGGTCGACGATCTCGTCGTCACCGGCAACTATCGGCTTGATGACGTGCCCGGCGCCATCGGCACGCTTGCCGATGCGGCGGGCGAAACCATGACCCGCCTGCCCGGCGGAATCATCCTGCTGCGATAACACCGGATTTTTTGCCGGATCGTCCCATGTCGAACGTCATCTGTTCGAGGGCGAGGCGCAGGCACGGCGCGTGACAAACCCTCGGGTTGGATCAGGGGGCTTGGGAATGGAGCAGGTGAACCGGAATGGCAGCGGCGGAGCGCGCGCCGACGGCATGACAAGGGGACGCCGTCTTTTATCGCTCCTGCTTTCGACAACGATTTTCGGCCTCGCCGGTTCGTTCAGCGTGGGCCCTGCGTATGCGCAACCTGCCTCGCGCCAGGCGGCGACATCCCAGCCGGTGAATTTCTCGATTCCCGCGCAGCCGCTGTCGTCGGCGATCAACGCGTTCATCCGCGCCACGGGCTGGCAGATCAGCTACTCATCGCAGCTTGCGCGCGGCAAGACATCGGTCGCCGTGGTCGGCGCCATGCCGCCATCGACAGCGCTGGAGCGCCTCGTTGCGGGCACCGGGCTCAGCGTACGGATCGGTGGTTCAGGTTCTGCCGCATTGGTCGGTTCGACCGATGCGTCGGCTGCGGCGCCCGCCGGCGCGATCTCGCTCGACACCATAGACGTGCAGGGCGCAACGTCGAGCGATCCCGGCAGGACCGAAGGCACGGGTTCCTACACCACAACCCAGTCTTCATTCGGCAAGGGGCAGACGTTGAGAGAGTTGCCGCAGACCGTCACGGTGATGACGCACCAGCGCATTCAGGAGCAGGGGTTAAAAACCCTGGAGGATGCGTTGGAATACACCCCCGGCATTACGGTCACGAAAGAAAGCTTAACGACTTCAAATTTTTATTCCCGCGGTTTCGAGATTACGAACTTCCAGATAGATGGCAACAGCCCATTGCTATCACGGTCAGTCACGCAGGTTTACGCTGGCGGCCTCAACACATCGCAACTTGATCTGGCAATTTACGATCGCGTCGAGGTGCTGCGCGGCTCCGACGCACTCTACGGCACATCGGGTGAACCGGGCGGTGCCATCAATCTCGTCCGCAAGAAGCCGACCAGGCAGCTCCAGATCAACGCGCTGGTCCACGGCGGGAGCTGGAATAATTATCGGGGCGAACTGGACGTCAGTGGCCCGCTTACGGAGAATGGCGCCGTTCGCGGCCGTCTTGTCGGCGTCTATGAAGATCGAAAATACTTCTACGATGTCGCCAAGAGCAACAAGTACCTGCTCTATGGGATCATCGAAGCGGACATAACCGACAGTACGATGCTGACCTTTGGCAGCGATGTCATGCGGGAGGACGGCACGACTATGCGCCGAGGTCTCCCTCGCTTCTCGGATGGCGCCGATCTGGCTCTTCCGCGCAGCACGTTTTTCGGTACGGACGACGATCGCTGGCTCAGAAATAGTAACAGGCAGTTCGTGCGTCTCGATCAGGAACTCGGGGAAAAATGGACCCTAGGCATCGAGGCATCGCGAGCGCACAGTAAGGTGAACGACAGACGTCTTGATTGGTGGGGCGCGATTGATCCGGTTACGTTCGCCGGCTTTCACAGCGCTACAGGACACGGCAGGCAATTTTTCCGCAGTGAAACACAGGACACGCTGGATGCCGTCCTGAAGGGATCATTCCACCTGTTTGGCAGAGATCACAAGCTGATCTTGGGAGCGAACACAAGCCGATACATGGCCGGCGTACAGACCAATTCGCGTATCGGAAGCAATATACCGATACCGAATATATTCGAATTTAATCCTGAGGATTATCGATTCAATGATCCCTATTTTCTAACGGGCAGAAGCAGAGATAAGATCACACAGAAAGGGGTTTATGGATCGCTGGCAGCGAAGATTGCCGACCCGCTCACACTCATCGTCGGAGGGCGGCTTAGCTGGTACGAATACCGTAATAATTACGTCAGCTATAATATAAATACGGGCGCGGTCACGAATACATCGTCAACGGGCTACAAAGACGACAACGTTCTTACTCCTTATCTTGGCTTGGTTTACGATCTATCGAATCAATGGTCGGCCTATGCCAGCGCTGCCGAGACCTATCAATCGCAGGCGACAAGCCTCAAGGGACCTCTGCCCGGCACGCCGCTGGGTCCGGTTACCGGACGCACTTATGAGGTCGGCATCAAGGGCAGCCTGCTCGACGGACGCTTGAACACATCGCTCGCGCTTTATCACATCAACCGCAACGGCGAGGCGGTGCGCGATCCGGCTTATCCACCTACACTCGGAGATCTGGGCAGCAACTGCTGTTATCTCGGTGACGGCCGCATTGTCAGCCGGGGCGTGGATGTCGAGGTCAGTGGCGAGATCGTCGCAGGCTGGCGGATTCAGGCGGGCTATACTTTCAACGACAACGAGAACAAGGCAGGCAACGGCCGCTACAGCACGATCACGCCCAAGCACATGTTCAAACTATGGACGAGCTATGATTTTCAAGGCCAGCTTGAAGGTTGGAAAGTCGGCGGCGGCGTGACCGCGCAAAGCTCATACTATCAGGAGGGCGAGGCGATAACGTTTAACCCTTCGACCGGACAATACGATGGTCCTGGGGTTCCCTTTAAGTTTACCGAGCCGGGCCGCGCGGTGGTCGATCTGTTCGTGCAATATAAAATCGATCAACATTGGACGATGGCCCTCAATGTCAACAACGTCTTCGATAAGAAATACTATCAAACTGTGGGGTGGACCGACCTCGGCAACTGGTATGGCCCGCCACGCAATTTCCTGCTGAGCGCGCGGGCCAGTTTTTAAGCGGTTCGCGTGAAGAAAACGCATCCAATCAAAATCATAAAACCCCGCTTCTGATTCCATCAGAAGCGGGCTCTATGTCCCGGCCATCCCTCTCTTTTTGTGGTCTTCCGAAGACATGGATGTCCGGCATAAAATCCGGGCAGACAGTTCCGCCGGGAGCGCGCTTCAATCCGCTCCCGCGTCGCTCAGCCCGAGCATCAGCCGCATGTTCTGCACCGCCGCGCCGGATGCGCCTTTGCCGAGGTTGTCGAGCCTCGCGACCAGAACGGCTTGCCGGTGCTTCTCGCTGGCGAAGACATGAAGCTCGAGCTTGTTGGTGCCGTTCAGCGCCTCCGGCTCGATTCTCCCGCCCTTCGTCGCGGCATTATCCAGGGGCATCACCGAGACATAGGCGCTGCCCGCGTAGCGCTTCGCCAGCGCCGCATGAAGCGCTGCGCCATCGGGTTGTCCCGGCAGCGTTTCGAGATGCAGCGGGATCGACACCAGCATGCCCTGCCGGTAGTCGCCGACCGACGGCGCGAAAATCGGCCGCCGCGTCAGGTTCGCATAGGTCTGCGTTTCCGGCAGATGCTTGTGCTCGAATCCCAATCCGTAAAGCTCGAACGCCGGCGCGGTCCCCTTCTCGAAACTCTCGATCATCGACTTGCCGCCGCCGGAATAGCCGCTCACCGCGTTGATGGTGACGGGATAGTCCTGCGGAATCAGGCCGGCGTCGGTCAGCGGCCGCAGCACGGCGATCGATCCGGTCGGATAGCAGCCGGGGTTCGCGACCTTGCGCGCTGCCCTGATCCTGTCCGCCTGATCCGGCGTCAGTTCCGGAAAGCCGTAGGTCCAGTCCGGCGCGACGCGAAACGCCGTCGAAGCGTCGAGCACCTTCGGCGCGTCCGCGCCCATGCCGTCGATCAAGGCGACGGTTTCCCTGGCCGCCTCATCGGGCAGGCACAGGATCACGAGATCGACCTCCCCCATCAGCGCGCGCTTGGCGGCCGGATCCTTCCGCTTGTCCTCAGCCAGGCTTTTGACGGTGACGTCGCCCTGCCGATCGAGCCGCTGGCGGATTTCGAGCCCTGTGGTTCCAGACGCGCCATCGACGAACACCGTCGGCCGGACGGCGGCCTTGCCGCTCGAAGCCGGGTTTTTCGTCGTGGTGTCTGCGAGAGTCATGGCGTCATCCTTGTGTCCCGCCTTGTAATCCAAACGCGGCGGCGGCGCGAGCGCCTCGCGTTCACACTGCGCGCCAGATCCATTCGACGATCCGCGAGATCAGGTCGCCGAACAGCAGCAGCACCGCCGACCACACCAGCGCAGAGGTCCAGTTGGCGATCTGGAAACGCCAATACGGCATTTCGAAAATTCCAGCGGCGAGCGGCACCGAGGCGCGCAGCGGTCCGAAAAACCGCCCGATGTAGATAGATGGGATGCCCCATCGCCGCACGAAAGCCTGGCCGCGCGGCAGCAGATCGGGATGGCGCGACAGCGGCCACATTTCCGCGACGCGATCCTTGAAGTGATAGCCGAACCAGTAGGACAGCCAGTCGCCGAGCGCCGCGCCGACGGCACCCGCGATCCACACCGGCCAGAAATTGACCTGCCCCGGCCCCAGCATCGCGCCGATCGCCACCAGCACGCCCCATGCCGGAACCAGCAGCGAGATGAAGGCGAGCGACTCGCCGAAGGCAAGCACCAGCACGATGGGAGCGGCCCAGACCTGATGATCGCGCACGAAGGCGATCAGATCGTGCGCGTAACCTTCCATCCCGCAGCCCTGTCATGTGCATGAATCCAGCGCTCCGGTTGAACCATTCCACTGGTGCAATCTCGAACGCGGCGTACAAAATGCTCCGCCGCCCGAAGATCGGCGTCACCCAATTTCGCCCCTCCTGATATATAGCTGAAAATCAAAGGATGAATGGCATGATTGCATCGACGATGATGCGCACCAGCGTCATGCTGTTGCTGCTGAACATGGTGAGTTTCCTGGTTGGGAGGTCGCCGGCGAACTTTCCAATCGCCTACGTCTACATCAATCTGGTCGGCGTCGTTCTGCTGTTCATGTTCGGTCTGTACTATCGGGTGGTTCCGGCAGCCAGGCAATCGACCGTGGCAAAAACACAGGGCTGGCTTCACATCGCCGGAGCCGTCCTGCTTCTGGTCGGCGCCGCTCTGCTGAACCCACTGGACGAAAGCACCGTTATCGTCTCCTTCATCGGGTGGCTGGTCGCCATCGTAGCCGTGGCGCTGTTCGCCATCATTGTGTTCCGGACTTCGCGGGACTGACGCTGCATGGAGCACCTTTCGGCCTGATCTCAGCGCGGCAATCTTCTGGCGTGGCCACACTTCCGACCCCAACCGTGGCATAGTCAGGGCCAGCGATTCGCAGGCCCGTTGCGAATATCTTACTTCAAAAATAACGAATAAGACATTGGCTAGAAATACAAAACCAAAAGACAGCGATCTGTTCGGCGCATCCCCCGCCCGCGTTCCCGCGCAGCCGCGCGGGTCCGGCGGCGAGGCCGGCTACACCGCCGCCGACATCGAGGTTCTGGAGGGACTTGAGCCGGTCCGCCGACGTCCCGGCATGTACATCGGGGGAACCGACGAGAAGGCGCTCCACCACCTGTTCGCCGAGGTGATAGACAACTCGATGGATGAGGCGCTGGCGGGGCACGCGACCTTCATCGTGGTAGAACTATCCGCCGACGGCTTCCTTACCGTGACCGACAACGGGCGCGGCATTCCGGTCGATCCGCACCCGAAATTTCCGAAGAAGTCGGCGCTTGAAGTCATCATGTGCACGCTGCATTCGGGCGGCAAGTTCGACTCCAAGGTCTATGAGACCTCCGGCGGCCTGCACGGCGTCGGCGTCTCCGTGGTCAACGCCCTCTCCTCGTGTCTCGAAGTGGAGGTGGCCCGCAGCCAGAACCTCTACAGGATGACGTTCGAACGCGGCCATCCCAAGGGCAAGCTGGAAGACCTTGGCCGGATCGCCAACCGCCGCGGGACCACCATCCGCTTCAAGCCCGACACCGAGATTTTCGGCGCGAAGGCCGCATTCAAGCCGCTGCGCCTGTTCAAGATGACGCGCTCGAAGGCGTATCTGTTCGGCGGCGTCGAGATCCGCTGGCGTTGCGCCCCCGAACTGCTCAAGGGCCTCGATGACGTTCCGGCGGAAGCGACCTTCCATTTTCCAGGCGGACTGAAAGACTATCTCGCAGCAGCAATCCACAAGGACACGCTGGTGCATCCCGACATCTTCTCCGGCAGGTCGGGGCGCAACGGCGCGCATGGCGGCTGCGAATGGGCGGTGGCATGGACCGCGGACGCCGACGGCTTCCTGTATTCCTACTGTAATACGGTGCCGACGCCGGACGGCGGCACCCACGAATCGGGCCTGCGCAGCGCGTTGTTGCGCGGGCTGAAAGATCACGCCGAACGCGTCGGCCATGGCAAGCGCGCAAGCTCCATCACCTCCGAGGACGTGATGGTCGGGGCCGCCGTGATGCTCTCGGTGTTCGTCCGCGAGCCGGAATTCCAGGGCCAGACCAAGGACCGCCTCGCCACCGCCGAGGCCGCGCGGATCGTCGAGCAGGCGATCAAGGATCCGTTCGATCACTGGCTGTCTGGCAATCCGACGCAGGCCAACAGGCTGCTCGATTTCGTGGTCGAGCGCGCCGACGAGCGGCTGCGCCGCCGCGCCGAGAAGGAAACCTCACGCAAGAGCGCGGTAAAGAAACTGCGCCTGCCCGGCAAGCTCGCCGATTGCACCAACACCGCGACCGACGGCTCGGAACTGTTCATCGTCGAGGGCGACTCCGCCGGCGGCAGCGCCAAGCAGGCGCGCGACCGCAAGACCCAGGCCGTACTGCCGTTGCGCGGCAAAATCCTCAACGTGGCCTCCGCAGGCAAGGACAAGGTCACCGCCAACGCGCAACTCGCCGACCTGATCCAGGCGCTCGGCTGCGGCACCGGCACCAATTATCGCGAAGAGGACCTGCGTTATTCTCGCGTCATCATCATGACCGACGCCGACGTCGACGGCGCGCATATCGCCTCGCTGCTGATCACGTTCTTCTACCGCCAGATGCCGCGCCTGATCGACGAGGGGCACCTTTATCTCGCGGTGCCGCCGCTCTATCGCCTGACCCACGGCAGCAAGACGGTCTATGCCCGCGACGACGCCCACAAGGAGGCGCTGCTCAAGAGCGAGTTCAACGCCAATGCCAAGGTGGATGTCGGCCGCTTCAAAGGGCTTGGCGAGATGATGCCGGCGCAGCTCAAGGAAACCACGATGGACCCGGCGAAGCGCACGATGTTGCGCGTGGTGCTGCTGGCGGACGATCGCGAGGACACGGCGGACTCGGTCGAGCGGCTGATGGGCACCAAGGCGGAGGCGCGCTTCGCCTTCATCTCCGACAAGGCCGAATTCGCCAGCGAGGAAATGCTTGACGTGTGAAAACATGATCCCGATCTGAACGGTCGCGCGCCAGCGCAAGTCGGAATTGTTTTCGGACAACATCGTGCTCGATCAACAGGATAAGGCCAGACCTTTTTAACGCGGTTGAATCAACTCTGGCGGCCAACCTGCGGTCACATTCGCGAGCGATCATCGCGCCCTTAACCGCAAGGAGGTCAGGCGATGGGCTCGACCGTGATCCCCGCGATGCGCTATCGCGATCCGCACAGAATGATCGACTGGCTGTGCGACACCATCGGCTTCACCCGAAAAGCCGTCTATGACGATGGAAGCGGCGGCGTCGCTCATGCCGAGCTCACGCTCGGGGATGGCATGATCATGCTGGGCTCGGCTCGCGACGACGACTACGGCAAGATGCAGCAGCCAGCCACGGCCGACCGCCCGGTGACCCAGAGCTCCTACATCGTCGTGCCGGATGCCGACGCCGTCTATGCGAAGGCCAAGGCCAACGGCGCCGCCATCGTTCTCGACATTTCCGACAAGGATTATGGCGGACGCGACTTCACCTGTCGCGATCCCGAGGGCCACGTCTGGAGTATTGGCACCTATAATCCCTGGACATGATCACGCGACCGCCGTCTCCGGCGAATGCTCGTGCTTCGGCCGCATATCTAGAGTCTCACCGTTTCATGGAAGCGGTGAAAGACTCTCCCTCTTGATTTGACGCGTTTTCTTCACGCGAACTGGATTCCACTTCGCTCGAAAACGCTTTCGTGGAATGTTGTGCAATAATGAGAATCGCGCTCCTTATTCTCGGCCTGCTCGCAATCCTGATCGGCCTTGTCTGGGCCGCTCAGGGCGCCGGCGTGTTTCCCTATCCGGCGTCGAGTCTGATGATCGGGCAAACGCAGTGGGTTTGGTATGGCGGCGCGGTGGCGGCCGCCGGCCTGCTGGCGGTTCTGCTGTCGCGGCGGCTGTATTCTGCTTCGCCGTCTTAAGATCGTTCTCGATTTAGCTCTGTAAAACGCGATTCACGCTTTCGGCGAATGGACATGTTCAGGCCGCACGCCGACAGCAATGAACTTCGCAGTCAGGCCCTGCAACCACGGCACCGCGTTGACGATGCGCGCGAACAGCGGCGGCTTGAACGGGCCGCTGCCGGGATTGAGCGCCGCATTGACGATGTTGTTCTGGACGATCACTTGCATGCCCTGCGTCATGCGCATCGGAAATTCGCGGCGGCGCTGGACGGCGGCGAGATCATCCTCGCTTACAGCGCCATCGCTCGCGAGCTTCTCCGCAAGCAGGTTCGCCGCCGCCACCGCATCCTGAACCGCGATGTTGACGCCGACGCCGCCGACCGGCGACATCGCATGCGCGGCGTCGCCGATGCAGAGCAGACCGGGCCGGGTCCACCGCTTGAGACGGTTCACGGCGACAGTGAGCAGTTTCACATCGTCCCAGTTCTTTACGTCCGCTATGTTGGACCGGAGCGACGGCGCCAGCGTGACCAGGTCGGAGCGTAATGCCTCGATGCCCCGCGCCTTGATCTCGTCGTAGTGTCCCTTGACGATGACGTAGGCGCATTGCCAATACGTACCGCGATCGAGCATCACCATCATCCTGCCCGCCTCGATGCGCGCGAACACGCTTTCGGTCTCGGCGCTTTTGCCGATGCGAAACCACAGCACGTCCATCGGCGCGCCGATCTCCTCGACCTCAAGCCCCGCGCTACGCCGAATGATGGAATGGCGTCCGTCGCAAGCGACCGTCAGGTCAGCCCTGATGTCGAGCGCACCGCCCGCGTCTGCGCGGACGCCCGCCACCCTGTCGCCGTCATGGATAAGCCCGACCGCCTCCGTGTTCATCATGATCCTGAGGTTCGGAAGGCGGCGGCCCTTGTCGCGCAGGAAATTGAGAAAATCCCACTGCGGCATGAAGGCGATAAACGGATGCTTCGCGCCGGTGCGGCCGACGTCAGCGATGCGCAAGCGGGTCTTGCCGAAGCAGGCTTCCAGCCTTTGCAATTCATCATGCGGCACTTTCAGGAAATCATCGATCAGGCCGAGTTCGTCCATCACCTGCATGGTGGACGGGTGTACCGTATCGCCGCGAAAATCGCGGAAGAAGTCGGCGTGCTTCTCAAGGACGATCGTATCGACCCCTGCGCGCCCGAGCAGATAGCCGAGCATCATGCCGGCGGGACCGCCGCCGACGATGCAGCAGCGCGTGGATATCGTGCGGTTTTCGCTCGGACGGGCTGCATCCATACTGATGTCCTCGTTAACCGAAAAATCCGGCAGGATGCAGAATATCTCACGGTCATTTTCGCCAGGTTCAAGCAGAAACGGCAAGGTTTTTCGCTATTTCCGCCGTTTCTGAATTGACTTTACGTATTTCCACCCTATGTTTCGCCGTAACGCGGCCCGGGATCGAAACGCGATTCCCAAGGTGAGCCGCCCGTCAGCGTTGCCAGAGCCCCCTTCGCTTCTTGAAAGCACGCCGTTAAGGGGTTGAGCGCGACAGCCTTCTACATTCGATTCCGGACGGCGGTGTCGATCAGAGGCTCAATGTCTTTTTCTCATCTTGGTTTGTCCGATAAAGTGCTGGCTGCGGTTGCGGCCGCAGGTTACACCTCCCCCACCCCCATTCAGGATCAGGCTATTCCCCACGTCCTGGCGCGCCGCGACGTTCTCGGCATCGCCCAGACCGGAACCGGCAAGACCGCGGCCTTCGTCCTGCCCATGCTCACGCTGCTGGAGAAAGGCCGCGCCCGGGCGCGAATGCCCCGCACGCTGATTCTGGAGCCAACCCGCGAACTCGCGGCGCAGGTGAAGGAGCAGTTCGACAAATATGGCGTGGGCCAGAAACTCAATGTGGCGCTGCTGATCGGCGGCGTCTCGTTCGGCGATCAGGACATGAAGCTGACGCGCGGCGTCGATGTGCTGATCGCGACCCCGGGCCGCCTGCTCGATCACACCGAACGCGGCGGCCTGCTGCTCACCGGCGTGGAGCTTCTGGTGATCGACGAAGCCGACCGGATGCTGGACATGGGATTCATTCCCGACATCGAACGCATCTGCAAGCTGGTGCCGTTCACGCGGCAGACCCTGTTCTTCACGGCGACGATGCCGAACGAAATCCGGCGCATCACCGACACCTTCCTGCACAACCCGGAGAAGATCGAGATTTCGAGGCCGGCGACCACGGCGGCGACTGTCGCGCAGTCGCAGGTCAGCTGTGGCCGCGAACCGCACGAGAAGCGTGAGTTGCTCCGTCGCCTGCTGCGCGAAGCCCAGGATCTCAAGAACGCGATCATCTTCTGCAACCGCAAGCGTGACGTCGCCATCGTCTGCAAGTCGCTCCAGAAACACGGTTTCAGCGCCGGCGCTTTGCACGGCGACATGGACCAGTCGGCGCGGACCGCCTCGCTGGATCAATTCCGCAAGGGCGAGCTGCCGTTGCTGGTCGCTTCCGACGTGGCCGCGCGCGGCCTCGACATTCCCGAAGTCAGCCACGTTCTCAATTTCGACGTGCCCTACCATCCCGACGATTACGTCCACCGCATTGGCCGCACCGGCCGCGCCGGCCGCACCGGCACCGCGATCACGATCGTTTGTCCCGCCGATTTCAAATCGCTCGCAGCGATCGAGAAGCTGACCGGTCAATCCATCCCCAAGGCGGATATCAAGACCGATTTTCCCGGCCATGAAGCTGGCGCAGGCGATGACAACAACGCCGACTCCGGCGCCGACACGGCGTCGACGGGCCGCCGCCCATCCCGATCCCGCCAGGCCCGCGACAAGGGCGGCGAGACCTTTGCCCGTGCCGGCAAGCGCGAGGGGCGCAAACCGCGCCGTTCCAGCAGCGATCACCAGAGACACGAAGCCCCGGCGGCGACGGCCGGCGCGCCCATGGCCGCGCCACAGCCGCCATCGATCGGTCGCGCGCCCGCTCCGCGCCGCGAAACTGTCTCCGAGCCGGCAGATCATTCTCACCTGCCCGCATTCCTGCTTCGTCCGATCCGCGCCCGCGGCTGAGCGTTTAGAGCATGATCCCGAAAAAGCCTGCGCCGGACTTGATCTTGGGTGACAACCGGTTTCCGGAAAAGATCATGTTCAATCAAAGAGATAGGCGGCGAATCTAATTCAACGCAGTTGAAGCGGACGCTAGAGCCTTTCACCGGTTCCACAAAACCGTGAACGGCTTCAGCTTCTTGATTTGACGCGTTTTCTTCACGCGAACCGGATTCCACTTCGCTCGAAAACGCTCCAGCGGCCTCCCCCGCCCGGCTCAAACAGCATTTACCGCGCGTAAACCCTCTGCCGCTAGGTTCCCGGCATTACTCTACGTTGATACTTTGTCGTTTGGGGCGACGATCAGTCGGAATCGTCGGCGGAGCCGCAGAAGTGGTTGAGCTGGACGAACATGAGCGCACGATGGCGTTCGCGGAGGTGGCGCTCGGCCAGATCCGATCGCTGCGACAAGCTGCGATCCCGCGCAACTATGAAATCTGGTACGTCTACGCCACCGGATACAATTCCGCGTTCAACAAGGTCATCAACGAGACTCTTGCCCGCAATGGCAAGCTGACCGAGTCCGATCTCGAACAGATCTACGAGAACTACCTCTCGCCGATCAGAACCACCGAGCGCATCGATAAGCTCGGCGGACGAGTCATCACCGAGATTGATGACGTGATGCAGCTTATCACCGACGCGCTCGGCATGACGGCCGGATTCGGCGACAGCCTGAAGGGAGCGGCCGAAAAACTCGGAATTGCCCACGACCGCGATCAGGTCAAGGCTGTCATCACCGCGCTGATAAAGTCCACCAATGAAATACAGGAAGCCAACAAGGCGCTGGAAAACCGGCTGGAACTCTCGAAGATCGAGATCAACAATCTTCAGCACAGCCTTGAAGCCATCAGGACCGAGAGCATGACCGATCCGCTCACCGGTCTCGGCAACCGCAAATATTTCGACCGCGCCGTCGCGGACGCGGTGACGCTGGCGCTCAACGAAGCCGGGTCGCTGTCGCTTCTGATGTTCGACATCGACCACTTCAAATCATTCAACGACAACTACGGCCACCTGACCGGCGATCAGGTGCTGCGGCTGGTTGCTATGTCGCTGAAGCAGACCATCAAGGGCCAGGACATCACCGCGCGTTACGGCGGCGAGGAATTCGCGGTCGTGCTGCCCAATACCAGGATACATCAGGCGGTAACTGTCGCCGATCACATCCGCCGCGCCGTGATGGCCAAGGAGTTGAAGAAAAAATCGACCGGCGAAATCCTCGGCCGGGTCACGATCTCGGTCGGCGTCTCGATGCTTCGCCGCGGAGATACCACGGACTCGCTGATCGAGCGCGCCGACACCTGCCTGTACGCCGCCAAGCGCAATGGCCGCAATCGCGTCGTTTGCGAAGCCGACTCGGAATGTTCATTTTGCGCCGACATCCAGGTGCAGGTAGCCTGACGTCCGCTCGATCGATGTAACCCAAGGGCTTCGCCGAAACTTGCGCCGCCAAGGGGCAGCGAGGGCAGCCCGAAACCTCAGCCGTCGATCTTGGCTGGCGTGAGTTGCACGGATTCGCCGCATCCGCAGGCCGAGACCTGGTTCGGGTTGTTGAAAATAAACTGCGCCTGCATTTTTTCGGACTTGTAATCCATCTCGGTGCCGAGCAGGTACAACACGGCCTTGGGGTCGACCAGAACCTTCACGCCCTTGTCCTCGACCACCTCGTCAGTCGGCCTGATGTCGTGGGCATATTCCACCGTATAGGACTGGCCGGCGCATCCGCCGTTCTTGATGCCGACTCGCAGGCCGACGATCGCCGAATCCGCGCGCGCCGCGAGTTCCTTGACCCGCGCTGCCGCGGCATCGGTCAGCCGCATCACCTGCGGGCGTGGTCTCGGTTTTGGCTTGGCTGCTGGTGTTGGCGTCATTTCTGTCATCTGGTCAATCCTGGAAGTAAATCAACCCTGATCATAGCACAGGCCGAAGGTAAAATCGTCACCACATATTGAGAACGAGGCGAGCCTCGTCGGTCATCCGGTCGGGCATCCACTGCGGTTCCCAGACGATGTTGACGTTCACCACCCCGACGCCGGGAACGCTCGAGACCGCGTTTTCAACCAGCGTCGGCAATTCGGCCGCCGACGGGCAGTTCGGCGATGTCAGCGTCATCTCGACGTCGACGGCGCGGTCATCCTTGATGTCGATCTTGTAGATCAGCCCGAGTTCATAGATGTCGGCCGGGATTTCCGGATCGAACACGGTTTTCAGCGCAGCCACGATCCCCGTGCCCATGCGTTCGGTTTCGTCCGGCGCCAGCACTGAACTGGTCTGCATGTGGCAGGTCTTGTTGACAACAATTTCGGCAATGTCGCTCATGCGAACAACTCCCGTGCCTTGATCAGCGCTCGCGCCAGATCATCGACTTCCTCGCGCGTATTATACATGCCGAACGAGGCGCGACAGGTCGCAGAGACGTTGAACCGCTCTAAAAGCGGCATCACGCAATGGGTGCCGGCGCGAACGGCGATGCCGGCGCGATCGATCACGGTGGCGACGTCGTGCGGGTGTGCGCCTTTCATCTCGAACGAGATCACCGGTCCCTTGTCGCGCGCGGTGCCGATGATGCGCAGCGAGTTGATCTCGCGCAGCCGCT
>NZ_MKSM01000018.1 GCF_001897285.1 Nitrobacter sp. 62-23
CTTCTGGATCGCCTTCATCTGCTCGTTGAGATAGTACTCGCGCTGGGTCTTCTCCATCTGGCGCTTGACGCGCGAGCGGATGCGCTTCTCGACCTGCAAGACGGAGATTTCGCTCTCCATCAGTCCGAGCACCTTCTCAAGGCGCGCCGTTACCGACAGCGTCTCCAGGATGCCCTGACGATCCGCGATTTTGGCGGCGAGGTGCGAGGCTACGGTGTCGCCGAGCTTGGCGAAATCCGTGATCGCCTGCACCACTCCCACTACTTCGGGCGAAATCTTCTTGTTCAGCTTCACATAGCTTTCGAAATCCGACACGACGGAACGCGCGAGCGCTTCGGCTTCGACGCTGTTGGTGTCGGTGTCGGCCAGCGCGACGGCGGTCGCTTCATAATAATCGGAGCGGTCGGAATATGTTTCCACGCGCGCGCGCTCAAGGCCCTCCACCAGCACCTTCACCGTGCCGTCGGGGAGCTTCAGCAATTGCAACACGCTGGCGAGCGTTCCGATCTTGTAGATCGAGTCCGGCGCAGGATCATCATCCGACGCGTTCTTCTGCGTCGCGAGCATGATCAGCGCATCGTTCTTCATGACCTCTTCAAGCGCCTTGATCGATTTCTCGCGGCCGACGAACAGCGGCACGATCATGTGCGGAAAAACAACGATGTCGCGAAGCGGAAGTACCGGATAGGTATTGGTTTCGCCGTGAACGATAGCTGGCCGGGGTTTTGAGGCGGTCATAGCCTTGTTCCTTTTGTTGCGCCCCCTTGTACGCAGCCCGCCAATCGCGCGCAACCGCCACAAGGTGCCGAGTTTTCCTGAGAAGGATGGGGCTTTGCGAACCGATGCCTCACCTGCCCTGGCAGCAGCGAACGCCATATGCGTCGCCGCCGATAGCATTAGGTGGCCATCGACCGTCAGCGTGTCAAGTTAAAGGACAGCAGCCATTTCAACGGCCTGCTTCCAGCGTGCAGATTGCCGCTTGTACAGCCAGCGGCCGCCGCACGGAACGAGCGGCGGCAAGCCTTGCGGCAACATGAGCGCCTGAAAACGCCTGGATCAGGCGCTGGCGCTGGTCTCGCTCGCGCGATCGGAGCGGTCCGCATAAATGTACAGCGGCCGCGCGGTTCCCTCAACCACCTCCCGCGAGATGACGACCTCCTCGACCCCTTCAAGTCCGGGCAGGTCGAACATGGTCTCGAGCAGGATGCTTTCGAGAATCGAACGCAATCCGCGCGCGCCGGTCTTGCGCTCGATCGCCTTGCGCGCGACCGCGCCGAGCGCCTCGTCGGCAAAGGTCAGTTCGATATTCTCCATCTCGAACAGCCGCTGATACTGCTTCACCAGCGCATTCTTCGGATCGGTCAGAATCTTCTTTAGCGATGTTTCGTCGAGATCCTCGAGCGTGGCGACGACAGGCAGACGTCCGACGAATTCCGGGATCAGGCCGTATTTCAGCAGATCCTCCGGTTCGACATGCCTGAAGATTTCACCGGTGCGGCGATCTTCCGGCGCAAGCACCTGCGCCGCGAAACCGATCGAGGTGGTCCGTCCGCGCGCCGAGATGATCTTCTCCAGGCCAGAGAACGCGCCGCCGCAGATGAACAGGATGTTGGTCGTATCGACCTGCAGGAACTCCTGCTGCGGATGCTTGCGGCCGCCCTGCGGCGGTACGCTCGCAATCGTGCCTTCCATGATCTTCAGCAACGCCTGCTGCACGCCCTCGCCCGATACATCGCGGGTGATCGAGGGATTGTCGGACTTGCGCGAAATCTTGTCGATCTCGTCGATATAGACGATGCCGCGCTGCGCGCGCTCGACGTTGTAGTCCGCGGACTGCAGCAACTTCAGGATGATGTTCTCGACGTCCTCGCCGACATAGCCGGCTTCGGTCAGCGTGGTGGCATCCGCCATCGTAAACGGAACGTCGAGGATGCGCGCCAAGGTCTGCGCAAGCAACGTCTTGCCGGACCCGGTCGGGCCGATCAGCAGGATGTTCGACTTCGCCAGTTCGACGTCGTTGTGCTTGGTCTGGTGATTGAGCCGCTTGTAGTGATTGTGGACCGCGACCGAAAGCACCTTCTTGGCATGGCCCTGTCCGATGACGTAATCGTCAAGGACCTTGCAGATTTCCTTCGGAGTCGGAATGCCGTCGCGCGATTTCACCAGCGAGGACTTGTTCTCCTCGCGAATGATGTCCATGCAGAGTTCAACGCATTCGTCACAGATAAATACGGTAGGCCCCGCAATCAGCTTGCGCACCTCGTGCTGGCTCTTGCCGCAAAACGAGCAATACAGCGTGTTCTTGGAGTCGCCCGTACCGACCTTACTCATTCCTGTCTCCGTCCGCCGTTCAGTCCCGCCTGCCCGCCCGCTCGCTCGTTCCGTTCTGGCACATCCGGTGAAACGAGATTACATAGGAGCAAAGTCCGTACCAGGAAAGACCCTGCGCTTTTCAGTCCCGCGCGAATCGCGGTTAATCGATTCTCCTGCGCATCCCTCGTTAGCTGAGCTCAGCTAGCCAACCATGGTGCCGGCCGACTATCAAGAATTCGCTAATCGGCCAGCCTCCAGCATCATGACAATAGCGCGATTTGCCTCAGCAACGCGACTCTCTTTGGCCAAATTCAGACCAGCGTTGCGCGATTATCGCGCCAGTCAAGCGGAAACGCCAATAAAAAGGAACTTTTCAGAAAGTATCGCGATGCAATCGCCGGTGGCGCCCGAATCGGGCCGGATCACCCGGCCCGTCGGTCCCATCGAGCTGCGACGCCTTTTATTGCGAAGCCTTCGACGTCGCCGGCTCTTCGGCGCGCTTGTCGATCACCTTGTCGACGATGCCGAAATCGCGGGCCATGTCGGCGGTGAGGAACTTGTCGCGTTCCAGCGCATCCTCGATCGCCTGATAGGTCTGTCCCGTGTGCTTGACGTAAATTTCATTGAGCCGCTTCTTGAGACTCAGGATTTCCTGGGCGTGCAGCATGATGTCGGTCGCCTGCCCCTGAAAACCGCCGGAGGGCTGGTGGACCATGATGCGCGCGTTCGGCAAGGCATGCCGCATGTCCTTTTCGCCGGCAGCCAGCAGCAACGAGCCCATTGACGCGGCCTGCCCGGTGCACAGCGTCGCGACCGGCGGACGAATGAACTGCATCGTGTCGTAGATCGCGAGTCCCGATGTCACCACGCCGCCCGGCGAATTGATGTACATCGAGATTTCCTTCTTGGGATTCTCGGCCTCGAGAAACAGGAGCTGGGCGACGATCAGCATCGACATATTGTCTTCGACCCCGCCGGTCACGAAGATGATGCGCTCCTTCAGCAGCCGGGAAAAGATGTCGTAAGCCCTCTCGCCGCGGTTGGTTTGCTCGACCACCATCGGCACGAGGTTCATGTAGGTTTCGACTGGATCGCGCATTGATCACCCAAAAGTTTGTGTCAGCAGTTGGCGGCGAGGATCATCCGAAGCAAAACCGGCAGTCTCCCGTCTTTGCCAGTGCGGATGAACGTGGCGTGATGCAGGACAGGCAAGCACGGCTCCAAGATATGAGCCGATAACTCGGACGACAAGGGAGCCGCGCAGCCACGTGCCCGGTGGTTCGATTCGGACATTGGCATCCCAGCGCCGCCAATCCAAGCCCGATCGCAGCGCGCGACGTGGCGCGGACGGCGTCGCGACGCCGGTTTCAGTTGATATCATTAACGGCGGGCACGGGCCGAGCCCGACGCCCGATCGGGGCGCGGCCCCTCAGTCCGGGCCATGGCTCGCCTCGTAATCCTTGTAGAGATCCTCGCGCGTCACCGTCTTCTCGGTGATGGTTGCGAGTTCGAGTATGTAGTCGACGACCTTGTTCTCGAAAAGCGGCGCGCGAATCTGGGCCATGGCCTGGGGATTCTTCTGGTAGTAATCCCAAATCTCCTTCTCGCGGCCCGGCATCTGACGCGCGCGATCGATCAATGCGCGGTTGATCTCGTCGTCCGTGACCGAGATTCCGTTCTTTTCCCCGATCTCGGACAGCACCAGACTGAGTCGTACCCGACGGTCAGCGATCCGGCGATATTCTTCCCTGGCGGCTTCCTCGGTGGTGTCCTCGTCGGCGAAAGTCTTGTTGTTCGACTCCATCTCCTTCGTGATCGAGTTCCACACCTGCTCGAATTCCTCCTCGACCAGCGTCGGCGGCGATTCGAATTTGTGCGTCTCGTCGAGGCGATCAAACAGCGCGCGCTTGACGTGCTGGCGCATGGCGCGGCCAAATTCGGCGGCGAGCCGGTCGCGGACGGCTTTTTTCAACTGATCGAGCGTGTTCAGACCGATGCTCTGGGCGAACTCATCGTCGATCTTGGTGTCTTCCGGCATCTCGATCATGCTTGCCGTGGTCTCGAACTCGGCGTCCTTTCCGGCAAGCTCCTTGTCGGCATAGTCCTTCGGGAACGAGGCCTTGACGACGCGGGTTTCGCCGACGCCGATCCCGACCAGTTGCTCTTCAAACCCCGGAATGAGGGCGTTTGAGCCGAGCACGACCAGAATGTCCTCGCTGCTGCCGCCGTCGAACAACTCACCGTCGATGGAGCCCTTGAACGAGATGGTCACGCGATCGCCGTTCTCGGCCTTCGCGCCCTCAGGCCTGGTGGAGTAGTTGCGGTTCTGATCGGCGATCCGCTTGATGCCTTCGTCGACATCGGCGTCGGACACCTCGACAACCGGCTTTTCGATATTGAAGCTCTTGAAGTCGGCGATTTCGATCGCCGGCACGACTTCCATGGTCACGGTGTAGCTGAGGTCGGCTTTGCCAGCGAGGATGTCCTCGATCTCTTTTTCGTCCGACGGCATCGCCACCTTGGGATTACCCGCGAGCTTGAAGCCGTGATCGGAGACGATTTGCATGTTGGTCTCGCGGATCATGTCCTCGATGGTTTCAACCATCAAGGAACGGCCGTAGACCTTCTTGAGGTGGCTGACCGGCACCTTGCCCGGACGAAAGCCGTCGAGCTTCACCCGGCCCTTGAGGTCGGCCAACCGCGCGTCCGCCTTGGCCATGATTTCGGTGGCCGTAACGCTGATCTGGAAATCGTGCCTCAGTCCCTCGGCAAGGGTTTCGTTCACCTGCATGGCGTCAATCTTCTTCTTCCGCTCGGCCCGGCTGAAACGGCCGGATCATTGTCAATCGGTCGATGCGCGGCGAAGTGCCTGCATCGTGGTACAGCCGGCATATATCCATCCGGATAGCTGCCTGAAGTCGTTACTCAAACGCTGTGGCGCTTGGTGCGGGCGGAGGGACTCGAACCCCCACAACTTTCGTCACTGGAACCTAAATCCAGCGCGTCTACCAATTCCGCCACGCCCGCATCAATCCGGCCCGCGGTGCCGAGCATGATGCCGAAAAATGCGAAGCGGCTTTCGGTAGACGTCATGCTCCAACGAGTTGAAACCGGACGCGCCGATGGCCCCGGCTCTGCTCCGGCGTCATCAGTGCGCTCAATGCGGCGGGCTTATAACATGACGATACCGGTTCGCAGCAAAAAAATGGCCGCCCGGGGCGCCGCAGACCGCTGGACAGAAACCGGAGAAAATGGTCCGCATCGGCGATGACGCGCGCTCCTGTCCACCTCACCCGACGGCATCTGCTGGCCGGCATCGGGCTTGCCACCGCGGGCCCGGCAGCCGGGCTTCGCGCACAACAGCAACGCCCGCAGACGCTCGCTATTGGTGCGATGCCTGTTCCCCTCCGGCTCGGGCCGAATCGGGACGAAACCGCCGTCTGGTCGCTGCGGACCGATCACACGCCGCCTCTCCGCTTCCGCCAAAGCGAAGCGGTTGAGGTGGCGCTGCACAACGGCCTTCCCGCCCCGCTGGTCCTGAACTGGCACGGGATCGACGGCGCGCCTTCCATCGAGCCATTGACCGCCCGACGGCCGGCATTGCCGGGCGAAACCGACCGCTTTTTGCTCCCGTTGCGGCAGGCCGGAACTTTCCTGTGCGATGCCCGCCTGCTCGGAGACGGTCTGGCGCAGTCCTCGCCCGCTCAGGCCCTGATCGTCGAGGAACGAACGCCGGTCGAGGTCGATCGCGACGAGGTCATGCTGATCGAGGACTGGCGGCTCCACGCTGAAGGACGCCCGATCGCTCCCGGCGCCGGCGGCAAGACGGTCGGGGCACCGCTTTATCTGGTGAACGGAAAGCCTTCGCTCGACCTGACCTTGCGGCCCAACGACCGACTTAGACTAAGGATCATCAACGCCTGCCAGCGCAATGCAATCGCTCTCGGAATCCAGAATCTGGATGTCCGGGTCATGGCGATCGACAGCCAGCCGGCGGAGCCGTTCCTGGCGCGCAACGGCCGATTGGTGCTGGCGCCGGGGTCTCGCGTCGACGCCGTCCTCGATGCAACGCCTCCCGCAGGAACGACATCGGCGGTCACCCTGCATGACGGCGGCAGCCCGCGGCAGATCGCCCGCCTGCACGTCTCCGCGGAGGAACCGCCGCGGTCGGCACCGTTGCCGACACCCGCTCCCCTGCCGTCGGAGAGCCTGCCGGCGCGGCCCGATCTAAAGACCGCGTTGCGCGTCGACGTGCCGCTGGCCGCCCCCGGAGGAACTCCAACTTCGTGGAATGTGCCGACGCACTTCAATATGAGCTCGAATCCGGCGTTTCGCGTCAAGCGCGGCCGAACCGTGGTGCTCGCACTGACCAACCCGGCGGCAATTCCCACGGCGTTTCATCTGCATGGCCATCACTTTCGTCTGCTCGACCGGCTCGATGACGGCTGGAAGCCGTTCTGGCTTGATACCGTGCTGGTCGATGCCGGGCAGACGCAACGCATCGCTTTCGCCGCGGATGTCGCCGGAGCCTGGCTGGTCGAGACCATGGCGGTGGAATGGAGCGCGCCGCGCCAGGTGCAATGGTTCGCAGTGGAATAGCGTTTCCGAACGAAACGAAGGGGATACCGGTTCGCGTGAAGAAAACGCATCATTTCGAAATTGGAGAGCCAGCTTCTGATCCATCAGAACTGCACACTAATAATCGATCCCGAACCGGTCATAGAGCCGCCGCAGCACCGCGGGCAGAACCTCCGGCAGATCCTCCGCGATCAACCCCGGCCCCGCCTCCTGTCCGGCCTCGCCGTGCATCCAGACGCCGATGCATGCCGCCTCGAATGCCGGCACGCCCTGCGCCAGCAGCCCGCCGATCATGCCGGACAGCACATCGCCTGAGCCTGCCGTTGCCAGCCACGGCGGCGCGTTGGCCGCGATCGTCGCGCGGCCGTCGGGCGAAGCAACCACGGTGTCCGGCCCCTTGAGCAGTACGATCGCGCCCGAACGCTCGGCAGCCGCGCGCACCCGCTCAAGTTTCGAGCGAAGTGGATATTTGTTGCTCATCTCGCTGAAAAGGCGATGGAACTCGCCTTCGTGCGGCGTCAGGATAATGTCGTTTCTCCCGGCGGATTTGACCGCGTCAAACAGCCGAGCCGGCGCATCGGCAAAGCTCGTCAAAGCGTCGGCGTCGAGCACCAGCGCCGGGGTCGCGGCGAGCGCCGTCAATACCAGCGCGCGGGTCTGCTCGCCGATTCCGGCCCCAGGTCCGATCACGCAGGTATTGATTCGCCGGTCCGCCAGGAGGTTCGCGAAGTCGGCCGCGCCATTCATGCGCCGGACCATCACCGCGGTCAGCGACGCCGCATTTGCGCCCAACGCATCGTCCGGGGAGAGCACCGTCACAAGCCCGGCTCCGACCCGCAGCGCGCCGCGCGCCGACAATCGGGCTGCCCCGGTCGAGGTCAGATCGCCGGATACGACGACGGCATGCCCTCGCGCATATTTGTGCCCGTCGATGCGCGGCACCGGAAACGCGCGTTCCCAGTAATCTGAAATATTCTCAAAGGTTACAGGGCGGATTTCATCCAGCACCGCATCGGGGATGCCGATGTCGGCAACGCGCACCCGGCCGCAACAAACCCGGCCCGGCAGCAGCAGATGCGCCGGCTTCTTGCGGAAGAAGGTCACCGTCTCGGTGGCGCGCACCGCAGCCCCCATGATCGCGCCGGTGCTGCCGTTGACGCCGCTCGGCAGATCGATGCTGAGCACGGGCGCGCCGTTGGTGTTGATGGCTTCTATCATCGCCTGAGGATCGCCCCTGACAGGGCGATTGAGGCCCGCGCCGAACAGCGCGTCGACAATCAGCGCGGGCGAACCGAGCGCGGACAGATCGCAAGGCATGACCGGCCCCTTCCAGCCCTTGGCCGCGAGCGCGGCATCGCCCTTCAGGCTGTCCCTCGCGCCCAGCAGGATCACCGAAACATCGTGGCCGCGCGCCGCCAGTTCGGTCGCCGCGACAAAGCCGTCCCCGCCGTTGTTGCCAGCCCCGGCGACAACCAGGATAGAGCCCTGATCGACGAGGTCAGCGGCCGCGTCCGCCACCGCCTGCCCGGCGCGCAGCATCAGCGCGAAACCCGACGCGCCACCCGCAATAGCCAGCCGGTCGGCCTTCTCCATTTCACCGGTCGTCAGAATCTCCATGGCCTCACCACTCGAGTCCACGGGCAAAGACGACCCTGCCGACGGACGCACGACTGCACAGAAAATAACCCCGCTGCCTAATTTGTAATCTGACAATTACGCCGAGGTGCTGCCATAACATACCAAAGCTCGCTTTAATCGACTGATAACGCTTGGCAATTGAAGGCTCCGGCGAGTTGGCACGAACCCTGCTTTCGGAAGATGGTTCGATCTGTGATGTCTGCTGGCGAAAATGAAGCGCGTTCCGCGACTTTTGTCCGTCCGAAAACCAGTGCATGACCGTGTTCAAGACCCAGCGTGAGCGTGCATCGGCCGCTGGCCGGAATTTGGAAGTGCCAGGAGACGTTCAGTGAAAAAAATCGAAGCCATCATCAAACCGTTCAAGCTCGACGAAGTAAAGGAAGCGCTTCAGGAGATCGGATTGCAAGGCATCACCGTGATCGAGGCAAAAGGCTTTGGCCGTCAGAAGGGACACGCCGAACTTTATCGCGGCGCGGAATACGTCGTGGACTTCCTGCCCAAGGTTAAAATCGAAATCGTGATCGGAGACGATCTGGTCGAGAAGGCCATCGAGGCCATCAGGCGCGCCGCCCAGACGGGCCGGATCGGAGACGGCAAGATTTTCGTATCCAACATCGAGGAAGCCATTCGAATCCGAACGGGGGAATCCGGCCTGGACGCCATCTAGTGGAAACATTCACACACCGGGCATGACCAACGGCCGCGTCATAAAATCACAAAAACCAGCCACGAAGACCAGCAGAGACAAGGGGTATTTATGAAGACCGCCAGCGACGTCCTGAAAGCGATCAAGGACAACGACGTGAAGTATGTCGATCTGCGATTCACCGATCCGCGCGGCAAGTGGCAGCACGTCACCTTCGATGTCAGCATGATCGACGAAGATATTTTCACCGAAGGCACGATGTTCGACGGCTCGTCGATCGCCGGCTGGAAGGCGATCAATGAATCCGACATGATGCTGATGCTCGATCCGACCACAGCCTGTATCGACCCGTTCTTCGCAGAGACCACCATGGTCATCACCTGCGACATCCTCGAGCCCTCCACGGGCGAACCCTACAACCGCGACCCGCGCGGCATCGCCAAGAAAGCCGAGGCGATGGTGAAGTCGATGGGCATCGGCGACACCGTCTATGTCGGCCCCGAAGCCGAGTTCTTCGTTTTCGACGACGTGCGCTTCTCGGCCGATCCGTACAACACCGGCTTCAAGCTTGATTCATCCGAACTGCCGACCAATTCGGCAACCGAATATGAAGGCGGCAACCTCGGCCACCGCATTCGCAACAAGGGCGGCTACTTCCCGGTCCCGCCGCAGGACTCAGTCCAGGACATGCGCTCCGAAATGCTGGGCGCGATGGCCAAGATGGGGGTTAAGGTCGAGAAGCACCATCACGAGGTGGCGTCGGCCCAGCACGAACTCGGCATGAAATTCGACAAGCTGACCTACATGGCCGACCAGATGCAGATCTATAAATACTGCATCCATCAGGTCGCCCATATCTACGGCAAGACCGCCACCTTCATGCCGAAGCCGATCTTCGGCGACAATGGCTCGGGCATGCACGTCCACCTGTCGATCTGGAAGGACGGCAAGCCGACCTTCGCCGGCAACAAGTACGCCGACCTGTCGGAGACCTGCCTCCACTACATCGGCGGCATCATCAAGCACGCCAAGGCGATCAACGCCTTCACCAATCCGTCCACAAACTCCTACAAGCGTCTGGTCCCGGGCTATGAGGCGCCGGTGCTGCTGGCCTACTCCGCGCGCAACCGTTCGGCATCGTGCCGCATCCCCTACACCACATCGCCCAAGGCCAAGCGCGTCGAGGTCCGCTTTCCCGACCCGATGGCCAATCCCTACCTTGCCTTCGCCGCCCTGCTGATGGCCGGCCTCGATGGCATCAAGAACAAGATCGACCCGGGACCGGCGATGGACAAGGACCTCTACGATCTGCCGAAGGAAGAACTGAAGCAGATTCCGACGGTCTGCGGTTCATTGCGCGAGGCGCTGGAAAACCTCGACAAGGACCGCGCCTTCCTGAAGCACGGCGGCGTGTTCGACGACGACTTCATCGACGCCTACCTCGAATTGAAAATGACTGACGTGATGCGGTTCGAAATGACGCCGCACCCGGTAGAGTTCGATATGTACTATTCGTACTGACTGCTTCCCGGTCTCTCAAAACAGTCAAAGACAGGCGCTCCTGACGGAGCGCCTTGTTTTTTCTTGGCGGCATCTTCGTTCAGGTTTCCGGCCGCTTTCGAACGAGCGTGTTTCTCGGGCTTGACCCGGGGACGGACATCTGTTCACCCCAAAGAAAATGCATCATATCAAAACCTTAGAGGTCGTTTCTGATTCCATCAGAAGCGATGGGGATGCAGCCGGGTGACGCTTGATTCCGGACGGCGTTTAACGGAACACTGCGGGCCCACAACCGGAGGCGAGCGTGACAGATCACACCACAGGCAAAGGGCAGACCCGGACGGATCTGGCATGGGCGATCGCGACCGGCGGGATGACCGTCGTTTTGTTCGCGGCGCTGTTGGTGCTCGCCTGGGAATTCGCGGCCACGCTTTTCCTGATCTTTGCCGGCGTGCTGCTTGGCGTTGCTCTCAACGCCGTCACAAATCTACTCGGCCGCGTTGTGCCCCTGCCCCATGCATTGCGGCTGACGATCGTCTGCCTCGTGCTCGCCGCCGGATTGGCGGGCGTCCTGGTCCTGGGAGGAACGAAGATCGCGCAGCAAACCGCCGTGCTGAGCAATACGATCAAATCCCAGCTCGTGACCGTCAAATCGTTCCTCGAAAAAAACGGCGTCGATACCAGCTACTTCAATTTGAGCGGTCTTAATTCATCCGAAGCCTCGAAAACGCCCGATCTCTCGAAAACTCACGAAACCGCAAGGGCCGAAGAGACGCCATCAACCGTTCAGCGTAATCTGCCGAGCGCCGGCACGCTCGCCTCAAGCGGTACCGCGATTGTCAGCCAGACCCTCAAGCTCGTCCTTGGCACCGTCAGCGCCGTCGGAAATTTCTTCATCGTGCTGTTCCTCGGCCTCTGCTTTGCCGCCCAGCCAACCGTCTATCGTAACGGCCTGCTCCGCATGACGCCGGTAAAACATCGTGCGAACGCGACAATCCTTGTCGACAGGATCGGCGATACCCTGGAGCGCTGGCTAATCGCCCAGATGGTCACCATGGCCGCGGTGTTTCTGGTGACCTGGATCGGCCTCGAGATCATCGGCATCGAGAGTTCATTTATCCTCGGCATCCAGGCCGGTTTGCTCGGCTTCATTCCCACCATCGGAGCGTTGCTCGGCGGGTTGATCGTGGTGCTGGCGAGTCTGGCGTCAGGATGGGTGGCAGCCGCGAGCGCGTTCGTGCTGTTTCTCGGAGTCCATGCGCTCGAAAGCTATGTGCTCACGCCCATCATCCAGCGTCAGGCGCTCGACATCCCGCCAGCGACGCTGTTCGGGTTCCAGATTCTGCTTGGCATCATCTTCGGCGTCTGGGGGCTGGCGCTTGCCCTACCCCTGCTCGCAATCGGCAAGGTCGCCATCGACTTCCTGCGCGCTGATAGCGAAAAGCGGTCCGTTAAGACAGCGAGCTAAAAGGCCGCGACCGTCGTGGTGTGCTCCACCTCGGGGGGCGACGCGAAGTACGGCCCGGCCAGCGCGCGCCATTCAGTGAAGTCAGCGGATTCGCGAAAATCCACGACATGGTTCTCCAGCGTTTCCCACTTGATCAACAGGCGGTAGCGCGACGGTTTCTCGATGGAGCGGTGCAGCTCGAAACTCTTCCACCCCTTGCAACGCTTGAAAATCGTCTGCGCCTGAGCGATCGCGGCTTCGAAATCCGCTTCGCTGCCCGGCTTGATTTCGATTTGCGCGATTTCGGTAATCATGTGAGGAGACCTTTTCGTGTGTCTCCGTCTGTAACGTAATCGGCGGCGGCCGACAACGGCACAGCAAAAAGCACCGGCGCCGGACGAGCCGGGCCGATGCGTTCAGATGCGGGGAATGTCGTGTTCTTGAGGTTTGGCAGGGGCGGCCGATCTTGTCGCCGGCTTCGTCCCGTTGCCCCCGAGAAACTCAGAGCCGATACAGAATCTGGTCTGTCCAGAAGCGCTCGAGGCGATGCAGCGACTTGTTCAGCGTCGCGAACTCTTCGTTCGAAATGCCGCCGACCTGTTCGACGGTCTTGACGTGCTTCTGGTAGAGCGCGTCGACGATGCGGCGGATTTCCTGTCCCTGCGCAGTCAGGCGGATGCGCACCGAGCGGCGATCGACGCGCGAGCGCTGATGATCGAGGAATCCCAACTCGACGAGTTTCTTCAGATTGTAGGAAACGTTGGAGCCGAGATAATAGCCGCGCGTCCGCAGTTCGCCGGCCGTCAGTTCCTTGTCGCCGATGTTGTAGAGCAGAAGCGCCTGCACCGAATTGATATCCGCGCGACCGCGACGATCGAATTCATCCTTGATGACATCGAGCAGACGCCGATGCAGCCGCTCGACCAAGGTCAACGCTTCGAGATAGAGCGACTGCACCGGCGCATTTCCGGCAACCTGTTCTGCGGGCTCGTGAGCCTTCGCAACGGCTTTCATGATGACTTCCCCTGTTGTCGTTTACCGACTTATTCGACGGAACTTGTGTTCCGCCTGATAGCTGGACCCTAGGGGAGGCGTTTGAATATCCGCTTAAATAAGACAATAAAGACATCATGAATTTAAGACAGTGAATTGCTGATTAAGCCCGTCAAATCAGGGGCTTCCGCAACCTTTCCTTGACATTTGGGCTGCGCTGTTCACGCTTCGTCTGCGACACCTGTCACATTCAGGAACAGCACCGCTCGAATTCGAAACATCCTGTCAACACCAATGACCGGGACGTTAGAGTAACCGAATTCTTAGCGGAAAAAAATTTCGGACAATTCGACGCAAGCCATCAATCCCGATTCCAATTTCAAGAGCCGCCTTCAATTCCGGCTTCTGATCTGGCGTAGCAACTCCCTATGGCGGCCGTTCGCGCGCCGCCATCCAGGCGAGCCCCAGATAGGTCACGAGCATCGCGGTCTCGATGCCGACGACGGCCAGATTGCCGCCATAGATCGCCGGAAACATCAGTTCGACGACGGCCATGGAGACAACAGTGGTAAGCCAGACGACGGCCCCCCAAGGCGTCGCGAGCCACAGGCCCACGGCCGCCACCAGATCGATCACCGCGAAGTAGACCGTCGCGGCCTGCCAGGCCACGGTCTGATTCTCAAAGGCATTGTCTTCGCCGCCGATGAAACCGGTGACCTGAGCCCAATGATAAAGTCCTGTTCCAAGCGACAGCACCGCCATGATGCGGAGAAAAAGCACGAGCCGCCCGGTCCAGAGATTTTCGTCAGTTTCCGCCCGTGCGGATGAAATCCCGGCCATCGACGTCACGCTGTCCCGCCGGGCCTGCTTGCGCGATGAGGTTTCAGACATCAGGTGCTAGAAGCCATAGTTATGTGTCGCCGATTCATGACTTTTCGGGATCGTAAAATCAATTGCATTGCGTCGAGGCATGAGCGCGGTGACGAAGCCGGTTCCTGATGGTAGAATTGAAACAAAATCAAATTGGTTCTCTGGTTTTCGGGAGTGTCGGCACCATGGCGATAAAATACGGGCGTCCCATTGAAATGCGGGATGGACCTCGCCGCGAGGCCACGACGTCCGCTTTGCCGCTCGATCTGGTGGCCCGGCCGCGCCGCAACCGCAAGTCGGAATGGGCCCGCCGCCTGATTCGTGAAAACGTCCTGACCACCGACGACCTGATCTGGCCTCTGTTCGTGGCCGATGGCGCCGAGAGGCGGACGCCCGTTCCCTCGATGCCCGGCGTCGACCGTCTCAGCGTCGACCAGTGCGTGCGTGACGCGGAACGGGCGCTGAAGCTGAACATCCCCTGCATCGCGCTGTTCCCCTACACCGATCCCGCCTTGCGGGACGACAGCGGCAGCGAGGCCCTCAATGCCAAGAACCTGGTGTGCAGGTCGGTCCGCGCGATCAAGCGGGAGTTTCCGGACCTCGGCGTGCTCTGCGACGTGGCGCTCGATCCGTTCACCAGCCACGGCCATGATGGTTTGATCGAGGACGGCAGGATCCTCAACGACGAGACAGTGGCGGTGCTGGTCCAGCAGGCGCTGGTGCAGGCTGAAGCCGGCTGCGACATCATTGCTCCGTCGGACATGATGGACGGACGCGTGGGCGCGATTCGACGGGCCCTCGACGAGGCCGGCTTCGTTGACGTGCAGATCATGGCTTATGCCGCCAAATACGCGTCGGCGTTTTACGGCCCGTTCCGCGACGCCATCGGCTCGGCCAAGGCGCTCACCGGCGACAAGCGGACATATCAGATGGACAGCGCCAACTCCGACGAGGCGCTGCGCGAGGTCGAACTCGACATCGTCGAGGGCGCCGACATGGTGCTGGTGAAGCCAGGCATGCCCTATCTCGACATCGTGCGGCGGGTGAAGGACACCTTCGGCGTGCCGACCTTCGCCTATCAGGTCTCGGGCGAATACGCGATGATCGCCGCCGCCGCCGGCAACGGTTGGATCGACGGCGACCGGGCCATGATGGAAAGCCTCGTCGCTTTCAAGCGCGCCGGCGCCGACGGCGTACTCACCTATTTCGCGCCCGCGGCGGCGGAGAGACTCAACCAGAAGGGCTGACGAACCGCCCGCGCTTCGCCGCGATCATTGCCGTCTCCTTAAGTCTTGCCGAGGTCTTGACGCCTTGCCCGAGGTCTTGCAACCCCGGCGCCGCGTCGCCATGTCGGGTGGCGGCAAGCAATGCCGTGGACGAGCCGTGGAGGATTGGTCATGGCCGACGATGGCTTCAACACCGCGCGGAGCGGCAACTCCGCCGAGTTCCGGCCCCATGCGTTCGACCCCTGGATGCAGCCCGAATTGTTTCGCGGCGTCCTGACGCGGCGCTTTTTTGCGTTCCTGATTGATCTCGTGGTGCTTTCGATACCCGTGATTTTCGGGGTGATTTTCATTGCGGTGTTCGGCGTCGTCACGCTCGGGCTTGGCTGGGCGCTGTTCTGGCTGGTGTCGCCTGCTACCGTGATCTGGGCTGTCGTCTATTACGGCTTGTCGCTGGGCGGCCCGCATTCGGCGACCATCGGAATGCGGCTCATGGACCTGGAAATGCGCACCTGGTACGGCGATCCGAGCTATTTTCTGCTCGGCGCCATGCACGCGATCCTGTTCTGGTTCTCGATATCGATCTTTTCGCCCCTCATTCTCCTGGTTGCCCTCTTCAACGGACGGCGCCGGCTACTGCATGACATGCTGCTGGGAACCGTGATTATCAACAATTCGGTTCGTGGAGGTGTTGCGGAGCCTCACCGAAGTTATTGATATCGCGGCAACCGGATTGACGGTCGGCTCCGGGAGCGCGATGCTCGGCGTGACCTGCTTCGGAGATCTGCAAGACCGCCGTGACCCAACATTCGCGCGATACCCCGCAGTTCTATCTAACGGCGCCTTCGCCGTGCCCGTATCTGCCCGATCGCAGCGAACGCAAGGTATTCACGCATCTCGTCGGCGAGAAGGCCGGCGACCTTAACGACCTGCTGACCCATGGCGGTTTCCGCCGCAGCCAGTCGATCGCTTACCGTCCGGCCTGCGACCAGTGTCGTGCCTGCGTGTCAGTACGGGTGATCGCCGATGAATTTCGGCTTTCGCGAAATTTCCGCAAGGTGATGGCGCGCAACGCCGACATCGACGGCACCATGCGGGCCGCGGTACCGACGTCGGAGCAATATTCGATATTTCGCGCCTATCTCGACCAACGCCACCGCCATGGCGGCATGGCCGACATGACCGTGCTCGATTACGCGATGATGGTGGAAGACAGTCACGTTGAAACTCGTATCATCGAATATCGCAGGAGCGACGTGGACAGCGGCATCGACGCACGGGGCGATCTCGTGGGAGTGGCGCTTACCGATGTGCTCAGCGACGGGCTCTCGATGGTTTACTCGTTTTTCGAGCCATCCGAACAACACCGCTCGCTCGGCACCTTCATGATTCTCGATCACATCTCCCGCGCGCGACAGCTCGGCCTTCCCTATGTGTACCTCGGCTACTGGATCGAGGGGTCACGGAAGATGGATTACAAAGGCCGCTTCCTGCCGCAGCAGCGCCTTGCGCCTACGGGCTGGCTGCGCGTGGATGAAGATAACCGATCGATGAGCTGAAAAAGAAATTCAGCCGCGCCCTATCCGGTAACCGTGTCCACCAGCAGCTTCACATTCAGGACCACGATCACGCCGGCCACGACCCATGCCGCAATGGCGGTTGTGGTTGAAACCGCAAACTCGCCCATCTTGCGGCGATCCGAGACGAAGCGGACCAGCGGAATCACCGCGAACGGCAACTGCATCGACAGCACGACCTGACTGAGAACGAGAAGCTGCGCGGTGCCGCGCTCGCCATAGACGGCCGTGACGGCGATCACGGGTATGATCGCGAGGCCGCGGGTGACGAGCCGCCGCGCCCACATCGGCATCCGCAGATGCAGAAAGCCTTCCATCACGATCTGGCCAGCAAGCGTGGCTGTCACCGTGGAGTTGATGCCGGAGGCGAGCAGCGCGACGGCGAGCAGCGTCGAGGCGATGCTGAGACCCAATAGCGGCGACAACAGCCTGTACGCATCGCCGATTTCGGCTACCTCGGTATGGCCGCTGCCGTGAAACACCGCGGCGGCCACGATCAGGATGGCCGCGTTGACGAACAAAGCCAGCATCAGCGCCAGCGTGCTGTCGGCGGTCGCCCACCGGATCGCACTCCGTCGCCCCTCCTCGTTGCGCGGATAGGCGCGCGTCTGCACAATTGATGAATGCAGGTAGAGGTTATGCGGCATGACCGTCGCGCCGATGATGCCGATGGCGATATAGAGCATTTCCGGATTGGTGACGATCTCGCGCGACGGCACGAAGCCGCGCAGTACCTCGGCGATCCGCGGCTCGGCGGCAATGACCTGGATAGCAAAACAGACAGCGATCACGATCAGCAACGCGACCACGAAGGCCTCAAGAAACCGGAAGCCCCGATTCATCAACAGCAAAAGCAGAAAGGCATCCAGCGCGGTGATCAGCGCACCGCCGATCAGCGGAATGCCGAACAGCAACTGCAGCGCGATCGCTGTGCCGATCACCTCGGCCAGATCGCAGGCGATGATCGCGGCCTCGCAAACCAGCCAGAGCATGAAATTGACCGACCGCGAATAGCTGGCGCGGCAGGCTTGCGCGAGATCAAGGCCGGCGGCGATGCCAAGCCGCGCGGCCAGGGCCTGCAACAGGATCGCCATGAGGTTCGACAGCAGGATAACCGACAGCAGCGTGTAGCCGAACCGCGAGCCGCCCGCGATATCGGTGGCCCAGTTGCCGGGGTCCATGTACCCCACCGAGACCATGTAGCCGGGACCCGCAAAAGCCAGCAGGCGGCGCAGCCAGTGCCCGGACGTCGGCACCCGCACCGTCGCATGGACCTCCTCAAGGCTTGGGCGGGCGGGCGCTTCCGAATGCCAGCCGGCCGCAGCCGAATCGGGTCCCTGCGACGGCTCCGGTAACGGTTCGGGCAAAGCAGGTGTTTTCACATCCATCGGCTGCAATATGGGTCAAGCCAGGCTTTATTGCAACTCATTTGCAAATGCATCTAGGAATTGATGCGCGCGGAAGCGCGACCCTCGTCCGCGGGACGGTCGGCCGTGGGTATCGCGATGCAGAAGCGCCCAGACAACGCTTATTTACGGGAAGCCGCGGGAGAATCGAGCAATTCGAGCACCGTTTCGGGCGGGCGGCATATCCGCGCGCCCTTCGGCGTTTCCACGATCGGGCGCTGAATCAGGATGGGGTGCGCCAGCATGAAGTCGAGAATCTGGTCATCGCTCCATTTGGGATTGCCGAGATCGAGTTCGGCGTAGGGCGATCCTTTCTCTCGCAGCAGCGCGCGGATCGGAACACCCATGGCGTCAGCCAATGCACGAAGCCGCGCGCGATCCGGCGGATTCTTGAGATATTCGACGATCACCGGCTCCTCGCCGCCCTGCCGGATCATCGCCAGCGTGTTGCGGGACGTGCTGCACGACGGATTGTGATAGATCGTCACGGTCATGGTCGGCATCCGCTCAGATGTCTATGCGCGATATCATATGGCGCGGCCGAATTTGTTCGACTTCGGCAGGCCGTGCGCGAGGCGGCCGGCGTCCGCGCGGTTGCCGCGCCAGTCTGACAGATCCTTCCAGTTCAAGCCCTGTTCGCGGCCGGCAGAATCCTTCCACGTCAGTCCGGCTTTTGAATCGAAAACAGTGACGTCGGACAGGCCCGCGCCCTTGTACTTCTGCAACCGCACGCCGCGACCGCGCGCCATCTCCGGCACCTGATCGAGGGGGAAGATCACCATCTTGTGGTTGGTGCCGATGACCGCGACCTGATTGCCCGAGACCGTCGCGATCGCCTTCGCCTCGTTCGGCATTTCGACATTGAGCACCTGCTTGCCCTTGCGCGTGGTGCCGACGCAATCGTCCTCGTTGACGACGAACCCCTGCCCCTCGTAGCTCGCGATCAGGAACTTGCGGCCGCCGGTGTTGACGAACAGCGACACGATCGCCGCGTCCTGTTCCAGATCGATGAACAGCCGGATCGGCTCGCCATGGCCACGCCCGCCCGGCAGCTTCGCGACATCGAGCGAATAGAACCTGCCGTTGGTGGCAAGCAGCAACAGCTTGGACGTGGTCTCGGCGAAAAACGCAAAGCCGAGCTTGTCGTCGGTCTTGAACGACAGATTGGACAAATCCTCGACATGGCCTTTCAGCGTCCGCACCCATCCCTTGTCGGAGACGACAACGGTGACCGGCTCGCGCTCCACCAGCGACTCCTCGAGCGCGGCGAGATCGTGTTCCGGCGCGTCGGCGAAAATGGTGCGGCGCTTGCCGAGCGGCGTCTTGGGGCCGAACATGTCGCGCACATTGCGCACCTGTTCGCCCACCTTGGCCCATTGCTCGGTTTCCGAGCCGAGGATCTTGTTGATGCCTTTCAGTTCGCTGCGAAGGTTCTTGTCCTCGGTGCGGATTTCCATTTCCTCGAGCTTGCGCAAAGAGCGCAGCCGCATGTTGAGGATGGCATCGGCCTGAACTTCCGTCAGCTTGAACGCCTTCATCAAGGCCGGCTTGGGCTCGTCCTCGGTGCGGATGATCTTGATGACCTTGTCGATGTTCAGGTACGCGATCAGATAACCGCCGAGCACCTCCAGCCGATGCTCGATCTGCGCCTTGCGATAGGCGGAGCGCCGCAGCAGCACATCCCGCAGATGGTCGAGCCATTCGCGAAGACATTCAGCAAGGCCGACAACCTTCGGAATCTTGCCCTTGATGAGAACGTTGAGGTTGAGCGAAATCCGGCTTTCAAGCTCGGTAAGCTTGAACAGCGATTCCATCACCAGTTCGGGGTCGACGTTGCGCGACTTCGGCTCGATGACGACGCGAATGTCTTCAGCCGACTCGTCCCTGATGTCGCCGACCAGCGGCAGCTTCTTCTCATTGAGCAGTTCGGCGATCTTTTCGATCAGCCGCGATTTCTGCACCAGCCAGGGGATTTCGGTGACCACGATCACCCAGGTGCCGCGCGCTCCCTCCTCGCGGTGCCACTTGGCGCGGGTGCGGAAGCCGCCACGTCCGGTGGCGTAAGCCTCCGCGATGCTTTCCTTGGAGTCGATGATGATGCCGCCGGTCGGAAAGTCCGGTCCCTTGACCCAGCGCAGCAGCGAC
>NZ_MKSM01000019.1 GCF_001897285.1 Nitrobacter sp. 62-23
CGGAGTAATCGACGCCGAGCGTTTCCGCCATGATGAAGGCGACCGCGCCCATCACCGGCGGCATGATCTGCCCGCCCATCGAGGCGGTGGCTTCGACGCCCGCGGCGAACGCGCGGCGATAGCCGAACCTGATCATCAGCGGAATCGTGAACTGGCCGACCGTGACCACGTTCGCCACGCCGGAGCCCGAGATCGTTCCCATCAGGCCCGACGCGATCACCGCGACCTTTGCGGGGCCGCCGCGGGTGCGGCCGAACAGCCCGAGCGAGACGTCGGTGAAGAGCTGGATCATGCCGGCGCGTTCGAGGAACGAGCCGAACATGATGAACAGGAAGATGTAGGTCGCGGACACATAGATCGGAACGCCGTAGAACCCTTCAGTGCCGTAGGACAGATGCGTGATGATCTGATCGAAGGCATAGCCGCGATGATTGAAGGGCGCCGGAAGATATTGCCCGAAGAACCAGTAGACGATGCAGGCGCCGCACATCAGCGGCAGCGCGAGACCCATCAGCCTCCGCGTACCTTCAAAGATCAGCACGGCGAGCACGGTTCCGACCACCAGATCGAGCGTGGTGGGATCGCCGTCACGCAGGATCAGGTCGGCGTAGAAGATCCACTGGTAAAGGCCGCACAGAAATCCGATGCCGCCGATGAACCAGCCGGCCGCGCGGCCCGCATTGCTCTTCGCGGTGAAGTTGGCCACCAGCCCGAACGTCATCAGGATCAGGAAGCCGACATGGACGCCACGCACCACCTGGCTCGGGAGCACATTCCACGCCGCGATCACGATCTGGAAGGCGGCAAATGCAATGCCGATGGCATAAGCAAGGTGTCCCCAGCCGCCGGGACCGAACCCCGCGGGGAATCCGTGTTCGAAATTATCGAACTGCGTGACGGGCGCCGCGGCGGCTTGCGGCTGCGACATCTCGAATCTCTCGGCGGACATCGTGTCCGGTCCCTGTTTCAATCCTCCGACCGAATCCAAACGTTTCGACGAACTCCGCCGGCGGCAGATCTATCGATCACGCTCGCCGCGCCGTATCCGGAATAATGCCGGCCCATCGCTCAGCGACGCTACTTGATGAGTCCTTTTTCCTTGAAGTAGCGGATCGCGCCGGGATGCAGCGGAACCGGGCTATTCATCGCGGCGTTTTCCAGCTTGATGCCGCGCGCGGCCGAGTGCGCTGAAATCAGGTCGGGAAGCGATTCGTAAACCAGCTTCGTCATCTGGTAGGCGAGATCATCGGACACCGCCGAACTGGTGACGAGGTAATTGACGACGGCCGCGGTGGGGACGTCCTTGTCCTGCCCCTTGTAGGTGTTGGCCGGAATGATCGCCGCGACAAATGGCGGCCCGATCTTGTCGACGACCTCCTTCGGCACCGAGACCACGACGATGTCGTTCGAATTACTGAGATCCTTCAGCGAAGCGACGCCAAGACCGGCCGATTGCAGCGTCGCGGTGAGCTGCCTGTTCTTCATCAGGTCCACGGACTCGGCGAACGGCAGATACTCCACCTTGCCGAGATCGTTGTAATCCATGCCGGCCGCTTTCAGGATCGCCCGCGAGTTCAGCTCAGTTCCTGATTTCGGCGCGCCGACCGAGAGAGTCTTGCCCTTGAGATCGGCCAGCGTCTTGATGCCGCTGTCAGCAGTCGCAACGATCTGGATGTAGTTCGGATAGATCGCGCCGATGGTCCGCAGCTTGGTCAGCTTGGTCTTGAAACCGGCCTCGGCATCGCCTTCCCACGCCGCCTTCAGCGAGTCGCCGAGCGTGAAGGCGATCTCGCCACGCCCCTGCTCCAGCAGATTGAGATTCTCGACCGAGGCCTTGGTCGCCTGGACCTGGGTTTTCACGTTCGGGATCTTGTCGCTGTATATTTTGCCGATGGCGACGCCGAGCGGATAGTAAACGCCGGAGGTTCCCCCGGTCAGCACATTGATGAACTGCTGCGCGTGGGCGGCTGGGGCCGAAAGGAAGGCGACAGACAAGGCAACGGCAACGATGAATTTCGAACTCATCAGATTGTTCTCCCGCTTGCCCGGAAGAAAGTGACCGGGTGTCGCGACGCGGTCAACGTGGAACAGCCGAAGGTACGGCGAAAACCGCTTTAGACATTGGTATGAGTGAAGGCGCCGGCGAAGGCGTATGTGGATCGCGCGCGTATATACATCCGCCTCCATAAACTTCGGCCTGTCCTTGCGTGTCAGCGTTACACGTGCGGGGCAGTCCAATATTGTTCCGACGCCCAGACGGGTTTCCTCGCGGCCAAATCCGGCGGATAACGGACGCCCTGTTCGACCTGTCGTCCTTTTGAGCCAACCAAGCGCCAGATCCGAGCCATGTCCGAACAACGCAACCTGTTGCGCGCGATCTTCGACGCGGCCGTGGCCGCCGCTCATCCCGACAACATTCTCGATGCGCACCTGCCGCGCGCCCCGAAAGGCCGCGTGATCTGCCTTGCTGCGGGAAAAGCCGCGGCCGCCATGGCCGCGGTCGTGGAACGGCATTACCTCGATGCCGCGGGGCTCGACCCCGAACGTCTGGTTGGCGTGGCCACGACACGTCACGGCCACGGCGTGCCGACACGCCGCATCGCAGTGATCGAGGCCGGCCATCCCGTGCCCGACGAGGCGAGCCTGCGCGGCGCCGATCTCAGCTTGACGCTCGCGAGCAGCGCCACCGCCGACGATCTGCTGCTGGTGCTGCTGTCGGGAGGCGGGTCGGCCAACTGGATCGCGCCCGTCGACGGCGTGTCGCTCGCGCAGAAGCAGCAGGTCAACCGCGCCTTGCTCCGCTCCGGCGCGCCGATCGGCGACGTCAACACGGTGCGCAGGCATCTGTCGCGCATCAAGGGCGGGCGGCTGGCGCGGGCAGGACGATGCGCGGACATCGTGACGCTGGCGATATCGGACGTGCCGCGCGACGAACCGGCCGACATTGCCTCCGGCCCGACCGTGCCCGACCCGACCACGCTGGCCGACGCCCGCGCGCTGGTCGCAAAGTACAATCTCGCGCTCGACGCCGCCGTCATCCGCGCCCTCAACGATCCAGCCAATGAGAGTTGCAAGCCGGGCGACACCGCCTTTGCGCGCGCCCGCTTCGATATCATCGCACGCCCCGGCGCGTCGCTCGCCGCAGCCGTCAGGCTCGCGCGCGATGCCGGCTTTGAGGTGCTCGACCTCGGCGCCGATCTCGAGGGCGAGGCCCGCGATATCGCCGCGGATCATGCGAGAGTGGCGCTGAAGGCGCGCGCCGACGGACGGAAACTTGCGATCCTGTCAGGCGGCGAGCTTACGGTGACGGTGCGCGGCGATGGACGCGGCGGTCCCAACCAGGAATACGCGCTGTCACTGGTATCATGGCTCAAGGACACCCCCGGCATCTCGGCCTTGGCGGCCGACACCGACGGCGCCGACGGCGGCGCGGGCAGCGCGAACGATCCGGCGGGCGCCGTGATCGATGCCCGCACCTTTGCAACGATGCGCGCGCAACAACTCGATCCCGTCGCCTATCTCGCCAACAACGACGCCACCGCGTTTTTCACCGCCACCGGCGACCTGCTGCTGACCGGTCCGACGCTCACCAACGTCAACGACCTCCGCGTCATTCTGGTTGATGCCGCCTGATTGGCGAGGGGGCCGTTGGCGTCTTTGGTCCTCATGCGGGCGGCGCGCGAAGCGCCGGTTCAGGCCGCGGTTTCGTGCTCCTGACAGATCGCGCCGCTATCGGCATCAGAGAGCGGCTCGTCGAGCACGGCGCAATGATGCGGCGCGGCGCGACCCGGCACGGCATTGCAGCGAAAATGCCGGCAGGTGCGGCAGATGCCAAAGGCGCGACCGTTGTTGCGCGCGATCAGCGCCGAGAGGATGGCCTGCAACGTCGCCAGCAGTTCGCCGGCATCGCCGCCGGTTGCGACCGAGATGTCGTCTGCCAGTCGCCTCAGCGGATCGTCTCCCAACACGGCCTCGCCGCGCCGGGTCAGCGCCAATTCGACGGAGCGGCCGTCGCGTCGGCTGGCCTGCCGGGACGCCAGTCCCTTCTGCTCCAGCGCGATCAGGGTTTGGGAAATGGTGCCGCGTGTCGAGCCGGCATAATCGGCCAGCGCCGCCGGCGTGCGCGAAAAGCGGTTGGCGCGCGACAGGTAGCGCAACGCCTCCCACTGCGCGGGATTAAGGCCGGCAATGTTGACGCCGCTGCGGCTCAGCCGGTCGAGCCGGCCGATCAGATAGGCCGCCTCATGCGATGCAGATGATAGCGACTCGCTATTTTTCATTGACTCGATCCAGATTGTCAGTCACACAGATATGGTATCGACTCGATATTATCAATCGGAGTATTCCATGCCTTCATCGGTCATCAGGTTTTCCGCGGGAACGTTCGCCGCTGCGCTTATGCAAGGCGCACTGGCAACATCGTCCCTTGCCCACGACATCCACGCCAAGCCCGACGCAGCCGTGCCGCCAGCCTTCGACGTCACCAGCGCCTCCGCCTCAACCGATGGCCGGCTCGCCACCTTTGCCATGGAAGTCAGCGGCGACGCCGGTTCGCTGAAGCCGCAAAAGGTCGGCAAGCTCGCCGGCGCGAAGGTGGACGCCTATGTCTGGCCGACCAAGCTCGATCCCGCGGCGGTCGGATTTGCGAAGGGCTCGGGCATCCTGGCGCTGGCCATTACCGCGCACCCGGATTTCGACGATACGCCGCTGTTCGACGAAAACGGCGACGGCGACCCGACCAATGACGGCGCCGGCTGGCATTCGCACTGGGTGGTGCTGGCCAGCGACAAGGCCTGTGCTGGCGGCCTCAAGGTGCTGGACATCTCGCCGGGCCAGGACCTTATGCCGGCCACCGCCCCCGGCCTCCCGCTGGCGCTGGACAGCCCCGGCATGAGCCCCATCATCAAAGGCAAGACGGTACGCATCACCGTGCCGGTCAAGGGCGCGGAAAACGTCAACTTCGATGCCGTCGCCGCGCATCTGCAGGTCAACGAGACCGGCAAGGCGCCGCTTTTGTGCGTCACCGGCACCTACAAGGTTGCATCGGGCACCCTCACGCTGCCGGGCGTTATCGCGAAGGAAAAGAAATAGGCTTCGCAACCAGGCCGATTGCGAAGCAATGCCAGATTGATCATCGATGCGGCGGCGCGAGCTATGCGGGGATCAGCACCGCCTCATCGTCATCGATCTGGTCGTCAAGCGGAGCGAACGTGCTGAGCGGCCTGGTCGATAGCGTGATCGGCTTGCGTTGGCCGTGCGCGGCCGGCACCGCATGGGGTTGCCGGGCCTCACGCGACAGCGCGAACAGCGTGGAACCGACACGGCCGCCAAGCTGGATCAGATCACGCTCGGAGCAGCTCGAAGCGATCGACAGCGCCAGTCCGTGAAGGTGACTCCGCCGGTAGCAGAACAGTGCCAGCATCGCTCGTACATCCGGAGCAACGCTGGCGATGAGCTGCGGCAAGCCATGTTCGTTGGCACGATACATGGCGCCCAACAGATCATCCGTGACTGGACATATGTCGTTCTCGAAAGCGTCACGGCTGGACAACATGCGATACTCTCCTCAGATCATGAGGATGCAACGCAATTTCCTAACGAGAGGTTAACCACGCGGGCAAAGAGCGACCGGGCGGCCTTGCAATCCGGTTCCGAATCGGACGGCGGGCGTGGCGCGATTCGCGGAGCCGCCGATCACGCGTTGAACGCCATGACGATCGACAGCCCGAAGCCGGTGAGATGATGCAGCGCCTGATCGACGCCGATCAGCGTCCAGAACCACGGGTGCTGACGGTCCTGCGTCACATCGAACGTCGAGGAGATCAGACCCTTGGCACGATCCACGACGATATGGATCGCGAAATCAATAAAGGCGATGAACCAGAATCGCGGTGCGATGACGAGGATCAGCGCCAGCGCCAGCGCCAGATGCACGAGACAGTGCGCGAGCAACGGCAGTGCCCAGCCGGTCTTCTGATCCTTGCCGATCGCCATCCACGAATTTTGCAGCACGAAATCGGCGATCACGTGCTTGACGGTCAGCACGGCCATCCAGCCAGTCAGCGGACCGACCGCAATCGTCGACGACAATGAGGGAAGCAGCACCCGAACGCCCCTTGTTAGTGACACGGTTCTAGTGGAGTGAATTTGACATTCGCTACCCACTTTGCAGCGAACTTGTCAGGCGAATGTCAAATTCAAAACTCCACTAGAAACCTGATAGTTGCTAGTGGTCCTTTGATTCTAACATTTGCAGGAACTCCCTGCCGCAACGGGATGCAAATGTTAGAATCGGACCACTAGCATTCGCATCTGTCTCTTGCGAGCATCTTGGCAAATGTCGGACCCTGAAGAATCACGGCTCACGCGCCGCGCCGGCTGAAGCCCGCTCCCTGATACGCGCGATGACGCGCTCCAAGGTTTCCTGCCGCGGGTCCGAACTCACGGCTGCGCGGGCCTCTGTTATGGCGCCCGCCAGATCCGGACAGGACAATGCGCCGTCGAGCGTCGGCTTGATGAGATGATCGACGATCAAATTCCAGTCCCGCAGACTCCGCGCGTAACCATCGCCGTCCCCCCGCACCATCTCGGCCGTCGCGACCACCGTGGCGACCGCGGCAGGCTGCTTCGTCAGGCTGCGATCGATCATGTGCAGCCAGCGCTCGACCCAGACGCGCTCCGTGGCATAGCGGACAGAGGACAACCGCCATCGCTTGAACGAGGCTTCGATCCGCAGGCGACGCCGCCGCAAGCGGCTTGCCGCGCTGAACCGCATGGTCACCGGCAGATGCAGCCATCCCAAATACTTCAGTATCCGCAGCGCGTGATCAGCTACCTTTTTCGGCAGCAACGACACCAACTCATCGAGACGCAGCTTGCGGACATCGTCCGGTGCAACGCCCCGGCCCGCTTCGGCCTCGGCCAATTTAAGCTGCGCCATCCGGATCGCGTCATCATATGCCATGCGCACGACCATCAGCCGCGCGATCTCGGCGAACATCGCGTCATCGATATCGCGCCGACCGATAAAGCGCCTCAGCCGGGCGACGTAGAGCTGCGCGTAGCCCGGTCCCTGATAATCGATCAACCGGTTCACGGCTTCGGCCGCGACCTGTCTCACCGGGTCGGGCAGGCCCGCAGGCAGCATCGGAATCGCATCGTCGTCGTCGCCGAGGACATACGCAAAAATCGAACGGATAGCGGGACGAAGGCCGGCGGCTTTGGGAACGCCAAGGTTCATGCCAGCCCGGGAATCGCGGACGCCGGCGCTGTAGCCGCACGTTCCGCAAGCCGCTCCTCGAGCTTGCCGATGTTCTGAAACAGCCGCGCGCTGGCCAACCGCAGGAAGTAGAAACCGAATTCGGGATTCTGGACGTAAAGCTCCTCCACCTGGCGATAGCTGACGCTGAGCACCGTGCCGCTTTCGACGCATTCGAGCGACTGGGTACGCTCATTGGTGGGCGAAAGCATGCCGAGTTCACCGACGATGGCGCCGAGCGGAAGCTCGATGCCCGACTCCACCAGGCGATAGCGGCCGCTGACGATGTAGAGCATCGTCTCGGCTTTCTCGTTCTTGTAGAACAGCATTTCGCCGGCCTTGCATTTGCGTTCGGTCATGAAGGGTTTCAGCCAATCCATGGACAGGTCGCTGTTCACGGATTTCTTCACATTGCGTACGAGCTGCAACATCTGGTGCAACCGGTAGCCGTTAAGACAGAACAGCACGGCGTGAAGCCCGAATTGCAGGACGCTGTGAAAAGGGATCGCGGTGATCATCAGCACGAGATTCGTCAGCATGCCGAAGACACGCAGCGGGATCATGGTCTTCATGGTGTAGGTGGCGACCACGAAAACCGAGGCGGCCAGACTGCCGACGGTTCCGACGTGTTCGGCTAAATGTGATATGTCCATGGCGATCCAGCCGATTTCCTGATGGTGATGACGTTCGCGGCGATCTTCAGTCGGCCCCGCCGTCGGGGCGTCGTCGTGATATACACCGAATCATGTTCAGCTTTCCGGTAAAAGCGGCGTCCTGCCGGCGCGCAGCCGCCATCCCTCCCCATGGACGGGGCGGAGCATAATCGGCGCGTTGGGTGCGCTTCCGTTCGAAACCGACCTAGAATTCTCCGCCCGGCGCGGCCTTGTTCGAGCCAGTTCGATCGCTTTTTTGGCCAACGGACTGCAGATAGGCGACCAGATCATGACGTGAGGGCGCATCGAGCACGCGCACGGGCATGCGTGCTCCAGGCACGAATTTCTTCGGATCGGCCAGCCAACGATCCAGATTATCCCCGGACCAGACCAGGCGGGCGTTCTGAAGCGCCGGCGAGTAATGATAGCCGGGGACAGTGCCAGCCCTGCGGCCCACCACGCCGCCCAGCAGGGGACCTGTCTTGTTGGCATCCAGCTCGTGACATGCCGTGCATCGTTCGCTGAAAAGCTGCTTGCCGTGAACCGGATCGGGCGGCGCATTGGGCAAGAAGCGCGCGAGGTTCTTGCTTTGCGACGGATTCACCGACCGAAGAAGCGTGTAGCTGAGTGTGATCGTATTGACAGCGTGGTTGTCCGGATCATCGGCGAAGGCCGGATCGACGAAAAAGACAACCGGCATCTCGATCTTCTGATGTGGATCGAGGCGCTCTTCGTTGAAGCAGAAGCACTGAATTTTATTGAAATAGGGCCCGCTGGTATTCGGCGTGACATTGTAGGTCGCGTGGCTGACGATCGATTCGCTGCCCAGATTCTCGGCCGTGAAGAAAACCATCTTCTGCTCGCCGAGATGAACCGTCACGGCACGTTGCTCCGGCTCGAACCGCCACGGCAAGTCCGACGCGACGTTGGTATCGAACACAACGGTAACGGTCTTTTTGGAGGTGACGGCCGGATCCGCATAGGCCCGATGCGTCGTTCCTCCATATCCCGTCGCGCTGCAGAACACGCGATATATTTTCGGCGAGTAGGCGACGAGTCCGATCATAACGCCGAGCGCCGCGAACGCGGGCAGGAGGACGTTCAGATGCTTCCGGTAGCTCGGTTTCATGTCGATCTCTCCACGTCGGCGTCTCCGCGAGGTCCCCGGCAGGGATTGACGCAACCCAAGCCTCCCCCGCGGAATGCGGGCACATTAATGCAAAACGAGATATCGTCGGCGCATTCGCCCGTGGATTGACAAACTTGTGATCTCATTCGAATTAGACGATCATGTCGCTCATATCGAGAGCACGAACCAACGCAGGTTCGGTACGATTAAACCCGCGACAGAAAAGTGCATTCCACGACCGGCTTTGAGCTAAACTGCATGATGCGACGTTCGCTTCGGAACAAGGTCCCGACTGACGGAGCAGATGCGTTCTCGCGTCACTGATATCTTTAGCACCGTGGCGACATGCAATCGGGAGCCTGATGGCGAAGTGGATCGAGGAATTCCGGCACGGATGGCAGGGCGTCTCCGAGCCTCCGGCGATTCTGGGCTTCGGACTCGCGGCGGTCTGCCTGACGCTCTCAACCGCGTTCCGGTTCGGAATTTCGCTGCTACGTCCCGACGTGCCTTACAGCCCCTATCTTCCCGCAGTGTTCGTCGCCGCGGCGTTCGGCGGAGAACGGGCCGGAATTGCCGCCGCGATCGGCGGCGCGGTTCTCGGTCTCATGTTGGATTTCGGCGGAGCGGCGCAGGGGCTGGCAGCGGCGGTTCTCATCGTGGTCTATTCCATCGTCGCGGCGCTCGTCATCCTTGGCGTACGACGCCACCGTTCGCTGGTGGCCCACCATCGCGAACTCACAAGCCGCCTCGGCAAGGAACAGCGCTACCGCGAACTCGTGGTGGAGGAGCTTCAACACCGGCTCAGGAACAAACTCGCCACCATCCATTCGGTCATCAGGCAGGCACTTCACGACTATCCAGCCGCCTGGAACAGGGTCGACAGCCGCATGCGCGCGCTGTCGGCGACCGATGACCTGATCGCAAACACGGACGGTCGCGGCTGTGACATCATCGACCTGCTGCGGCTGGAGCTTGGCCCCTACGGCAACGTCCGCTTTACCCTGAACGGCGATCCCCTGTTCCTGCCGGCCAAACTTGCGGTCAGCCTGGCGCTGGTGTTTCACGAGCTCGCCACCAACGCCGCCAAATACGGCGCATTCTCCACACCCCATGGCCTGCTCCATGTGTCGTGGACGGTCACCAATAACATCCTGTCGATTGTCTGGGACGAATCGGGCGGGCCGATCATCACTGCACCGGGCAAGCCCGGATTCGGAACGCATCTTCTAGATGCCGGCCTGCGCGCGTTTGACGGAAAATCGGAGATCGCGCTTCTCGGCACCGGGCTGCATTGCATGATGCAGTGCCGGATTGAACCTGCCGCCGACCGATAACAGCGTCCGCGTTCGTTCAACGACTGTCCGCGACAACTGCCGGAATGATCCGCCCGTGCGTGATCGCGTGCATGGCATGCGTCTGCCACGGATGCCTTCCGTCCGCCGGGAAAACGCCTGGAAAACGCCGCAGAGCCCCGCAGTCATAAGTTTGTCGCGGAACGCAACGCAAGGCCGCCGGTTCTATCGGTGTTGCGCGCATGATGGCGCGACGGATCGACGACCTCGACGAGGACTTATCCCATGCGAAATTACATTCTGTCCCTTGCTGCCGCTGCCGCACTCGGCGTGACGGCTCCCGCGGCGGCCTATGATTCCGGCAGCCTTCTGTCGATGCAGGATGCTCTCGCCGTCGCGACGGACATCGGGGTTGTCACCGTCTCCGACGTCGAGTTCGCCGGCTACGAGTGGCAGATCGAAGGACGCGATCTGTCCGGCCGTTATATGGAAGTCGACGTCGATGCCGCCACCGGCGAGGTGTTGAACGTCGACCGGTGATCAGGCAGCGAAGTCGGCGACGTCATCCGCCATTTCGGTCGGCGTCCACACGGGGCGCCAGCAGCATCGGTCCATATCGCAGGGTGAACAGGCCGAAGGCGCCGATCCATAGCCCTGCTGAAATCTCGATCAGCACGGGCAGCGATCCAATCGCGGCGGCCGCAACGCGCGCGGCTGCGGCAAGGATCACAAGCAGATAGATCAGCGCGGTGGTCCTGTCCGCAGTGAGCGCGCGGCCGGTATGGCCGAGCGTCACGCGCGTCATCACGCCGAGGGTCATGGCGCCGATGGCGCCGGCGGTCAATGCGTGTGTCGCCGCGGCCTCCGGCACATGAAAGACCGACATCGACGTGCCCAGCATGGAAGCGCCCAAGAGAGCCGCGCCGATGACGACCCAGAGATATCCGGCATGAAGAATGCTCAACAGTGGTTCAGGCAAGGTGGCGTTGCCACGCCAGCGCGCAAGCCGCCACAGATTGAGCGCCGCGGCGACAACCAGAAGCCCGCCGACAGGCGACAGCTCCGGAAAAAAGGCCCAGCCAATCATTCCCGCATGCAGCGCCGCGAGCGCGACGACATCGACCGGGCCATGCTTGGCCGGAAGAACCGCCGCCCCGCGCTTCGTCAGCCAGTTGCGCGTGAATACCGGGATGATCCGCCCGCCGACAATGGAAATCAGAACGACCACCGCCGTCAAGGCGAGGCGCCATCCAAGGCCCGCGGGCACGGAGAAACCTGCAAGTTCCAGATACATCAGAAGATCGGCGATCCCAAGAAATGCGACCGGAAGCGGCATGGGCATGTTGCGCCAGTTGCGGCCGGCGATGATCTCGCGGGCGCAGACCGCGCAGAGCACGAATGGAAAGGCAACATCCGTTGCCGCCGCCAGCCAGAACGGCATCGATGCCGAAACCAGACAAGCGAGGCGACCCGCGAGCCATAACGCCGCCAGCGCGGCAAGCGGCCTGCCGCTGACCGGCGCGCGGCCGGTCCAGTTCGGAATCGCGGTCAACAGAAAGCCGGCGATCGCCGCCATGACGAAGCCGAACAGCATTTCGTGAATATGCCACGTCAGCGGATCGAAGCGGCTGGGCAGCGCGATGCCCATCGTGAGCATGACGATCCATCCGGCAAGCGCAGCCGCCGACCACACGCCGGCCAGCAGGAAAAACGGTCTGAAGGCCATCGTCCAGAGCGCCAACGGCCTGCTTCTGACATTCTCCACCGCTGGCATGGCCATGAGCACCTCCTCATCGTTGCGCTCGATCATACCAGTTTCTCGGCGCGTCGGATCGGTGACCGCGGGGAATGGCACCCTCGCTACCGCTGCATAAGATTGCACGGGCGCAAAAATCCCAGGGAGCGGTCCGGACATGTGGCAAGGCAAGACCGCATCGAACTTGCGCGACCTCGCAAGGTCATAACCTTGCAGGCCGCCGGACCCGACTCAATGCGTATCGTCTTGCGCCGCTGTTTGCCAGTTTGACAAAACCGCGAACAATTCGTCGCGGACGCACGGTTTTGAGAGCCTGGGCCGACGGGAATATTCCGGCGGAAAGGCTTTGTCACCGCTATAGCCGGTCACGAAGGCAAACGGGATTTTTCGGGCGGCCAGCAGCTTGGCGACCGCAAAGCTTTTTTCCTGGGACAGCCCGACGTCGAGAAGGGCGAAGTCGGGGGAACATTCGGCAATCATCGCCAGCGCCTGCGCAACGCTGGAGGCAACCCGGACCTGCGTCACGCCGAATTCCTCGACCGTCTGCTCAAGGTCGAGCGCGATGATGGCGTCATCCTCGACGATCAGGACGTCGTCGGGGAGACCGGCTGCCGCCGCCGCCAAAGCGCCAGGAACGCTGGGCTTCATGAATCTGATCCGATAATGGCTGAAAATTTTCCTGAACTCCGATGAGGACATCCCATCTCGGTTTCACGCCGGGAACCGACCATACCGCTCTCGACTTGTCTGTTCACTTTTGAACACAACTCGACAGCCACTTTGGTTAGGGTCGGAGAACAGGGAGACTCAGCATGGCCGCGCCGCAGCATTCGCAGGCGAACGAGGATCGCCCGTTCAATAACCTCCTGCGCAGGCTCAGCGAGGCCGATTACAGGCTGATCGAGCCCTGTCTCATCGCCATCACCGCGGAAAGCGACGATCTGCTCTACAATCCCGGCGACAACGTCGAAACCGTCCACTTTCCCTGCGCAGCGAGTCTCACGTCCTTTCTTGTTCCCAACGAAGACGGCCGCGATGCCGAAACCATTCTGGTCGGACGGGAAGGCGCCGTCGGCGGCATCGTCAGCCACGGCTTTCTGCCGGCTTATACGCGGATCACGGTGAAGGTCGGCGGCCCCTTCGTGCGGTTGCGCATCGCCGCTCTGGAGGCCGCGCAGGCAAAATCACAGTCGCTGCGCAATCTGTTCTCGCGCTATGCCGACTGCATGCTGGCGCAGGTTTTTCAGTCCACCGCCTGCAACGCCATCCACTCGATCGAGCAGCGCACGGCCAAGTGGATTCTGGCGGCGAGAGAGCGGACCGACAGCGACCTCGTGCCGCTCACCCACGAGCAACTCTCGACCATGCTGGGCGTCGGCCGCAGCTATGCCAGCCGCGTGATCCAGACTTTCAAGGCCGAGGGCGTTCTGGAGACACGGCGCGGCGCTATCCTGGTGCGGAACCGGGAGGCGCTGACTGCCCGCGCCTGCCTCTGCAACGACGCGGTCAAAAGCCATTTCGAGGAGGTTTTGCGCGGAGTTTACCCGACTGAAGACGCCCCACCTGCTCAGGAAGCCGTGGCACCGGCAAAATGAGCGCCAAAACCGGCACAGGCGCATTGTTTTTTGACGATTTCCGGCTATATAGCGTCGCAGCGAAAAAGCCGGAGCCGCAATCTGCGCGGTTCGCATCCATCCGGCGTTCCCGACAGCAAGTGGCGCCAATGACCTGGCCGGAAGCGACCAAATCCTGACCGCTTTTGCCGCGTGAACCGATCACGCCGCGCCCTTTTCCCATGACCCTTCCCAGGATGAGACCGCCGCCCGAAACCCGGGCGAAGCGCGGTTTTCCCCGATCAACGAGAAGAACCATTTCCGATGAATCTCCGCAACGTCGCCATTATCGCCCACGTCGACCACGGCAAGACCACTCTCGTCGACCGCCTGCTGCAGCAGTCCGGCACCTTTCGCGAAAACCAGAAAGTCGCCGAGCGCGCCATGGATTCCAATGACCTCGAACGCGAGCGCGGCATCACCATCCTGGCCAAGGCGGCCTCGGTGCAATGGAAGGACATCCGCATCAATATCGTCGATACGCCGGGCCACGCCGACTTCGGCGGCGAGGTCGAGCGCATCCTCAACATGGTGGACGGCGCGCTGGTGCTGGTGGATGCAGCAGAAGGCCCGTTGCCGCAGACCAAATTCGTGGTGTCGAAAGCGCTGAAGGTTGGCCTGAAGCCGATCGTCGTCATCAACAAGGTGGATCGCCCGGACGCGCGTCCGACTGAGGTCATCAACGAGGTGTTCGACCTGTTCGCCGCACTCGACGCCAGCGACGAACAGCTCGACTTTCCGATCCTGTACGGTTCGGCCAAGCAGGGCTGGATGGCAGCAAGCGCAGAAGGACCGCAGGACGCCGGCATGCAGCCGCTGTTCGACCTGATCGTGCGACACGTCCCGCCGCCGCAGGTGGAGGATGGACCGTTCCGCATGATCGGAACGATCATCGAGGCCAACCCCTATCTTGGCCGCATCATCACCGGCCGCATCACCTCGGGCGCGATCAAGCCGAACCAGAGCATCAAGGTGCTGGCGCGGGACGGCAAGCTGATCGAACAGGGGCGCATCTCGAAAATCCTTGCCTTTCGCGGCCTGGAACGCACGCCGCTCGACGAGGCGGAAGCCGGGGACATCGTCGCCATCGCAGGATTGACCAAGGGGACCGTCGCCGACACCTTCTGCGATCCCGTTGTCGAGACGCCGATGCCGGCGCAGCCGATCGATCCGCCGACCGTTTCCATGACCTTCATGGTCAACAATTCGCCCCTCGCCGGCACCGAGGGGACCAAGGTGACGAGCCGCATGATCCGCGACCGGCTGCTGCGCGAGGCGGAGGGCAATGTCGCGCTACGCGTGAGCGAGGCCGCCGACAAGGACTCGATGGAAGTCTCCGGCCGCGGTGAATTGCAGCTCGCGATCCTGATCGAGACCATGCGCCGCGAAGGCTTCGAACTCTCGGTCTCACGTCCGCGCGTCGTGCTGCGCAAGGACGAGGCGACCGGCGAATGGCTGGAGCCGGTCGAGGAAGTCGTGATCGACGTCGACGAGGAGCATTCCGGCATCGTCGTGCAGAAGATGAGCGAGCGCAAGGCCGAGATGACGGAAATGAAGCCGTCCGGCGGCAACCGGCTGCGGCTGGTGTTCTACGCGCCGACCCGCGGCCTGATCGGCTATCAGGGCGAACTGCTCACCGATACCCGCGGCACCGCCATCATGAACCGGTTGTTCCACGGCTACGCTCCATACAAGGGCGATATCCAGGGCCGCCGCAACGGCGTGCTGATTTCCAACGACCAGGGCGAGGCAGTGGCCTACGCGATGTTCAAGCTGGAAGATCGCGGCCCGATGATGATCGAGCCGGGATGGAAGGTCTATCGCGGCATGATCGTCGGCGAGCACACCCGCGACAACGACCTTGAGATCAATGTGCTCAAGGGCAAGCAGCTCACAAACATCCGCACCACGTCGAAAGATGAGGCGGTGCGGCTGACGCCGCCGATCCGGATGACGCTGGAAAAGGCGCTGGCCTATATCGAGGATGACGAACTGGTGGAAGTGACGCCGAAGTCGATCCGCCTGCGCAAGAAGCACCTCGACCCCAATGAGCGCAAGCGCGCCGAGAAGACCCGGGACCTGGTGGCGTAAGCATTTCGAGCGAAGTGGATACCGGTTCGCGTCAAGAAAACGCGTCAAAATCAAAATCACAGAGCCCGCTTCTGATTCCATCAGAAGCTGTGGCTCTGGCGTGCGGGCGATCATCGCTTCGCGAGCGGCCTGCAGCTCTCGCGGAGTTCATCATCGGGCGGCGCCTTGCGCCGGCCCGTTGGCTCGCAACGACACTTTAAAAAACGCCGCGAGAGCCGAAGCGCGATTATCCCCTCGCGAGACACCAGGCCAGAATGCCCTTCTGGGCATGCATGCGATTTTCCGCCTCGTCGAACACCACAGACTGCGGTCCGTCGATCACCTCGTCGGTGACCTCGTCGCCGCGATGCGCCGGCAGGCAATGCATGAACAGCGCGTCCGGGCTGGCGAGCCCCATCAGCTTTGAATTCACCTGATAGGGCCGAAGCAGGTTGTGGCGGTGCTCGCCGTCCTTATCGCCCATCGACACCCAGGTATCGGTGACGATGCAATCCGCGCCGCGCACCGCCGCTTCGGGATCGGTGCCGAGCCTGATCGACGCCCCGCTCGACCGGATCCAGTCCTTCAGCAGCTTGTTCGGCGCAAGCTCCGGCGGGGTGGCGATGTTGAGGTTGAAGCTGAAGCGCTCCGCTGCGTGCGCCCACGACGCCAGCACGTTATTGTCGTCACCGGTCCACGCCACGGTGCGGCCCTCGATCGGCCCGCGATGCTCCTCGAACGTCATCACGTCGGCCATCACCTGACAGGGATGCGAGCGCCGGGTCAGTCCGTTGATGACGGGCACGGTGGCGTGCGCGGCCAGTTCCGTCAGCGCATCGTGGCTGAGGATGCGGATCATGATGATGTCGACGAAGCGCGACAGCACCCGCGCGGTATCGGCGATGGTCTCGCCGCGCCCGAGTTGCATTTCGGCCCCGGTCAGCATGATCGCCTCGCCGCCGAGCTGGCGCATGCCGACGTCGAACGACACGCGGGTGCGCGTCGATGGCTTGTCGAAGATCATCGCCAGCGTCTTGCCGTCGAGCGGCTTGTCGGCGGTCCGGCCTTCCTTGCGCTGCTTCTTCATCGCCACGCTGGCGTCGAGGATCGCGCGCAGTTCCGACGTCGGCACGTCGAACAAGTCGAGAAAATGACGCGGCGTCTTGCTCATTGCGCCGCTTCCTTCTTTGCGCGTGCGCCGGAAAGCCGGGCGCAGGCCCGCTCCAGCCGCAGCACCGCCTCATCAATCTCGGTTTCACCGACGATCAGCGGCGGCAGCAAACGCACGACGTTGTCCCCGGCGCCGACCGTCAAAAGTTTTTCCTCGCGCAGCGCGCCGACCAGATCGCCCGACGGCACCACCGCCTTGAGGCCGATGAGAAGTCCCTCGCCACGCACCTCGCTCAGCACATCAGGATGGCGGTCGACGACCGAGGCCAGCTTCTGTTTCAAGAGCAGCGACATCTTCCGCGTCCGCTCGAGGAATCCGGGCTCGAGCATCACGTCGAGCACGGCGTTGGCGGCCGCGACCGCCAGCGGATTGCCGCCGAAGGTCGAGCCATGCGAGCCCGGCGTCATACCGGAGGCAGCTTCCGCAGTCGCCAGACAGGCGCCGATCGGAAAGCCGCCGCCGAGCGCCTTCGCCAGCGACATCACGTCCGGCGTGACGCCGATGCGCTTGTAAGCGAAAAGCTCGCCGGTGCGGCCCATGCCGGTCTGCACCTCGTCGAACACGAGCAGCAGGCCGTGCTCGTCGCAAAGCTGACGCAAGCCCCGGAAAAACGCATGGGACGGCTCGCGCACGCCGCCTTCGCCCTGCAGCGGCTCGATCAGGATGCCGGCGGTCGCGGGACCGATCGCCTTTTTCACCGCATCGATATCGTCGAGCGGCACCTGGTCGAAGCCGTCCGCCGGAGGACCGTATCCCTCAAGATATTTCGCCGATCCGGTGGCGGCCAGCGCCGCCAGCGTGCGGCCATGGAAGGCGCCCTCGAACGTGACCATGCGATAACGTTCCGGATGCTCCCTGGAGGCATGATAGCGACGCACCACCTTGATGGCGCACTCCACCGCCTCGGCGCCGGAATTAGCGAAGAAGACGAAATCGGCGAAGCTCTGTTCACACAGCCGCGCCGCCAACCGCTCGCCATCCGGCGACTTGAACAGGTTCGAGACGTGCCAGAGCTTTGCCGCCTGCGCCTGAAGCGCGGCGACCAGATGCGGGTGACAATGGCCGAGCGCGTTCACCGCAACACCGCTGGTGAAATCGAGATAGCGTCCGCCGTCGGAACCGAGCAGCCACGCGCCCTCGCCGCTCTCGAATGAGAGATCGGCCCTTGCGAAAACGGGCAACAGATGAGACGCAGCGGCTGTGGTCATGACGGTTTGCCGGTTGATGATGGGAGCGGATTGATCCGATCGCGCTGTGCGATCGATCAACTGTCGGCCCCGGAAACGAAACGTGCCGCCTTTCCGGGCGGCACGTGAGGGTTATTCTAGGTGCGCAGCGGTCACTGTCAATATTTCCCTTGCGCGGCGGTGATGCGTGAAAGTCGCATAAAGAGCCGATTTTCCGATTTTCTTGCAGAACATGTGGACGCTGCCGGGCCGGACTCTTGCGCGTGAGTCACGCCATATTGTAGCGTTAGAGCCGTCGGATACGACATCTCGTGCGGCGTTTTTGATCCTCGTAAGGTCCCTGTTCTCAGCGTAAGCGCCCGGGCGATTTTTCCGCCCGGCGAGGGCTAAGGGATTCTGCCCACACGGGTTTTCACGGGGACGCTTTCAGGTGCCGCTTAGCGCAGGCACGCGTGACACAGGGGAAACGTGCGATGACGGTGATAACCTGGACCGACGACCGCGTCGAACAGTTGAAGAAGCTTTGGGAGGCAGGTCTCTCCGCGAGTCAGATCGCCGCCGAACTCGGCAACGTGACGCGCAATGCGGTGATCGGCAAGGTGCACCGGCTTGGCCTGTCGGGCCGCGCCAAAAGCCCTTCGTCAACGGTTCCACGGCCGCGCAAGGCCCGCCCGGCCCAGCACATGATGCGGGTGTCGCGCCCGGTGTCCCGCGGCAACACTGCGCTCGCGCACGCTTTTGAGGTCGAACTCGAACCGGATCCGGTCGCCTACGACAACGTGGTGCCGATGAGCCAGCGGCTGTCGCTGCTCGAACTCAGCGAAGCCACCTGCCACTGGCCGGTCGGTGATCCCTCCAGTCCGGAGTTCTTCTTCTGCGGCGGCAAGGCGCTCTCCGGCCTGCCCTACTGCGCGCACCACTCGCGCATCGCCTATCAGCCCGCCGCAGATCGCCGCCGACCCTCGACGAAAGCCCGATAAACGCGGCTTGCATGATGACGTCCTTGCGAACCCAGGGACACCTTGCAACTTCAAGGCGCGCGTCCCCCGCGTTCGCAGGAGCGACAGCGGTTGTTTAAGTCCTTCACCGTTTCATAGAAACGATAAAGGACTCTGGCTTCTTGATCTGACGCGTTTTCGTCACGCGAACCGGTACCCACTTCGCTCGAAAACGCTCTATTCAGCCGCCTTCGCGAACTGCTCGTCCAGCGCGTAGCCAGCGCCGCGCACCGTGCGGATCGGATCCGGCTCGCCATCGGGATTGAGCAGCTTGCGCAGCCGGCCGATGTGAACGTCCACGGTGCGCTCGTCGATGTAGATGTCGCGGCCCCAGACACTGTCGAGCAGTTGCTCGCGACTGAACACCCGACCGGGATGCTCAAGGAAAAATTCCAGCAGACGATACTCGGTCGGACCGAGATCGACCTGCCGGCCGGAACGCCGGACGCGGTGCTTGTCGCGATCGAGTTCGATGTCGCCGAAGCTCAGGATCGTTGCAACCCGCTCCGGACTTGCACGCCTCAGCAGGCTTTTGAGCCGCGCCAAAAACTCCGGCACCGAGAACGGCTTGACGACATAGTCGTCGGCGCCCGTCGCAAGTCCCCGCACACGCTCGCTCTCCTCGCCGCGGGCGGTCAGCATGATGATCGGAAGCTGCCTGGTCTCGGGGCGCGCCCGCAGGCGGCGGCACAGTTCGATGCCGGACAACCCCGGCAGCATCCAGTCCAGCACCACGAGGTCGGGGATGCGCTCCTTCAGCCACGTATCGGCTTCGTCGCCGCGCGCCACCGCTTCGACCTCGTAGCCCTCGGCCTCGAGGTTGTAGCGCAACAGCGTCGTCAGCGCCTCCTCGTCCTCGACAACCAGAATGCGTGCAGCCATTGGTGTCCCGCCTGCCGTCGTTTCAGTTTCCAGGAACCGACGCAAATCCCGTCATATCGCCTTTGGGACGCTTGTCGAGCATCTGCTGGCCCTCGATCATGTAGAAAACGGTCTCCGCGATATTGGTGGCGTGATCCCCGATCCGCTCGATGTTCTTGGCGCAGAACATCAGATGGATGCAGAACCCGATATTGCGCGGGTCTTCCATCATGTAGGTCAGGAGTTCGCGGAACAAAGAGGTGCAGATGGCATCCACCTCCTCGTCCCCCTTCCAGACCGCCATCGCCGACGGCAGGTCGTGCGCCGCATAGGCGTCGAGCACCGACTTGACCTGGGACTGCACGAGGTCGGTCATGTGCTCCAGACCGCGGATCAGCTTCAGGGGATGGAAATCGCTGTCGAGCGCGACCACGCGCTTGCCGATGTTCTTGGCGAGATCGCCGATCCGCTCAAGATCGATGGCGACCCGCATGGCGCCGACGATCGCGCGCAGGTCCACCGCCATCGGTTGCCGCCGCGCGATGGTGCGCACGGCACGCTCCTCGATCATGCGCTGCAATTGATCAATCTCGACGTCGGTGTCGACGACGCGCGCGCCGAGCGCGGCATCGCGGCGGATCAGCGCATCGACGGACTCGACGATCTGCCGCTCGGCCAAACCGCCCATCTCGGAAACCAGCCGCGTCAGCTCCTGCAGATCGTCATCGAAAGCCCTGGCGGTGTGCTCGAAAGCCATTTCAATTCTCCCCGCGCATGCGCGCGTAACGTCAGCCGAAGCGGCCTGTGATGTAATCCTGGGTGCGGCGGTCAGCGGGCGAGGTGAAAAGCTTGTTGGTCGGTCCGAATTCGACCATCTCGCCGAGATACATGAAGGCGGTGGAATCGGAGACGCGCGCCGCCTGCTGCATGTTATGGGTGACGATCGCGATGGTGTAGTGATCCTTGAGTTCGTCGATCAGCTCCTCGACCTTGGCGGTGGAGATCGGATCAAGCGCCGAGCACGGCTCGTCGAACAGGATCACCTCAGGCCGCACCGCAACCGTCCGCGCGATGCACAATCGCTGCTGCTGACCGCCGGAAAGGCTGAGCCCGCTGGCGTTGAGCTTGTCCTTGACCTCGTTCCACAGAGCGCTGTTGCGCAGCGCCCTTTCGACCCGGCCATCCATCTCCGATTTCGGCAGTTTCTCATACAGGCGGATGCCGAACGCGATGTTTTCATAGATCGTCATGGGGAACGGCGTCGGCTTCTGAAACACCATGCCGACCCGCGCACGCAGGAGATTGAGATCGAGCCTGGAGTCGAGAATGTTAGCGTTGTCCAGAAGCACCTGACCTTCGACGCGCTGGCCGGGATAGAGATCGTACATGCGGTTGAAGATGCGAAGCAGAGTCGATTTGCCGCAACCCGAAGGACCGATGAAGGCAGTCACGCGGTTGGCGGCGATCGACAGGTTGATGTTCTTCAGCGCATGGTGCTGGCCGTAATAGAAATTGAGGTTGCGGACGGCGATCTTGGCCGGAGCGTCGAGATCGATCAACGACGCCGGAGCGGTCGCGCGCGTGGAGATGGCAGCGGAAACGTCGGTCATTTTGCGGTCCTCTCAGAGCCGATCAACCTCGCACCGATATTCAGCGCCAGCACGGCCAGCGTGATCAGCAGCGCGCCGCTCCACGCCAACTGCTTCCAGTAGGCGTAGGGACTCTGCACGAAGTTGTTGATGGTGACAGGAAGGTTCGCGATCGTGTGAGTCAGGTCCACGCTGAAAAACTGGTTGCTCAGCGCGGTGAAGAGCAGAGGCGCGGTCTCGCCGGCGACGCGCGCGGTCGCGAGCAGCACGCCGGTGATCAGTCCCGCCCGCGCCGCGCGATAGGCGATGCGCCTGATGACGAGCGAGCGCGGCAGACCGAGCGCGGAGGCCGCCTCGCGCAACGGATTCGGCACCAGCATCAGCATGTCTTCCGTGGTGCGAACCACGACCGGAATGACGATCACCGCGAGCGCGAGCGAACCCGCGAGCGCCGAGAAACCTCCCATCGGCACCACGACCGCGCCATAGATGAACAGGCCGATGATGATCGAAGGCGCGCTGAGAAGGATGTCGTTGATGAAGCGGATCACCGGCGAGAGGCGATCGTGCCTGCCGTATTCGGCAAGATAGGTGCCCGCAAACATGCCGACCGGCGCGCCGACGCCGACGCCGATCACGGTCATGATGAGGGAGCCGACGATGGCGTTCGAGAGACCCCCTTCGGACGCGCCGGGCGGCGGCGTGTTCTGCGTGAATATCTGCCAGCTCATGCCGGCCAGGCCATTGTAGAACAGCGTAAACAGGATGAGCGCGAGCCAGGTGACGCCGAAAGCGGCGGCGGCAAAGCATAAGGCGCGGACGACGATGTCCCGGCGGCGGCGGGACGCATAAATCGGATTCATGATTTCACCCGTACAGGCACGATCTCTGAACAAGCGAAGTCGTTTGTCCGGAAAATCCGTTTTCCGCTTCTTCGGATCATGCCTGTTTCCCCGCCTTCTTCTCCAGCCGCAGCAGCATCAAGCGCGCTGCCGCGAGCACGAAAAACGTCAGCACGAACAACAAAAGACCGAGCAGCATCAGGCTCGACTGATGCAAGCCGTCGCTCTCGGCGAATTCGCTGGCGATCGCTGCGGAGATCGTGGTGCCCGGCGCGAAGATCGACGGCGTAATGCGGAACGAGTTGCCGATGATGAACGTCACCGCCATCGTCTCGCCGAGCGCGCGGCCGAGCGCCAGCATGACGCCGCCGATAACGCCGACGCGCGTATAGGGCAGCACGACATGGCGCACGACTTCCCAGGTGGTGCAGCCGACGCCATAGGCCGCCTCTTTCAGGACCGGCGGTACGGTTGCGAACACGTCGCGCGAGATCGCGGTGATGAAAGGCAGCACCATGATCGCGAGGATCAGCGAGGCATTGAACAGGCTCAAATAGGACGGCGGACCGCCAAAGATCGAGCCGAGGACGGGCACGCCTGCGAACAGGTCGATGAAGAAGGGCTGCACCGTATTGGCGAGAAACGGGCCGAGGATGAAGAAGCCCCACATGCCGTAGATGATGGAGGGAATACCAGCGAGCAGTTCGATCGCCATGCCGATCGGCCTGCGCGCCCACAGCGGGCACAATTCGGTGAGGAAAACCGCGATGCCGATGCCGACCGGGATGGCGATCGCCATGGCGATGGCCGAGGTGAGGATCGTACCGTAGAGCGGGCTCAGCGCGCCCAGCACCGGCGGCTCGGCGGACGGCGCCCAGCGTTGCGTCGTCAGGAAGGCGCTTCCGAACTCCACGATTGCGGGCCATGACCCGACGATCAGCGAAACGATGATGCCGCCGAGCAGCAACAGGACCAGAATCGCGCTGATCCGCGTGATCCAGTAGAACGCCCTGTCGCCGAGCCTGAAGGCGTTCAGCGCGCGAGCGCGGTCATGAGAGCCCGCCTGCTCCATCGCGCTGCCATGAAAGGCCATTTCCGCCACGCTCGTCCCCTGTTTCCCGCTACGCATGATGTCGGGCAGACTTGCTGGAAACGCTTTCTCGCAAAGGCCAAGGAAAACGGAGGAGCGCCACAGCGCTCCTCCACGGCCGCGATCAGCTCTTGATCTCGGAGGTCCAGGTTGTCTCGATCTGCTTGACGACCGACTCCGGCATCGGGATGTAGTCCAGTTCCTCGGCCATCTTGCCGCCCTTCTCGAACGACCACTTGAAGAACTTGATGGCCTCAGTGGAGGCCGCCTTGTCGGCCGGCTCCTTCTGCATCAGGATGAACGTCGCCGCGGTGATCGGCCAGGAAGCCTCGCCCGGCTGATCGGTCAGGATCACGTAGTAGCCCGGCGCATGGGCCCAGTCGGCGTTGGCGGCCGCGGCCTGGAAAGAGGCGACGGTCGGCTGCACCGTCTTGCCGGCCTTGTTGATGAGTGCGGCGTAGGTCAGCTTGTTCTGCTTGGCGTAGGCATATTCGACATAGCCGATCGAATTCCGCGTCTGGCCGACATTGCCGGAGACGCCCTCATTGCCCTTGGCGCCGACACCCGCCGGCCACTCGACAGCGGTGCCCTCGCCGACCTTGGATTTCCATTCGGCATTCACCTTGGACAGGTAGTTGGTGAAGTTGAACGAGGTGCCCGATCCGTCCGAGCGATGTACGACGGCGATCGCAGCCGAGGGCAGCTTGAGCTTCGGATTGAGCTTTGCGATCGCAGGGTCGTCCCACCTGGTGACCTTGCCGAGATAGATGTCGCCAAGCAATTCGCCCGAAAGCACAAGTTCACCCGGCCCCACGCCTTCGACATTCACGACGGGGACGATCGCGCCCATCACCATCGGCCACTGCAACAGGCCGTCCTTGTCGAGCTTGTCGGCTTTCAGCGGCGCATCGGTCGCGCCGAAGGTCACGGTCCTGGCGAGGATCTGCTTGATGCCGGCGCCCGACCCGATCGACTGGTAGTTCAGGCCGTTGCCGGTCTCTTTCTTGTAGGCATCGGCCCATTTCGAATAGACCGGAAACGGAAAGGTCGCGCCCGCGCCGGTGATGTCAGCCGCCCTCGCCGGAAGCGAAAAGGCAGACGCCGAGGCGGCAACGAGGCCGGCGGCGGCGATGGCCTTGAAGAAATTCATGTGTGGTCTCCCTCGTATCGAGCGGAGCGCGAATGCGCTCATGACGCCCGTTTAAGTGCGGTCGATGCTGCTTTTACGAAGGTTTGACGACAGCCGGATGACAGCGGCAAGCCGTTGCAACCATTGGCCTTCAGGCGGGGGAGACCGCTGGCGCCAGTGGAAAACCCGCCGTGAAGGTCGCGCCCTGCCCGGGCTCGCTTTCAATCAGCAGGCGGCCGTGATGACGGCTCAGGATATGTTTCACCAGCGACAGGCCGAGGCCGGTGCCGCCCTGAGCGCGGCTGTCGCCGACGTCGACGCGATAGAAACGTTCGGTGAGGCGCGGCAAATGTTCGGGCGCAATGCCGGGACCGAAGTCCCGCACCGCCACCCGGAATTCCGGGACGCCGTCGGGCGCCGCATCCATCATCGAGGACACCGTGACCCTGCCGCCGGACGCGCCGTATTTCAACGCGTTCTCGATCAGATTCTCGAACAGTCGCAGCAACTCCTCACGATCGCCGGCGATCATCACCGGCATGGCCGGCAATGCGACCTCGATGTGAACCTGGCGCTCCACGGCCAGCGGCTCGAGCCCGTCGACGACCTGACGCACGATTGGAATGAGATCGACAAGCGTGTCCGGCCGCACATGCGCCGACAGTTCGACCCGCGACAACGACAGCAGATCGTCGATCAGCCGCGCCATGCGCGTCGCCTGAGCGTGCATGATGCCAAGAAAGCGGTCGCGGGCGCCGGGGTCGTCGCGTGCCGGGCCCTGCAGCGTATCGATGAAGCCTGACAGCGCCGCCAGCGGCGTGCGCAACTCGTGGCTTGCATTGGCGACGAAGTCGGCGCGCATTTCCTCGACCCGGCGCAGCGGCGTCTGATCGTGGAACGTCAGCAGAATGCAATGATCGATGCCGCCAAATGCGGTTGGCACCGGAACCGGCGTGATGATCAATTCCATCCAGCGATCGACCGGAACATGATTGAGATAGGTCGCCCGCCGCGTTTCCCGCGTTGCGATCGCCTCGCGCAACGCCGTGACGATCTCAGGCGAGCGCAGCGCGAATTGCGCAAGTTCGTTCTTGCGCAACGCCGGCACGAGTTGCGCCGCCGCGGCATTGAGATGGATAACACGGCCGGCCCGATCGAGTAGGACGTTGGGATCGGGCATGCCGGCAATGATGGCATACGCTGCCGCGGTCTCCACCGGATTGGCGCCGAGTTCGGTTTCGCGCGATGCGGCCGGATCGTGAACCTGCCAGGGCACCAGCGCCGCGGCGGCGATGCAGACAAACGCGGCGATGGCGCGGGAGAGTTGCAGGCCGCCCAACACGGTGAGCGCGGCGAGCACGAGCCCTGCAACCAGCAGAATGACCGCCGACCGGCGCAGCCGATCCGGCCAGGATGCGGATTTCGCGACCGACACAGCCATCCTGGAAGCGGCTCCTTCCGCGGCCGCATGACTGCTGTCAGGCGCCCGAGTCGCCATGCTCCCCCAGGCAGGATACCTTACCCGCAGGCTCGACGCTGGCCGCGGGTCGCGCATCATGCGCACGTTTCATGCGCTTGCTCATGACGACTTCCCGAAACGTCAGCAGGATGATCGAAATAACGAAGGGCACGACATAGTAGAGCAGCCGGAACAACAGCATGCCTGCCAGCAGATCCTTCTTGTCCATCTGCCAGAGGCCGACCAGCATGGCGGCGTCGAACACGCCGAGCCCGCCGGGCGAATGGCTCGCGAAACCGAGCAGGGTCGCGGACACGAAAATCACCGCGACGAAGACAAAGCCGACATTGGGCTGATCGGGAACAAGCACATACATCGCAAGCGCGCAAAATCCCAGATCGACGATTCCGATCAGGATCTGCAACAGAGTCAGCGGCCCGCCCGGCAGCACCACGGTCCACGATCCGCTGCCAACACGGCGCGGCCGGATTCCGACCCAGATCACATACCCGATCAGGCCAAGAATAATCACGATCGCGATCAGCCGATTGAACCAGGCCGGGAGTTGATCGACGCTGGTCGCGGCCTCCGGGTGAACGGCGATGCCGAGCCCGAGCACGGCCGCGTTGCCGAGCCAGAACGTGAGACCAGCCAGAAAGCAGACCTTTGCGACGTCGATCGCATTCAGCCCCCAGGCGGAATAGACGCGATAGCGCACTGCACCGCCGGTAAAGACGCTGGCGCCGACATTGTGGCCGACCGAATAGCTGGTGAAGGCCGCGAACGCCGTGATGCGGTAAGGAATATGCGTCAAGCCGATCGCACGAACCGCAAACAGGTCGTAGAATGTCAATGTGAAATAGCCGGCGGCGACAAACAGGGCCGACAGCGCGATCGAGCGCGTCTCGGTCCGCCGGATGGCTTCCATGACCTCGTCGACATCGATATCCCTGAGGATATGGACCAGCACGTAAAACGCGACCGCGATGATCGTGACGCTGATCGCAACACCGAGCTTGTGCAGGATTTGCTTCCGGCGCAGAATCGAGATCGCTCTGCGTATTGATCCTAGCATCGAGACCTCGAATTGCAGTTCACGGCAAAACGTCCACCGCTCCGCATTTCATTCACGTGGACAACACCGTAGCGCGTATTGGTTCCCAGAGCCTGCTTCAATCGCGTTGAATCAGACTCGTCGCTTATCTTTTTGTTCGAGCATGATCTTTTCCGAAAACCGGTTTCCACTTTTCGGGATCATGCTCTAATGGAATTCCGTCAGCGTTAACAAAGCCTTTTATTTCAACAAATCAGAATATTGTTTCAACAAATCAAGAGCGTCCCGGCGGTTCGCCGGAGGCCGCCTGGCGCGATACAACCATATCGCGCAACCACGAGCCTATAGCGCACCCCACAAGATAGGCCCCAAACATTGCCAAACCAAGGTCGAGCCAGTAGCCGAACCGGCCGGGAACCACATGCGTCACCGCCGCGACAACGAGCGCCGCGACAAATATGGACAGCACCTGCATGACCCGCTTCGTAACCCCCCGGCCGCGATGGACCACCGCGATCCAGCCCATGGCGAAGCCTAGCAGCAACGATCCAGCGAGCCAGCCCCAGTGAAACTCCGCCAAGTAGACCATGTCCTTACTGCCTCACAATGAAGTCGATGCGGCGATTCTTCGCCTTGCCCTCGTCAGTGTCGTTGGAGGCGATCGGCTGAGCACTGCCGTAACCCACCGGCTTGAATCGGTCCGCGGGCATTCCGGCCTTCACGAGGTAATCCACGACAGCCTGCGCGCGACGCTCCGATAGCGTCTGGTTAAAGGAAGGATCGCCGTCGCTGTCGGTGTAGCCGACGATCTCGATCGTGGCCGTCGGACAGCGCAGCGCGGTTTCCGTCAGCCGATCCAGCAGGCCGATGGAATCCGGATCCAGCGTGGCCTGGCCAGTCTCGAACTGGATCGTGCGCTTGCCCAGCAGATCGGCGAACAATTGCTGACAGACCGCCGGATCGACCGGAGCCGCCGCCGGTTTGACCGACACTTCCAGCTTCGCCTGCCAGCCACGCGGCAGGTCCTTGGGCAGATCGGCGCGGAGCTGCCTTGCCGCCGCATCATACAGCGCATCGCCGGAAAGCTCGACGTCCCGGTCGGAGACGACAAGTCTCCCCGTTGACAGCCGCGACAACGATCCGAGCGCTCGCGTGACGACGGCATCAAAACCGGCCGGCGCACCGAGACTGGCCTTGAGCTTGTCGACGACCTTCTCGCCGAACTTGCGACCGGCGGATGCGACGATCGCAGCATGAACGGCATTGTCGGGCACATATCCGGTCAATGTCAGCGTCGCGGCAACCGGATCCTTGTTGGCCTCGAAGATATATGGCGGAGCATGAATGTCGTTGGTGACCGAATATCCCTCCGGCAGGTTTTTCAGCGCCGCCGCGATCGCCTCGCGGCCGCCGAGTTCACGCGCCATGCCCGACAGGGTCACCGTCATGTCTGACATCGTGGCCTTGCCGGTCTTGAGCTTGCCGATTTCGCCGATCAGCAATGCGGCCGCCGTTTCGAAACGCGGCGGCGCGCCGCGCGACAAATTCATGTGGTCGGCGATGTCGATGCCGGAAAATATCGCACGCGCGGCATCCAGCAGCTTATTCCTGACCACCGGCAACGGCGCATTGCCGCTGAGCGTCACCTTGCCGACATCGCGCTCGATGGTCCAGACGAACGGCCTCGCCTCGGCGACAAGCGCGGTATGATCGTTGACCAGCCGTACACCCGGCACCGCCTCGACCGAGGCCAATGCGCTGCTGCGCTCCTGCTCCGAAAACGCCTCGGCGGAGAACGTGATATCGCGGCCGGCGGCGCTGATCGTGGTCTTGTCGAGAACGCTGCCCTTGAGCGCGGCGTCGGCATGCGCGCTCAGATCGGCTTCCAGCGGACCTGTCGTGGTCCAGGCGGCCAACGCCCAAAGAATGACAAGGGGGATGACGCCCGGCCACCATTTGCTGCTCCACCTGAAGAGTCCGCGCATCCGATATCCTGTGTCGCGCAAAACCTGCCGCCGCGCCGGCGGACCGGATCGCGCAATCCCGGCCCAGCAACCCAAGCGCGCACCGGCGAGGCCGCCTGCCGATTCGGCCGGCGGCGTGCTGGAAATGAAGAGAAAACAAACCCTTGCCGGACTGTCAAACCGGAAATGGGGCGGGAGCCTCGTCGCCGCGGCCGGGAGGTTCGGATAACCGTTTCTTCAACCGTTTCCGACTAAAGATGTCATCAGCGACAAGGTCGGCCGGTTAACTCGATGAAGCAACTCCGCAACGCCGTCATCCGCACCGGGCTTGAGGCGCTGTATTTCAGCGGCGCTCATCACCTGCTGCGACCAATGTTCGCGGGCATCGGAACGATTTTCATGCTGCACCACGTGCGGCCGCGCCGAGACAATCCGTTCCAGCCCAATCGTCACCTGGAAGTGACCCCTGAATTCCTGCGCACGACGCTCGCCCATGTCCGCTCGCGCGGAATCGATATCGTGACCGCCGACGAGATGCATCGTCGCTTGAGCGAACGCGACTTCTCGCGACGGTTCGCCTGCTTCAGCTTCGACGACGGCTATCGCGACAATCGCGACTTCGCGCTACCGGTGATGCGCGAATACGACGCGCCACTCACGGTCTATGTCGCGAGCGACTTCGCGGACGGGGCGGGTCGTATCTGGTGGGTCACGCTCGAACGCATCATCGCGGTTGCCGATCGCATCGACAGCACGATCGGAAACACCTCCGTACATCTCGACACCCGCACGGTCGAAGACAAGCAGGCTGCGTTCACTCAAATCCACGACCTCCTGCGCGGGCTTCCGGACGATCGCGACATCGCGCCCGCGATCAGCGAATTGTGCGCACGCCATGGCGTCGATGAGGCCGCTATCAGCCGGGAGTTGTGCCTGTCCTGGGACGAGCTGAAGCCGTTCGCCGCCGACCCGCTGGTTACGATCGGCGCGCACACCATCAGCCACTGCAACCTCGCGAAGCAAAGCGAGCAGCAGGCGCTTCATGAGATCGCAGCCAGCCGGGCGCGGATCGAAGCGGTCTTGCAGCGCCCCGTGGTCCACCTCGCCTATCCCTACGGCGACCGCGACGCTGCGGGGCCGCGCGAGTTCGCTCTTGCGAAAGCGGCGAGTTTCAAGACCGCCGTCACCACGCGGCCGGGCATGATCTTTCCGGAAAATGCGGAGCATGCGACGGCGCTGCCGCGAATTTCCCTCAACGGAAATTATCAGACCGCGCGCGTCCTGCCGGTGCTGACATCGGGCGCCGCCACCGCCATGTGGAACGGCTTCCGCCGCGTCAACGCCACCTAACGACACCACAGCAGACGCGCGGAGCCGCCCGCTGCATGTCCCACCGCCGCATGTCGATGTCACGCCGCCGGGATGGCCTCGGAGCCGCTCCAGGGCCGCGCCGGCGAGGCGAGGCCGATCAGCCGCCCCTGGATGTAGTCGCAGCCCCAGTCACGCAGCATGACAGCGGATTGCTCATCCTGAACCCACTCTGCCACCGTCTTGATATCGAGCCGCCGCGCCAGATCGATCAGCGTCTGCACGAAAGCCCGATCGTCGGGAGAGCGCGCGATATTTTCCACAAACGCGCCGTCGACCTTGACGATGTCCACGCCGAGCTTGCGCAGGTTGCGGAACGAGGTGTAGCCGGCGCCGAAATCGTCGATCGCGATCCGGCTGCCCAGGTTTTTCAACCGCGTGACGAATTCCCTGACGTCGTCGATATCCTGAATCGCCACCGTTTCGGTGATCTCGACGATCAGGCGTTCGGCAACGCCGGGGTGGGCGCGCATCAAGGATTCGATCGCCGCCCACCAGTCGTCGTCCATCGTGGTTTCCGGCGAGATGTTGATGCTGAGCCGGACGCCGGGCGCTTCGGCGAGTTCGGCGATCACAAGCTCGAGCACGCGATGATCGACCAGGCGGATCAGGCCGAGCTTCTCGGCGACCGGCACCACATCCGGCGCGAGCAGAAACTGCCCGTCCTGCTGGCGCATCCGCACCAGGCATTCGTAGAACGCCGGTTCGCGCGTGCGCGCATCGACCACCGGCTCGAAGGCGGTGAGGATACGCCGCTCGTTCAGCGCGGTGACGATCTCGTCGGTGACCCGGATATTGGTCCGCCGCTGCGCGTCTCGCGCGACGTCCGGCCGCCACACCGCGAACGACCCGCTGCGGCGGCTTTTGGCAGCTTCGAGAACTTCCTGGGCGCGATTGATGGCTTCATCGGCTGTGCGCGCGTAACGCGGGGCAAGGATCGCGCCGATCGAGGCGGTGACCGAGACCGGACCGGACCGGGTCGGTACGATCTCGTCGCGAATGCCGGCCAGAAGCCGCTCCGCGGCGACATTCACCTCCTCGCTCGCGCAGTTCATCAGGATCAGCCCGAACTTGTTGCCGGAGAAACGGCCGAGCACGTCGCCGCCGCGCAGGCGCGCGCGAATACGCCTGGCAATGTCGCCGATCACCTCGTCTGCGACATCGAAGCCGAAGGCGTCGTTGATTCGCGCAAGGTGGTCGATTCCCAGCAGCAGGAAAGCGAACGACGACCGGTAGCGCACAGCTTCCTCGATCGCAGCCGCGAGCGCGGCGGTCAGATGCGTGCGGTTGAGTTCGCCGGTCAGGGCATCATTGCGTGACAACATGACAAGCTGCTCGTCGCGCGCGCGCCGCTCGTTCTCAAGCCGCACGATGCCTTCGACGCGCATCGCCTTGCCATCGGCGCCGGCGAACCAGCGACCGGATTCCTCGATCCAGAGCACCGGAGCCGAGGCGCTGGCGCGCACCCCGTATTCGATGCGGTAGACCACGCCCTCCCCCGGACGCCGCTCATGAGTCGCGGCCCGCAGGATGTCGGCCCGGATCGACCCCGAAGGCTCGATCAGCCGGGCCAGCCCGGCGCCGGTTGCGAACGAGGTCGGCTCGATGTCCTGGAAGATCGATGCCGCCCCGTCGGTCCAGGTCATGACATCGCTGGCGACATCCCAGACGAAGGCCGCCCGACCGAGCGCGGCGAGAATGGATGAGACCTCGGGCCGGCCGGGCGGCCCGTCAGCAATCTGCGGCGTGCTTGCGCCAGACGAGGACTTGGCTGCCGGTGAGCTAGCGGACGTCACGAACGCCTCATTCTGGGACGCGGACAGGTGATTCCCTCAAAGCATAGGACCTCTCCGCCCCCAAGGCAAAGCTCATAAACGCCCGCAGAGCCGGTCATTTGCCGCCGGAATCGGACCGCTGGAGCCTCAATGATCCCGGCACGGCCCTTGCGAGGCCGATGGCAAACGCGGACCCGGTGTCCCGAAACAGCACATGCTGCCGGAGCGGAATAAAGATGAAGATCATGCAAACCGACCGGATCGCTGCCAGCGCCGCAAACGCGCGGCAGAATGACATCGCGACAAGACCCACCCGCACAAGACCCGCCGGCGTCGCGGAGGTATCCGTGATCGCGCCTATCGAGCGCCCGCCGATTTCGCGAGCCACGGCGCGCCATGACGCGTCTTTCGTCACGCAACTGATCGCCACGGCGCAGCACAGTCCCCAGACGCGGGTGTTGCGCCGCGCCGAGCCGGCGGTCGCGCGCGCCGCCTATCATTCAACGAACGAGCAGAACCTGGACAACGCGCCTCCGGCTCCGCGGCTGCTGCGCGTCATCTGAGATCACGCTGATCCTAAGATCGATCGATCCGAGATCATAAACGTGATCCACCTCGCCCGATTCGTCAGGGCAGGTTTGGCTTGGATTTAGGGGGCTCGCCCGATGGCGTCTGTGTCGCGCTGGCGGGCTGAATGTCGGCCGGAATGTCCGGAGGCCGCACGTCCGCAGCGGTCTCAAGGTGAACGACCACCGGCTCGGGCGCGCTGTTGGGAGGCGATTGGGCGATCGGCGCACCCATTGGACTGCCGGACGCAGGCGCAGGCGGCGAAACAGATGCCGGCGCGGAAACGGGCGGCGGATCGAAACGCGGTTCGGACGCTGAGGCTTCGGCCGCTGGTTGCGAGGGAGCGACCTTCGCGCGGGCCGGTCGCCGCGACCGCAAGGCGATGCCGGACAGGAAGTCGACCAGCGCCAGCAGCGTCAGCATGAAAAAGGTCGATGAACCGAATTGCGGCAACATCACGAATTCCGCCGCGGCAGCGCCGAACACCACCAGCGCCAGCACATGGTCGGTGAGGTATTTGCCGCCGGCCCGGGAGCCTTTGATAATCTCGAACAGCAACAGGACGATGCCGAGCGCAAGCAGCACGTCGCCGAGCGTCACCGGCCATGCCGCGCCCGAGACCAGCGTCAACGTGAAAACAGGCTCCGTCAGCAGGACGCCCGGCATCAGGAAGACGATGATGTTGCAGATCGCGAGAGGAATAAGGAGCAGCGGAAAACCGATCACGGACATCGGCGAGGCCTCGGTCATTCAAGCGGGAGGGTTGAATTCGCGCCGAATCCAACCTGACCTTGCTTGCTCCTCTTAATTCTTATTCCGGGTTATTCGGGACCTGCGATGCCCGCCCCGAAAGCCTGGAATGAGACCGGATCAGGAGTCGCTCCTGGCCTTCAAAACCTGACGGCCCTTGTACATGCCGGTCTTCAGGTCGAGATGATGAGGGCGGCGCAGTTCGCCGGAATCCTTGTCCTCGGCATAGGTCGGCTTTTTGATTGCGTCCGCCGAACGGCGCATGCCACGCCGCGAAGGCGATGTTTTTCTTCTTGGAACGGCCATATCGGTGTCCTTGCAGGATGTTGTTGTCGGGTTATCCGGGCACCGCCCGGAGCAGGCGCGCCGGCCCGGATGCACGAGCTGAATGCTGTAAGACGGGGCTTATAATGGAAGGAAACCGCCAAAGCTAGGGCTCGCGCCAGCAAATGCGCAGTTCGGCGGCCTGTGCCCGGACCATATAGGTTCCAGCCAGCCGGCGCACCCCGGGCCCCGGTTTTCGGGCGCTGCGCCTGACCGGATTGGGCAAGATTGCCGCCATGAGCGCGGCTTCCCGCGCCGTCAGGCTAGAGGAGGAACGCCCGAAAGCATAGCGGGAACCGGCCTCGGCCCCGAACTGGCCGCCCGGGCCCCATTCGGCGATATTCAGATAGATTTCGAGGATCCGTTGCTTGGGCATGACGGCGTCGATCCACATCGCCAGCGGAAATTCCAGCGCCTTACGGACCAGGCTGCGTCCCGGCCAAAGGAACAGATTTTTTGCGACCTGCTGGGTGATGGTCGACCCGCCGCGCCTCACCTCGCCGTCCTCGGCATCATCGATCACCTCGCGCAGCGAATCCCAGTCGATGCCGTGATGGCTGCAGAACTTTGCATCTTCCGACGCGATCACGGCGCGCGGCAGCGCCGGCGAGATCGCCGCGAAATCGATCCACTGCCGCGACATCGGCGCGCCGGAGAGCTTGCGCCATATCATCAGCGTCGAGACCGGATGGCCGGTCCGGTACAGCGGCGTCAGCACATAGGGCAAAAGCAGCAGGCCGACGACGGCCAGCAGCGTGACACGGATCGCCCGCCGCATCAGGCAGCCGCGCCTTCGACAATGAGCCGGCAGACGGGCTCACCGGAGCCGCAACGCAGACCGTTCACCACATGGCGATGGACGATTCTGAGAACCGCGAAAGCGGGCATCGAAAACTCCTTCTTGGCAGATCATAACACAGCCGGCCGGCATATTGCCGGATCGGGTGGAATTGACGAAGCCGGTGTCATGGAGGATTGTCCGGCCCGATCGACCTAAACGGGCCGTTGCGCCTGGTTGTTATTTCCCAAGCCTCGTCAGCGGCTATCGGGAATCCGGTAACACGAGGGAAATCCGCGAATACTGGATTCCGGGTTCGTCGCGTCGCGATGCCCGGAATGGCAAAAGCAGCGACCCAGATCGTTTTTCTATCTTGTTCTATTCCTGGAGCCCTTCTTGATGACGTCCGGACTTTCATCCGCCGATTTCGCCGAACGCCTCGACAGGACGGCGGACGAAACCGAGGCCCTGCTGGGCAAGTTGCTGGCCGAAACGGTGTTGCCCGACGAGATCGCGCGGCCGAAGCGACTGATGGATGCCATGCGCTATGCCTCGCTGGGCGGCGGCAAGCGGTTGCGGCCGTTTCTCGTGGTCGAAAGCTCGGCGGTGTTCGCGGTACCGCGCGACGCCGCGCTGCTGGCCGGCGCCGCGCTCGAATGCATCCACTGCTATTCGCTGATCCACGACGACCTGCCGGCGATGGACAACAGCGATCTTCGCCGCGGCCGCCCCACCCTGCACAAGACCACCGACGACGCCACCGCGATCCTCGCCGGCGACGGACTGCTCACACTCGCCTTCGACATCATCACCCGCGACGAGGTCCACAAGGACCCGGCCGTACGCCTGGCGTTGACGCGCGCACTGGCGCGCGCCGCCGGCATCGGCGGCATGGTCGGCGGACAGATGCTCGATCTCGCCGGCGAGGGCCGCTTCGGGGACCGCGAGCCGGTGGACGTGGCGCGTTTGCAGCAGATGAAAACCGGCGCATTGCTCCGCTTCGGCTGTATCGCCGGCGCGCTGCTCGGCCAGGCATCGCAGAAGGATTATCAGGCGCTCGATACGTATGGCCGCGCGCTCGGCGAAGCCTTCCAGATCGCCGACGACCTTCTCGACGTCGAAGGCGATGCGGCGGCGCTCGGCAAGCCCGCCGGCGCCGACGCCGCGCTCGGCAAGACAACCTTCGTCACCCAGCTCGGCATCGACGGCGCAAAGAAACGCGTCCGCGATCTTCTGGCGAAGGCGGACGAGGCGCTGGCAGGCTTCGGTGCGCGTGGCGACGTGCTGCGCGCCGCCGCGCATTTCGTCGCCGACCGCAAGAACTGAAGGACGCGATGGCAGGCAAGGATACCGACGAGGAATTCTTGCTTCGCTTCAGCAGGATGCCGAGGCCGGTGCGCGTGGTCTACGCCCGGCTGCGCACCTTCATCGCCATCGCCGTCGGCGTCGGCGCGTACTTTCTGCTGCCGCATTCGCTGCGGCCGGGGACGCGACTGCTGATCGGCTGGGACGTTTTCGCCGCGCTCTATCTCATCCTGGTCTTCACCGTGGCGTTCGGCAGCGGTCTCGCCCACATCCGCCGCAACGCCCGCATTCAGGACGACGGCCGCTTCGTGATCCTGCTGGTGACCGCGACCGGCGCATTCGCCAGCATTGCCGCGATCGTATTCGAGCTTGGCAACCACGACCACAGCGCGCCGGAGCTGGCGCTGGCGACGCTCACCATCGCGCTGTCATGGGCGGCGGTCCACACCACCTTCGCACTGCACTACGCGTACGAATACTATCGCGCGGCCAAACCCGGTGGCCTTGCCTTTCCCAGCGGCAAGGATGATACGCCCGAAGACCCGGACTACTGGGATTTCGTCTACTTCTCCTTCGTGATCGGCATGACCGCGCAGGTCTCCGATGTCGGCATCACCGACAAGATCATCCGCCGCACCGCAGCCGCGCATGGCGTGATCTCGTTCGTCTACAACACGGCGCTGCTGGCGCTGATGGTCAACATCGCGGCAAGTGCGCTCTGACCTGACACGCGCCCGTCAGTTGCAGATCTCCACATTGCTGCCGCCACCGAGGATGCCGCCGCCCTGCGCGGTGGTGCGGAACTCAATCCGGCAGCCGCGCTTGATCTGACGGCAGGTGCGATCGTCGCAAACGATGCCGCCTTGCTCGGGCCTCGCGCTTGTGCGACTCCGAAGACTGGGCGCAGCGGCCGTCGGCGCAGCCAGCTCATCGTCGAACCTGCCGCGGCCGGCGCGGCGGGGGCGGCGATCATCGCGCTCGCGCGATGCGGAAGGCGCCTTGCGTTCCTTCCGCGCGACGCATTCGTTGTCGTCATTGAGCACCTTGCCCTCGCCACAGGTGATCTTCGCGCAAGCATCGCCATCGGCCTTGTAGCCATGACGGCAGATCAGCGGGCAGACGCGCGCAGTCTTGCCCTTGATGATGCCGAGCGCATCAAGGCTGGCGACCTTCACGTCCAGCTTCGCATCGGCATGGCGATTGAAATTTTCGAGCGCGAGCCGGGATGCCTTGCCCCACTCGCCGTCGGCCGATCCGTTGAAGCAGCCGACACGCCGCAATTCGATCTGCACCGATTTGTTGATCGCAATGGCTGACAAAGCCGGCTGCGCCACGGGCTCGGCCGGGGACAGCGAAGCCGTCTGCTGCTGCGCAGGCGTCCGGGGAGAGGTCGGCACGGAGGCCGATGAAGGTGCATCGGCCCGGCCCGGGCTGCGAGCCTGCATGGCCAGGTCTGCCGTCGCTTTGGAATCGGGTGCGCCGGCGGCCCGCTCCGCCGCCTCGCGCGCCTGCTCCGCCGCATCGACTTTCGCCTGCTTGATCCGCTTCGCCTGTTCGGCGGCGATCCTGGCGTCTTCCGCACCCTTGGCGGCGGCGGCCGCCTTGGCCATTTCGCCCTGTTTCGCGCCTTCGGCCGCAAGGCGCGTTTTTTCCTCCGCGGTCTCGCGCGCTTTCGCAGTCGCGGCAAGACGCGCATCTTCCGCGGCGATCTTGTCGAGCTGCCCCTTGGCGAGGTCGGCATAGAAGCCGGTCGGATAGCTCTTCAGGAACGTATCCCACGCCGCGCGCGTCCCCAGTTGCAGCGACAGTTCGTAATCGCGGCGAACGTCGGCGCGCGCATCGGCAACGGGAGCTGCCGGCGCGGCCTTGAGCGGCACCAGCGGCACGTCCTCGCCGCCGAGCGAGCCGTAGACGTAGGGCTCCTGCCGGTTGTTGGTGAGCTTGAGCACGTCGTCGCGCACAAAGCCGAACGCCTTGCGCACGTCGAGACCGGGTGTCGCGATATGGCGCACCAGCGCGTCGGTGAACGGGCTATTCTTGCTGTCACCGTCGGCGGCGGTCGAGCCGGCCTTGGCCGCATAGGCGATCAGCGTATTCGGCGACGTCGGCTCCACCTTGGCGAGGCCGCGGCCGACCGAGCGCATGCCGACCTTCTTCATGGTCTTGCTGAACGGATTGTCCCGGCACGCGTCGAGAATCACCAGCCGCAACTGCTTGGCCGATTCCACGGCGACCAGCACGCGATCGAGCGACACCGCCTCGTCGTAGACGTCGGTGTCGCGCTGGAGCGCCGCATCGACCGGAATCAGATAGTTGGTGCCCTCCACCTCGATGCCGTGGCCGGCATAGTAGATCACGGCCATGTCGGCGTTGCGCGCCTTGTCGCCGAAGTCGCGCAGCGCCCGCCGCATATCGGCCCCGGTCAGGTCATGGCGAGCCTCGACCACATCGAAGCCCGCCTGTTTCATGATCCGGGCGAAAGCGGCCGCGTCGTTGTCGGGATTGGCGAGTTGCGGAACGTTGCGGTATTCCGAGTTGCCGATCACCAGCGCCACGCGGCTTGCCGCCGAGGCCGGCTGCCAGGCCAGCACCGGGACCGCGACAAACAAAAATCCCAACAAACCGAAATATCGTCGCAAGCTCATGGCGGCAGGTCCTGATCGTTCATTTATATCACGATTGCGGGCTGGCCTGAAATCAAGGCCCGGCTTTGCGAATCAGCTCACAATCGGCAGAACGGGTACATTCCTCCATGTCGGATCGTTCCACACCGGAATAAGACGCCGGCAACCCGCAAAACGTTCAACCGGCCGGGCCGGCCGCAGCGCCCCGTTGCGATCGATCCGCCCGCCCAATACGCTCCCACCAGCTGCCTCGGCGCGGCCATCGCTCCGCCGCAGCGCCCGTGACCCCTACCGTTGTTCCACGCCACCCGAGGCGCGGCCTCTGCTTGCCATGACCGAAACCTTCCTGACATCCCTGCTTGTTCTCACCGTTCTTGCCGCTTCGGCAGCATTGGCCCGGCGACTGGTGACGGCGCCCGCCATCGTGTTTCTGGTGGTCGGCATCGTGCTGGCTTTCGTGCCGGGCTTTCCTCCCGTTGAAATGGCGCCCGAAAGCGTGCTGCTGATGGTGCTGCCGCCGCTGATCTATTCCGCCGGCGTCTCCATGAGCTGGCGCGAATTCAAATCCAACCTGCGGCCGATCGCCCTGCTCGCCATCGGCTGCGTCATCTTCACGACCTGTGCGGTCGCGGCTGCGACGCACTGGCTGCTCGGCCTGCCCTGGGGCGTCGGCTTCGTGCTCGGCGCGATCGTCTCGCCGCCCGACGTGGTGGCGCCGCTTGCCATCGCCAAGCGTCTGCATCTGCCGCACCGGATTCTAGTCATCCTCGAGGGCGAAGGCCTCGCCAACGATGCCACCGCGCTGATCCTCTATCGATTCGCGGTGCTTGCGGTCTCGACCGGCACCTTTTCGCTGCCGACCGCGGCCGGATCGTTCATGCTCATCCTGTTCGGCGAGATGGCGTTCGGCGCCGCTGTCGGCTGGCTCAGCCTGCGGCTGCGCCAGTGGGCCCAGGATGCGCGGGTGGAAATCCTGCTGTCGCTGCTCACGCCCTATCTGGCCTATTGGGTGCCCGAACATCTCGGCGGCTCCGGCGTGATCGCGACCGTCGCCGCCGGACTTTATGTGAGCTGGAACGGACCGCTGCTGATCCCGGCGGCGACGCGGCTTCAAGGCATCTTCTTCTGGGATCTCGCGATCTGGCTGATCGAGGGCGTGCTGTTCCTGCTGATGGGATTCGAGGTCCGGGTGCTGATGGAGAAGGCCAAAGCGGTCCCGATCGGCGAGGTGCTGGTCGCGATCGCGTTGACGTCGGCCATCGTGATCGCCGCGCGTTTCATCTGGGTGTTCCCCGGCAGCTACCTGACCCGTATCCTGAGCGCGCGGGTCCGGCGGCGCGATCCGACACCGCCATGGCGATATATCGTGGTGATCGGCTTCACCGGCATTCGCGGCGTGGTATCGCTCGCGGTGGCACTGGCGCTGCCGCTGACGCTGCCGGGCGGCGAGGCGTTTCCCTATCGCGACCTCATCCAGTTGACGAGCTTCGGCGTCATCTTCGTGACGTTGTTCGGCATCGGCCTGACGCTGCCGTTCGTCGTCGACCTGCTCGGCGTCTCGAAGCAGGGCCGCCGCGAGGCGCTGAAGGAGCGTGAGGCCGAGATCGCGGCGCGGCGAACCATCATCGAGGCTGCGCGCGGCGCGCTCACCACCATCATCACCGAACGCAAGCTGCCCGAGGGCCTCGCCAAGTTTCTCGAAGCGCGACATGAAACGCGGATGCGGGCGTTGCCAGATCCGCCGCGGAACGGCGACGAACATTCACCGGCGACGAAGGGAGCATCCATGGTGCGCGAGATCATCGGCATCGAGCGCGCGCATCTCCACCAGCTCTTGCGCGATGGCAAGATCACCGACGAAACCCGCCGCCGGATCGAGCGCGATCTTGACCTGGAGGAAGCGGTGGTTGACAACCGGGAAAAGCACACGCCGCTGTAAGAAGGGAAGCGCCTACCCGCTGCTTCGATCTTACTCCGCCGCGGTCGCCGCTTCGGCCCGCGCCCTGGCGCCAGAGCCATAACGCTGCTCGATGTAATCGATCACCAGCGCCTTGAAGTCCTGCGCGATCGCCGGTCCGCGCAGCGTCTTGAACTTCTTGCCGTCGACGAAGACCGGCGCCGCCGGGGCCTCGCCGGTGCCGGGCAGCGAGATGCCGATATCGGCGTGCTTGGATTCGCCGGGGCCGTTGACGATGCAGCCCATGACCGCGACGTTGAGCTGCTCGACGCCGGGATACTGCGCCTTCCAGTTCGGCATCTCGTCGCGGATGAAGTCCTGAATCGACCGCGCCAGTTCCTGAAACGTGGTCGAGGTGGTGCGCCCGCAGCCGGGACATGCCGCGACCAACGGCACGAAGGTGCGGAAGCCCATGGTCTGCAGCAGTTCCTGCGCGACCTGTACCTCCAGCGTGCGGTCGCCGCCGGGCTCAGGCGTCAGCGAAATGCGGATGGTGTCGCCGATGCCCTGCTGCAACAGGATTCCGAGCGCGGCGCTTGAGGCGACGATGCCCTTCGATCCCATGCCGGCCTCGGTGAGGCCGAGGTGGATCGCATAGTCGGAGCGTTCCGTCAGCGTCTGGTAGACGGCGATCAGATCCTGCACCGCCGAGACCTTCGCCGACAGGATCATCTTGTTTTTCGGCAGGCCGATCTCCTCGGCGCGCTTCGCCGACAATAGCGCCGACTGCACCATCGCCTCGCGCGTCACCGCGCGGGCATCGAGCGGCGCAGCCGATTTGGCGTTCTCTTCCATCAGATGCGTCAGCAATTCCTGATCGAGCGAGCCCCAGTTGGCGCCGATCCGTACCGCCTTGCCGTATTTGATCGCGGTCTCGACGATATCGGTGAACTGCTTATCGCGCTTGTCCTTGAAACCGACATTGCCCGGATTGATGCGGTACTTGTCGAGCGCCTCGGCGCAGGCCGGATGATCGGCCAGCAGTTTGTGGCCGATGTAATGGAAATCGCCGATCAGCGGCGTGGTGATGCCGCGCTTGCGCAGGCCGTCACGGATACGCGGCACGGCTGCGGCGGCCTCGTCGCGATCCACCGTGATGCGGACCATTTCCGAGCCGGCGCGCGACAGGGCGGCGACTTGCGCGATGGTGCCCTCGATATCGGCGGTGTCGGTATTGGTCATCGACTGCACCACGATCGGCGCACCGCCGCCGACGGCGACGTTGCCGACCATGACCTGCGTGGTTCTGTGCCGCGGACTGGGGCCTGCGACGTCGATTTGCGACGGATTTTCGAGCTTGTTCATGGGTCTCAAATATCAGGTTTTCGTGACATTCAGTAACGGATCAATGGCGAGCGGGGAAGACCGATCGAAATCAAAGGCCGGCGACCACCACCGGTGACGCAAGTCAAAGCCGGCGTCAGCGGGTCATTCATGATGAGATAGCCCGCCGCGACGTCAAACAAAGGGGGCATGGAGGTAAAAGCCGGCAATTTGCCGGCGGAACACGTCTTAACCATTGAAACCATATCAAAATTCCACCCGGATGGCAGACGCCACTCAAAGCGTTTTCGAGCGAAGTGGAATCCGGTTCGCGTGAAGAAAACGCGTCAAATCAAAAGGCTAGTGGTCCGATTCTAACATTTGCATCCCGTTGCGGCAGGGAGTTCCTGCAAATGTTAGAACCAAAGGACCACTAGCAACTATCAGGTTTCTAGTGGAGTTTTGAATGTGACATTCGCCTGACAAG
>NZ_MKSM01000020.1 GCF_001897285.1 Nitrobacter sp. 62-23
GGTAGTCCGGATGACATTCCATCTGGAGGACGAGTACCATGAGTGTCAAAACAGGCTGGATTATCGGAGGCGCGATCGTCGCGCTGTTGGTCATTCTTTCCTACGTCTACACTGGGAACGGCCAGCATTCGGCGAATATCCCAACGCAGACGCAGCCGCAGTGATGAAGAACTGTGTGCGGCTATTCCAGCACTAAGCCGCCCCCCCAACAGCGCCAAGGCCAGCAGAAACAGCCATGGCGCAAACTCGTTAGTGCGATCGCAGAGGGAGCGCTCCGTGCAAAGCCGCGAACTCGCGACAGGCCGCGGCAGGATCGTTCACGACCAATGGCTGCCGGCGGGCTACGATAAACGCGGGGTCTCCGCGCTACCCGCTTCGTGCGGCAGAGGGCATCTAAAAACCCTTCAGAACGCCTTCCATCGTGACAGGAATGCAACAGCTTCGGAAATGAGTGCGTTTTCAAAATGATGCGAGTGGGAAATAACGTAGCCTGTTTTTTGAACCGCCTCCCTTAAATTCATTCTAAATCATTGAGTTTGCGCAGGAAGTATTCCGCCGCTATTGGCCATCGGCAGGGATGGCTGGCGCCCGATCGGCTCGCCGCAATCTGAAGCGGGCAATTATTGATGTCCTGGGACCTTCACACGTTATTCGTGCGGCACTCGAAGGAGATCGCGAACGCGCTTCGCCGACGAGGGGTCAGCCCGGACAACGCGGCCGACCTGACCCAGGAAGCCTTCCTGAGGCTGCTCGCGGCGGGCCGGCCAGACCAGGCGAAATGCGACAACCCGCGCGCGTTTCTTTTCCGCGCATCCCGCAATCTGCACATCGATCAGATACGGCGTGAGCGGCAGGCGCGGCGGGTTGCCCTGACGGATGCCGAGTTCGAGGCTATTCCGGACGACATGCCGTCGCCCGAAACAACGGTGTTTGACCGGCAGCGGCTCGCGATTTCAACCGCCGCTTTGCAGGAATTGCCTGAACGGACACGTCGCGCCTTCGAGATGCACCATCTTGGCGAAAAGGGCATCGCAGCCGTGGCTCAAGAACTGGGCGTGTCCACCACGCGGGCCTGGGTCTTGATCCGCGGCGCCTACCGTCATGTCCGCGACCGCCTCCGCGAGGCGGAGGGCTAGAACCTTTCCGCTTCTGATGGAATCAGAAGCGAACCAATAGCCACTTCGCTTGAAAACGCTCTAATATCCTGATTCCGAAGTTCGCACGTCCTTCCAGCAACCCTGATCCGGCCCATAAAAAAAGCCGCCCCGAACAGGCGGCGCAGGGGAAAAACGCCGCGCCTCCTTCGTATGACTTGATGTAGGGATGTGGAGCGCCGGCACCCGGCTGGCGCAGCCCGAAGGCGTGTTCATGACCGACGACATGTCCGAAGAGGATCGCCTGTTCATAGAAGCCACGGATCTGATGATCCGGCTGAAGAACGATCCCGAAAACCCCATTCCGCGCAGGATGATCCGGGAGTGGCGCGCAAGAAGCCCGGAGCACGAAAGCACCTGGGCCGAAGTCGCGGAAATTCACGGCATGATGATCAAGATCATCACCGATGAGCGTGAAGCCGGGAAAAAGGCGGCGGAGGGCATCACGCGGCGCTCGCTTGTCATTGCCGGACTTGTGGGCGCCGGTGCGGCGGCGAGCTATCTGACGCTGCCGCGCCTGCTGATCGATGCGAGAGCGGATTTCACCACCGGCACGGGGCAAATCCGTGATGTCACCCTGGCTGATGGAAGTGTCGCCACGATGGGGCCGGACAGCGCGATGGCCGTGCGGTTCGACGAGGAGCAGCGGTTTATCCGTCTGCTTCAGGGCATGGCGTTTTTTGACGTGACAAGCGACCAGAAGCGGCCATTTCGCGTCGGCATCGGCGGGTTGGTGACAACCGCACTCGGCACCGCGTTCGAGGTCAGCGATGGAGCCGGCTATCTGTCGGTCTCGGTCGATCGCGGCACGGTGGAAGTCACCTCCATGGCAGCCGACATCGAAGCGACCCGCCTGTCGGCCGGCCAGTGGCTGGCCTTCGACGAGCGTCGGCGAATGAGCCAGCACGGCACGCGGGAGGCGAGCCAGATTGCGGCGTGGCGCGCCGGGCAGCTTTTCGCCGAGGATGAGCCAGTCTCGTCGCTGATCGCCAAGATCAGCCGCTGGCAGCCGGGCCGCACCGTCGTGGTCGATCCCGGACTTGGCACGCAGCGCGTCAGCGGCGTGTTCGACCTTGTCGATCCGCCTCGCGCGTTCCGGGCGCTCGTCCATCCATTCGGCGGTCGCGTCCGGACGGTCGGCTCCTATCTCACGGTGATCTCACCGATCTAGTGGAGTGAATTTGACATTCGCTACCCACTTTGCAGCGAACTTGTCAGGCGAATGTCAAATTCAAAACTCCACTAGAAACCTGATAGTTACTAGTGGTCCTTTGATTCTAACATTTGCAAGAACTCCCTGCGGCAACGGGATGCAAATGTTAGAATCGGACCACTAGAATTTCCAAACCGACCCGCGGGCTTGCTTTTCGGGTAAGCCCCCACCCTACCCTCTCTGCCAGCGGGAGGCAGATAAAGGGAGAGGATGGACTGCCGGATCAACTCCGGCCACGACGACTTTCAAACCCGAAAAAATTTTCGGCGAGGATGGGAAAACACCGAAGCCCCGTTCGTATGCACAAATAGGGGGGCGCGTTCCGGCAGCCCTGTTGAAGCATTCAGGGGTTGCTTTGTCATGGGGCTGAAGTTTCGGAATGTCCGCGCAGCGGCTTTTCTGCTGGCATCGACAGCGATGATATGCGGATCGTTCGCGTTGTCGCCGTCGGCGAGCGCGCAGACGGCGCAAGCATCATATGCGATCCCCGGCGGCTCCCTGAATCGTGTGTTGGCGGAATTCGGCCGCCAGAGCGGTCTCCAGATCGTTTATGTCCCTGCGATCGCGACAGGCAAGTCGTCTCCCGGCATCAACGGCGTCGCGTCGCCCGCGCAAGCGCTTGCGAGAATCCTTCAAGGCACCGGACTTACCTACTCGTTCCCGGATTCGCGAACCGTTTCGATCGCGGCGGCGTCCACTTCTGCCGGCGGAGCGAGTGTCGCGGGCGCGATCTCGCTCGACACCATCGACGTGCAGGGCGCATCGACGAGCGACCCCGGCATGACCGAGGGCACCGGCTCCTACACGCCGAGCGTGACGGCGACTGCAACCGGCCTTCAACTCAGCCCGCGCGAGACGCCGCAGTCGATCAGCGTGGTGACGCGGCAGCAGATGAACGACTTCAGCTTAAAGTCGATCAATGAAGTCGTCGATCATACGCCAGGGCTCAGCACCGTGAATGCCGGCAGCGTGATCACCTATTTCTATGCCCGTGGCTTCCCCATCGAGAGTTTTCAGTATGACGGGATGCCGGGCTCTTATACATCCGGCTACGCGGCCACCGAAACTCAAACGGACATGGCGATCTACGATCGCGTTGAAGTTCTCAAGGGCGCGACGGGCCTTATGACAGGCGTCGGTGATCCCGGCGCGACCATCAACATGATCCGCAAGAAGCCGACCCGCGCCTTTCAGGGCCACACCACGCTCAGCGCCGGCTCATGGGAGGACTATCGCGGTGAACTCGACGTCAGCGGTCCGCTGAACGAAAGCGGTACCGTGCGCGGCCGTTTCGTCACCGCCCATCAGGACAGGGGATCTTATCTCGATCATTATCATCACAAGAGTTCGGTATTTTACGGGATCGTCGAGGCGGACCTGACGCCGGACACGCTTTTGACTGTCGGCGCGGACTATCAGCGGAATGTTCCGAAAGGCTCCACGTCCGGAATGATTCCGCTGTTCAACAGCCTCGGCGAGTTCAATGAAGTGCCGCGCTCGTTCAACCCCGGCGCGCGCTGGAGCAGTTGGGCGGAGCACGCCTATAACGTCTTCACGACGCTGGAGCATCGCTTCGACAATGACTGGCGGGTCAAGCTGCGCCTCAATCGCCAGATCAGGGGCTATGATTCTACGGTAGCCTCCGCCTCCGGCGGCGCTCCGAACCCGCTGGACGGCACCGGCGTGAGGCTGTGGCGGTATAACTTCATCGGCGAAACCCGGAACGATGCCGCGGACCTTTCCGCTTCGGGGCCGTTGTGGCTGTTCGACCGCAAGCACGAACTCGTCGTCGGCGGCCGCATTTCGAGGCGTGATTGGACGAGCGATAGTTTCGACGTGGACCCGACAGGACCGGGAGCCAGCAATATCGTTTCTGATTTCTACAACTGGACCGGGAACATTCCTCAACCGAGATTGCTGCCGGTCCCGACCTCCACCAACAGACAAATCGACGATGAAAGCGGATTCTACGCGGCCACGCGGCTTCAGGTGCACGACAGGCTGAAGGTGCTGCTGGGCGGGCGCGTCGCCAACTACGAATCGCGGCAACACTTCTGGGGGAACGACGATCACTTCAAAAAGTCCGGCTTCATTGTACCCTACTATGGAGCCATCCTCGACCTCACGGATGTTCTGTCCGCCTACGCCAGCTATACCGGCATATTCAAACCTCAGGCAGCGCAGAACGAACAGGGCGCGACGCTCCCGCCGCTAGAAGGCACGAACGCGGAAGTGGGGCTCAAGTCCGCCTTCTTCGATGGGCGCCTCAATGCCAGCGCGGCGTACTTTCAGGTCAAGCAGGACAATTATCCGATCGCGACCGGCGGCTTAACGCCGACCGGATCGCCGGCCTACCGTCCCGCGGACGGTGTCATGACCAAGGGCTTTGAACTGGAAATCTCCGGCCAGCTCTCGCCACAGTGGCAGCTCCAGGCCGGGTTCACCCACAATGTCTCGCGGCAGGATAATGAGAGAGTCTCCACGCTCACGCCGGCGAACCAGTTTACGTTCTACACCACCTACAAGCTCGACGGCACGCTCGACGGCCTGACGATAGGCGGAGGTGCGCGCTGGATGGACAAGACCTGGGAAAATACTACTAATCCGGTTTATGGGAGGGTGATGTTCACAGCGCCGAGCTACTGGGTGGTGGACGCGATGGCGAGCTACAAGTTCAACGACAATCTGTCGGCCACGCTCAACATCAGGAACCTGCTGGATAACAAATACTATACGTTCTATGGCTGGTACACCGGCTACGCATGGGGAGCGCCGCGCAGCGTGCTTCTCAGCATGACCTACAAGTTCTGAGGACCAAGTTCTGAGGACCCACTGGTTCGCCGCGCTCAACGTGCGGTGCCGGTCATCAAGAAAAACGCTCAAACAATAATCCTGCGCCATGGGTGTCGTCACCTGCTGTCGACGACGGCAGCAAGAGAGCAACAGCCAACGATTGGGCACAGGATTGTCCCGATTCATTTGCAACGCATCATCCGAGCGCAAGCCCGCCGCCTTTCCCCTGTACAAATAGTCGCAGAGCGGTCATAGTCCGCGCTTGGCCCGAAGGGAGATAAGTTAACAAGACAACACGCGAGGGAGGGAATGTAATGAGCGAACGCGACCATTCAAATCGATTGATCGGGGGCATTGTCATTCTCGCTGCAGTGTTCTTCGGCAGCGTGGGTTTGGTATGGAGTTCCGGGGCCCCGCTTCCGTCGAAAGCGCTGGCAGACGTTCCACCGAAACCGAAAGCGGCAGTCGTCTCCGCGGATCAGGTCGCCGGGCTTGACAAGCGCATGGTCGCGCTTGAGGCCAAGATAAAAGATCCGCCAACGTTCGATGCCTCGCAGATCGAGGCACAGATCAAGGGGCTGGAGTCCCAGCTCGCGAGCATACACACGCAGTTGGGGACATTCAGGGCAGCGGATTTCGACGCTCTCAAGACCAAAATAGATAGCGCCGGGACAAATCCCAAGGCCGCCAAGGCGACAATAGACACCCTTCAGGCGGACGTTGGAAACCTGCGCGCGCGTTTCGATCAGCTTTCGCAGCAGGTTGCTTCTGCGGCAACGTCTGACACCAAGCCAAGCTCGCATAAATCGCACTCGAAGTCGAAATAGGGCGGCGACCGCGCGGCCGGGCTTCGCCGCAAAGTCATCGCAGCGATTTCAGACTACTCACATCCAAAGCAACTCCAGCAAAAACGCCCAGCGATTTTGCTGGAGTTTGCGTCAAACACAGAGAACGAGCATTGGCGGCGATTTCTGTCTTCGCCGGACATGCTCCGGAATCTTCATGCTTCTGATTCCATCGGAAGCGGCCCTCGCATGTTGACGCCGGATTAAAACGGCTCCGCGTGATCATGGCCGCCTCAGTGCGTTGGGCCGCCCAAAAGGTAACCCTGATCGGTCTATGGAGTCGGTGGAACTTTCACCGCAACCACGTAGGTCCGGATGGTCATCCGACGTCGCCGCCATGATCAGCGGCCGCGCGGCGCTCCGCCGTGCGTCGTCATGGCACTTGCTCATGGCACTCGCTACCGCCGCTTTCCATTCTTGAACGGGTTCCTCGCGCTGGTGTCGCATTGACGCGCGCGCGCCCTTTTTGACATAATGACGGCGGGACAAGACAACATTCCGGTTGTGAGCGGATCACCATGAAAAATGGGCTGTATTCGGTTCATGTCGCCTTGCTTGACGGGCGTGTGGGCAAGGGCAGCGGCGTCGTGATGTTCCGCGACGGCAAGATCCACGGTGGCGACGCCTATCTGTTCTATACCGGCAGCTATATCACGAAAAAAGACGGCACGTTCAGGGGAGAGGTTCTGATCCAGCGCCACACGCCGAGCCCCGACGGAAATGTATTGTTCGGCGGCGATGAACCCGTGGGCGTCGGCGTGACCGGCACATTCACGGATACCACCGGCACGGTGAACGGCACGGCGCTGGTCGGAAAGGCCAGCCAGATTTTTCAGGCAACGCTGCGCAAGCTCGCCGATACGGATTGACGCTGCGACACCCTCAATTTTGAGGACCGACGGCCCGTCGCGTGGGACCTCGTTGCGAACCGGGTGATGGCGTCGGCCATACCCGGTTCGGGCTGCTACTCCGCCGCCAGTTCCATTGGAGCGACGCGCGGCAAGACAATGTGAACTCGCGTGCCCTTCCCCGATCCCGAGTCGAGATCGAGGCGTCCGCCAAGACGGTTCGTCACGATGTTGTAGACGATGTGCAGACCAAGGCCGGTGCCACCCTGATCGCGGCGCGTCGTGAAGAACGGATCGAATGCCTTGCGGCGAACATCCGGACTCATGCCGCAACCGTCGTCGGAGAACAGGATCTCGACCTTGTTCTGGCTGACTCCCCGTACATTGATATCGACCGCGCCACCCTCGCCGTCCGGAAAGGCATGCGCCAGCGAGTTGAGGAAAAGATTTGTCAGCACCTGACCGTAAGGGCCGGGATAGCTGTCCATCATGAGGTTGGGTTCGCAATCGACCGTCAGCGTCACATTCTGCTTGCGCAGACCTGGGCGCAGACTCATGACCACCTGCTCGGTGAGTTCGCCGAGATCGAAAATCCGCTTGTCCGAATAGTTGCGGTCGGCGGCAACCTGCTTGAATGACTGGACCAGTTCAGCGGCGCGATTGAGATTGGCGACAAGCTGCGACGCAGCATCGCGATTGGTCTCGACAAAATCGTTCAGACTCGATCGTCTCAAATCTCCGCGTTTCACTTCCGAGGCGAACGCCGCGATCTTGCGCTCCAGGGACGAAGCCACTGTCAGGCTAATGCCGATCGGATTGTTGACTTCGTGAGCGACGCCCGCCACGAGACGGCCGAGTGCAGCGAGCTTCTCCGCCTCGATCAGCGAGTTCTGGGTTTCGCGCAGGTTGCGCAGCGCCGCCTCGGCGGCATCCTTGGCGCGCCGCATTTCCTGCTCGCCGCGTTTGCGATCACCGATATCAAGCGCAACCGTGACGATGTTTTCGATACGACCGTCGGCGCCGCGGATCGGCAGCTTGTTGACGAGCCATTGCCGCATCACGCCGGACGAATCTTCATACTCCTCCTCGTAGAAGCCGAGTTCCTTGCCGCTCTCAAGAACCCGCTTGTCGCTCTCCTCGGTTTTCGCCGCCCCGTATCGCGACATCAGATCGCTCGTCGTTCGGCCGATCGCCTCAGCAGGTTCGATCCCGAAGACGCCCGCCATGTAGCGGTTCATCAGCACGTAACGCAAATCGGCGTTCTTGACATTGATCACCGCCGGCACGGTGTCGACGACAAGTTGCAGCAAGCGCCGTCCTTCTGCGATCGCCTCTTCGGCGCGCCGCTGGTCGGTAATGTCACGAACCACACCCTCATAGCGGACGATGAAGCCGTTTTCATCGCGCACGGCCGCCCCGCTATCAGACAGCCAGCGGACGCTGCCGTCGCGATGGCGAACCTGATACTCGAACTCGCGAACGGTGCCGTCGCGTTCCATCCGGGATTGGTATTCAGCGCGCGCCTGCGGATCGACATAGATCGTCTGCGTTATATCGCCGATGTCGCGGATCAGATCATCCGAGGTGTCATAGCCCATGATCCGCGCCAGCGCGGGATTGGCGTCAAGTAATTGGCCGGCCGGCGTCGTGACGTAAATTCCATCTACCGAGCCTTCGAACAGTTTGCGATAACTCTCCTCGGCTAGACGCTGCTCGGCCAACGCGTGAACGGCAGCTTCCCGCGCCGAGTCGGCTTCAGCCAGCGTCCGGCGAAAGACTTCGGCCGCGCGCGCGATATCTCCGATCTCGTTATCGACCTCGGTCCCTGGGATCGATGCTTGCTTTTCGCCGCCGGCCACCTTCCTGATCGCTCGCGCGATCGCCTTCAGGGGCCGGATCGTGCGTCGCACGACGAACATGGCGGCGAGCAGGCCGGTTATGATTCCCGCGCTACCCAGAACGATGCTCTGCCATTTGGTTTCGGCCAGCGTCCGCGCGAAATCGCGCGACAGCACCCGCTCGCGCTGCGCGCTGAGTTCGCGCAACAATTTCGTGACCTGCCCTATCAGCCGGCCTTCGGCGCCCAGCACGTCCCTGTCGATGTCGGCGATCTGGCGCTCCCGCAGGGATATCGCAATAACGGCGTCGGCATAGGCCTCGACGGCCTCACGTACTACAGGCACGCTGATCGGGATGGCGCGCATTCTTTCCGCCGACTGCTCGGCAGCAGAGGGGTCATGCCCGAGCAGTGCGGCGGCGACGTCGCTCTGAGCGCGAAACAAGGTTCTTGAGGCCGACTGATCGGCGGCCTGCTCGGTCACGGTTTCAAGTTTTTCGCGTAGCAGCGGCAGGGTCTCGACCAGTTTCGCGCGGCTTGCGATCAGGTTGGTCACCCGCGCGATCCCGTCGCGGTAGGCTTCCAGCCGTTTCGTGACGCCGTCGATCATCGCCTGCTGCTCCGGCGCAAGCTCGATACGGGTCTTCTTGAGCACCTCGTTCAGCGATGATGCGGCCCCCCAGACGTCGCCGGACGGCGCGCCCGGATCGGTGACGTAATCTCGCGCCGCGAGGCGCAGCTCGCCCATGCGGCGATCGATTTCCTCCGCAAGGTCGCCGATCTTATCCAGCCGCTGCAACTCGGCGAATGTATTATCGAGATGACGCGTCGCGACGACGTTGGCCACGCTGGTTATCGCAATAATCGCCAGTACCAGCAAAAACCCGCCGAAGGTAATCTGGCCGATCGACAGCGAGGATGACCGCATCCGCTGAAAAAGTGCTCCGAACCTTGATTGCATGACGTTATGGACCGGCCTCCCGACGATCCAATATAGGCTGGATTACGGATTCGGTCGACGTCGGTAGCTGGGCGGATCGCCTATTTATGGTGAAGCTGTTGCCGCACCCGTGTTATTCCGCAGCGATCTGCCGTGGCGCCGGAGAAGTGTCCGTGAGATCGCGCGCCAATTCCGAATGACGGATTTTGGCGTCAGCCGCCGCCTTCTCTTTGACCGGACCATAGCCGCGAATGCGGTCCGGCAGCGACAACAACTCAATTGCACTCTCGATGTTGGCCGGCGAAAGCCTGTCCAGCACGAAGGCGACATCCTTTTCGTAACTCTCGATCAACTCGCGCTCCAGCTTGCGCGCGGCGCTATAGCCGAACATGTCGAAGGCTGTGCCGCGCAAACCTTTCATGCTCGCCAGCAGGCGAAATACCGGCATCATCCGCGACCCGTTATAGGATCTCTTGACGGGACGGCCGAGCGCGTCCTTTTTATTGTCGAACATCGGCGGCGCGAGGTGGAAGCTGATCCTGTAGTCACCTTCGAACTGGTCGCCAAGCTGCTTCTCGAAGCGGCCATCGGTGTAGAGTCGCGCCACCTCATACTCATCCTTGTAGGCCAGCAGCTTCGCGTAATTGACGGCGACCGCCCGCGGCAACGCGTCGCCGTAGCCGCCTCGAGCCGCCGCACTCCTGACCCGATCGACCATGACGCGATATTTTTCCGCAAGCCTTTTATTCTGGTAGTCAGCAAGATAGGCCGAGCGGTGCGCGACAATCTCGTCGAGCGTCATTTGTTCGAGCGTCTTCGCCGCTTTTAGTTCATCCGTCCCCTTCATCATCGTCGCCAGGCGGGCCGCATCGACCACCGCAAGCCGCCCGAGCCGAAACGCCTCGATATTCATCTTGACCGCGACGCCGTTCACCTCGATCGCCTGCTCGATCGCTTCCGCCGTCAACGGCAACAGCCCTTTTTGATAGGCATAGCCCATCATCATCATGTTGGTGGCAATTGAGTCGCCGAGCAATGACTCGGCCGGCGTGGTGAAGTCCATGAAAGTCGCGTCCTTGCATAACGCGGTTTCAAGAGCGCGGCCGACCTTGCCGCTTTGGAAATCGAAATCCCGGTTGAGAACGAAATCCGCGGTCGGAATGAGATGGGTATTGATGACGCCGTGAGTGCGGTCCGACGCACACAGCATCATCGTATCTTTGGCGGCCGCCACGACCTCGTCGGCGGCGATGACGAGATCGGCCGTGCCGGTAACGATCCGCGAACAGGTCACATCCGCAGGATTGCGCGATAGCCGGACATGGCTCAGAACCGCGCCGCCCTTCTGGGCGAGGCCGGACATATCGAGAATCATGCTGGCCTTGCCTTCAATATGCGCGGCCATGCCGAGCAGCGCGCCGATCGTCAGCACGCCGGTGCCGCCGACGCCTCCGACCGCGATATTGTAGGGACGCTCCAGCGACGGCCGCAACGGCGGTTCGGGCAACTCGCCGATCGCGCCGAGATCCGCCGGCGCGCGCTGGCGCAGACGACCGCCGTCGACCGTGACGAACGACGGGCAGAAGCCCTTGAGGCAGGAATAATCCTTGTTGCAGGACGACTGGTTGATGGTGCGCTTGCGCCCCATCTCGGTTTCCAGCGGTTCCACGGAAATGCAGTTCGACTGCACCGAGCAGTCGCCGCAGCCTTCGCAGACGGCCGGATTGATCAGCACGCGGCGCTGCGGATCTTCCATGGTGCCGCGCTTGCGGCGGCGGCGTTTCTCGGCGGCGCAGGTCTGCACGAACACGATCGCCGAGACGCCTTTGGTCTCCCGGCAGGTCTTCATGACCATATCGAGGTCGTCGCGATGCGCGGTTCGGCTTCCCGGCGCGATATCGGCCGCCGGATAAGCATCCGGATTCTCGGACACGAGATAAATATCGCGGACGCCTTCGGCGTGAAGCTGGAAGGTGATCCGCTGCGGCGACAGGTCACCGTCGACATGCTGGCCACCGGTCATGGCGACGGCGTCGTTATAGAGAATCTTGTAGGTGATGTTCGCCTTGGAAGCGACAGCCTGACGGATCGCGAGGCTGCCCGAATGGAAATAGGTGCCGTCACCGAGATTGGCGAAGATGTGCTTCTCATTGGTGAATGGCGCAATTCCGACCCACGGCGCGCCCTCGCCGCCCATGTGGGTGAACGTTTCGGTGTTGCGATCCATCCAGATCGCCATGTAGTGGCAACCGATGCCCGCGGTGGCGCGGCTGCCTTCGGGGACTTTGGTCGAGGTGTTGTGCGGACAGCCCGAGCAGAAATAGGGCACGCGAGCGATGGGGGCCGCTGCCTGCATTTGCGTGGCCTGGCGACCGTTGAACCAGTCGGCCCTGGCGCGCAGCATTTCGGCGATTTCCGGATTGAGGTTCAGACGCAGCAGCCGCTCTGTCAGCGATGTTGCCAGCGACGCGACGCTTAGTTCCTGCGCGAACGGCAGAAACCGCTTGTCGTGATCGTCCATCTTGCCAATGATGCGCGGCCGAACGTCGTCGCGCCAGTTGAACAACTCCTGCTTGACCTGATTTTCAACGATCTCGCGGCGTTCCTCGACGATAAAGATTTCCTCGAGCCCGACGGCGAATTCACGCACGCCCTGCGGCTCCAGCGGCCAGGGCATGCCGATCTTGTAAAGCCGCAATCCGATCCTCGCGGCGACCTGCTCGGTGATCCCGAGTTCGCGCAACGCCTGCCGGATATCTTCGTAGCTTTTTCCCGACGCCATGATGCCGAACCGCGCGTTCGGCGAGTCCATGGTGATGCGATTGATCCTGTTGGCGCGCGCGAACGCGACCGCGGCGAAGCCCTTATGGTCCTGCAAGCGCCTGTCCTGATCGTAGCGATCGTCGGGCCAGCGCAGGTTCAACCCGCCGGGCGGCATCTCGAAATCGGATGGCGTGACAAACGGGGTCAGTTCATCGGCGAGGTCGATCTCGGCGGTGGTTTCCACCGTCTCGGTGATGACCTTCATCCCGACCCAGCAGCCGGAATAGCGCGACATCGCGATGCCGAGCAGTCCCATCTGGATCATTTCATGGATCGATGACGGATAGAGATAGGGCATCAGCGCCGCAATGAATGCGTGGTCCGACTGATGCGGAACGGTAGAGGATTTGGCGCCGTGGTCGTCGCCGGCCAGACACAGCACACCGCCGTGCCTCGCCGAACCCGCGGCGTTGCCGTGCCGGAATACGTCGCCGCAGCGGTCCACGCCCGGCCCTTTGCCGTACCAGATTCCGACCACCCCGTCGTAGGCCGCACCAGGCGAGAGATGGAGTTGTTGCGAACCCCACACCGCAGTCGCCGCGAGATCCTCGTTCACGCCGGGCTGGAATTTGATGTTGTAGCGTTCGAGATGGCTGCGCGCGGCGAAGAGTTGCTGGTCATAGCCGCCGAGCGGCGAGCCCCGATAGCCTGAAATGAAGCCGGCGGTATTGAGGCCGGCGGAGCGGTCGCGCCGGATTTGCGCCATCGGCAAACGAACAAGCGCCTGAAGGCCCGTCGTGAAGATGTGGCCGGTACCTTGGGTGTATTTCTGATCGAGACTGATCGGACCCTGATCGATTCCCATTGCACCCTCTGCTCGTGGCTGCGACGGCATTGCTAGAGTTAGTTATTCCGAGCCTCCACAACCAGTCTTTAACGCTTCCTGAAAGGGAGGATTCACGGAATCCGGCAGCCCGGCCGGGCGTTCAAGGAGCGTAATTTCGTTACGAAAGGATCGCCAGGAATAACAGCTTGTGTCGTCGCGAGACCCTGCTGCGCAAGGACGTGGCGGCCGGGAATCCGGCCCGGATTGCTGCACTCGCAAACGCGATGTGATGAGCCTCAGCCGGAGAACATCGCGTTCAGTTGGCCTGCGGGATAACCTGCACCGAGCCCGTCAAAAGTACCCTTCTCCGCGATCTGCCTGGCCGCACCCAGAAAGCCGCTCCACGCCACACGCGCCAAGGCGCCGCCGACGCTGATGCGGCGAACGCCGAGATCGGCCGCTTCGGCGACGCTCAGCCCCGGCCAGCCGATCAACAGATTGAAAGGTTTCGGGTGAACCGCCTTCACCGCGGCAGCAATGTCGTCTTTCGATTTCAGGCCCGGCGCATAAAGGCAATCGGCTCCCGCGTCCGCGTAGGCCAGCAACCGGTCTATCGTCAGCTTGAGATCGGGGATCCCCCACAGGAAAGCCTCGCAACGTCCCACCAGCAGCACGCCGCTGTGATCGGCATCAATGGCTTTGCGTGCCGCGCGGATGCGTTCGATCGCCAGCGTCCTGTCGTAAAGTGGCTCGTTCTTGTCGCCTGTGGAATCCTCGATCGACAATCCGGCGACGCCCGTCTTCGTGGCGCGTGACACATTGGCTGCGACACCGTCTGGCTCGACAGCGAATCCATTTTCGAAATCAGCGTTGAAGGGAAGATCGACCGCCGCGCACAGCGTGCTCAGATGGTCGCACACATTGTCCAACGTGATGTGGTTGTCGGCCTTGCCGGTCGACCAGGCGAAGCCGGCGCTGGTCGACGCCAGCGCCTTAAAGCCCATGCCCTGCAACGCCCTGGCGCTGCCGACATCCCAGGGGTTGGGGATCACAAAACAGCCGCTTTCGTGAAGTTTGCGGAACGCAGAGCGTTTCTCGGCCGTCGACGGCATTCTGAAGCCTCCTTCCGTCACGTTCATAAGGACCAATGCCCGACGATCGCATATATACCTGCTTTCTCGACGCGAATGCTTCGGTTATGCTACGCTTGAAGCGCGATTCTGGAATTTGTATCCTGATGCGGCAGGAACTCCTGCGAATGTTGAAATCGAGGGACAACTGGCAACTCTCAGGCGTCGCGTGAAGTTTTGAATTTGACGTTCGCCTGCTGCAAGGTTGGCAGCGACGTCGAATTCACTCCGCCAGAATGACAACCTGGCGCGGGAATCCAACGCGCGGCCAATGTTGGGGTTTTGATATGCGCATCGCGGTGGGACTGATTTTTGCAGGCGCGGTTTCATTATGCGCGACGACAGCCGCGTGGTCACAGACGCCGAGGGGAGCGCCGCAACCCGCGCCTGCGGCCGTTCCAACTCCCGCGCCCACGAGCGGACCGAAGGTCGCCTGCAACGGAAACCCCGACGCGCTCGGCATCGCGCGCGTGGTGCAGATTGATACCACCGGCGGTCCGGGATTCGGCTTTGAACATTTCAAGCAGCTCGATTTCCTACGTGACAAGGAAGTGGTGCTGACCTTCGACGATGGTCCATGGCCCGGACATACGCCTGCGGTGCTGAAGGCGCTCGCCGACCAGTGCACCACCGGCATCTTTTTCTCGATCGGCAAGCACGCGACCTACCATCCTGAGATTTTGCGGCAGGTCGCCGCCGCCGGGCACACGGTCGGCGCGCACACGTGGTCGCATGCCAATCTCAACAACAAGAAGCTGTCCGAAGCGCAGCGCAAGGACGAGATCGAGAAGGGATTCAGCGCCGTCAAGTGGGCGCTCGAGGCCGCCCCCGCCCCGTTCTTCCGCTTCCCGGCGTTACAGCACCCGCCGGAGATGGTGACTTACCTCGGCGAGCGCAACATCGCGATCTTCTCCTGCGACGTCGACTCATTCGATTTCAAGTCGCACAAGGCCCAACAGGTGGTCGACAATATCTTCAGGAAACTCGACAAGGTCGGCAAGGGCATCATTCTAATGCATGATTTCCAGAAGCATACCGCCGAGGCGCTGCCGGAGATTCTGCGCCGGTTGAAGGCCGGCGGATACAAGGTCGTGCAGATGAAGGCCAAGGCGCCGGTCGAGACGCTCGCTCAATACGACGACGAACTGAAGAAAGACACCAAGCTGCCGACCGTGAGTTCTCGGCCCGTCAACAGCGTCGTCCAGACGATCTCAGAATAGCGCGCTGCGACCTGGATATGCTTCGCATCGAAGGCTACGTCATCGTATCAGCGGACGGAATGCTCGCCGATGCGAACCATGTGATGCCGCAGGCGCTGAAATTCAAAGGCGACCTTGAATTCTTCACCGCCGGGCTGGATAGCGCGAACCTCGTCGTGCATGGCCGCAATTCGTATGAGGATCAGCCTAACTCACCGCTCCGCAAGCGGATCATATTGACCCGTCGCGTCACGGATATCGCCGCCGATCCCAACAACCCGAAAGCGACTTTGTGGAATCCTGCCGGTGCCTCGTTCGAGGACGCCTGCGATCACGCCGGGGTGCGCGACGGCACGGTCGCGATTATCGGCGGGCCGTCCGTCTTCGAAATGTTTCTCGACCGATACGATACATTCTGGCTGTCCGAGGCTCCCCACGTGACGCTGCCTGGCGGCGAAGGCTGTTTCCCGCCGGTTCCCGGCGAATCTCCGCAATCCGTGCTGACGGCGCATGGGCTGCAACCCCGCGAGACCAGGATACTCGACGCGGCGAACGACGTCCGCGTCACCGCGTGGCGTCGCGGGCCATAGCGTTTGACGCGTTTTCTTCACGCGGACCGGATTCCACTTCGCTCGAAAACGCTCTACAGCAAGGCGAAGACCGTCCGTCCTATTCAACCGAACAAAGCGGGTTGCTGCCGACTCGTGCGTTCCTGCGCCTCCACCACCGCCACGGCCGTCATGTTGAGGATGCCGCGCGCCGTCACCGACGGCGTCAGGATGTGCGCGGGCCGCGCGGGACCGATCAGAATGGGCCCGACCTGCAAGCCGCCGCCAATCACCTTGATCATCTGATAGGCCGCGTTCGCCGCATCGAGATTGGGCAGGATCAGGACGTTGGCGACACCGGTGAGCCGCGAATGCGGCAGGATCAATTGTCGCGCCGATTCCGACAGCGCGGTATCGCCCTGCATTTCTCCGTCGGCCTCGATCTCCGGATGGCGTTCATGGAACAGATTGGCGGCGCGACGCACTTTACACGACGATTCTGTATGGTAGCTGCCGAAATCGGAATGCGACACGAACGCGATCTTCGGCTTGATGTTGAAGCGCTGCACATGCACCGCCGCTCGCGCAGCGATGTCGGCCAGTTCCTCGGCGGACGGGTTCGGACGAACCTGCGTATCCGCAATGAAATAAGCGCCCTTGCTTGTGATCATCAATGACAGCGCGGCGAAATCGCTCGCGCCGGGCATGTATCCGATGATTTCCCGAACGTGGCGAAGGTGCCGCATGTAGCTGCCTTCAACCCCGCACAGCATGGCGTCGGCCTCGCCGCGCACCACAGCAAGCGCGGCGATCACAGTTGCGTTGGTACGGATCGTGGTGCGGGCGACGTCGGGCGTCGCGCCGAAGCGGCCGGCGACGTCGGTATAGGACTGCACGTATGAACGGTAACGAGGATCGTCCTCGGGATTGATGAGGTCGAAATCCCTACCGGCCTTGATCGCGAGGCGCAGACGCCTGATCCGCGTTTCCACCACCGACGGACGACCAACCAGAATCGGACGCGCCAGTCGCTCCTCAAGCACCTGCTGGGTTGCCCGCAGCACCCGCATATCCTCGCCCTCGGCGTAGATCACCCGACAGGGCTGGGTTTTCGCCTGGGTAAACACCGGCTTCATGACGAGGCCGGAGCGGAACGCGAAGCGTTCGAGCCGCCCCTGGTATTCGTCGAAATTCGTAATCGGCCGTGTCGCGACGCCGGACGCCATGGCGGCCTTCGCAACCGCGGGGGCGATACGCAGGATCAGCCGGGGGTCGAACGGACTCGGAATCAGCGAACCCGGTCCAAACCCTTCGGTCTCTCCATCAAACCTGACCGCCGCATCGGACGGCGGCTCACGCGCGAGTCGCGCGATGGCATCGGCGGCGGCGAGCTTCATGTCCTCGTTGATCGCGGTCGCGCCGACGTCAAGAGCACCGCGGAAAATGAAGGGAAAGCACAGGACATTGTTCACCTGATTTGGGAAATCGGAACGACCGGTGCAGATCATGGCATCGGGCCGCACCTTGCGCGCCTCGTCCGGCATGATTTCGGGGGTCGGATTGGCGAGCGCCATCACCAGCGGCTTGTCCGCCATCTGCGCGACCATCTCCGGTTTCAGCACGCCGCCGGCCGAAACCCCGAGAAACACGTCCGCACCCGCGATCACCTCGGCCAGGGTGCGTTTGTCGGTATTCTGAGCGTAGGCCGCCTTCCACCGGTCCATCAAACGTTCGCGGCCCTGGTAGACCAGGCCGTCAATATCGCAGACCCAGATGTTCTTGCGTTGCGCGCCCATCGACACCAAAAGATCGAGGCAGGCGATGGCGGCCGCCCCTGCGCCGGAGGCAACGATCTTGATGTCCGCAAGCGCCTTGCCATTCAGGAGCAGTCCGTTGGTGATGGCGGCTGCGACGATGATCGCGGTGCCGTGCTGATCGTCGTGGAACACCGGAATCTTCATCCGGGCCTTCAACTGCTCCTCGATCTCGAAGCACTCCGGACCCTTGATGTCCTCAAGATTGATCCCGCCGAAAGTCGGCTCCAGCGCCGCAACCGTCTCCACCACGCGCTCGATGGTGTCGGCTGCTATCTCGATATCGAACACGTCGATGCCGGCGAACTTCTTGAACAGGACCGCCTTGCCTTC
>NZ_MKSM01000021.1:0-13542 GCF_001897285.1 Nitrobacter sp. 62-23
AAACAGAATGCCCGCCATCAGCAACGAGGTTGCGATGGGATATCTGATAAACGGTGCGGAAATGCTGCCGTTCATTCCAGCGTCCTGATCCCGAAGTTCGCATGTCCCGCAGTAACCACGACGCGAGCTTCCGGGCTAACGGGCTTTGCCGTCGGAAGGCTCGGACTCCGCGACTGCCGTGGTCACGGCCGATCCCGGCTCAACCCGATATTGTCCAGCAACTATAACACGTTCTCCGGGGGTCAAGCCGCTCTCGATGACGGTTTCGCCGTCGATCGACTGGCCGACCTTGATCTTGCGAAACTCGGCCTTGTTGTCTTGATTGACGGCGTAAGCATAAAGCCCATCGGTTCCGTGCTTGACGGCGTCGTCGGGAACCACGACGGCGTTTTTCACCGTGGACACCAGCAGGCGTGTCGAGACCGACTGCCCGGGCCACAGGACGTGATCCTTGTTCTCGAAAACCGCCTTGAGGCGAATGGTTCCGCTGGTGGTGTCGACCTGATTGTTGATCAGCATCAGCTTACCTTCTGAAAGCAGCCGCTTGCCGTCGGTGGAGTAGGCGATCGTCTTCGGCGATCCGGCGGCGAGGGCGTCCTGGATCTGCGGGAGCTGCTCTTCCGGAGCGGTGAAGATCACGGCGATCGGCTCGATCTGGGCGATGGTGACGATGCCGGTTTGCGTCGAGGCGTTGACGATGTTGCCCTGATCCACCTGGCGGAAGCCGGTGACGCCTGCGATCGGCGCGCGGATGTCGGTGTAATCGAGCTGGGTTTGCGCGTTGGCGATCGCGGCGTCGTCCGCCGCGATCTGTGCGGTGAGCTGCTGCACGGTGGAGCGCTGGGTGTCGGTCTGCTGCCGGGTCGCAAATTCGCCGAGCTTGGTATAGCGCTGCAAGTCGAGATTGGCATTGGCGCGACTGGCTTCATCCTGCGCCTTCTTGGCCTTGGCCTGATCGAGCGCCGCCTGGAATGGCCGCGGATCGATATGGGCGAGCAGGTCGCCCTTCTGAACCAATTGGCCCTCCTTGAAGGCGATCCGGTCGATCTGACCGTCAACGCGGGTGCGGACCACGACGGTATTGAAACCCTGAACGGTCCCGAGCCCGGTGAGATAGACCGGGAAATCGTCTTTCCGCACGGTTGCGATCTTGACCGGAATCGCGCGCGCCTGCGCGGCGCCGGTGTGATCGGCGCCGTTATGCTTCCCCGCGCCGTGCTGCCAAAGCGCGAAGCCGCCCGCCAGCGCGATCACCGCGATGAGGGAGGTCCAACCGAGGATTCGCGACCGTGACATGAGGACTCGCGCTGAAAAATCCGGACTTCAAAAACCGTCCGGTTAGCCGTAGATAGATGCATGCATATAATGTGTAAACACACCATCCTTTGATAATCCTAAACAATCGGAAACCTATAGGGCGAGCCCGCTGCCGATGTCTCTCGATCGCAAACGCCAGTTCGTCGCGCAATTGATCGAAAGCTCGCGCCTGGTGCGCAACTATATCGACCTGCGCGCCAAGGGCTGCGGGACTACGCGGGCGCAGTGGATTGTGCTGTTCCAGCTCCGTCAGAAGGAAGGCCTGTCGCAAGTCGATCTGGCTGACGTCCTGGAATTGCAGCCGATCTCGCTGGTGCGGCTGCTCGACCGGCTGGTCGATCACGGCCTGCTGGAGCGCCGGCCGGATCCGCGGGACCGCCGGGCCAACCGTTTGTTTCTGACCGGGGCAGGGCGCCAGCTCGTCGACGATCTGGACAGCCTGCGCGACTCCATCGCCGCCGATGTCTTGCAGGGAATTCCAGCGGACACGATCGAAACGAGTCTCGAAGCCCTCCGGGCCATCAAGCAGCGTATCAAAGGTGTCTCCGACGACAAGAGTCCTGAAAGTCCCGGCGCCGCTGCGGGCAAATAACGGCCACGCGCGGCCGTCCGCCGAAATGCCATGGCTTGCGCGACGGTCCTGACGATCGGGTTGTCAGCGCAGATCGCTTCTTTCATATCACCTTCATCGCAAATACGGCGATGCCGAAGCGCGCATAGCATAAGCGGGAGGCGACGATGGACGAGCTGAACGGCCGGATGATGGCCTGCCAGATCATGATTACGGGTTTGATCGCCCGCGTGGCCAACAACTCTCCGGATCCGCTCCGTTTCCTGACCGATTTCCGCGACGAGATCAAAGCCGTGGTGCGGCAGGTCAACATTGCGGGGACGGACGACACCGACCGCATACGCAGCGTCGCGCAAAAGACCGTGGACGAAATGCTGTCCCTGATGAAGCCGCCGAGCGCCGGCTGATGATTGTCGGCGATTAGAATCGTTTCAAATAAAGCGCAGTCAAGAAAATTGAGTGCAAATTCCTGCGCCGGATGGGTCAGGTAATTTAGAATCGCTATGATTTAGATAGATTCAAAAAATGAAACATCGCCGTTTCGCCGAAACGCGTTGACCCTCAAAATTTCGATCGATAGTGCTCCTCATGCGGTAAAACAGCGCAGCGTCAATAGCGCGCATTGACCTGCTACCAGTTGGGGATCGCTTTATGAGCAATGCAAGAATGCCGAGGTCGTTGCGGACAGTCGCAGCCGCTGACCCGATCGACAAGTCGCTGGACGTCAACTCCGTCGGCAAGGTCTCCGCTGTTGCAGGACTCATCGCGGCCGCCTCCTTCTCGCCCGCCGAAGCGCAGCAACCCAGCCTCCCGCCGGTGACGATCGATGCCCCGGTCGCCCGCCCGCATCATGCTGCGCCGAAGCCCACGGCGGACCACGTCCGGGCGCGCACGGCCTTGCGCCATACCGCGCGGCGAAGTCAGCCGGCGCAGGCCGCGCCGCCGGTGCCGTTTCCCAACGCCGGCAACCTGGCGGCGGACCGCGACCCCTACGCGGACGCTGCCGCGCCCTACAAGGTCGATCACCTGCAGGCGTCCGGCAAGTTTCCGGAGCCGCTGCTGAATACGCCGAAGACGGTCACGGTTCTCAGCAAGGAAGTGCTCGCGGACAAGAGCGCCACCTTGCTCAGGGACGTAGCGCGCACCACCGCGGGCGTCACGCTCGGCACGGGTGAGGGCGGCAACGCCTTCGGCGATCGCTTCTTCATCCGCGGCTTCGATGCGCGCAACGACGTGTTTATCGACGGCGTCCGCGATCCCGGCGTCAGCGTTCGCGAGAACTTCTTCACCGAGCAGGTGGAAATCCTGCGCGGGCCGGGCTCGTCGTTCGCCGGCCGCGGCACCACCGGCGGCGCCATCAACATCGTGACCAAGCAGGCCAATACCGAAGGCAACTTCTACAACATGGACACGACGTTCGGCACCGATCAGACCAAGCGGGTGGTGCTGGACGTCAACCAGGTTATCAGTCCGGCACTGGCCGTTCGCGCCGGCGGCCTGTTCCAGGACGCCGACATCGCGGGCCGCAACTACATCACCGACGACCGCGGCGGCGGTTTCCTTGCGGTGACCTGGAAGCCGATCGATGCGATCAAGGTGCAGGCCAACTACATCCATACCGACCTGCACGGCTTCCCCGATTTCGGCGTGCCGTATTATCGGCCGGCGAGCGCGTTTACGGGAACGTACTATACCTCGACCGCGGGCGGCCCATTCCCGCAATTCGGCCTCAACCGCAACACCTGGTACGGCTTCCTCAACCGCGACTACCAGTCCTACCGGCAGGACATCGGCACGCTGAACCTGGAGGCGCATATCACGCCCGACCTCATGGTCACCAACAAGACGCGTGTGCAGCACTCGATCCTGGACTATATCGGCACGTTGCCTGAACGTCCCGTGGTGACTGCCGCGAACCCTGCCAACTGGACGCTCAGCGCCAATCCGCAGAGCCGCTTTCAGCCGACCAACGTCTTCGTCAACCAGACCGAGGCGGCTTACAAGTTCGGCATCGACGCGTGGCGCCATACCGCGGTCGCCGGCGTGGAAATCTCGGCCGAGAGATCCAGCATCGACAAATATGCCGGCCTGAGTTCCGAGGCGCTGCCCGGCGGCGCGAACGGTTCCGGCTCGGTATCGGGCGTCAACATCTTCAACCCGCAATATACGGGTACGCCGTTCGGTGCCGAGCCGACGCTGGCGGGACACCCGACCAGGATCAATATCGACACCAAGAGCGTCTACCTTCTCGATACCGCCAACTACAACGACTTCATCATCCTCAACGGCGGCATCCGTTACGACGACTATCACATCGCCACCAGCGGCTACGGCACGGTGAACAATGTGCAGAACGTGTTCGGCACTCAGTCGCTCGATTCCGGGCTGACCAATTACAATCTCGGCGCGGTGGTGAAGCCGCTCCCCTATGTCAGCCTTTATGCCGCCTATGCGACCTCGGCCAATCCGGTCGGCGCCGAGTTCGACGGCACCAGCGCGACGTATGGCGGCCTTGCCCCCATTCTGAACGGCAATTCGAACCAGATCTTCGGGCCCGAGAAAAACCGCGCCGCCGAAGTCGGCACCAAGTGGGAGCTGTTCGATCGCCACCTTCTGGTCCAGGCGTCGCTGTTCCAGACCTGGAAGGATAACGCGCGTGAGTCGCAGAATGTCACCGCGGCGACGGCAACACCGAGTTGTCCCTATACCGCAACCGCCGGTACGGTGTCCTGCATCACCGCGGGCGCTGCCTATTGGATTCGCGGCATCGACATCGAAGCCGCCGGCAAGATCACCGACAAATGGAGCGTGTTCGGCGGGGTCGTTCTGATGCAGTCGGAAGTGACGAAGTCGCTCGCCCCCTCGCCGCAGCCTCTGCTTTACGCGAGCAATGTGGGCCTGCCGCTCGCCAACATCGCGCATCAGTCGTTCAACCTCCTCACCAAGTATCAGGTGACGGATATCTGGGAGGTCGGCGCGCAGGCCACATACCGCTCAAAGATCTACGGCGGCACGTTGCTCGCGGCCAACCAGGGGACGTCGCTGCCTGACTATTGGCGCTTCGACGCCTTCACCGAGGTGAAGATCAATCCGAACTGGAAGGTGAAGCTCGCCGTCAACAACATTACCAATCAGCTTTACTACGACGCCTTGTATCAGAGCGCGACGCCGTTCGTATTCGTTGCGCCGGGCCGGGTCGCCTATCTGACGCTGTCGGCCCGTTACTGATCGACCCGCGTTGAGGATGCGGACACATGCTGATCTGCGTCCCCGGCGTATTGACCAAGGATGACGTGGCGGATTTCCGCCGCGTCATGGACGTTGCCGAATGGGAGGACGGCCGCTCCACGGCGGGCGCGCAGTCGGCGCTGGTCAAGAAAAACGAGCAGTTGCCGCCGGACAGCGAGGTGGCGCGGACGCTCGGCAACCGGATCATTTCGGCGCTGACGGCGAATGCGCGGTTCATCTCGGCAGCGATCCCGCTGCAGATTTTTCCACCCCTGTTCAACCGTTACGTCGCGTCCGACGGACATCATTTCGGTGTTCACGTCGACAATGCCGTGCGCGGCGACCGTTTGACCGGCTTGCGAATTCGCACCGACCTGTCAGTCACGTTATTTTTATCGGAGCCGGAAGATTACGACGGCGGCGAACTGGTGGTCGAAGACAACTATGGTTCGCATGAAATCAAGCTGCCGGCCGGCGATCTTGTGCTTTATCCCGCGTCCAGCCTGCATCTGGTGACGCCGGTCACCCGTGGCGCGCGGGTTGCGTCTTTTTTCTGGCTCCAGAGCATGGTACGGGATGACCACGCGCGCAGCCTGATCTTCGACCTGGACACGGCGATTCAAAATCTTGTTGAACGTCTGGGGCGCGATGATCCTGAAACGGTCAAATTGACAGGCATCTATCACAACCTCATCCGCTACTGGGCGGAGGTATGAGTAGCCGCAATGTTTAGAATGATTCTAAAAGTTCTGCCGATGGCGGCTGCGTTGACGTTTGCGTCGCTGGCGTTCCCCGCGGCCGCACAGCAGAGCAACACCGCCGTGCCCCCCCAAGCTCAGGTCCAGTCGCCGGCGACGACGTCTACGCCGCCCTCCGGCACATCGCCCCAGGTTGCCGATGACGCCGCGCCCGCTTCGAGCGCGACGTCCGCGTCCGCGCCAGCTTCGAGCGCGACCGCCATCAATCCGCTGAAGCCGGACACGACCCCTCACGAGCTGTCGCCGTGGTCGATGTTTCTGTCGGCGGACATCATCGTCAAACTGGTGATGGTCGGTCTTGCATTTGCCTCGCTGGTGACCTGGACGATCTTCATCGCCAAGATGGTCGAGCTGTCGCTCGCAAGGCGCAACCTCGGTGCGGCTCTGACACAAATCAGCGAGTCGCGCTCGCTGGCGGAAGCGCAGATGGCGCTCGGCGACAAAAACAGCGTGCTGGCGTCCTTGCTGGCGGCAGCCATGCGCGAGGCGCGGCTATCGGCTGGAATCTCCAGCGACGCCGGCATCAAGGAACGGGCGGCGTCGAGTTTCGCCGAAATCGTCCGCGCGGAATCGCGTCGGATCCGGCTCGGAATGGGCCTGCTTGCGACCATCGGCGCGACATCGCCGTTCGTCGGCCTGTTCGGCACCGTCTGGGGCATCATGAACAGCTTCATCGGGATTTCCAAGGCGCAGACCACCAACCTCGCCGTGGTCGCGCCCGGCATCGCCGAGGCGCTGCTTGCGACCGCGCTCGGCCTCGTTGCGGCGATTCCGGCGGTCATCATCTACAATTACTTCGCGCGCGTGACGCGGGGCTATATCGAACAGGTCAGCCGCGCGTCCGGGGCCTCCGGACGATTGCTGTCGCGCGACCTGGACAGGACCCATGTCGGTTCGGTGGGCGGAGCGCACTCGCGCGCGGCGGAGTAGGCGATGGGCGCATCGATCGCAGAAGGCGGCTTTGACGACGACGAGGATTACGCCGAAGCGCACGAGATCAACGTCACGCCGTTCATCGACGTGATTCTGGTTCTGCTGATCATCTTCATGGTGGCCGCGCCGCTGTCGACCGTCGATCTTCCGGTCAACCTGCCGACGTCGAGCGCGACTCCGCAGAAGAAGCCGGACAAGCCGACCTATGTGAGCATCAAGGCCGATCTTGCGGTTGCGATCGGCGAAACGCTCGTCAAGCGGGTCGATCTGGTCCGGACGCTCGACAGCACCCCGAACATGACCAAGGACAGTTTCATCTTCCTGCGGGCGGATCGCGCGGTGCCTTACGGCGACCTGATGGACGTGCTGGAGATACTGCGCGCAGGCGGCTTCACGAAAATCAAGCTGGTGGCGCTCGAAGGCGTTCCGGACGCCCAGTCTGTTCCAGCCACCGCCACCGCAAAGCCTTGAACCATGCCTGAGATCATCGCAGAGCCTCCGCCGTCCCGCCGTCTTTGGGTTATCTCAGCGGTCGCTGCGCTCGCGATTCACATCGGTTGCGTGGCGCTGGCGATGGCTCACATGCAGTCCGACGAGGCCGAAGACGATCTTGGCGCGCCGGCGATCGAGATCGGGCTCGATCTGGCTTCGCCGCATCGCGAGGCGACCGACCTTCCGCCCGGACCAGACACCGACGCGTCGATCGCTTCACCCGCGCTTGCCGAGCAGAAGGCGGTCGTGAAGGAGACCGATCTGCCCAAGGACACGCCGACCGAGACCGAGGACCCGGACCGGATCGTCACCGAAAACGAATCGAAGAAGCCGGTGGACGATCCCGAGAAGGCGGCGGTGCAGACGTCCGCCTCGCAGGAATCGGTGGCTGCAGAGGCGACCGCGATGCCGAGCGTCGAACATGCGCCGGAATCGGAGCGTTCGGTCGCGCCGCAGCAGGGCACCGGCGCGAGCGCCCGCCGTATCCGCGCGACATGGCAGAAGGAACTGGTCGCGCACCTCGACAAGCACAAGCGCTATCCGTCCGAGCGCTCACAGAAGAGCGCGGAAATTCTCGTCAACTTCGTGCTCGATCGTCTCGGCCATATCGTTTCGGCGTCGATCGTGAAGGGATCGGGCGATGCGGTCTTCGACCAGGCCGCGCTGGCCATGCTGCACCGGTCCGATCCGGTGCCGCCGCCGCCGCCGCTGATAGCGGACGAGGGATTGAGCTTCACCCTGCCGGTGGTCTTCCGGGTGAAGGGCAGGGGCTGACGTCGTTGTTGTCGCTGACGTCCCGGCTGCGGGGGCTGCGCGCGCTATCGGAAAAAATAGTACCGGATGCCGACGTAGATTGCGGCGAGCAGGACGAAAATCAGCGCGGCCGGCAGGCGCGGGCGTGTGGTCGTTCCGGAATTTTTGCCCTGCGGCTGTTGCGGTGCGGGACGCTTGAAGGCGGTGACGTTATCGAGTTCCACGATCGGGTCTTTCGGCACCGACTTGATGTCCGGCGGCGTGCCGGTGCCGCCCATCTCCGCGTAGTAGGCTTTGTAGATCAGGCCGATGGTGGCCTCGCCCGCTTCCGTCTCCGGCATCGTTTCGAGAAAACCCCTGTAATTCGAAAGGAATGCCAGGGCCTCGGCGGGCAGCGATGACGTGCCGTTCAGTTTCGTCATCATTTTCCAGGTGGCGAAGTCGGCGCGAGCCTTAGTGTCGGCGCGCCTCGCAATCATTTTGTCCTGTGCTTTGATCAACTGACTACGCCCCTCGCATCGGCTTTTATAAATTGCCCGTGACCACCAAAAGAAACTGTATCACATATCCGGTGACTGTTCTCACGATGGTGGAGATCACGTCAAGATTGAGTCCGAGCTGGCTGCCGAGTATCGGGAGCAGCAGGAGGACCCCGATGAGGATCAGCAGCCCGTAAGGTTCCAGGCGGGAGAGCGGGACTGCCAGAAAGTTCGGCAACAGGCCGACCGCGACCCGTCCGCCGTCCAGCGGCGGGATCGGCAGCATGTTGAACACCGCGAGAATGACGTTGATGATCAGCGCGTTCTGCAGGTTGTCGGCGACCCACTGCGCGCCGTTGGCCGGGACCAGCCCGAGCCCGTGAAATGCCAATGCCGCGGCCAGCGCCAGCAGGATGTTGGTGGCGGGGCCGGCGAGCGCCACCCAGACCATGTCGGTGCGGGGATGGCTTAGGTTGCGGAAATTCACCGGTACCGGCTTTGCGTAGCCGAACAGGAACGGCGCGTGCGACACCAGCAGAATCCCCGGCAGGATCACGGTGCCGAAGGGATCGATATGTTTCAGCGGATTGAAGCTGACGCGGCCGAGCTGCCAGGCGGTGTTGTCACCCAGCCGGTGCGCGACAAATCCGTGCGCGGCTTCGTGAAAGGTGATCGCGATGATGAGCGGCAGCACCCAGACCGACAGCGTGTAGAGTGAAATGCCCGACAATCGGCGGCCTCGTGCGGTTCGACGGAGACGACCCATATCACGTTTCGACGTGACGATGACAGTGGGCAGGGAAGGTCTGCCCGGATGGCTTTTTGCCATAGCGGCAGCCGTCCTGCACCTGCGCCAGCCTGTTTTCGGAGCGATATGATCGCCCAGCGCTCAAGCCTCTCTTCTCAAGCAGGATAGTTGACGTGAGGCATTCAGCATAACATGTCATGGCCGGGCTCCGTTCCGCCCATCCACGTTTTTGATACATTCGTGTTTCGAGACGTGGATGACCGGCAAAGCCGGGCTTGACGATCCAAGCAACCATCTCGGGCTCGGCTCACGGCGTGCCGCGTCGCGCTGGAGCGGCGCTGAGCGTGGTTGCCCCCGGAGGCCGAATGACTAGGCGTCTTTCAGGTAGTAGTTCGCCTGCTTGCCGAGCGCGATGCGGCGCAGGATTCGCCGCATCGTCATCGAGCCGCGCAACGGCCTGACCGCCGCCGTGCCAGCGCGATAGAACGCCAGCTTGGCCGCATCGAACGCGGGTTGCATGCCCGGAGACTTCTGGGGCCAGCCGAGACCGCGCAGCATCGAATTGAAAAAATGCAAGTCGTTGAGACGGCGCACTTCGCGCGTCTTCCAGGTGATGGCCATCGAGATCGAATGCGACCCGGCGGTGCGCACCCAATGCGGCCACTGGTAAGGCACGAAGCAGCCGTCGCCGCCGAACATGTGGAATTCGATGCCGCGCGGCGCGAAGCTCGCGTCGAATTTCAGGTTGCGGTGCTTCGTCATCGAACGCTCGATCTCGGATTCGGAAACGAGGCTGCGGTCGCTGTTGTCGTAGATCGTAAAGAACTTTTCGCCATGGATCTGGACGAAAAAATTGTCTTCGCTGTCGAGATGGAATGGCGTGGTCGAATTCGGCGATGAGACAAACAAAAAGCCCTCGATCTGCTCGAATCCGGCGTCGCGCAGGCTGTCGAAGCCGCGGGCGCGTGCGACCGAAAGCAGCGCGTCCTCGATCAGGCGGCGATACTCCGGCGAGTTCTCCACGCGCTTCAACACCATCCAGGCGCCGGCGGTCTCGATCCGTTTCACCACCTCGATCGGATCGAGGTCGATCGTGGGAATCGCATCGGGGTCCTGGCTGATCGCCACCTTGCCGGAATTGTACTCGATCAGGTCGCGCGGCAGTTCGGCGGCTAGTTGCGCGATCCGCGGCAGCGTCAGCAACGGATGCTCCGCAAGCGCGTGCCGGATCGCAAACGGCTTGAGCGGGAAGTCGCGCCGCAGCGCATCGTCGGCCGCGGCGATGACCGGCGCCGGTTCGGAGACGCTCATGTGTTTCTGTCCTGACGCTTGCGGATGATATGAAGGGCGCGGCGTGCGGACGAGCGCATCTGTCCGCGCAGCGCGATCGCCGCCTTCGCGAGCGGAACGACGTAGCTGCGGCGGCGCAGCGGGAGCAGCACGTCCCCGATCGCGAGGCGGCCGCGCCAGATCGGGTCGATCATCGGATGACCCGGATGCGCCGTGGAATCCGCCAGCGTGATCGCCGGATCGGCGCAGAGGTGCCGCGTGAGATCGAGCGTCAACTGTACGCCAGGTGAAAACTTCGCGAATTTTTCGTCGACGCCCAGCTTGAAATAGAATGCGCGATCCTGATGTCGCAACACGATGGCTGCGGCCACCGGCGTCGTGCCCGCGCGAAGGGTCACGATTTCACACTGGCCGCGCTCGGCCAGCGCCGGGCTTGCGCGGCGGATGAAGGCCGCGTCGCCGTCGTGCTGGAGCAAAGCTGTCCCCCGTTTCCCCTTCCAGCCGCTGGCTTCCAGTTCAAGGAACGTTTCGAGCGCCGGCACGACATCGTCGGGGCTGCGCGCGACCTGGAACGACACCTCACCTTGCTCCGCAAGGCGGTTACGCTGCCGGCGCAGCTCTTTCAGCTTCTTGACGCCGAGCGCGTCGCGCAGCAGGTCGTCTGCGTCTTGCGTCGCGTCGAGACAGGCTCGCACGTGTGTCTGCAGTATGTGCGGCCTGAGGCCGTCGAGTTCCAGCGCCGCGGTGAGCGCTTTCATGGCGGCGCCGTCGAGCGCGACGTTGCGCAGGATCAACGCGTGCCGCCCGAGGGCGCGGGCCTTGCGCAGCAGCATGGCCGCGGCTTCATTTGCAACGTCACGATCGAGCAGCGGAGTGCTCAGCGTTCCATAGGGATCGGCGCTCACCAGAACGGGAAGCGGAATCCGATAGGCTCTCCAGGCGGAGACGACCGGAATCAGGCCGATGAGAGTGCCAGCACCGGATTTGGCGGATGGCACGTCGGTGCACGCTGTCAATGCGGACGCATTGGTGCGGTCGCGCGCCGTCGCATCGAGCGGCAATTCCCAGTCGGCGAGATTGTAGGCGTTCGGCTCGACCGCGCGGTCGGCAAGGTCTCGCCATGGGTCGACGTCGATCGATGCGAGCGCTGCGGCGTCACAGCGTGATGTGGTCCGGGGTACGCGCACCGCGAATCCTTGCGTCGACGAGCGGCGCACCGGAGCCCAATTGACGATTTCGGCCATGTCCCCAAATTCCCATGCACGACGGATGGCGAGGTCACGCGCGGCAGCGCCGTTCCCTTGCTTTCGCCGGAGGCTATGGGAAACATTCGAAGATAATATTGGCGCCGACGCGTAATATACGCATTGGCATTTGCCGGGTGTTTACCATAGCCGGGACCGATGATGAGCGCGGGCCGGACGAGCTTGAGCGCGGGCCCTTGGCATTCCACTTCACGATCCGAACGACGCGGAGCGCTGCTGCCCGCGCCCGTCAAAACGGCGACGCGAATATTTTTGGTTTGTTCAAGGGGTTGCGAGCCGCGGTTGCCTTAATGTTGCAACCGGCCTGGCGTACCGCTCTCGCAGAGGAAGGGCCAATGAAACTCGCTGCATTTGCGTTCACGGTCGGTGTTGCGATAACGATGGCCGCGCCGGTGACATCGGCCAACGCCCAGATGGGTGGCGGTCACCATCGCCGCGGTGATGGCGGCGATCAGAAACCGCCGGCCAAGAAACCGAAGGTGGACGAGAGGGCTTACAACGAGGCGCTCAAGACGATTCCCGATTCCAAGGAGAAATTTGATCCCTGGGGGAGTCTCGGCGTTCCATCCGCCGAAAAGAAACCGAAGTAGCGATCGGTCGGCGGGCACCGGCAGGGGAGGAGTTTCGATGAGAGTTCTGCGCGCATCCATGCTGATGGCGGCACTATTGTCGGGGCCGGCCTTTGCCCAGTCGCCGCATATCAATCTGCTCACCGACGGGCCCGGCAAGACGCAGGAAGAGATCGAGAAACAGCGGGCGGTCGAAAAAGCCTATAAGGACACGCTGCGGACGATTCCCGATGCCGCGGCATCCAACGATCCCTGGGGCGGCGTGCGCAGCGATAATCCGCCCAAGACCAGCGCAAAAAGCAAGGCCAAGCCAAGGCTTGGGGCCGCGGGCGGCACGGCGAATTAATCCGTGCTCCAGCGTCATGCGCGGCAGCCGATGAAGAACGGCTTCGCTCTCGCTCGGCCTGTGTCCGATCGAAAAACAGCGTTGCCGTTCGCCCGCCTATGGCATTTTCGAGCGAAGCGGCAATCGGTTCGCGTCAAGCGAGACGGTACGATTCCGACCGGAAGCGCCGTGCGAGCGCGAAGCGGAAACCGGTTGCTCTTTCAGAAAGATAGATGAGGGTCTGCGCAACGCGGTTGAATGAGGCTTCAGTGCCTGATCTGCCGCTTTCGAACCTGCCCCCCAAACAACAACGCCACCTGAGCGGAATATGATCGCCCGGTGACGTTGTGCCTAGACTGGGCAGTGCAATCCCCCAGCCCATTGTGAGTCGTTCCATCGCACGAAAGGTTCAAGTTGGTTTCCGACCAAGAACCGATGAAACATTTCGTATTTTGCCGGAATACGGATGAAAATTACCGCGTGCGGGTCCAGATCGCGTAGGGAACTTCCCGGCCGGTGGTCTTGTCGAGTTTCACGCCGACATCCAGGACGCCTCCGTCGGGCGAGCGGATTTCATAGTCCCAGGTTAGTCCGCCGCTGACGAGATCGATCTCGTCGGTCGTCAGGTCGCGGATACCGGTGATCGGTCGGGTCATGTCGGTCTCCTGTCGGTGAGACGGTGAAGGTTTCCGCCTATCTCCCGAACAGGTGTAGCGCCCCGGAGCGCGGCTACGGCGTGATCCGGATCACACAGCCATTGCCACGTCCGGTCCCGCGACGGCTTTCGTCGGCAGCTCGCGCGGGGGGGGGGGGG
>NZ_MKSM01000021.1:13554-34136 GCF_001897285.1 Nitrobacter sp. 62-23
CGGGAGAAACATCATGCTGACCACCGAACCCGGGTTGGCCCGGAATTTCCTCAATATCGCGTTCGCCGGCTTCGGCGTGCTCGTCACGCTGCTGATAGGGGTGGCGCTGAGCTGAACACCTGCAAGATACTCACGACCCGCGAGCGACGATGAGCGCTGTGCGGTTTTCCGTCTGCGTCCCGCTTCTTAAAATGCTGGAATCGATTACGTTCTGATCCTGGATTGATTCGATCCAAGATTATCGTGATCCAGGGGCGGGAGGCAGTTGTCCGGGCGCCGCAGCCTCGATCGAGCGGAGCGAGCGACGTGGGTAACAGCAGCGGCATGGACAAGGGGTTGCTGGCCCTGATCCAGAACGTTTTGGGTGCGCGCCATAACGCGAGGCCTCAGCCCGACCAGCCCGACGACGATTCGCTCGCCTTCCCCGAATCGCCCCGGTCCGAAATCCCGGAGCCTGCGGAGGTCGATGACCTGACCGCGGAAGCCATGCCGGGGGATCAACTGGCGGAGAGCTATGATCGGCGCAAAACCGCGGACGAACTCGCGGGTATCATCCTGAAGGCGCTGCAAACGCTCGACGGCGCGCCGGCCAGCGGGTTCGCGGTGACCGTCTACGGTTCAAACCCGTGGAACGCGATGCTGACGATCAAACCGGAGGCCGGCCCGATCGCCGATCCAGACCTGTGGCGCGGACGGGTCCGGGACATGGCCGCGCGGTTACGTCAGGATTTCGACTTGGCGGAGACTTAAGGCCAGATGGGGGCAGGGTGGCCCGGATAATGGCGGCCGCGTCGTCCGGTCAAGGCCGCGACCAATATCCATCGATCGCGTGGGCCAAGAAAATGCCGACGCTCATTATTCCAAAGACGGCAGTGATCGTTTCCAGCATCGCACTCATCCCGTTACCCAGCGACTGCCAGAAAAATCAAAACGCGTTGCACAGTCAAAAGGATTCTAAGAACGCATCCGACTCCCTTCGGCGCTGATGATTTCCGGCAACATCTCGGTGGACCAACCCGTCTTTCAACGGCAGATGTGTGGCCTTGGCGTGAACAGAGGCCACCCCTCGCAGGGCGGCCTCGCTTTGAAAGCGTCGATCAGACGTAGACGACGACCGGTTTGGGATCGACCGGGATCGTCGGGCCGGTCGAGGGCGGAAGCGGAAACAGCGGTCCCTTGCCGACATGCTTCGACAGGCCGCCGGCCACGTCGTCGATCTCGGACGCATTCAGTTCGCGCACATCGCATTCACGGGTCTGGTTGGTCATGGCGTTCTCCTTGCTCTCCTTATCGGGTCCGGTAGGTGCCGCTTATCGGGTCTGGTAGGTGCCGAGCACCGGCCTGGCGAAGACGTCCTTCATGTCCCATCCGCCGACCGGTGTGGCGGCGAGCCGAAGGTTCGCCGGCAGCTCGAACGCGCCGCCGGAGACGGCAGTGAGTTCAGCGTCGTCGAGAACGCGGATCTGGGTGGCGAGGTCGGTGGTTTTTGACTTGGTCATTGTCGTCTCCTGGATGCCCGCGGAACGGGACTATTCCCGCCGCCTGTGACACGAGGTTTATGCCGTCGCGCGTACGGCTGCCGTGATCTGGGTCACACTTGGGGAGGGGATCAGCGTCACAAAACGACGGTCCACAAAATGACGGTCGCACACAAAAATGCCCCGCCAGCCGAAAGGCCAGCGGAGCCAAACAATTCTGATCCCTTGGTCTGATCTCTTATTCTCAGATCTCTTATTCCGATGCCTTGGCTGAGAACCACTCGGCTTTCGCATCGTCGCGAGGAACGGCTGCGGCACATCGGGCAACGCGGGCCCGCGAGGGCGACCCACCGAGCTTGCCGGAATGGAACAGGCCACCTGTCGAGGCGGCCCCTCTGTTACGCATGACCGCGATCGAGATAGCTGCCAATTGGCTCAAGTCATCCTTACCCCTTGTTGCAAGCCCCCTCCATGACGCCGGAGCCTTTGCCATACAATTGGTGGGCCCCGGCCTCGTCGCCGAGGCTATGCAGGATGTCACCGGCCGAGTAATAAATCTTGGCGACGGCAAGTGCCGTCTCACAGCTCATGCCACCGGCAATTCCCTCGATGTCCGTATCATTCAGTTTGCGGATCCCGTTGCTCATGTCTTTCTCCTGTTTTTGAATGAGGGGATCATCCCTCGTGATCAGCGGTCGCAGGAGTACGACGCGCCGGTCTTCGCCGTTGTGATGGATGTCACAAAGTGGATGAGGACGAATCGCCGATGCCGCCCGTCGGCGGCCACTCCACCGGCTGATGGAGTCTAGATGTATATGCCGAACGAGTGACCGAGATCTCGTGCCAATGAAAAGCCGGCGCGGGTCAGCGTCCCATGGTTGTAGTTCTGATCCCACTGGTTGATCACGAACAGCACAATTGCCAGCGCGAAAATTATTTTCATGCAGGTAGGGTGGCACCAGAGTCTTAAGATTAAATTAGGACAATAGCGGTGTCGGGCTCGCGATGCTGTGCGCCGCATAATCAAGCAGGCCCAGATCGCTGTGAAAGGGGAAGTCGGCTTCGTAAGACGGGCGGGTAAGACGGTGTAAAAGAACATATTGCGAACTGAGAACAAATAGAGTACATTATCTTCTCAGATCATCCGTGGTCCATTCGTTGTCCCCCCCGCGAATCCCGTTCATAAGGAGCCCGACCCATGTCCCAAGCTGCCCTGCGAATCGTCGAAGGATCCTCCATGGATAAGTCGAAGGCCCTGTCCGCCGCGCTGTCCCAGATCGAGCGCCAGTTTGGCAAGGGCTCGGTGATGAAGCTCGGCAAGAACGACAAGTCCATGGACGTCGAGGTGATTTCCTCGGGTTCGCTGGGACTTGATATCGCGCTCGGCGTCGGCGGCCTGCCCAAGGGACGCATCGTGGAGGTCTATGGCCCGGAGTCCTCGGGCAAGACCACGCTGGCGCTGCATGCGGTCGCCGAGGCGCAAAAGAAGGGCGGCATCTGCGCCTTCATCGACGCTGAGCACGCGCTCGACCCGGTCTACGCCCGCAAGCTCGGCGTCAATGTCGACGACCTCCTGATCTCGCAGCCCGATCATGGCGAGCAGGCGCTCGAAATCGCCGATACGCTGGTGCGCTCCGGTGCGGTGGATGTGCTCATCATCGATTCGGTTGCGGCGCTGGTGCCGCGCGCCGAACTCGAGGGCGACATGGGCGATGCGCTGCCCGGACTGCAGGCGCGGCTGATGAGCCAGGCGCTGCGCAAGCTCACCGCCTCGATCAACAAGTCCAACACGATGGTGATCTTCATCAACCAGATCCGCATGAAGATAGGGGTGATGTACGGCTCTCCGGAAACCACAACCGGCGGTAACGCCCTGAAATTCTATGCCTCGGTGCGCCTCGACATCCGCCGCATCGGCGCGATCAAGGAGCGCGACGAGGTCGTCGGCAACCAGACCCGCGTCAAGGTGGTGAAGAACAAGCTGGCGCCGCCTTTCAAGCAGGTCGAGTTCGACATCATGTATGGCGAGGGCGTCTCCAAGATGGGAGAAATCCTCGATCTGGGGGTCAAGGCTGGTATCGTCGAAAAATCCGGCGCCTGGTTCTCCTATGACAGCCAGCGCATGGGGCAGGGACGCGAAAACGCGAAGGGGTTTTTGCGGGCCAATCCCGACATCACCGCCAAGATCGAAATGGCGATCCGGCAGAATTCAGGGCTGATTGCCGAGCAGATTCTGGCCGGCAGCCCCGAGCGTGATGACGATGATGAGGAGCCGGCCGAGGACTGAGGCCGGTCGGAGGTTTCCGGGACACGGGCTCGTGCGGCCCGGGTTTGGTGCGATCCGCAAAGACGGGAATCCTTTGCGGAAGCGTCTCGCGCCTCTCGGAAGCAAACGGGCGCTGTGGATGTTGAGTTGCCGACATCCCCAGCGTCCGTTTTTATTTTTATCATTCTCAGAGGACGTCCTCAGCGCGCAACGGCTTTGCCGCTACGCACCTCTCCGTGGTCGATCGGAAAAGTATTTTGCGAGCAAGGTACAACACGAAAGCCCTCGTCGTCCGCGACAGCAGCGTATTCCAGCAATCGGCGTATCCGGCAATCACATTGGGCTCGGCTCCGGCCGGGCATGCCTCGGTGAGCGGATCGCGCGCCAGAGCCCGTCATCGGGCCGCTGAAAGCTGGACCGGTTAGAGCGTTTTCGAGCGAAGCGGAATCCGGTTTGCGTGAAGAGAAAAGGCGTCAAATCAAAAGCATAGAGGCTCCGCTTCTGATTCCATCAGAAGCGGGAAGGCTCTAAGCCCCTCCGGATGGCGACGCCCGTTACTCCGCGGCCTGGGCGTAATCTTCCGGCGATGGACAGGAGCAGACCAGGTTGCGGTCGCCGTAGGCATTGTCGACCCGTCCGACCGGCGACCAGTATTTGTCCGAGCGCGAGGTGCCGGGCGGGAAGCAGCCCTGGACCCGGCTGTAGGACCGCGACCAGTCATCGTCGGCGATGTCGTGCACGGTATGCGGCGCGTGGCGCAGCGGCGAGGACTCGACGCTCCAGTGTCCAGCCTCGATCTCCGCGATCTCGTGCCGGATCGCGATCATGGCGTCGCAGAACCGATCGAGTTCCGCCTTTGTCTCCGATTCGGTCGGCTCGATCATCAGCGTCCCCGGCACCGGAAAGCTCATGGTCGGGGCATGGAAGCCGTAGTCGATCAGCCGCTTGGCGATATCATCGACGGTAACGCCGGTCTTGGTTTTCAGCGCGCGCGGATCGATGATGCACTCGTGCGCGACGCGCCCCTTCACGTTGCGGTACAGCACCGGAAAGTGCGGAGCCAGGCGTTGCGCAATATAGTTGGCGTTGAGAATCGCGACTTCGGTGGCGCGCGTCAGCCCTTCGCTCCCCATCATCAGGATGTAGAGATAGGAGATGGTCAGGATCGATGCCGAGCCGAACGGCGCGGCCGAAACCGGTCCGGCCGCGGATGGTGTTGCGCCGTCGGTTGCGGGATGGCCGGGCAGGAAGGGCGCAAGGTGCGCTTTCACGCCGATCGGGCCCATGCCCGGTCCGCCGCCGCCATGCGGAATGCAGAAGGTCTTGTGCAGGTTGAGATGGCTGACGTCGGCGCCGTAATCGCCGGGTCGCGCCAGACCGACCTGCGCGTTCAGGTTGGCGCCGTCGAGATAGACCTGGCCGCCATGGCCGTGCACGATGTCGCAGATCTCGCGAATGTGCTCCTCGAACACGCCGTGGGTTGAGGGATAGGTGATCATGATCGCGGCGAGCCGGTCGGCGTGCTGCGCCGCCTTGGCCCTGAGATCGTCGACGTCGACGTCGCCGCGTTTGTCGCACGCCACCACCACGACCTCCATGCCTGCCATGTTGGCGGAGGCCGGATTGGTGCCGTGCGCGGAGGAGGGGATCAGGCAGACCGTGCGGTGCGGCTCGCCGCGTGAGGCGTGATAGTAGCGGATCGCCAGAAGCCCGGCATATTCGCCCTGGGCGCCGGAATTCGGCTGCAGCGAGACCGCATCGTAGCCGGTGATGTCGAGCAGCCATTGTTCGAATTGTTCGAACAGCGAGTGATAACCCTCCGCCTGCTCGGACGGCGCGAACGGGTGCAGGCTTGCGAAGGCCGGCCACGTCAGCGGAATCATTTCCGTGGTGGCGTTGAGCTTCATCGTGCAGGAGCCGAGCGGGATCATCGTCCGGTCGAGCGCAAGATCGCGGTCCGCGAGCTTTCGCATGTAGCGCAGCAGCGCGGTCTCGGAACGATGCGCGTGAAACACAGGATGGGTCAGATAGGGTGTCCTGCGCCTGAGATCGGAAGGCAGCAGATCGGGGGCGTGCGGCTCGACGTCGGCATAAGAAAACGCGCCGCCGAACGCGCGCCACACCGCTTCGACAATCTCCGGGATGGTGAGTTCGTCAAGCGCGATGCCGAGCGTATGGTCGGCGTTGATCCGCAGGTTGATGCCCTGGCTGAGCGCGCGGGTGACGATCTCGTCCTGCCGGTCGTCGGCCCTCACGGTCAGGGTATCGAAGGCTGCGCCGTTGAGCGGCGCGAAGCCGAGCCGCGTCAGGCCGGCCGCCAACGTCGCGGTATGCCGATGCACGGTGTGCGCGATGTGCGCCAGCCCTTCGGGACCATGATAGACCGCATACATCGAGGAGATCACCGCCAGCAGCACCTGCGCGGTGCAGATGTTGGAGGTGGCTTTCTCGCGGCGGATGTGCTGCTCGCGGGTCTGCAGGGCGAGGCGATAGGCCGGCGTTCCGCGTGAATCCACGGAGAGGCCGACGATGCGGCCGGGCAGCAGCCGCTTCAGTGCGTCGCGCACCGCCATGTAGGCCGCGTGCGGCCCGCCATAGCCCATCGGCACGCCGAAGCGTTGCGCCGATCCGACGGCGATGTCGGCGCCGAGTTCGCCGGGCGAGGCGAGAAGCGTCAGCGCCAGCAGGTCGGCCGCGACCACCGCGAGACCGCCTTTGGCCTTGATCGTGGCGATCGCCGGACGCAGGTCGCGGACCGCGCCCGAGGTGCCGGGATATTGCAGCACCGCGCCGAACACGTCGGCCTTGTCGAGATCGTGCAGCGGATCGCCGGTGACGAGCGTCCAGCCGAGAGGCTCCGCGCGGGTGCGCAGCACCGCGAGCGTCTGCGGATGCACCTCGTGATCGACGAAGAACGCTTTCGTTTTCACCGTCGACGCGCGCTCGGCCAGCGCCATCGCTTCCGCCACCGCCGTTGCTTCATCCAGCAGCGAGGCGTTGGCGACATCGAGTCCGGTGAGGTCGCAGACCATGGTCTGGAAATTGAACAGCGCTTCCAGCCGTCCCTGGCTGATTTCCGGCTGATAGGGCGTGTAGGCCGTGTACCATGCCGGATTTTCCAGGATGTTGCGCTGGATGACCGTCGGCAGGATCGTGCCGGAATAGCCTTGCCCGATCAGCGAGGTGAAAGCCTGGTTTGCCGCGGCAAGCTCCCGCATGTGCGCCAGCGCTTCGATTTCGCTCAGGCCTTCGCTCAAGCCATCGCCGAGATCGAGCGGCGCGCTCTGCCGGATTGCAGGGGGCAGCGCCTCGTCCATCAGCGCCGCGAGGCTCTTTGCTCCGACGGCTCCCAGCATCGCATCGATGTCGCGCGACGACGGGCCGATATGGCGGCGCGCGAAGGTCGTGGCGGGCTCTTCACGGACGGTCATCGAAATGCTCCTCGATGTAAAAATTGAATACCTGCGTCAGGCCCGGCAAAAGGCCGGGACGAAAAGCGGTCAGGCCGTATGCGCCTTGTAGGCGGCCTCATCCATCAGGCCACCGAGTTCGCTCTTGTCGGCGATTGTGAGCTTGAAAAGCCACGCCTTGCCGTCAGCATCGGAATTGATCAGCGCCGGTTCCGCGCCGAGCGCGTCGTTGACTTCAAGGACTTCACCGGTAATCGGCGCGTAGACGTCGGAGGCCGCCTTGACCGACTCCACCACCGCGGCAGCTTCGGCCTTCTTCAACTGGCGTCCGACCTTGGGCAGTTCGACGAACACGACGTCGCCGAGCTGCGACTGCGCATGGTCCGTGATGCCGATGGTCGCGGTGTCGCCCTCGATGCGGAGCCATTCGTGATCGGCGGTATACAAAACGGTCATGACAAATTCCTCAGCGCTTGTAATTGTGCGGAACAAAAGGCATCGCGGACACCCGCAGCGGCAGCCGCTGTCCGCGCACGTCGGCAAAGACCAGACCGCCCACGGCAGCGTGCGTGGTCGGCAGATAACCCATTGCAACCGGCGCGTTCAGGCTCGGTGCGAAACCGCCTGACGTCACGGCGCCGATCGGATCGGCGGAATTCGCATCGGCAAACAGCGGCGCGCCTTGGCGCACCGGCGCGCGGCCTTCCGGCAGAAGTCCGACGCGGCGGCGGGCCGCGCCCTGCTCGAGTTGGAAGAGGATAACGTCGGCTCCGGGGAAGCCGCCCGCCCGCGCGCCGACGCCGCGCCGGCTTTTCTGCACCGACCATTCCAGCGCGGCTTCGACCGGCGTTGTCGTGGTGTCGATGTCGTGGCCGTAAAGGCAGAGCCCGGCCTCGAGCCGCAGGCTGTCGCGGGCGCCAAGCCCGATCGGCATCACGTCCGGATCGTCGAGCAATGCCGACACCACCGCTTCGGCCTGCGCCGCGGGGATCGAGATTTCGAAGCCGTCTTCGCCGGTGTAGCCGGAACGCGAGACGAAGCAACTAACGCCGTCAATCTGTTGAGAGCCGGCATCCATGAACTTCATCCCCGGCGCCTCAGGACAGACCCTCGCCAGCACGGTCGCCGCTTTCGGCCCCTGCAGCGCGACCAGCGCGCGATCGGCCAGCACGTCGATGGAGCAGGTGTCGGCGAGATGTTTGCGCAGGTGCGCCTCGTCGGCGACCTTGCAGGCGCCATTGACCACCAGAAACAGGTGGTCGCCGAAATTGGCCACCATCAGGTCGTCGAGCAGGCCGCCGGACGCATTGGTGAACAGCGCGTAACGCTGCCGTCCCGGCGCGATCGCCACGATGTCCTGCGGCACCAGCCGTTCCAGCGCGAGCGCGGCATCCTCGACTTTTCCGGATTTGGGCCGCAGCGCGATCTGGCCCATATGCGAGACGTCGAACAGGCCGGCGGCGGCACGGGTGTGGAGGTGTTCCTTGAGCACGCCGGGCGCGTATTGCACCGGCATGTCGTAGCCCGCGAACGGCGCCATTTTGCCACCGCGCGCCAGGTGCAGGGCGTGCAGGGGGGTTCTTTGCAGGGTCGGCGCTTCGGAGACGTGCGTCGCCATCAGGGGTCCTTGCGGTTGAAAGGGACGATTCCCTGAAAACCCGTAGAAACCCCATCTGTCGCTGTGCCTGAGAGTATTATCCCGTCGGCGGACCCTGACCGCACACGGTCGAGGGCCTCTTTCCAGATGTCACACGTCGCGCGGTCCGTTTGCCTGAGAGTTTCCGGGGCGGTTGCTCCTTCGGCGCCGGCCTGCTTCCTTTCCGGAAGCGGCCGATCTCTCCCGGCGCGACTTCTAAACAGATATGACGAAAACACGCCTTCAACAAGGCTGTCAACGCAGATGCAGCATTTTCAACGGATGTTATTTAATATCGGCCAACCCCCTGATCCTCCTGCACACTTTCTGGACAGCCCGGTCACCCCCGTCTAAAAGCGGTCGCTGGACAAAATGCCACTGCCACCTTGCGCGTATTCTGTCGCAAAACCGATATCCACTTTTGCGGAATACGCGTTTCAGGGCCGCGAGCCCCTATTGACGCGATGGAACACAATGAGCGGCGTTAACGACATCAGGTCGGCCTTTCTGAACTATTTCGCGGCCCAGGGCCACGAGATCGTGCCCTCGTCGCCGCTGGTTCCGCGCAACGATCCGACATTGATGTTCACCAATGCGGGCATGGTGCAGTTCAAGAACGTCTTCACCGGCGTCGAGAAGCGGTCCTATCGGCGCGCCACCACCTCGCAGAAATGCGTGCGCGCCGGCGGCAAGCACAATGACCTCGACAATGTCGGCTACACCGCGCGCCATCACACCTTCTTCGAGATGCTCGGCAACTTCTCGTTCGGCGACTATTTCAAGGATCGCGCCATCGAACTGGCATGGAAACTGGTGACCGAGGAGTTCGGCCTGCCGAAGGACAGGCTGACCGCCACCGTCTACATCGACGACGACGAGGCGTTCGCCCTCTGGAAGAAGATCGCCGGCCTGCCCGAATCGCGCATCATCCGCATCGCGGGCGCGGACAACTTCTGGCAGATGGGCGATACCGGCCCTTGCGGCCCGTGCTCGGAGATCTTCTACGATCACGGCGACAAGATTCCCGGCGGGCCTCCGGGATCGCCGGACGAGGACGGCGACCGCTTCGTCGAGATCTGGAATCTCGTGTTCATGCAATACGAGAAGCTGGCGGACGGCAGCCGGCTGGATCTGCCCAAACCCTCGATCGACACCGGCGCGGGGCTCGAACGTGTCGCGGCCGTGCTTCAGGGCAAGCACGACAATTACGACATCGACCTGTTCGTCGCGCTGATTCGCGCCGCGGCCGATCTCACCGGCGCGGACCCGCATGGTCCGATGAAGGCCTCGCTGCGCGTGATCGCCGATCACCTGCGCGCATCCTCGTTCCTGATCGCCGACGGGGTGCTGCCCTCGAACGAAGGTCGCGGCTATGTGCTGCGCCGGATCATGCGGCGCGCGATGCGCCATGGCCAGTTGCTCGGCGCGAGGGAGCCGTTGATGTGGCGGCTGGTCGGCGCGCTGGTGCGCGAGATGGGCGAGGCCTATCCCGAATTGCAGCGCGCGCGCGCCCTGATCGAGGAAACGCTGCGGCTGGAGGAGACGCGCTTCCGCAAGACGCTGGAGCGCGGGCTTTCCATTCTGGATGAGAAAAGCGCGTCGCTGAAGAAGGGTGACATGTTCGACGGCGAGACCGCGTTCACTCTGTACGACACCTACGGCTTCCCGCTTGATCTCACGCAGGACGCGTTGCGCACGCGGGGCATCGGCGTCGATCTGGCCTCGTTCACCGATGCGATGGAACGGCAGAAGGCCAAGGCGCGCGCGTCGTGGTCGGGTTCGGGCGAGGCCGCGACCGAGGCGGTGTGGTTTCCGTTGCGCGAAAAACTCGGGGCGACCGAATTTCTCGGCTACGAGACCGAAACCGCGGAAGGCGTGATCGCTGCGCTGGTGAAGGACGGCAGGGAAGTCGATGACCTCAAGACCGGCGAGAGCGGCGCCATCGTTCTGAACCAGACGCCGTTCTACGGCGAATCCGGCGGCCAGGTCGGCGACGTCGGCGTTCTCGCCGCTGACGGCGTTCGCGTCCGCATCACCGACACCCAGAAAAAAGCGGGCGATCTGTTCGTGCATTTCGGCATCGTCGAGCAGGGGACGCTCACGCCCGGCATGGCGCTGGCGCTGGAGGTCGATCATGCGAGGCGCTCCGCGATCCGCGCCAACCATTCCGCGACCCATCTGCTGCACGAAGCGCTGCGTCAGGTGCTCGGCGATCATATCGCGCAGCGCGGCTCGCTGGTCGCGCCCGAGCGGCTGCGCTTCGACTTCGCCCACAACAAGCCGATCAGCGCGGACGAACTGCGCAGGATCGAGGATATCGCCAATGACGTCGTGCTGGAAAACGGCGAGGTGATGACGCGGCTGATGGCGGTGGACGATGCGCGCGAGGCGGGCGCGCGGGCGCTGTTCGGCGAGAAGTACGGCGACGAGGTGCGCGTGGTATCGATGGGCGGCGCGGGACGGCAGGGCGCGGCGAGCAATGCGCTCGGCTGGTCGGTCGAACTGTGCGGCGGCACCCATGTGAAACGCACCGGCGATATCGGCCTGATATCGGTGATCGGCGAAAGCGCGGTGGCGTCGGGCGTGCGCCGGATCGAGGCGCTGACCGGGCATCATGCGCGCCGTCACGCCAATGACGCCATCCAGTTGGCGAAAACCGCCGCAAGCGAGTTGCGCACCACGCTTGACGACATGCCGGCGCGGATCGCCTCGCTGATGGAGGAGCGCAAGAAGCTCGAGCGCGAATTGTCCGAGGCGCGCAAGAAAATCGCCATGGGCGGTGGGTCTGCGAGCGCATCGTCGGGAAGCGCCGCGGGGCTGCGCGACGTCGGCGGCATCAAGCTGATGGCGCGTTCGGTCGAGGGCATCGAGATCAAGGATCTCAAGAGTCTCGCCGATCAGGGCAAGAAGCAGATTGGCTCGGGCGTTGTCGCGCTGGTTGCGACCAGCGACGACGGCAAGGCGAGTGTCGTTGTCGGCGTGACGCCTGATCTCGTGACGCGCTTCTCGGCGGTCGATCTGGTGCGCAAGGCGTCCGAGGTGCTCGGCGGCAAGGGTGGCGGCGGCAAGCCGGACATGGCGCAGGCCGGCGGTCCCGACGGCGCCAACGCGGGCGCGGCGCTTGACGCCATCGCGGCGGCAATGGGTGGCTAATTCGGTTCCGATCCAGAGGCGGTTCGGGTCGGTGCGGCGATGGGTAGCCGATAACCGTGTGGCATCCTGCTCGCATATGCAACAATATGCCCCATGCAACACAATACGCCTTTGATTTCCACGGTCGTGATCGGCCTCGTTCTGGCATTTGTCTTTGGCGCGCTGGTGCAGCGCGCCCGCGTATCGCCTCTGGTCGGTTATCTGCTGGCGGGCGTCGTGATGGGGCCGTTCACGCCGGGATTCGTCGCCGACCAGAACATCGCCAATGAACTCGCCGAGATCGGCATCATCCTGCTGATGTTCGGCGTTGGGCTGCACTTCTCGCTGAAGGATCTGTGGTCGGTGCGGGCGATCGCCTTGCCCGGCGCGGTGGTGCAGATCACGGCGGCGACGGTGATGGGCTGGGGACTGGGCTGGTTTCTCGGATGGAGCACCGGCAAGGGCATTATGTTCGGCATCGCGCTCTCGACGGCATCCACCGTGGTGCTGCTGCGCGCGATGCAGGAGCGGCGGCTGATCGACACCGAACGCGGCCGCATCGCTGTCGGCTGGCTGATCGTCGAGGATATCGCCTGCGTGCTCACGCTGGTGATGCTGCCGCCGCTTGCCGGGTTGATGAACGGTGAGGCCGCGACCACCATGGCGCTGTCGGCGCTGGTCTGGCCGATGGCGCTGACGCTCGGAAAGGTCGCCGCTTTCGTCGCGCTGATGCTTGTGGTCGGCCGCCGCGTTATCCCGTGGATCCTGCACTATGTGGCGCATACCGGCTCGCGCGAACTGTTCAGGCTCGCGGTGTTCGCCATCTCGCTCGGCGTGGCCTTCGGCGCGGCCACGCTGTTCGACGTATCTTTCGCGCTCGGCGCGTTCTTCGCCGGCATGATCCTCAGCGAGTCCGAACTGAGCCAGCGCGCCGCCAGCGAAACGCTGCCGTTGCGCGATGCGTTCGCGGTGCTGTTCTTCGTTTCGGTCGGGATGCTGTTCGATCCGCTGATCATTATGAAGGAGCCACTGCCGCTGCTGGCGACGCTGTTCATCATCCTGTTCGGCAAGTCGCTGGCGGCCTATGCGATCGTGCGCGTGTTCGGCTATTCCAACTCGACGGCGCTGACGATCTCCGCCAGCCTGGCTCAGATCGGCGAATTCTCGTTCATTCTGGTCAGCCTCGGCGTCAGCCTGTCGCTGATGACCGAGCGCGGGCGAGACCTGGTGCTGGCGGGCGCCATCATCACCATCATGCTCAATCCGCTGTGGTTCGCGGTGCTCGACCGCGTGATGGCGCGTGTCGAGAAAAAGAATGGCGAAAAACCTTCGAACGATTCAGAGGAGGAATCGCCGCAGGTGCCGCTGCCGGTATCGGCATTGACGGGCCATGTCGTGCTGGTGGGACATGGCCGCGTCGGCTGCGTCGTCAGCCGCGCGCTGCGCGAGGCGGGGACGCCGCTTCTCGTGATCGAGGACAACCCCGGCATCGTCGAGCGGCTCAAGCAGGAGGGCGTGGAAGTCATAACCGGCAACGCCGCGGCGCCCGGCATGCTGCAGGCGGCCAATGTCGGCGCTGCGCGGGGTCTCCTGGTCGCTATCCCGGACGGTTTCGAGGGAGGCCAGATCGTCGCCAAGGCGCGCGCCATCAGCGAAAGCCTGCCGATCATCGCGCGGGCGCATTCCGAAGAGGAGGTCGCTCATCTGAAGTTTCACGGCGCGACATCGGTCATCATGGGCGAAACCGAAATCGCCCGCGCGATGCTGGCGCAGACCGCCGATGCCGCGATCCTGCCGGAGAGCCGCCCCGCCGCCGATGCGGCTGCGCCTCCCGACAGCGATCCGAAACCGGCGGAGGGGAGCGCGCCGTCGGCGGCGTGAACGTTTGATTCTGATCGGTTCAGATCGATGCGGATGCTGCGTTCGGCCTGCTTTCTCTCCATCGGAGGGAGAGGATTGGGGAGGCGACGCGTTACGATTCCGCCATTGCCCTGGTCAGGTTGTCCGCCACCTTGTCGAGGAAGCCGGTGGTGGACAGCCAGCGCTGATCGGCGCCGACCAGAAGCGCGAGGTCCTTGGTCATGAAGCCGGACTCGACGGTCTCGACGCAGACCCTTTCGAGCGTGGTCGCGAAATCCGCCAGCGCCGCGTTGTCATCGAGCTTGGCGCGATGGGACAGGCCGCGGGTCCAGGCGAAGATCGAGGCGATCGAATTCGTCGACGTCTCCTTGCCCTTCTGGTGTTCGCGGTAGTGCCGCGTCACGGTGCCGTGGGCGGCTTCGGCCTCGACGGTCTGGCCGTCCGGGGTCAGCAGCACCGAGGTCATCAGCCCGAGCGAGCCGTAGCCCTGCGCCACCGTGTCCGACTGCACGTCGCCGTCGTAGTTCTTGCAGGCCCAGACATAGCCGCCGGACCATTTGAGCGCTGAAGCGACCATGTCGTCGATCAGGCGGTGCTCGTAGGTCAGCTTGCGGGCCTCGAACTGCGTCTTGAACTCGCGGTCGTAGATGTCCTGAAAGATGTCCTTGAAGCGGCCGTCATAGACCTTGAGGATGGTGTTCTTGGTCGAGAGATAGACGGGGTAGCCGCGCAGCAGGCCGTAGTTCAGCGAGGCGCGGGCAAAATCGACGATGGAATCGTCGAGATTGTACATTTCCATCGCCACGCCGGGGCCGGGCGCCTTGAACACCTCGCGCTCGATCACCGTGCCGTCCTCGCCGACGAACTTCATGCTCAGGGTGCCCTTGCCCGGGAACCTGATGTCGGTGGCGCGATACTGGTCGCCGTAGGCGTGGCGGCCGATGATGATCGGCTTGGTCCAGCCGGGGACGAGGCGGGGCACGTTCTTGCAGATGATCGGCTCGCGGAAGATCACGCCGCCCAGGATGTTGCGGATGGTGCCGTTCGGCGACTTCCACATGTGCTTGAGGCCGAATTCCTTCACCCGGGCTTCGTCGGGGGTGATGGTCGCGCATTTCACGCCGACGCCCACCTTTTTGATGGCGTTGGCGGCGTCGATCGTGATCTGGTCGTCGGTCTTGTCGCGGGATTCCATCCCCAGGTCGAAGTACATCAGGTCGATATCCAGGAACGGATAGATCAACTTCTCTTTGATGTATTTCCAGATGATCCGGGTCATCTCGTCGCCGTCGAGATCGACGACCGGATTGGTCACCTTGATTTTTGCCATTTGGGGATCGGGCCGTTTCGGGAGGGAAGCCTGCAAGTGTCCCGGCTATAGCATCCGGGCGGCGCAGGCGAAAGCCGAATGGACGGCATTACCGCACTGATTTTCCAGATGTTCTGACGTTTTCGCGGTGAGCGCGGCCGAAACTTGGCTGTTTGCGTTCATCTTCCCCTGCAAGTTCAACTCGATTCCACTAAGTGCGTTATTTGACTTGAGAAAAATCTGGAAAGGCGCAATCGAAGACTCGGCGAGCGACGCCGTTGAACCAGAATCTCATGCACAAGGTGAAAGACGAGGCGAGATGTCGGGCACCGACAGGACGAAAACCGGCATCGCCGAGACCGGCTTCACCGTTATTCTGGTAGAGCCGCAGCTCGGCGAGAACATCGGCATGGCGGCGCGCGCCATGGGCAATTTCGGTTTGACACGGCTCCGCATCGTCAACCCGCGCGACGGCTGGCCGAATGTCGCGGCGCAGCGCGCGGCGGCGGGCGCCGACCACATCATCGGCAAGGTGGAGCTGTTCGATACGGTCGCCGACGCCGTGGCCGATTGCACGCTGCTGTTCGCGACCACCGCGCGCGCCCACGATCAAGCCAAGCCGGTCGTCGCGCCGGAGGCGGCCGCCCTTGAGGCCAACGCGCAGACCGCGGCCGGCGGTCATGTCGGCATCCTGTTCGGGCGCGAGCGCGCCGGCCTTCTGAACGAGGAAGTGGCGATGGCTGATCGCATCATCACCTATCCAGTCAATCCGGGCTTCGCCTCGCTCAACCTGGCGCAGGCCGTGCTGCTGATGGGCTACGAATGGTTCAAGCTGGTGACGAAGGGCGAACTGCCGTTCGCGATGCCGGAGCGTTCGGGGCGGGCCTCGCAACATCAGATGGAGGCGTTCTTCGACAATCTCGTCACTGAGCTCGACAAGGTGGAATTCCTGCGCCCGCCGGAAAAGCGCGACACCATGCTGGTGAACCTGCGCAACATCTTCACTCGCATGGAGCCGACCAAGCAGGACATGCACACGCTCCATGGCGTCGTCATGGCGATCGCGGAAGGGCGCAAGGGACCGGCCAAGGGCGGCGTGCTCGACGGCGCGCAGGCGACGCGGCTGCGGGCGCTTTTGGCCGAGCAGGGGCCGGGCGGAGCATCGGCGGACAGCAGCAGCACGGTGCGCGGGCTGGCGCGGTTGCTCAGACGAAATCCCACCGATGCCGAGCGCATCCTGTGGAAGGCGCTGACTTCCGACCGCCGCTTCGCCGGCCAGTTCAAGCGGCAGACCCCGGTCGGCCGTCACATCCCGGATTTCGTGTCGTTCGCGCAGCGCATTGCGATCGAACTGGTGAATGCGAACGAGAGCGACGCCATCGTCCGCGACCGCGCCGCGCGGGCAGCGTGGCTCGCCGAACGCGGCTATCGCGTGGTTGAGGTGGAGGCGGCGGCGGTGGAGGGGGATCTGGCGCGGGTGCTGGATGATCTGGCAGGGAGGATGGCTAAGGGGGAGAGGGCATAGAGCGTGGGGGCGGAGAGGCGTTCAACGCGATTGCGGATAGGTACTGGGCGCTCTCGAACCGCACGAAGGCGTAGTCACAATCTGCCGCTTAGTCGACAGCACTCGGTTCTGCGAACCACGGAGGCTGCAGCTTCAATTGCGCTGACCGCAAATGAGCGCGTCGTCCCGTTAGCCGTGTCGATGCCCGCGCCTAAGCTTCACCGGCTCAGAGCAGGCCTAGTATGACGTTATTTACAAGGTCGGTGATTGTATCGTCAGCTTGAGATTGGACCATCACCACCGCTGAAGGATGCGCGGCGATGTTCCGTCTATCCAATTTGCCGACGAGAATTTTGTAGACACTGCTGTTGTAAAGGCCAGCCGTGCTACAGATGTCGATGACTTCGCGCTCCTTCAAATCCTCGAAGTCGTCATATTTGGTGATAACCAGTCCAGCCTTCTTTGAGTTTCGCTTTATGATGGTCGCGTTGAAATTCCCGAGTCGACCGGTGTCGTTCATTATCCAGTTGATCAAGTGGTTGTAGGTGACGTTCCACACCATAACGATGCATGCGCGATAGGCCTCCACGCGGTAGCACTTGATCGCCTCAGCTAGGAAATTTTGTTCGGCGAGGTCCGGCACTTTCCCGATTAGATCGATCAGGAGCTTGCTCACCGCCACCACGCTCTGGTGAACGCCATGCTTCTTATCGAGATCGACGCGCACAGTACGCTCAAGCTTGTACCGCCCCTTTTCCTTCAGCAGTTCTTTCGCCTCGAACAACCTCGTTAGGTATGTGGCAAGGGCGGGTGGCTCATCGATATGGAGTTTATCGTAGCAGCCTCGGATATCGACAGGAGAGAAAAGCTCTTTCCCGCCGTGGGTATGAAGCCACCAGGCGAAGAGCTTGATCCGCTCCTTTGGTGCCGCTACGTCGAAGCCCGGCACCTGCTCGACCAACTCCTGAAGCTGCATTAGTCGGAAGCGCCCTCGGCTGCCCTCGCAAGCCCAAGCTGGTTGATGGCGTATTTACCGCGCTCCGGCGTGGTGAAATACTGCTTATGTTTCAGTTCACGCAGAGGTTGAGCAAAGTCGAGAATGTCGGTTGGCCAATTGAGATGCCGGTAACATGTGTAGATGTGATCGGCAGTTACTGCCTCGAGAGCACGATGGTCATGCAGCCAAGCCGCGATGGCCAAATAGCGCCGGTGATTACTCTTCGGGTCGATGATTGACGACAGCGGCGGCTCACTCGTGATGTCGATTTGTATAACGGTTGGTTTCGGAGCAGCCTTACGCGGCGCTTTGGCTTTCGGAGTTGTCGACGTTACCTCTACATCGGTAACCTCGTCCTCTTGATCGAACTCGGCCTCGGCTTCGTCAGCGTGGCCATTGACCTCCAGTGCCTTCAAGGCGGAGGTAGATGCAAGACGTCTGCCGACCGATTGGGCGGGCCCGCGCAACGCGTTTTGAATTGCCTGGGTGATCTGTCCGATCTCGCCTTCAGCGACCTCGGCATCAAACATCACGAATCGAACCCGGGAAGTACCACCCGTTTTAGCAGCAGTCTTTGCCATTAGAAGTTCCCTTATCGGAAGGTTCTGACACACCAACAGGTGGCCTTGTTTCCTACCCCAACTACATGTGGTGGTTTCGTGGCAAGGTTGCAAGGCTGGAAAGTTGGTTGTAATCAATCGCCTGAAAATAATGTTCTTTTTTTGTTCTTATGCAGTTATTCACACTGAAATCGGTCGGGATTGAGTTTCTCAACGCCGCGTTGCGCCCCTCTCCCGCAACGCCGGGTGATCCTCTTCCACCGGCAAATTCGCATCGATCACCAAATCCAGTGCCTCCTGCGGGGCGCGGTCGATGTCGACGCCGCGGCGGTGCATCTCCCGCAGCGCGGCGCGGATCGCTTCATCCTGCGTCAACGTCTGCCATCCCGTTTGCGGTCTGCCGACAAGGAAGGGGCGGCGCTTGTTGCCCATAGCCGTGGTCCGCGCCATTTTCACCACCTGTAGCGCCTGCACGAGCTTGTCGAGATCGGTGTCATCGCTCTCTTCCAGCTCACGCACCATGCGCTCGGCGATCGCAACCAACCGCCCCGTCAACAGACGAAGCTTCAGGTTTGGCCCGGCGCGCCAGAGCGGCACGGTGTGGGGAGAGCGCGGCGCGAGCGGCGGACGCGTCCAGCCGTAGTTTTTCGTCCAAACCGAAATGGTCGTGCGCTTGACGCCGGTCTTCTTCGCAATCTGATGCTGCGGCAGCGTGGTCTGTTCGATCAGGCGGCGGACCCATGCCACGGTCGAGTCCGCATGCGGTTGCCGCCCGCCGCGTCGCCGGTGCGGAACTGGCTGTGCGTCGTCAGGCGTTTCGTCCGGCTGGACGCGGAGGCGGGTGAGGGCGGGAGGTGTGTGTGGCGGGGTCATGTCGCGGAATATAATCCTATAATCCGGCGACGGCAAGGGGCAAGCTTAAGGATGCGCGCCCCGTCTCGTGGGCATTCGCACGCGTTACGGGGTGCCCGCTAATCCGGCATTCGCTGCGCAAAATCTGGTCAATCGCTTGCTGCCCGCGCCGGTTTTCTCACGTCAATCGCGGTCTTGTTCATGGCACGGGCATTGCTTGGCCATTGTCCCAGACGTTTTCAGACGGGAGGACATGATGAAGCGTTCCGACCTCACCGAAAAAATTCTCGACATCAAGCGCGAGAAGGAATGGAGCTGGAAATACATCGCCGGCGAGATCGGCGGGTTTTCGGAAATCCTGATCGTCAGCGCGCTGCTCGGCCACATGAAACTGACCAGGCCGCAGGCGGCGGCGGCCGGAAAGCTGTTCGGCCTCTCCAAGACGGAAATCGCGATGCTCAACGAGGTGCCGATGCGCGGGCAGGGCACGCCGATGCCGCCGACCGATCCGCTGATCTATCGGTTGTACGAACTGGTGATGATCAACGGGCCGGCGCTGAAGGCGCTGATCGAGGAAGAATTCGGCGACGGCATCATGTCGGCGATCGACTTCGACCTGGAGATCGCGCGCGTTGCCAATCCCAAGGGCGATCGCGTCAAGATCGGCATGTCCGGCAAGTTCCTGCCGTTCAAGTATTACGGCGCGACCGGGAATAACCTCGAATACGGCTTCAGGGAGGAGTGACAGCGCCGGCCGTTGCCGTGACTGACGGATCAGGGGTGGTGCAGGCGCCTTCGGTTAACACGCTGTAAAGGCAGGGCTGGTGGTTCGGCCGGCCTGTTATTCCCGCGTGAATAGCGCGAACTTTCTCGCCGCCTACTGGCCCGCCTTCACCTGGGCGATGGCTTCCGCCAGCAGCCCGTCCATCTGGGCGCGGACCTGCGGTTCGGTGAGTGCGACGCCCTTGGCGGAGAGGTCGCCCATCACCTTGCGAACGACGTCGGCGTCGCCGGCTTCCTCGAAGTCCGCGGCGACGACCTCTTTGGCATAGGCATTGGCGGCGTCGCCCGAGATGCCGAGCTTTTCCGCGACCCACAATCCCAGCAATTTGTTGCGGCGCGCCTCGGCCTTGAATTTCTGCTCCTCGTCGAGGGCGAATTTCTTCTCAAAACCTTCTTCACGCTTGTCGAATGATGTGCTCATGGTCGGGTCCGGTTCCATTGTTGCCGAAGCTGCCAACCCGGCCACGTTGCGCAGCCGGTTCAACAACCTAGATAAGAATTGGCCGCTTTGGGAACAACGGGCGCATGGTCGCAGGGAGCGGGTAAAACTTCCCGCTAAAAGTCTGAATTGATTGTGCCGGGTGGCTCAATCGGCTAGGTTGCGGACAGGCTCGGTTCTTGTTCTGTTTCCTGTTCCTGTTCAGGGTCCGGCCTTCGCGGCAGCTCCGCCACGGGTCACATCAAGCGCTCGGAGCACCCAGTTTCATGGATTTCAACAACACACGGTACATCCCAATGAGCCGTCGGCGTCGCATTTACGAAGGCAAGGCCAAGGTGCTTTACGAAGGACCGGAG
>NZ_MKSM01000022.1:0-6950 GCF_001897285.1 Nitrobacter sp. 62-23
CGCATCAGCATTGTTGACGGCGATCTCGCCCATCAGCGGACGTTTACCCGCGTCACGGTCACCGCCCGCACCGAACACCACCACGAGCCGCCGCCTGGCATACGGCCGCAGCGCCTGCAGTGCCTTCGCCAGCGCATCCGGCTTGTGAGCGTAATCGACGAAGACCGGCGCACCGTTGCGCTCGCCAACCAGTTCAAGCCGCCCCTTGGCGCCCTCGAGATGCTCGAGCGCAGCGAACACCTGATCGGCATCGCCGCCGGTGCCGATGACGAGACCCGCCGACACCAGCGCGTTCTCGATCTGGAATTCGCCGACCAGCGGCAGATGTATGATGCGCTCGCATCCCGCGTGTTCGAGAGTCACCCGTTGCGCAAAGCCATCAATGACCGCGTCAACCAGGCGAATGCCGAGGTGCGCGCCGTCGCCACGGCGACCGACCCGCATCACCTGCAGGTTACGCGCGACGGCGGCTTCGATCACCGTTCCCGAGCAATCGTGATCGGCGGAAATCACGGCGACGCCGTCCGGCTCAACCAGTTCGCGGAACAGCCGCAGTTTCGTCTCGAGATAGTGCGCGACGGTCGGATGATAATCCATATGGTCGCGCGAGAGATTGGTGAAGCCTGCGGCGCGCACACGCACGCCGTCGAGGCGATGTTGGTCGAGCCCATGAGAGGACGCTTCCAGCGCGAGATGCGTCACGCCCTCGCCCGCAAGCTGATCGAGTTCGCGATGCAGCGCAATCGGATCGGGCGTCGTCACCGAGCCGTAGACGTTGCGCGAGGGCGAGACCACACCGATGGTGCCGATGCTCGCGGACGGATGACCGAGCCGCTGCCATATCTGCCGCGTGAAGGCTGCGACCGATGTCTTGCCACTGGTTCCGGTGACGGCCGCGATCGTCCCCGGCTGCCGCGGAAAAAATTTCGCCGCCGCCAGCGCCAGCGCACGGCGCGGATTCGACGTCGTGATGAACGGAACGCGGCCGCCCGCTGGCGCGTGTTCACCGGCAACCGCGACGGCACCGGCCGCGACCGCGGCATCGACGAACCGCGCGCCATCGGTCGTCGTTCCGGCAAGCGCAAAAAACAGATCGCCCGGCTTGACCTCGCGGCTGTCCGCGGCAAGGCCCGTGACGGCAAGCTCGCCGGTCCGCGCGTCCATGCCGGCATCGTCGCCGAAAAGCTCGCGAAGTTTCATGCTCTCCTGGTCCCGGCTGCGCCGCTGACCCCGCGTTTACTGCGTCGCTCGGGATGCCGCAAGAATAAGGCGGTCGGACGGCGGCAGATCGAACCGGGGCTGGACGCCGAGAAGCGGCGCAATGCGCGCGATCACCTTGCCCCCGGTCGGCACCGCGTTCCAGCCGGAGGTGATGAAGCCGAACGTCTCCTTGAGCGGCTGCGGCTCGTCCAGCATCACCAGAAGCTGATACTGGGGGTTGTCCGCCGGCAGGATCGCGGTGAAGGCGTTGAGCACGCGCTTCTTGGCATAACGACCGTTGATGACCTTCTCGGCGGTGCCGGTCTTGCCGCCGACATAATAGCCCTTGACGTCGGCCTTCTTTGCGGTGCCGACCTCGGCGTTCAGCCGCAGCAGGAAGCGCATCTTGTCGCTGGTTTCCTTTTTGATGACCCGCTTGGCGAGTTTCATCGCATCCACTTCCGATCGCTTCAGGAAGGTCGGCGGAATGAGGTAGCCGCCGTTGACCAGCGCGTCGATTCCCATCACGGCTTGCAACGGCGCCACCGCGATGCCGTGGCCGAAGGCGATGGTGACGGTGTTCAATTCGCCCCACTTGCGCGGCAGGATCGGCGAAGCGCTTTCCGGCAATTCGGTGCGCAGGCGCTCCATCTGCCCCATCTTGCGCAGGAACGCCTTGTGCGCCTCGACGCCTTGCGCAAGCGCGATCCGCGCCGCGCCGATGTTGGACGAATAGGTGAACACCTCTTTCATGTTGATGAAGCGGCCGAGCCGATGGTCATCATGGATCGTGAAACGGCCAAAATGCAGCGGCGCGCGCGCGTCCCACATCGAGTTCAGGTCGTATTTGCCGGAATCGAGCGCCATCGCCAGCGTGAAAGCCTTGAAGGTCGACCCCATTTCGTAAACACCCGTGGTCAAACGGTTGATGCGATCAGGATCGTGGGCTTCCTTCGGGTTGTTCGGATCGAAATCCGGCAGCGAGACCATCGCGACGATCTCGCCGGTGCGAACATTGGAGACGAGGCCCGAGGCGGCCTTGGCGTGATAGTGCTCCTTGGCCTTGAGCAGTTCGTCGCGTAGCGCGTGCTCGACGCGCAGGTCGATCGACAGCTCCACCGGCTTCTGAAGGCGGTCGGTGGCGAAACCGGCGCGATGCAGGTCGGCGAGCCCGTTGCTGTCGAGCCACTTCTCCATACCTGCGATGCCCTGGTTGTCGATGTTGACCAGGCCGATCAGGTGCGCGACCTCGCTGCCGCTCGGATAGACGCGCTTGTTCTCGCGCAGAAAGCCGATGCCCGGAATACCAAGGTTATGGATTTCCTTCTGCTGCGACGGGGTAATCTCGCGCTTCAGCCAGACAAAGCCCTTGCGGGTGCCGAGGCGCTGGCGGACCTCGGCAGTCTCAAGATCGGGCAGCGTTGCGGTCAGCAACTCGACCGCCTCGTCGCGATCGATGATGCGGCGCGGCTCGCCGAACAGGCTCGGCGTCTTGACGTCGGTGGCGAGAACCTGACCGTTGCGATCGACAATATCGGGCCGAGCGGTCGCGATCGCATCCTGCGACGCCGTGCGGTGCCCTCCCCGATCATCCGGGAACGCGGCAAACATCATGAGGCGAGCCGCGATCACCGCATATATCAGACCGAATATGATAATGACGAGGCCGACGCGCACCCTCGCCTTGGCGGCGCGATCGACGTTGCGCCCGTAGAGCAGGTTGCGGATCATGCGCTGGCTCCACGCCACCGACAGCGTGCGGCTGCCGCGGCCGCGCATGTTCCAGCCGGTCATTGCGGGCCCTCCTGCGCGGGAAGCGAGCCAGTGATGACATCGGGATCAACGATCTCGATCATGGCGCCGATCGGGTCAGACGTACCGGGCGGCACCAGGCTCGGCGGCCGCTCCGGCAGGTTCTTCAGTGAATCGAATTGCGTGGCCTCAATGGGCTTCAGTTTCAAATGCCGCTCGGCCAGCACCTGCAGCCGCCTCGGCGCGTCGAGCCTCGCCCATTCCGAACGCAAGGCCGCGATCGCCTCGCGCTGCTCGCGCACCTGCGCCTGGAGCCGCGACACGCGCTCGGTGCGGGTCGTGGAATCCATCTTGATGCGGTAGACGTATGACGCCGCATAGACCAGTGCGCAAACCACGAGGAAATGGATGATCCGCATCGATCAGCCTCCCCGCATCACGTTTGCGAGCGAAGGCCAGTCCGGCTGCGCGTCGGCGTCGAGCGCGGGCGCAGCGGTGCGTTCGGCGGCGCGCAGCTTGGCGGACCGCGCCCGCGGGTTGGCGCGCACCTCGTCCTCCCCCGCCGTCACCGGGCGGCGCGTCAGAATGGCAAAGCTCGGCGCGGCCCGTTCGATCTCGGGCCGGTGACGCGAACCGCCGCCCGCCTTGCCACGCATGGCGAAGAAGTTCTTGACGATGCGGTCTTCCAGCGAATGAAAGGACACCACCGCGAGCCGGCCGCCAGGCTTGAGCACGCGCTCCGCCGCCGCCAGCGCGGCAATCAGCTCGTCAAGCTCCTCGTTGACGAAGATCCGCAACGCCTGGAACGTCCGCGTCGCCGGATGAATCTCGTGCGGCTTGGCGCGGACCACCTTCGAGACGATATCGGCCAGCGCCCGCGTGGTCGCGATCGGGGCGTCGCGCCGTGCGGCAACGATGGCGCGCGCCACCGCGCGCGAGCGCCGTTCCTCGCCGAAGACATAGATGAGGTTGGCAAGATCGGTCTCGGAGGCGCGCGCCACCACGTCGGCCGCGGTCGGCCCATGCCCGCTCATGCGCATGTCGAGCGGACCGTCGAGACGAAACGAGAAGCCGCGACCGGCCTCGTCGAGTTGCATCGAGGACACCCCGACATCCATGACGATGCCGTCGACGGCGTCGGCGCCCTCCGCGGCGCAGATCGCGGCAAGATTGGAAAAGCGGTCCTCGACCAGCGTCAGCCTGCCGCCGGACTCCTCAACCAGACCGAAGCCGCCGGCAATCGCGGTGCGGTCGCGGTCGATCCCGATCACGCGGGTATCGGCCGTGGCAAGGATGGCGCGGGAATAGCCCCCGCCCCCGAAGGTCGCATCGATGTAGACGCCACCCGCGCGCGGCGCGAGCATGGCAACGGCCTCGCGACCGAGCACGGGCACATGACGAACCGGCGCAACCATCATGGTGCCGCCCCCGCCTGCAGATGCATTGCTCTCGACACGCGCGCGCCCATTCCGCCCCGAATGTCCGAAAACCAACCGACCGCCCCGGTCCTCCGGGCCCATCGCCATAGCGGGTCCAGCCGGCTTGGCCCCCACCAGTTCCCGCGCCAGGAGACAGACTGACAAACCCGGGCTTCCGCATGGAATTTGAGGGGCTGCCATGGAGATTTCGAGCGCAAATGGGGCCTCGGCCGCTCCGAAACCGGCTCGGCACTTCATCACTCAGTAACGGCCGTTAGCGTTAAGAAAGAGTTGATGGTTTCGCCGGAAAGCGAGTTGTTTCGCCGCGATGCGGCCGCGCCTGACGCGCGCCCCCCAAAGCCGGGGAAAAGATGAAAGGCGGTCAGGCTTCGATTGCCTGCCGGACCGCGCGTCCGGATAGTGATCTCACTTGAGTCGTCGAAAACGTGAGTCGTCGAAAACGGACCGCGCGTTACACGCCGCGCGCCGTTCGTCTATCTGTTTTGGGTTGTTGCATGCTATCAGGTTCGTTCGTATCCGCTTATTCCGACCCAAGACGGCGACTCCCTCTCCCGATCCCCAAGGCCATCGCTGGAATGCCGACCTTCATCCCGGATTCATCGGTCGTCTCCGACACCGTGCCCTCCATGAACTTCGGCGACCGGGCCAAAGGGCGGCAACCGGACATGATCGTGCTGCACTACACCGGGATGCCCGATGTCGAAGGCGCGCTGGCGCGGCTGTGCACCTCCGGCACCGACGTGTCCGCGCATTATGTCGTACTCGAGGACGGTCGTGTTGTGCAGTGCGTCCAGGAGGCCAAGCGGGCCTGGCACGCCGGCATCGCCTCATGGGCCGGCGAGGAAGACATCAACTCCTGTTCGATCGGTATCGAAATCGTCAATCGCGGCCATGACTGGGGCTATCCGGATTTCCCGCTGCGGCAGATCGCCGCCGTCATCGCGCTGTGCCGCGGCATCATACTTCGGCGCGACATTCCGCCCCATCGCGTCGTCGGGCATTCCGACGTCGCGCCTGCACGCAAAAAGGACCCCGGCGAGAAATTCCCATGGCATTCGCTGGCGGATTCCGGCGTCGGGCACTGGGTCCGGCCGGTGCCGATTGTACCGGGAGAGATACTGAAGACCGGCAGCGAGGGCGACGATGTCCGCGCGCTCCAGCAATCGCTGGCGCAATACGGCTACGGCATCAAGGCCAGCGGAACATTCGACAAAACGACCGCGGAAGTGGTCACGGCCTTTCAGCGTCACTTCCGTCCGGAGCGTGTCGACGGTGTGGCCGATCAATCGACACTGAAGACGTTGCAAATTTTGCTCGAAAACATGCCGGCCCAGGCCAGCGCGCCGTCACGCCGGAGCGGATGAGGACGGCGGCGTAGCGATTTTTCGCCCGCCTCCTTGGATCGGACGATAACCTGGAGGCCGACAATCCACCTTCCTGTGCAACCACCTGCCCTGTGGAACTTTCCGCGCCCTCGTTGCGTTATCGCGCGCACATGCCGGGTGACAACCGGCCGTGACGGGGATGATGGACGTAGCCTATTTTGCCGGTTTCAGGCTACGGCACCAACGCATCGGCACGCGTTTTGTCTAACCCGTTCCCGGCGTGTGGCATGACGAACTGGTGTTTTCAAACGAAATCGTTTTTGGGCGTCCTCATTCCGGCAAATCGAGAACGAATTCGGGCAGATCAAGGCCGGAGTCGGCAAAGAATGACATAATCGCGGTCTTTGACCAATATTGCTCGATCAGCAATCTGGCGAAGCGTTCTTTCTCCCGCGCAAACCTCGCCATCAGAGTATCGATGCTGTCCGGTTTCTTGCCAAACAGCTCGGCGTTCCATGGTTGCTCGTTGAAAAAGTCCTCTTCAAGCACCGTTCGTTCCGAAACCTGGTCGTCCGCCTCGCCACGCCGCGCGCGCACGGCTTCCGACACGTCCGTGATCAGGGCGAAAAGCCGCGCCTGTTCGATGAGCAGATCCTGGGTCGGAAAAACGTTCTCCACCAGCAGGCCCGGAACGAAGTCGCGCGCCAAAGCGGTCGCAAGCTGCATCCAGGCATCCTCGGGCGATCGCGCGGCGATTTTGTAGAAGTCGAACAGCGCCATCCACCGGCCACGCAATTCCTCGACCTGGGAGTCGTACCATCGCGACCAGACCGAGTGCTCGCCGACCGGCCCGCCTGCTTTTCTGGCCGCGTCGATCCGCGCCAGCAATCCCAGGTCGACCCGCATGGGATCGCTCAACCGTTCGGGGAGATCGGGGGCGCTATACTCCTCAACATCGTGAACAAACTCAGTCGCATCGGGGTCCGGATAGGACGTCCTGTGTTTTCCGCTTCCGGTCTTCTGCATCATTCCAACGTCTCCCGACATGACAATCCGGCAACCGCTTTCGCAGCCGCAGCAGCAAACCGAACTCGCATCCGGGGTGCGACTATTTGACCACGGAACAAACGTGCAGGGGCCGATTTCTCCTTCGCTACCATGGAGGAGGAATAAAAATGGACTGGAATCGGATTGAAGAAAACTGGGATCAGGTCAAGTACAAGGTCAGAGATCA
>NZ_MKSM01000022.1:6994-20287 GCF_001897285.1 Nitrobacter sp. 62-23
ACTTCGTAAAAAAGGAAGTCGACAACTGGTATTCGACGAAGGCTCTGACCTGGCCTGACAAGTTGAACGAACCGCCCCGCTGGATGGGGTACTGAGCATCTTTCGGCTAAGTGGAACTCCATGAGCCGGACAATGCTCTTGAGCGATGACCAGCGCGTATTCCGATCACAATCGGCTTTTGATATGCGCTGATGGCGGTTCGGCCGCGTTTTCGTGAATGTGACGCCGCCGCCCGGAAATGTAGGCAGCAGGCAGCCAGGTGCAGCGGATGCACTGCTGTATTATCTCCGGCGGCGATCGACGACAGCACGCGCCGAAGGAATTGACCGACGGTACGCCGGGGATCTGGTAGCCCCCGGCGTACCCGAGGAGTTGCCGCTCCGCGGCCATTTATAGAGCGGCTTGTTTGCCGCGCTCGCCGAAACGAGCGCGCGTCACGGTCCGTCATTCAGCCGCAGCCGAGGCCGCTTCGGTTGTTGGTGCGGCAACAGATCGCACCGCTCTTCTCCCCCTGTGATCCGCCTCCCGCAAGATTCCGAGGTCTGCCCGGCCGTGTAATTCCTCGGCGTCAGTTCGCGCTCCTGCCCAAGTCAGAACAGCCAACCTCGTGAAAAATCCGGAGGTTACGTCTGACCTGGGAAAACGCGCGTTCCGTGCAGAATGGTCGTTCGCAGCTTGATAACGCAGCCAATCAGCAGGCGCGGGCTCAAGCCGGAGAGAGCGAAAAATAAATTGAATGGCGATATACGATATGTTATCAAACGTTATGTACTTGATAAATCCGTTATGACGAATAATAACGACGGCATAATTTGATCCGCGGGTCGACGGAGCGAACAAGCAAGTCGATTGTCGCTGAAAAGAGAGATGATGGTGCGGCGTCATTAAGAAAGTAATTTGAATAGCTTAGCGTAATTCCTAGGATATCCCCGAAACCTTCGATGAAGAAGCGAGGCGTTCCCGTGTTGTCACGGGACGTCAGATGATCTCGCCCGCATAATGGAAACAGACGAGGTAATATACCAGCGCACCATATATCAAATGTTATATTATTTTTGACGTTTCACAATCCGAATTAATGTAAATGTTATTGTTGGAGCCTGTCGTGGCCAAGCCGTTGCCTGCCGCCGATCCTGGTAAAACTCGCCGCGAGGACAGGCCGCTTGTCGGCTGGTCCCGAGACGAGCATCGCAGTCAGAAACTGCAGGATAACGCTTTGGCCGCCGCCGCCGGCATGTCGATCGAGGCTGACGCGTTCAACGTCCTCATTCTCAACTACACCATGAAATGCAGCCTGGCCTGCGACTTCTGCTGCTATGGCTGCACGCCAAAGCGCACCGAAACGATGTCGCTGCCGTTCGCTCTTGATCTCGTCGATCAGGCGGCTTCCCTCGGAGTGTTTGCCCAGGGCGGTTTCACCGGCGGCGAACCCTTGCTGTTTCTACCTGAGATCAAACAGATTGCCGCGCGCATGCATTCCCACGGCATGAAGTTTTCCATGATCTCCGCCTGCGACTGGGCCAAAACCGACGAGGCGGCGAGCGCCACCGTCAATCCGTTGGCCGATCTTGGCATGGAGGTTCTCAGCATCAGCTATGACCCGACCCATGGCAAATGGGTGCCGCAGGACAATGTCCGGCGAGTGATCGCGGCTTGCGCACGCAAGGGTGTGAATGTCGTTATCGCCGCCAGCTTCTATTCTGCAGAGGAAAAGCTGCAACACGTTTTCCCTGACCTTGTCGGCGATCCCAATGTCGAATTGGTCAACCGCCTGGTGCTGCCGACCGGCAATGCCCGCAATCGCGGCCTGTCGCCCCAGAGCTACCAGGTGGAACTGCAACACGAGGCATACGCCTGCTACAAGCGCATTTATCACGACTTGACGGTGTTCTGGGATGGCGAGGTCTATCCTTGCTGCTCGGTGTTCAACCGGGCGACACCGGGATTGTCGCTGGGCAATCTCTATGAACGGACACTGGCCCAGGTTTGGGACCGGCTCGAAGGCTCGTTGATGTTCCGCTGCATGAAGCGGCAGGGCTTCAGCGCGCTGTATGACACCGTGCGCCGTCGCGATCCTTCGCTGGCCGCTCGGCTCCCGGACCCCGGCGAGGCCTTGGGTCCTTGTGAACTTTGCCACCGCGTCTTCAAAGATGAGGCGCTGGCCGCCGACATTGCGTCCGTCTTTACGGCGGTGGAGAGGGATCGCATCCGCGCCATCCTCGCCAGCGCGCGCAACGTCTCGGACGAGGTCAAGATCAGACGGATGCTGGAAGAGGCAATCGCCTGAGGAAGGTCACTACCAACGGAAGGAACTGACGAAGATGGCTACGCTCGAAGATCTCGAAACCACCCTGCTCTCCAATCCTGCGGCCCGCGCGCGTTTTCTTGCCGACACGCTCGAACTATTTGAAAAAAATGGCGTCGATGTAAACACCGCCTTTTCGGGCGCGGCCGCCGATTCCTTTGATCTAACCGACGGTGCCCGCTTCCTGGGCGGTCTCGCGGCATCCTCGGTGGTTATTACGCGTTCCAGCACCGGCCGCGGCGTCGGCGATCTCGGCGGCAATCCAGCGGCGTCAACCCTGGTCATCACCCGCTCCAGCACCGGCCGCGGTGTCGGTGACCTCGGCGCCAACCCGGCGGCGTCCACCCTGGTTATCACCCGCTCCAGCACTGGCCGCGGCGTCGGCGATCTCGGTACCGTGGCATCGACCGTGGTCATCACGCGCTCGAGCACTGGCCGCCTTGCCAATATTGCCAATCAGCTCAAGCAGGTTGCTCAGGCGCTCGAAAGCGAGAGCCTCGAACTCAACGCCCAGGAAGAGGCTCTGCGTAACGCCGGCAGCTGAGATGCGATCGCCCCAAAAAATTGCTGCGCGCCCCGGCACTCTCGAAATCAGCCCCGCCGGGGCGCCAGCGTCCTTGGATGCCCTGCGCCCCATCGAAGGCAGACCTTTCGTGTGGCACACCGTCGGCGCGACGACCCCGACACAGAAAATGACCCTCCGCGCCATCGTGGGGCGGGTGGCGCCGCTTGAGGCGATGATCGAGGCTAACAATCTGCGTCCGGTCTCATTCCTGACTCAGGCCATCCGCTCTGCCCGCGCTGTCGCCCAGATCGTCGTGCCGCAGTTGGGGCTCGGAACCGGCTTCATGATCGCGGACGACTGCCTGATGACCAATAACCACGTCCTGCCAACCGCCGCCGTCGCAGGCAATGCTCAAGCGCGCTTCAACTATGAGATCGACGCTGACGGCAAGTTGTCGGAAGGAGTCTATTTCCGGCTACGGCCGGACCTCTTCTTCACCACCAACGAAAAGCTCGATTACTCCATTGTGGCGGTCGAGGGCAGTCCCGGCCTGCGCTTTGGCAGCATCGCGCTGGAGCGGGTGCCCCTCGGTCCAAACCAAGGCGTCAATATCGTCCAGCATCCTGCTGGCGGTCCTAAGCAGGTCGCCCTGGTTGATAATGAGCTGGTCTATTGCGACGAGGTGTTGGCACAATATCTGACTGATACTTTGCCTGGCTCGTCCGGTTCACCGGTGTTCGACGACAATTGGCGTTTGGTGGCGTTACACAATAGCGGAGGCTGGATTCCAGAGCCCGGCACCCAGTCGACACATTTCCGCAACCAAGGAATTCTCGTGCGCGCCATCCTGGACGATCTCGTGCGTCAGGGTTTTGCGGCTGGGCATTAACAGCGCTCTTGCCGCGACTCCCGCGCCTTACGTCGGCTCCTGCGCACCCAATTCTGTCCAGGGAATTTGCCGGTCCACACATGAAGTCATAACGGCAAACACAGGGGGAATCCGCGACACCAAACCCAGTTCTCGAAGAAACCTAAACCAGAAATAATTCGCCAAGGTTCGGCGAACGGGTTGCTTCTGGTATTCAACGCCACGGAAAACATAAAAGATTCGATCGTTCGTTGCGCTTGCTCTGCGTACAAGTTCCGCCTCGTGTCCAAGTGGAGAGACTCGTGCGATTCGCAGATGGCAAGTTTCGTTCCGCCCTTCGATAACGGGCATGTCCTCTAGGCTCTCACTGGTTGAGTGGACATCAAACTTCTGGTCTTTCAGGAACTTGATGACTGCACTCTGTATCTCCCCCAGATTTTCAGGCCGGAGAGTTACCTTCCAACCGATCGTCGGTATCAGCACCAATACAATGAACCACCTAAGTGCGGAGGACTGTATCATGCCGGACGCCTGCGAGACTGATCGATAAAACCAAACCCAACATAACTATACTTAACAAACTTTCGGATATGGAACCATGGAGCATCGTATAGAACGAGGCGTTGACACCCATGAGGCTGATGCGAAGCACATTTACAGCGACAACGGAGAAGCAAGCCAACAGGCACCAGAATATATCCCGGGAACTCCACTTATGCCGCGCGAACTGACTGACCGTCACCCAACAGAGCAGCGCCAGCGACACATTGGCAAGGGAGGAGCATGCAGGAAAGATAGCAAGTGAGCCGGAATGATCGGCAAATTCGACGAGATTTCCGGTCCGATGTGTGCCGAGCATCCACGCAACGAGAGTGGCGTCTATCTCCAATACAAACCTGGCAAACAGATTAAAGATAAGTCGACTCCACAACATGGGCACGGTGACAGCTAGAAGAACAATGGCCCCCCGACGAAGTGAATCGCCCGGCTGTCCGAAAATTAAGACGTATAAGCTCAATATCGTCAGTGCGAGCCAACTCGCGGCCCCAACCGGAAGAGCGATCAACAGCAAAACGGGCGCTGACAACACCAGATCGGCCTTTTGGACTTCCCCTTTTCGATCGTCCAAAATCAACGACACGCCGACAAAACATGCAGCCCACACGATAATGCTGACGCCGAACATTTCGATAGCCGCATCGAGCAATCCCTTGGATTGAATCGATTCTGTTATTCGTGCCGTCACCCCGTTGGCACACCCAATGATGTACAGGCTCGCGAATAATTCGCCGCGATTGCCCCCCGACGAATTGATTTTTGCTATGGCCTTTTGCAGCATCGGACAATCAACAATTCAGAGGAAAACCGCTGGCGTTTGGCAGCAACAAGTCCACGTCACGTTTCAATGCGAATGAGCACTTAGCGCACATGCGAACCTGGCTGGAGCATACGATCCCTGATATCTCCATGCGGGACGAAGCGCGACCTCTCACGCGAACTTGATTCGTCCTCTTAACCATCGAAGTTCCGCTGCATCTTTAACTCCCCGAGCGTTCAATTGACGCCGAACCTCTGTATGCAACCGAGTCAGAGATTGAATACTATCCGGAATATAATTAATGATTTTCCAAGTTAAATTTTTTGAGCCGCTCCAAAAATCTCAAATATCTGACATCTAATTCAAACAGCGAGGGTTTCTGCCGTCCAAAAAAAGGGGTTCCGATTTACGATAAACTAGTCGGATTCATATTTGATTTGGACAACCGCTCTTTATTCGAATAGTTTTGAAAAACTACGCATTCTGATCGCCCGTTTGCCTGAGCGCGACTGAAAACCGGGTATGGATAAAAATCCTATGCTACAAAGCAACCCGCCGCAAGCGGACAGAACACGACTGGCATATCAAAATATCGAGGGCATGCAGCCGGCGAACGAGAACAACTTCGAGGATACGATCAATTTTATCAAAGGTCTCGTCCGCCGCCAGTATGCGTTAGTTATATTCACAACTGCTATTTTACTGGCCCTCGGCGCGCTCTACCTGGTTGTTACTCCGCCAACCTATACAGCACACACTCGATTGTTGCTGGGAAACCCAAATATGCCGCTTGTCCAGCAGCAATCGCTTGGGGCGGAACGCGCAATCGATCGAAACCTCATAGAGACACAGCTTCAGATTCTCAGATCGAGAAGCATCATCATTTCGGCCATACAGCAACTTAGGTCTGACAATAATAGCAATCTGAACCAATCAGGCCTCTTCAAGCGAATACGACGGTGGTTAGGGGGAGCATCGAATGACGATGCTACAGGCCAACCGTCGGAAGAAATGATCGAGGCCTTTCAAAAAAGCCTCTCTGCTACGCGCATCGAAGCCAGCAATGTGATCGATATTGGTTTTAGCTGGAGCAACGGGGCCGAAGCCGCCAAAATCGCCAACCTGATCGCAAACGGATACATTGCAGACCAACTCAACGCCAAATTCGAAGCGAACGAGAACGCGCTACTCTGGCTGCAACAACGCCTGAAGGCGTTGGGCGAACAAGCCGATAACGCAGAACGCGCGGTCAATGCCTATAAGTCGCAGCACAATATCGTGACGTCCAGCGAAGGGAAGCCAATTGATGAACAGCAGATTGCGGAGCTGAACAGTCGGCTGGCCGCTGCCCGGGCACAAACGACCGAGGCCACTGTGCGCCTTGATCGATACGAAAGCGTTTTGAAGAAAAACCCCGAAACCTCTGATTCTATCGGGACGATAGATGCCGCTGGATCCGACCTCCTTGTCAGCCCGATCATTACCGCGCTCCGCCAACAATATCTCGATTTGCAACGACGGGAGAATGAATATGCAGCCAAGTTCGGAAAGGATCACTTGGCTGTCGTAAATTTGCGGAATCGGATGCGAGATACCCGCAAATCCATTTTGCAGGAAGTACATCGCCTCACCGAGGCTGTCAGGAACGATCAAGCGATCGCCAAGCAGCGCCAGGAAGAAATTGAAAAGCAATTGGCAGAGGCGGTGGCCCTTTCGCGGTCAACGAATGCCGCCGGAATAACCCTGCGCGAGCTACAGACTAAAGCCAAGGAATATCGCAACCTCTATGACACATTCCTGCAGCGCTACATGGGATCAACCCAGCAGCAGTCCTTTCCGATCTCCGAAGCGCGCGTGATTTATGCGGCGACGCCTCCACTCAAAAAGAGCAAACCAAAAACACTTGTTGTTTTCGCGCTCAGCCTCTTTGGCGGAATTGTTCTTGGCTCGGGTTTGGCATTCCTGAGGGATTTGATGGATCGCGTCTTCCGAACACCGACCCAGTTGGAAGAAACTTTGGGCCTGCCCTGCCTTTCAGTGGTTCCGCTGCTCGATCCGGCCAAATCGCCAAGTTACAACCAGGAAAAAGGCCTCGGGACTTTGTCGAAGGCCTCATCGCTGCACTGGGCGGTAGTGAACATGCCCTTGTCGAGATTTGCGGAATCCATACGGTCCATCAAGCTTGGGATCGATCTGAGCCGCGGTCAAGCTTCCAATAAAGTCATTGGCGTGACTTCTACACAGCCCGACGAAGGCAAGTCCACAATTGCCGCTTGCCTGGCTCAACTCATCGGTCAAAGCGGGAAAAACGTGATCCTCGTCGATTGCGATCTCAGAAACCCGTCCCTGTCGAAGGTACTCGCGCCAAATGCAAAAATCGGCCTCGTCGAAGTCCTTTTTGGAACGCAACCAATCGAGCAGGCTATATGGACGGACACCGAGACGAATTTGGTCTTTTTGCCAGCGGTGAAAAACCGCACCCTCCTTCATAGCAGCGAAATGCTTACCACCGATCCGATGCGCATCCTGGTCGAAAAACTGCGCTCAACTTATGACTATGTCATTATCGACCTTCCGCCGCTGGCGCCCATCGTTGATGCCCGAGCAAGTTCGACATTCGTCGATTGTTTCGTCTACGTCGTGGAATGGGGTCGAACCAAAATCGATGTCGTGAAACATGCGCTCCATTCCGCGCCGAACGTTTATGAGAATGTGATCGGCACAGTGTTAAACAAGACCGACATCAACGGAATGGCCAGCTACGACGGCTCGCGGAGCGATTATTACAATGAAAGTTATTATTCGCATTACGGACCGAGTGACACGCCGTCGTAAAGCTCACCTGAAACTGTTGCAACCACGCCACAGTTTTTGAGTTTCGAGCGCCACAGCTCAATCCCCCCTGTTCTGAATCTCCCTAAAATGCGAGATTTTGTCGAATCTCGATCTGATGTTGGGGGCACCTCTGAGGCTGACAATAAGAAACTATGCGTTGACGTCGGTTCTCCTGGCGCTTCTGGTTAGTGGATGCTCGACCGTCCCCGCCAGCGGTCCGCAAGGCGTTGACGTTGAAAAGCGCTCAGAAGGCGGTGTGCCGGTAAACTTACCGTACGCTACGGTGGATGTTACTCCTCAGGTCGTAAAGGTTTTAGCGGATTATACCCCGAGACTGTCCAAGGCTTTCGCTGACAGGACTCCGCCAAAAGCGTTTCGTTTTGGTGTCGGCGATATCGTCAGCGTGACGATCTTCGAGGCTGCTGCCGGCGGACTTTTTACGTCCGACACGGGAGTTCGCGCAGGTAATTTCGTCACCATTCCCAATCAGGCCGTCGATCAGTCCGGAACGATTACAGTGCCATACGCAGGTCCGGTACCCGCGAAGGGACGTACGCCCGCACAAATCGAATCCTACATCGTCGAGCATCTGAAAGCCCGCGCTCTGGAGCCTCAAGTTATCGTTGCCTTGGCTCAACAGAATACGTCCCTCGTCAGCGTGCTGGGTGATGTTCATTCGGCGGGGCGATTCCCGGCCAATCCCTCCGGTGAACGCATCCTGGACTATGTCGCAAGGGCCGGTGGTCCGATGAATCAAGGATACGACCTTTGGGTGTCGTTAGAGCGCGACAAGCACCGAGCGAGCGTCCCGTTTGGCGCCTTGCTTTACGAACCTGCCAACAACATCTACGTGCTCCCGAACGACGTTATTTATCTTTACAGCCAACCCCAGACCTTCGTTGCATTTGGAGCTGCGGGGCAGCAAGGCCAGTTCAAGTTCGATGCGTGGCGCCTCTCGCTCGCTGAAGCCATCGGGAAGCATCAGGGTTTGAATGATAATCTTGCCGATCCCAGCTTCGTATTCCTCTACCGGGGAGAAACACGGGAAGTCGCCGCCAGGCTCGGGGTTGATTGCAGCCACTTTGAAGGACCAATCATACCTATAGTATATCACCTCAATTTGCGTGATCCTTCGGGATATTTCCTTGCCCAGAACTTCGAGATGCGGAACAAGGATGTTGTCTATACATCCAACGCCTCGTCGGTCGAAACGACCAAGTTCTTGACCTTCCTGCGAACAATTATGGCAACGGCTAACGATCCGATAACCTATGCCACCAATGGCTACATACTGAAGAACACGATTAATGGAGCGGCCACCACCGTGATTACGACACCGACGCCAATCTTGGCACATTAGACCGCTCGCAGATCCAGCCCGTAGCCACCTGTCTTCTGCCTCAGCTGACCCGTGCGGGAAAAACGATGCTTTTTTCGTTCGTCGTTCTGCCGATTGCAGTTGCGTTTTCTGCTGCAGTCGGCCTGGTTCGCACCAACCTGGCCTTGGGTCTCATCTGCGCCTGTCTTGCTGTTGCGTTGATTACCCTGGGAGCCTCCCGGTACGGCAGCTATCTTAGTCGACCACGCCGCTCTCCCATGTCGTTATTTGCGGGTGTCGTTCTGCTTCTTCCGTGTCTGTGGATGCTGTTGCAGGCTATTCCCCTCCCCGGCGACTGGCTCTCCAATAGCGTCTGGTCCAGCGCTTCGAACGCTTTGGGTTCTCCTGTTTCCGGTTCGATTACCGTCGATACTGGCGCGACCCTATTGGCCTTCGTCCAATATTGCGCCGCGCTTTCCACGGCCGGCGTCGTAATGGTGGTGGCGTTCGACAGGCGGATGGCCGAGCTTACGCTCTATTTTCTGACCTTCGTTGCAGTATCCGCAGCCGTACTTCGGATCGTTGACAGCTTGGGGTACCTTGATCTCGCCCAGCACAACGCCACAGGCGATATTTCCGGAACGTCGATTCTGGCAGCGGCAGGTGTCACGCTGGCGAGCGCAACCGAGGTTCGCCTGCGCGAGCGATTGCGCAGCAGACGAAGCGGGCCGGAATCCCGGCAATGGGCGATAGCCGGATTCATCGCCGGAGCCATCGGCTTGGCTATTTGCACATTAGCGCTTCTCATCGAAGCCGATATAATGCTTATCTTTGCTGGCCTTTTTGGCGCGGGAGTTCTGATCGGCATTTTAGTCGTCAGGCAGTGGTCGTTCGGTGCCTGGGGGCGAGCGGGTGTCATCGCAGTCGGCGCAATAACCCTGCTCACTTTCCTCGCGACAGTGCAGCCCGGAAGAGACACGGGTTCTGCAACGACATCATCGTCGCAGAATCAAACCGTCGTAGACCGAATGCTATCGGACGCGCCTGCTCTCGGCTCCGGAGCGGGAACCTTCGAGAGTCTCTTGCCGGTCTACCGGGAGGTTGACCATGCACAATCGGGAAGAGCCGAGGTGGCCGCAGCCCTCATCACGATCGAAATGGGGCGAACATTTCTCTGGATTTTCATCTTGGCGTTGGGCGGCATAGCCACGGCATTTGCTCGAGGGGCAGTAACGCGCGGCCGCGATTACGTCTACGCAAGCGCTGGAGCCGGAGTCGTTGTCGTCGCCTTAATTCTCGTGTTCACCAATGGCGGCGTACTCACCTTGCCGGCATCCATATTCGTCAGCGCCGTTGCCGGACTCGCCTGGAGCCAGAGCCGCAGCACGATTGAAAACGCGGCATTGGCACATTCGCACACTGGAACAGCCGAAGACTTCTATCCAACTGAGAACTCGCCCGAACCACGTATGAAGGTTGCGCTCCTGGCCGGGCTAATCCTTATCATTGAAGCGTTCTGGCTGCTGCTGCCGGAGCAACATATATCCGAAGTCGTTGCGTCTCCGTTCGTCGACATTCATTCAACCGTTTCGATCTACCAACGAAACAGCCTCAAAGAAGCCGCGACGATTGCAGGTGTGCGAGGGGACCTTTGGGCAGAAAGCGCATTTGCAGGAACAATTCTGCTGCTTAAACGCTCGGAGGCTGTCCCTTCCAGCGAGAAAGGGACGCTCGGTGATCTTACCCGCGCATTGCGATACGCTCCGCTCCGCAGCGACGTGTGGTTGACTTTCGCACTGCTTGCGGAGAGATACAGATGGCCAAACGCTGATCCCAAGGCTCTACTAAAGATGGCGTACTACACCGGTCCTAACGAAACCAGTTTGATTCCGCCCCGTCTTAAAGCAACGTTACGTTTGACTGGCGGGCCTGCGGACCCTGAGCTGCAGGATATGATCAAAGGCGACATCAGCCTCATCTTTCGTCGCCTACCCGCACTCAAGCCGATTTTAGCCAACGCGTACAAAACGGCCTCGACCGACGGTCGAGCCCTTGCGGAACGTATTATAGGTGAACTCAATCCGGATTATCTCAAGATAATACGCAATCAATAATGAGGTGGAAGCTCACTATGTGAGGTTCCCGACAATCTCTTCAACCTGCCGCTTGTATGAAGTTCAACGCCAATGATAAAGCGCTCAAACATGCTTCGCAAAAATGCGCCGCCAAGGTATCCAAGTTGAAGAGCGATCCCCGCGCCAACCCACTGGCCGAAGCCAATCGATATCCCGGCGATCAGCCCGAAGATTGCTCCAATCGGCAAAAACAATACAATCAGAAATAGTGTTTGAACGCCGAAAAGCGCTCCGGTCAAGAGGCCCGCAAAAAGGTTAAAAATCACAAACAACATCAGCGGGGTAGGTCCCCATTAAGATATTTCGCGTGAAGCGACCGTAGATAGAAATTCTTAACAAACCTCGTTCAACCACTGCGTTATTTTAATTTTTATTTTTTCTTGAAAATTATAATTATTTGTGTTTAAACACCCGAATTCTTAGTGTTGGTTTTTTATCCATGAATTTTGTTAGCCGACGGAAGATTGAATTTGCAGAAGCGGGAAAAGTATCTGCCCGCGACTTAGACCTGATTCCCTTAGAGAGCATCGGTAGTAAATGGCCGATCCGCTATGAGTGGATAGAGACGACGGCGATTGCCTTCGATGTGTTGACAATTGTCTCGGCCAGTTTCTGCGCGAGCCTTTTTTATCAGTTGAGTGAAGGTCTGCACATAGAAATAGGAAAACCCCTCGGCTCAGCGACATTAGTAGCGATTCTGTTCAGCCCCCTGCTGAAATATCAAGGCCGGTACAAGCCCACTGAACTGCTCAGTTGGCGGCGTCAGATCCGGATGGTTTTTACGGCTTGGGTAGGTGTGTTCTTGCTGCTGGCAGGCATCGTCTTCGCTTTGAAAATTGGCAGCGAACTCTCGCGTGCAACGAGTATTCTGTTTGCCGCTTTTGGCATGATCGGCCTGATCGCCAATCGAACAATTATCCGGGAACTGCTGAAAAAAGGGCTCTCCGAGCATCGATTCTCCTGCCGAAGGGTGGCCTTGATTGTCGACCCCGCGCAAGGCTATGAGCCGATTAGCCGGAAGTTGTGCAAAATTGGCATGGACGTAAGCACCAGATTTGCCTTGCCTCCGAGAGGCGCTGGCTCGAACCTGCGGCGAAAACTTGCCAAAAATATCGTAGGACATATTCGCGGCTCGGATATTGAAGAGGTGATCGTTACCGCAGATTTGAACCGATGGTCGGAGCTTCGAGCATTTGCGGACGAATTGAGATTGCTGCCGCTTCCGATTACCATTGTCCCGACCGGAGCCTGCAAAGAAATTCTCGACCTGCCTCGCCGCGATCTGGGCGCGATGACTCGCGTGGAATTGCAGCGCGGTCCATTGAGCCGCACAGAGGATTTGGCGAAACGCGCCATCGACCTTATCGGGGCAAGCGCAGTATTGGTCCTTCTAGCGCCCCTTCTCATCATGGCTGCGGTGGCAATAAAGCTGGATTCGCGCGGACCAGTTCTCTTTAGACAGCAACGACTTGGCTTTAACGGCCGAAGTTTCAGAATTTGCAAATTCAGAACGATGTCGACCCTTGAGGATGGCTTTACTGCGGTTCAAGCGCGTCCCGTTGACAGTCGGGTTACTCGCGTCGGCAGGTGGCTTCGAAAGACGAGCATCGACGAATTGCCACAATTATTCAACGTCCTGAGCGGCAGCATGTCGCTTGTGGGACCAAGGCCTCATGCAGTTGCGCATGACAATCATTTTGACAAACTCGTCAGAAATTATGCCTTTCGCCAACGGGTAAAACCTGGGCTAACCGGATGGGCGCAGATCCATGGGTGTCGAGGCCCAACTCCAACGACCGAGCACATCGCACGGCGCGTGGATCACGATCTCTGGTACATCGACAATTGGCGACTGGGACTGGATTTACTGATTCTGATCCAAACACCCTTGGAAGTTCTACGAGGCAGGAACGCCTACTAGGGTCGAGACTCAATTGGCCGTCCACCAGGTTATTGCGGCAGCGATGCAGACGGCCGACATGAAGATGTCGGCACGTTTATCGTAGCGC
>NZ_MKSM01000023.1 GCF_001897285.1 Nitrobacter sp. 62-23
AATGAAGGACTTCGCCGCGCGGGCGCGGGCGCGAAAACTCAAGCCCGAGGAATATCAGGGCGGCACCACGGCCGTGTCGAACCTCGGCATGTACGGCATCAAGGATTTCACCGCGGTGATCAACCCGCCGCACGCCACGATCCTCGCGGTCGGCGCCAGCGAGGAACGCGCGGTCGTGCGGGGCGGGAAGATCGAGGCCGCGCACATCATGAGCGTGACGCTGAGTTGCGATCACCGCGCGGTCGATGGCGCGCTCGGCGCGGAGTTGATCGGCGCATTCAAGACGCTGATCGAGAACCCTGTGATGATGATGGTGTAGGATCTTCTTTTCCTCTCCCGCAACGGAGAGGAACGGGGAGCCAGACAAACTCACTTCGGAATAGCGAATATTTATGCCTGACACCTCCTTCGACGTCATCATCATCGGCTCCGGTCCCGGCGGCTACGTCACCGCGATCCGCGCGGCGCAGCTCGGCTTCAAGACCGCGATCGTCGAGAAACAGCATCTCGGCGGCATTTGCCTGAACTGGGGCTGCATTCCGACCAAGGCGCTGCTGCGCTCGGCGGAAATCTATCATTACATGCAGCACGCCAAGGATTACGGCCTGTCCGCGGAGAAGGTGAGCTACGACCCAAAAGCCGTGGTGCAACGCTCGCGCGGGGTTTCGAAGCGCCTCAACGAGGGCGTCGGCTTCCTGATGAAGAAGAACAAGGTCGCCGTGATCTGGGGCGAGGCGTCGATCGACGCGCCCGGCAAGATCACGGTGAAGGCGGGCAGCGCCGATTCGCCGAAAGGCGTGCTGGGCGCAGGCAGCTATCAGGCCAAGCACATCATCGTCGCCACCGGCGCGCGGCCGCGCGCGCTGCCGGGGCTGGAGGGCGACAAGAAGCTGGTGTGGACCTATTTCGAGGCGATGGTCGCACCGGAGATTCCAAAGTCGCTGCTGGTCGTCGGCTCCGGCGCGATCGGCATCGAGTTCGCCTCGTTCTTCCGTACCATGGGTGCGGAGGTCACGGTCGTCGAGGTGCTGCCGCAGATCCTGCCGGTGGAAGATGCCGAGATCGCCGGCCTTGCCCGCAAGCAGTTCGAGAAGCAGGGCATCAGGATCATGACCTCAACCAAGGTCACCAAGCTCGACAGAAAGGCCGACAGCGTCGTCGCCACAATCGACGATGGCAAGGGCAAGCCGGTCACCGCCGAGTTCGAGCGGGTGATTTCGGCGGTCGGTGTGGTCGGCAATATCGAGAACCTTGGGCTTGAGAAACTCGGCGTGAAGACCGATCGCGGCTGCATCGTGATTGATGGTTACGGCAGGACCAGCGTGCCCGGCATCTACGCGATCGGGGACGTCGCGGGGCCGCCCATGTTGGCGCACAAGGCCGAGCACGAGGGGGTCATCTGCATCGAGGCGATCAAGGGGCTGAAGCCCCACCCGATGGACAAGCTGTTGATCCCCGGCTGCACCTATTGCCACCCACAGATCGCCTCCGTCGGGTTGACCGAGGCGAAGGCCAAGGAAGCGGGCAGGGACATCCGCGTCGGCCGCTTCCCGTTCGCCGGCAATGGCAAGGCCATCGCGCTCGGCGAGGATCAGGGGTTGGTGAAGGTGATCTTCGACAAGACAACCGGCCAGCTTCTGGGCGCGCATATGATCGGCGCCGAAGTCACCGAACTGATCCAGGGCTATGTGGTGGCGATGAACCTCGAAACCACCGAGGAAGAATTGATGCACACCATCTTCCCGCATCCGACGCTGTCGGAAATGATGAAGGAAGCGGTGCTCGACGCTTACGGCCGCGTGCTCAATATGTGAGAAGCCATAGCGTTTTCGAGCGAAGTGGGGACCGGTTCGCGTGAAGAAAACGCGTCAAAAAATTAAGGCGGTGCCCGGCTTATAGCTTGAAGCCGTTCCGAAACGGGGCCGACCGGACGATGGTTGCAGGGCGGCCACTTTTGTTGCCAGCGCGCAACACCGATCGGACATTTAACCCTGTCAACAGCTGGCTCTTGCAGACGCCGCTATTTAGCCACACCACTTCGTGAATTATTCCAAATGTCGGCTGAAGGCGGACGCTCATCTGGGCTTGGGGAAATTCCCTTGCCTGGAGCGATCCGATCAAAAAAAGCCGCCGGGAAAACAGGTCGGCGATGGTCAGGACGGGCGTGAGGAACAGGCTGATGAACCGTCATGCGACGGCCCGTCAGCATTGTGTGAACCATCGCTTGTTTCATGCCGCGGGATTGGCCGGGCATCAACCCGTCGGACTCCGCAGCGGCGTGGCTGCCGCCCGGGTTGACGCAAATTTGACCAGCGGCGGACGCACCGAACGAAAGACCAATTGGCAGCGCCGCGTGACCAACCATACATCTGCTGAGCTCAGGAAATATGCCCAGCAGATCGGACCGGTAGCCGGCGGTGGCGGGGTATACGAGAAGTCGCGTCATGTGGACGTCTAGGAGCAGAGTTCTTGTTGTGTTGGCGTGGGGTGCGGTTTGCGCCGGCGTGCCGGCATCTGCCTTTGACGGAACCGTGGCCGGGCAGCCTGACGCCGCCACGGCGGCGGCGCTCCCCGTGGCCGCCGCGCCTCTGTCCAGCGCTCAGGCGCTGAAGAAGGCGGTCTCCCCGAGCACCTCGCTGACAGCGCTGCAATACGCGGCCGAAGGCGGGCATCCCATTGCCCAGTGGCGGCTGGGGCGGATGTACGCGAACGGCGATGGCGTCACCCAGGACGACCAGCGCGCCTTCGAGTATTTCAGCCGTATCGCCAATGCCCATGCCGAGGATAGCCCCTCGGCGCCGCAGGCCGCGGTGGTCGCCAACGCGTTCGTCGCGCTGGGGCGCTATTACCTCCAGGGCATCCCGAATTCCACGATCAAGCGCGACGCCGAGCGCGCGCGCGAGATGTTCTCCTATGCGGCATCCTATTTCGGCAATGCCGATGCCCAATACGATTTGGCACGGCTTTACCTGAAGGGGATCGGCGCGCCCCACGACGTCAAGTACGGCGCCCGCTGGCTCGGCCTCGCGGCGCAGAAAGGCCAGCATGAGGCCCAGGCGATGCTGGGCAAGATGTTGTTCAACGGCGATCAGTTGCCTCGCCAGGCGGCGCGCGGCTTGATGTGGCTGACGCTCGCTCGGGATGCAGCCCAGCCGGACGAGACCTGGATCACCGAAAGCTACAACAGGGCGCTCGCGAAGGCGTCCGAGGACGACCGCGCCATGGCGTTGCAGATGCTGGAGCACTGGGTGCAGGGGCGGCGGGACTGAGGCCCGTTTCAGGAGCGCAGGGAACCCATAATCCCTGACATCAGCCATTGGACCGGGATCCCTGACATCGCCATCGTTCTGGCGCCCGAAACGCCATCCATCAGCGGCATGGCGTATCGATCCCAGCATTCACCGGGACGACCGGACCCGCGGCTTGAGGTTCAGGCCGCGTCCAGATCAAGGTCGATCCAGACCGGGACATGGTCCGACGCCTTTTCCCATGCACGGACATGACGATCGATCCCGACCGCGCTGAGCCGGTCGCTCGCCTGTGGCGACAGGAGCAGGTGGTCGATCCGCAACCCGTTGTTCTTCTGCCAGGCTCCGGCCTGATAATCCCAGAAGGTATATTCCCCGGCGGCGTCGGAGGCTGCGCGCAACGCATCGGTCAGGCCGAGCCCGAGCAGCGTCTGAAAGGCTTGCCGCGTCTGCGGCCGGAACAACGCATCGTCAACCCACGAGGCCGGATTGTAGACGTCGCGCGGCGCGGGGATAACGTTGAAGTCGCCGGCAAGCACGAAGGCTTCCTCGCTTTTCAGCCGCTCGCGTGAATAGTCAATAAGCCGCGATATCCAGCTGAGCTTATAAGGATACTTCTCGGTATTCGGCGGATTGCCATTGGGAAGATAGAGGCAGGCGATCCGCACCACGCCGTGCTTGAGCGAGACCACGCCTTCGAGGAATCGCGACTGCACGTCGCCCTCGTCGCCGGCGAGTCGCGGCCGGGTTTCGTCGAACGGGAATTTCGACAGCAGCGCCACGCCGTTGAAAGTCTTCTGGCCGTGCGTCACCACGTTGTAGCCAAGCGCCTCGATGGCCTCGCGCGGAAACTGCTCGTCGACGCATTTGGTTTCCTGAAGGCAGACGACATCCGGCGCGGTTTCCCCGAGCCAGGCGAGAAGGTGATCCAGCCGCTGCCGGATCGAATTGACGTTCCAGGTGGCTATGCGCATGGGGGATTTCCGCGTGTCACTGCCGGGATCTGGCCGGACTTGATCCGGCGCGGATCGGGCCCGCGCGTGACAAGGGAGCTAGATCGAGAAGCTGGTGCCGCAGCCGCAGGACGCGGTGGCGTTCGGATTGACCACCCTGAAGGACGCGCCGATCAGGTCATCGACGAAATCGACTTCGGAACCGGTCAGGAACGGGACCGAGGCGGGATCGACGAGAACCACGGCGGTGTCGCGCGCGATCACCAGATCGTCGTCGGCCTTGGCGCGTTCGATGTCGAACTTGTACTGGAAACCCGAGCAGCCGCCACCTTCGACGCTGATCCGCAACATGGCGCCTTCGCCCTCGGACTTGAGAATCTCCCCGATCCGGCGCGCCGCGCGTTCGCTGACGGTGATGTTGGCTTCGGTCATCGGGCGACTCCGTATGCGGTTGCGGACATTGTCCAAAATTTTGCAATGCCCGCAAGCCATAGTTAAGTGCCCCGGGCGCGAGAATCAAACGATTGGAAGGGGCAAATCGCCGTGTCAGTCGGAATGGCAGCTCCCCGCGCGCCCTACGCCAGCGATTCCGGCCGCAGCCGGGGCCGCCTGTTCGACGAGCCGCCAAGCAGGACCCGCAGCGCGTTCCGCCGCGACTGTGACCGGGTGATCCATTCGACCGCGTTCCGGCGGCTGAAACACAAGACCCAGGTGTTCGTCTATCACGAAGGCGACCACTACCGGACCCGTCTCACCCATACCCTCGAGGTGGCCCAGATCGCCCGCGCGCTCGCCCGGCAGCTCGGCCTCGACGAGGACCTGACGGAGGCGCTGGCGCTGGCGCACGATCTCGGCCATCCGCCGTTCGGCCACGCCGGCGAGCGGGCGCTGGACGGCTGCCTCGATGCGTTTGGCGGTTTCGACCACAACGCGCAGACGTTGAGGGTCGTAACCCTGCTGGAACACCGTTATCCGGATTTCGACGGTCTCAACCTGACCTGGGAAACGCTGGAAGGGGTCGTCAAGCACAATGGCCCGCTGACCGATCGCACCGGCAACCCCGTCGGGCGCTATCAGCGCCGCGGCATCCCGGTCGGAATCGCCGATTTCAACCGAGCCTATGATCTGGAGCTATGGAGTTTTGCCTCGCTCGAGGCCCAGGTCGCGTCGCTCGCCGACGATATCGCTTACGATGCCCACGACATCGACGACGGCCTGCGGGCCGGGCTGTTCGCCGTGGATGACCTGAAGGCGATGCCGCTGACCGCGGCGATGGTTTCCGACACCGCACGCGGCCACCCGCTGCTGGACGACGACCGGCGAGGGGCCGCGCTGGTGCGCGAACTGATCTCCTGCCTGATTACGGCCGTCGTGTCCGAGGCGGAGCGGCGGCTTGCCGATGCGCGGCCGCAATCGGCTGCGGAGGTGCGCAGCCACGGCCGTGCGTTGATCGCCTTTCCGCCGGAAATGGCTGAGGCGGAGGCGCTCATCAAGACATTCCTGAAACAACGGATGTATCGGCATCCTCGCGTCAAGCGGGTGATGGACGAGGCCGAAACCGTCGTCCGGGACCTGTTCGCGCGCTACCGCGACGATCCGGCGGCGCTTCCCCCTCAATGGATGCCGGAGGGCGACGACAGCCGCGCGCTCGATGCCGAAACGGCGCGCAGGATCGGCAACTTCATCGCGGGAATGACCGATCGCTTCGCCATCACCGAGCATCGCAGGCTTTTTGACTCGACCCCGGATTTGCGTTAGGCGGCGCGTAGTCCGTCACCATGTAAATCGCAGATATCATGACCAATTCCAGTCCATCCCAGCACCTTTTCGCAGACGTGCTGGCGCGGGTGCATACGGTATGTGCCGCGCTCGCGGAAGAAGGCGCACTGCCGGCGGGACTGGACCTGTCGCGGATCGTGGTCGAGCCGCCGCGGGATGCCTCGCACGGCGACATGGCGACCAACGCCGCGATGGTGCTGGCGAAGGATGCAAAGTCGAAGCCCCGCGACCTCGCTGACCGGATCGCAACGCGGCTGCGCGCCGACGGCCTGATCGACAAGGCCGAGATCGCCGGTCCCGGCTTCATCAACCTGACCTTGAAACCGCAAGCCTGGTCGGATGCCCTGCGCGCCGTGCTGCGAGAGGGCGAGGGCTATGGCCGCAGCCGGGCCGGCGCGGGCGAGAAGGTCAACGTCGAATACGTCTCCGCCAATCCGACCGGGCCGATGCATGTCGGTCATTGCCGTGGCGCTGTGTTCGGCGACGCGCTCGCGAGCTTGCTGTCGTTTGCGGGCTACGATGTGACCCGCGAATACTACATCAACGATGCGGGCGCGCAGGTCGACGTTCTCGCGCGCTCGGCGTTCCTGCGCTACCGCGAGGCGTTGGGTGAGGACATTGGCGAGATTCCGGAAGGGCTTTATCCCGGCGACTATCTGAAACCGGTCGGGCAGGCGCTTGCTGCCGAGCACGGCGACAAGCTGCGGAATGCGCCCGAGGCCGAATGGCTGCCGGCCATGCGTGCCAGAGCCATCGCCATGATGATGGAGATGATCCGGGGCGACCTTGCCGCCCTCAACATCACGCATGAGGTGTTCTTCTCCGAACGTTCGCTGATCGAGGGGGGCAGTGATCAGGTCGCCGCCACCATCGACTTCCTGCGCGCCAAGGGCGACGTCTATGAGGGACGGTTGCCGCCGCCCAAGGGCGCGCCGGTCGAGGACTATGAAGATCGCGAACAGACCCTGTTCCGCGCCACGGCTTACGGCGACGATGTCGATCGCCCGCTGAAGAAATCGGACGGCGGCTACACTTATTTCGCGTCCGATATCGCCTACCACAAGACCAAGTTCGACCGCGGTTTCCTCAACATGGTCGATGTCTGGGGCGCCGATCACGGCGGCTACATCAAGCGCGTGCAGGCCGCGATCAAGGCGGTGACAGCGGGCAAGGCCAGTCTCGACGTCAAGATCGTGCAGCTCGTGCGGCTGTTGCGCAACGGCGAGCCGGTGAAGATGTCGAAACGCGCCGGCGATTTCGTCACATTGCGCGACGTGGTCGATGAAGTCGGCTCCGACGCCGTGCGCTTCATGATGCTTTTCCGCAAGAACGACGCGGTATTGGACTTCGATCTTGCCAGGGTGATCGAGCAATCGAAGGACAACCCGGTGTTCTATGTCCAGTATGGCCACGCCCGCGGCTTCTCGATCTTCCGCAACGCGCGCGAGGCGTTCCCCGATTTGCCGGAGGAGGACGCGGCGCGCAGGGCCTTCCTTGGCGATGCCGCCGTCGAGCGGCTGACCGATCCGGCGGAGCTTGGCCTGCTTCGGCGGCTCGCGCTTTACCCGCGGACCGTCGAAGCGGCCGCAGTGGCGCACGAGCCGCACCGGATCGCGTTCTATCTCTATGATCTCGCGAGCGAATTTCACGCGCTTTGGACAAAAGGTCGCGATTTGCCTCATTTACGCTTCATTATCAATAATGATGCAGAAATAACCAGGGCGCGGCTGGCGCTGGTTCAGGGCGTTGTCTCTGTTCTCGCATCAGGACTTGCCGTTCTCGGCGTTCATGCGCCGGCCGAGATGCGATAATGGGTGTAGCCGACACAAGGGGGTTTGGTGACGGCTTGACTGGCTGCTGTTTCGTTTAGAACAAGCGAGTTGGCGCCTTTCCGGAAGGGACGCGACATCACGATGGCTAACCGATACCAGGACAGACCTTTCCGGGACGACGGCGGTTACGGACGCGACGAACACCGCGCGAGCGATCAGCCGGAAACCGACCCGCTTGCCGAACTTGCCAGGCTGATCGGCCAGACCGATCCCTTCGAGGACATCAAACGAAGCGCGCCACCGGCTCCGGTAGATGATCCGGTTGATCGCTATGACCCCATCGATTCCTTCGAGCCGGTCCCTCCGGTCGAGGTCGAACCGGCCAGCCCGCCGTCTTGGATGCAAAGACGGATGGTTCAACCCGATCCGCCGCTCCAGGCTGTTCCGCCTGTCGAAACTGCTCCGCACCCCGTTTTACGGCGCGCGGCGGTCTATCCCGACAACGAGCCCCAGGTCCAGGATCCCGAGCCCTATTATCAGGCCGACACCGACCGCTACGATGACGTGCTGTTCGGCCAATTGCCGGACGGGCGGGGCGCTCAGGCCTATGAAGACCAGTTTCCTCCCGAAACCTATCCGGAAGCGCCTTTCGGCTATCACGGCAGCTACGACGTAGAGGAGGATGAACCTGCTCCCCGGCGTCGTGGCGGGATGGCGACGGTGGTCGCGGTTCTGGCGCTCGCGGTCGTCGGCACCGGGGCGGCGTATGCTTACCGCAACTATGCCGGCACCGCCCGAAACGGCCCGCCGCCGGTTATCAAGGCCGACGCCGAGCCCAACAAGATTCTTCCGCAAAAGGTTGCCTCTGGCGATGCGGTCAGCAAGTTGATCCAGGACCGGATGTCAACGGAGAACGGCACCGAGCAGATGGTGTCCCGCGAAGAACAGCCGGTCGATGTCAGGGAAGCCACGGCCTCAGGTCCGCGCGTGGTCTTTCCGCCTTTGAACCAGAACACCAATCCGCCGCCAGTGGCGAGCGTGACGCCGAATGTCAGGCCACCCGCAACCGTTGCGAGCGGAGCCGTCGCCGGCGACGAACCGCGCAGGGTCAGGACGCTGACGGTCCGCGGCGATCAGACTGACCTCGCGGCCGCGGCCGTCGCCCGGCCCGAGGCTCAGGCCGCGCCTGCCACCGCGTCCACCCGGCATGCGCCCGCTGCCACCGCCGCATCTGGCGCAAATGCCCCGCTGGCGCTGTCGGCCGAACAGCGGATGCACGTGGCCTCGACCAATCCGGGCCAGCACGCCCCGGCCGCAGCCGGCACGGGCGGCTATCTCGTCCAGGTCTCCTCGCAACGGAACGAGGCGGATGCGCAGGCTTCGTTCCGGGTGCTGCAGAACAAGTTCCCCTCGGTGCTGGGATCGCGGAGTGCGTTGGTCAAACGCGCCGACCTCGGCGCCAAGGGCGTCTATTATCGCGCCATGGTTGGACCGTTCGGCTCGTCCGAAGAGGCCTCGCGCTTCTGCGGCAGTCTCAAATCGGCCGGCGGACAGTGCGTCGTCCAAAGGAATTAACGGCGACTTCCTTGACCCTCGCCGCCGACGCAAGCTAATCGGCGCCATGGCTGCGCGCGCATTTATTACAGGTACGTCGGGGCTGATCCTGACAGCGCAGGAGCGCGAGTTCCTGCGCAACGAACGGCCGTGGGGATTCATCCTGTTCAGGAGGAATGTCGATAATCCTCTGCAAGTCGCTCGTTTGGTTCAGGACTTTCGAGAAACGGTCGAGGATGCTGACGCACCGGTCCTGATCGATCAGGAAGGCGGCCGGGTGCAGCGGCTGAACCTGCCGCACTGGCCGGCCTATCCGCCGGGCGCGGTGTTCGGCGTTCTCTATGATCGCGATCGCGCTTTGGGGCTGAAAGCGGCGCGGCTAAGTGCGCAACTGATTGCGAACGATCTTGCCGACCTTGGCATCACCGTCGATTGCCTGCCGCTCGCGGACGTTCCGGCGCCCGGCGCGGACGCCATCATCGGCGACCGGGCCTACGGTACAGAGCCGGACAAGGTCGTGGCAATCGCGCGCGCCGTCACCGAAGGTCTGGAACTGGGTGGCGTTCTGCCGGTTCTGAAGCACATTCCGGGGCACGGCCGGGCGACCGCCGACACCCATCTCAAGCTCCCGGTCGTGGATGCTTCGAAGAACGATCTGGAAACGGTTGATTTCGCTGCGTTCAAGGCGCTTGCCGATCTGCCGATGGCGATGACCGCGCATGTTGTGTTCAGCGCAATTGATGCCACGCAGCCGGCCACGACTTCTGCGACAATCGTCGAACAGGTGATTCGCGGAGCCATCGGATTCCAGGGCTTGTTGATGAGTGACGACGTGTCCATGAATGCATTGACGGGATCGATTGCGGAGCGGACACGCGCGATCGTTTCCGCCGGTTGCGACATGGTCCTGCATTGCAACGGCGACCCGGCGGAGATGCGGCAGGTGGCCGGCGAAGCGCCGGAACTGTCCGGTGCGGCGCTGGAGCGTGCGCAACGCGCCTTGGCCTCGCGCAAGCCGCCCCGGCCGTTCGATCGCGAGGCGGCGCGGGCGGAACTCGATGCATTGACGGGAGCGGTAGGCGCATGAGCGCGGAAATTCTGTCGTTCGAAACGGGACGGCCGGCCGAGCGCATCGATAACGACGATGCGCTGGCGCTCGTGGTCGATGTCGAGGGCTATGAAGGCCCTCTCGACCTGTTGCTGGCGCTCGCCCGACAACAGAAGGTGGACCTGTCGAAAATCTCCATCCTGGCGCTTGCCGACCAGTACCTCGTTTTCATCGAGGAGGCCCGCAAGATTCGTCTCGAACTCGCTGCCGATTATCTGGTGATGGCGGCGTGGCTGGCGTTCCTGAAATCGCGGTTGCTGCTGCCGGAGCCGGCGACCCCGGACGGACCGAGCGCGGGTGAGATGGCCACGGCGCTCGCCAACCGCCTGCGTCGCCTTGAGGCGATCCGCGAGGCCGCAAACCGCCTGATGAACAGGCCGCAGTTCCAGCGCGACATCTTTCCGCGCGGCAATCCGGAGGCGATCGCAGAAATCCGCCATCCGCGATTCACCGCGACGCTGTTCGACCTGCTCACCGCTTATGCCACGCAGCGGCAGCAGCGTGTTCTGACCACGGTTCACCTCGCCAAGCGCACCGTCTGGTCGCTGAGCGAAGCGCGCGCCTCGCTGGAGCGTCTTGTCGGGCTGGCCGACGAGGACTGGGGATGCCTCGACGAATACCTGATGACCTATGTCGTCGATCCCTCGCAGCGGGCCACCGTGTTTGCGTCGAGTTTCGCCGCCGCGCTCGAACTGGTGCGGGAGGGCGTCATGGATCTGAACCAGAAAGAGGCGTTCGCGCCGCTCTATTTTCGCAAGCGCGTGCCGCCGGCATCCGCTCCGGTGACGGCGCCCGACGCGCCGGCCCAATAAGGAAGAGGAGACCGAGCGATGGCAAGCCTGGCGGAAATGCGCGTGGCGCATGTCGAGGAACCGGAGTCGGAACTGCCGATGGCGCGTCCAGAGGAATTGCGATTGCTGGAGGCGCTGCTGTTCGCGTCGTCCGAGCCGCTGGATCAGGCGGCGCTGGCCAAGCGGATGCCCGACGGCGTCGACATCAAGGCCGCGCTCACGCAACTGCAGGCGGACTATGCCTTGCGCGGCGTTAATCTGGTGCGAGTCGCCAACAAATGGACGTTCCGCACCGCTGGCGATCTGGCCTGGCTGATGACGCGGGAAAGCACCGAGACGCGGCGGCTGTCGCGCGCGGCGATCGAAATGCTGGCAATCATCGCCTACCACCAGCCGGTGACCCGGGCGGAGATCGAGGAAATCCGTGGCGTCGTCACCTCCAAGGGGACGCTCGACGTGTTGCTGGAGACCGGCTGGATCAAGCCGCGCGGCCGTCGCAAGACCCCGGGGCGTCCGCTTACCTTCGGAACCACGGAGGCGTTCCTGTCGCAGTTCAGTCTCGAAAACCTCGGCGACCTGCCGGGTCTGGAAGAACTGAAGGGAACGGGATTGCTGGACTCCCGTTTGCCCGGGGGCTTCAGCGTTCCGACGCCGTCTGACGATCCCGCTTTGCGCGACGATGAGGATCCGCTCGAAGCCGGCGATCTCGAACTGGCGCTGGTCTCGACGCTGGAGCCAGACAGCGACAATTCAGGCAGCGGCGATGAGGGCGCGAGCGACCCCCCGGACGATGGCAGGAATACCGAAATCGACGAGAATCTCCCGTAAACGGGCCCTGATGTGGACATCCGGCCCCAGCGGGTCGACGACTCTGCGGACATCGGCGATGTGATCGTCCGGGTCTTTGGCCGGGCCGACGAAGCGCGGCTGGTCGCGCAGTTGCGCGAGGCGGGTGACGCGGCGATCGCTGGTTGCGGTCGCGGGCGGGACTGTGATCGGCCACATCCTGTTGTCTGCGATGGCGGCGCCGTTTCGCGCTCTTGCGCTTGCGCCTCTTGCAGTGGCGCCGGAGTAGCAAAAGCAGGGCGTCGGCGCGGCGCTGATAAAGGCGGCTAACGCGCAGGCCCGGCGCAAGAGGTCGGATGCCGTCTTCGTGCTGGGTGATCCGGCCTATTACGGGCGCTTCGGCTTTCGCGGCGATCTTGCCGCCTGTTTTGAAACGGCTTTCGCAGGAGTCCATTTCATGGTGTTGCCGCTGACTGACGGGCTTCCCGCAACTGAGGACGGCTCGATTACGCCCCGGCGTTCGGCAATCTGACCTGAACAAGCACTGTCGCGTTTTCGAGCGAATCCTGTCCTTTGTTTGACCCTGAGATGGACGCAGATTTGCTTCAGGAAAGCGCATCATCCGCGCGACCTGACCTGGTTTGAGCCAAGCGAACTCCGCAAAACGTCAGGCTCGGGCCGGCTTTGATTCCGACAAGTCGGGAATGGCTCTAAGTATTTGGATAAACAAGAGGAAAAACGTTGCTTGAGGCGGTGTCGGGGGTGGTCTGCTAGGCCCCGATGCGCTATATGATTCCGGACACAAACCGACCGGAATCCTCTCTTGTCAGATACCGAAGATACGAAGTCCGGAGAGCCGCCGGCGCCCTCGGGCATTCGTCCCATTTCCATCCTCGAGGAGATGAAACGCAGCTATCTCGATTACGCCATGAGCGTGATCGTGGCGCGCGCGTTGCCGGATGCGCGCGACGGTCTGAAGCCGGTTCACCGCCGCATCCTCTACGCGATGTACGAGAACGGTTTCGAGTGGAATAAGCCTTATCGCAAATCGGCGCGCACCGTCGGCGACGTCATCGGTAAGTACCATCCCCACGGCGATCAGTCGGTCTATGACGCGCTGGTGCGCATGGCGCAGGATTTCTCCATGCGCGTGCCGCTGATCGACGGGCAGGGCAATTTCGGCTCGGTCGACGGCGATA
>NZ_MKSM01000024.1:0-9893 GCF_001897285.1 Nitrobacter sp. 62-23
TGCTCGAGATCAAGGGCGAGGTCTACATGCCGATGATCGACACCGCCGAAGTGGTGGCGAAGCGCTATGGCATCCCGCGCGAGGCGCAGGACGAATACGCATTGGAAAGCCAGCGCCGCACGGCTTCGGCGCAGCAGGCCGGCAGGTTCAAGGATGAGCTGGCGTCGATCCCGACCAGGATGGCGGTCGTCGACAAGGAGACCAGGCAGGTTTCATACAGGGATGTGACGCTGTCGCAGGATGAAGGTCCGCGTCCGGATACCACGGCGCAAGGTCTCGCCAACCTCAAGCCGGTGCGCGGCGAGGGTTTCACGATCACCGCCGGCAATGCCAGCCAGTTGTCGGACGGTGCCAGCGCCGCCGTCATCATGAGCGACAAGGAGGCGGCCAAGCGCAATCTCAAGCCGCTCGGCATCTTCCGCGGTTTCGTCGCCGCCGGCTGCGAGCCCGATGAAATGGGCATCGGTCCGGTGTTCGCCGTGCCGCGCCTGCTCAAGCGCCACGGCCTCACCGTCGATGACATCGACTTGTGGGAACTGAACGAGGCGTTCGCGGTGCAGGTGATCTATTGCCGCGACAGGCTCGGCATCGATCCGGAGAAATTGAACGTCGATGGCGGCGCGATTTCGGTCGGCCATCCCTACGGCATGTCGGGCGCGCGCCTTGCCGGCCACGCGCTGGTCGAGGGACGGCGCCGCAAGGCGAAATATGCCGTCGTCACCATGTGCGTCGGCGGCGGCATGGGCGCGGCCGGGTTGTTCGAGGTGGTGCAGTAAACCGCGGATGCGCGGACCCTGAATCCCCGGAAGGATGGATGGACTTCCGGATCGCCGCTTTCGCGGCGTCCGGTATGCATCGCTTGGAGCGTTTTCGAGCGAAGTGGATACCGGTTCGCGTGGAGAAAACGCGTCAAATCAAAATCATAGAGCCCCGCTTCTGATTCCGTCAGAAGCGGGAAGACTCTGACGCGCCGGGCCTTACTCCGCCTCGATCTTTGTAATGGTTTTGGGGTCGCCGCTTTCGCTGACCGAGTACTTCACCTTGTCGCCGGCATGTACGGTCTCGGATAATTTGAGGTCGATCTTGAACTGCTCGGTCGGGCCATCGGCTTTTGCCTCCGGTTTCGGCGCCTCGGCTTTCGGCACCTCGACCTTTTCTCCCCCTGCTTTTGCGCCATCCGCAGCTTTCGCTGCATCCTTCGCCGCATCCGGCTCCGTTCGAATCGCGATCGTGCCGTTGAGCCGGTCGACGACCGTCACCAGTCCTTTATGGGTCCCCGCCGGCGGCGGCGTTTCCTTGATCGCGGGCGTTTTTTGGGCATGGGCCGTCGCACCGGCGATCGCGAGCGCGGAGCCAGTCAGTATGATCTTTACCAGTCTCATCGAGGGTCTTTCGGTTGTTGAAGGGTTATGGACAAGAGAGGATGGTTTGTTCCGCAAGGGCCTGATTGGATGAGCCGTCATGTATCTTACCTTGTCGCGACGAGGAACGTGAATCAAAACGGATGTACTCCGGCTTGACCACCGAGACGCAATCCGCTTGCCTTGCCGATCGTCACGCATGCTACTTCTGGAAAAACCATCATGGCCACCCATGTTCTCGCCATCGATCAGGGTACCACGTCCTCGCGCGCGATCGTGTTTCGCGACGACATCTCCATCGCCGCGATAGCCCAGCAGGAATTCCCGCAGCACTTTCCGGCGTCAGGCTGGGTCGAGCACGAGCCGGAGGATATCTGGACCTCGACGGTTGCGACCTGCCGCGAGGCGATGACGAAGGCTGGCGTCACGCCGAAAGACATCGCCGCCATCGGTATCACCAACCAACGCGAGACAACGGTGGTCTGGGACCGCGCCACCGGGAAGGCGGTGCATCGCGCCATCGTCTGGCAGGATCGCCGCACCGCGGATATCTGCGCGCGGCTGAAGGCCGACGGCCATGAGCCCGCGATAGCGGCGAAGACCGGCCTGATCGTCGATCCCTATTTCTCCGGCACCAAGGTCGCCTGGATTCTCGACCACGTACCCGGCGCGCGCGCACGCGCGCTGCGCGGCGAACTGATGTTCGGCACCGTGGACTGCTATCTCCTGTGGCGGCTGACCGGCGGCAAGGTCCATGCGACTGACGCCACCAACGCCTCGCGCACGCTGCTGTTCAACATTCACACCGGGCAATGGGATAACGAGCTTCTGGACGTCCTGAAGGTGCCCCGCGCGATGCTGCCGGAGGTGAAGGATTCGTCCACGCATTTCGGCGACAGCGTGGCCGGGCTGTTCGGCGCGCCGATCGCAATCCGGGGAATCGCCGGCGACCAGCAGGCCGCCGTGGCGGGGCAGGCGTGCTTCGCCCCCGGCATGATCAAGTCGACTTACGGCACCGGCTGTTTTGCGCTGCTCAATACCGGCGCGACGCCGGTCGCCTCGAAGAACAAGCTGCTGACGACGATCGCCTGTCAGTTGAACGGCCAGCGCACCTACGCGCTGGAAGGCTCCATCTTCGTCGCAGGCTCCGCGGTGCAGTGGCTGCGCGACGGCCTTGGTCTGATCAGGCAGGCATCCGAGACGGGACCCTTGGCCGACAGGTCCGACGTTACGCAATCGGTCTATCTTGTGCCGGCCTTTGTCGGCATGGGCGCGCCTTACTGGAATCCGAATGTGCGCGGTGCGCTGTTCGGCCTGACGCGCAACACGGGACCGGCTGAACTCGCTCACGCGGCGCTGGAGAGCGTCTGCTACCAGACGTTTGATCTGTTGGCGGCGATGCGCGCCGACTGGCCGGACACCGCCGCCCACACCGTTCTGCGCGTCGACGGCGGCATGACCGCCTCGGACTGGACCATGCAGCGCCTCGCCGATCTCCTCGATGCGCCGGTCGACCGCCCCGTCATTCAGGAGACCACGGCGCTCGGCGCGGCGTATCTGGCGGGGCTATCGGCCGGTGTTTTCCCGGAGCCTTCGAAATTCGCCGACAACTGGCGGCTCGAGCGCCGCTTCAAGCCCGTCATGAGCGCGGCGACGCGCACGCGAAAACTCAAAGGTTGGGCGGCGGCGGTGCGCGGCGTATTGGCGAGCGACGAGGCGGGGTAGGAGGTCTGCACCGGTTATCCCGCTTGCGCCTTGGTCTTGCGAAGCTGCAAATGGACCGCGCACTGGCAGCCGGGCGGATGGTTGGCGACGTCGGCGGTAGCGTCATTGGCGGGGGCGGGCACCGGCGTCGCGGCAGACTTTCCGGACCGGCCGGGAATGTAGTTCAAAATCGACGCCAGCCAGCGCTCGATCTCGGCAACCTCCATCCCCTTGCGCGCGGCGTAGTCCTCAACCTGATCGCGCTCGATCTTGCCGACGCCGAAATACTGGCTCTCGGGGTGGCTGTAATAGAGACCGGACACCGAAGATCCGGGCCACATCGCAAAACTCTCGGTCAGTTCGACGCCGGTGGCGCGGGTCGCATCCAGCAGGCGGAACAGCGTCGCCTTCTCGGTATGATCGGGCTGCGCCGGATAGCCGGGCGCGGGGCGGATGCCTTTATATTCTTCCCTGATGAGTTGATCGTTGGTCAGCGCCTCGTCCGGTGCGTAGCCCCAGAATTCCGTGCGCACGCGCTGATGCATCCGTTCGGCGAAGGCTTCGGCGAGGCGGTCGGCCAGCGCTTTCACCAGGATGGAGGAGTAGTCGTCATTGGCGTTCTTGAAGCGCGCCGCGATTTCGTCCTCGCCGAGCCCGGCGGTGACAGCGAATCCGCCGATATAGTCGGCAATGCCGCTCTCCTTCGGCGCGATGAAGTCCGCCAGCGCCGCGTTATGGCGGCCTTCACGCTTCTCGAGCTGCTGGCGCAGCGTATGATAGGTCGCGATCTGCGTGGTGCGGCTCTCGTCGCTGTAGACGGCGATATCGTCGCCGATGCGGTTGGCGGGCCAGAAGCCGATCACGCCGGAAGCCTTGAACCACTTTTCCTTGACGATTCGATCCAGCATCTTGCGGGCGTCGTCGTAGAGCGCGCGCGCGGTCTCGCCCACCACCTTGTCGTCGAGGATCGCTGGGTACCGTCCGGTCAGCTCCCAGACCTGGAAGAACGGCGTCCAGTCGATCACCTCCACAAGCTCTTCCAGCGGATAATCGGTAAAGGCTTTGGTTCCAAGGAATGTCGGCTTGACGGGGCGATAGCTGCTCCAGTCGATCGGCACCGCATTGGCGCGCGCGGCCTTGAGCGGCAGTCGCTTCTTGTCCTGCTGGGCGCGGAAATGGGCTGCGGAAATCTTCTCGTATTCGGCGCGCACCCCGGCGGCGTAAGCTTCGCGCCGCTCGGGCGACATCAGCGAGGCGACCACGCCGACGGCGCGGCTGGCATCGTTGACATGCACCACCGGGCCGCTCCGGTAATTCGGATCGATCTTCACCGCGGTGTGGACGCGGCTGGTGGTGGCGCCGCCGATCAACAGCGGCAGGTCGAGGCCCTGTCGCTCCAGCTCGGCCGCGAAATAGCCCATCTCGTCCAGCGAGGGCGTGATCAGGCCGGAGAGCCCGACGATGTCGGCCTTCTCGGCCTTCGCGGTCTCGATGATCTTGGCGGCCGGCACCATCACGCCGAGGTCGATCACCTCGTAGTTGTTGCACTGGAGCACGATGCCGACGATGTTCTTGCCGATGTCGTGGACGTCGCCCTTCACGGTGGCGAGCACGATCTTGCCGGCGGACGTGCTGCTTGCACTGTCGATGCCGGCGGCCTGGTTGCGCGCCTTCTCCTCTTCCATGAACGGCATCAGATAGGCGACCGCCTGCTTCATGACGCGCGCCGACTTCACCACCTGAGGCAGGAACATCTTGCCGTCGCCGAACAGGTCGCCGACCACGTTCATGCCGGCCATCAGCGGACCTTCGATCACCGACAGCGGGCGGTCCGCTGTCTGCCGCGCTTCCTCGGTGTCCTGCTCGATATATTCGGTGATGCCGTTGACCAGTGCATGAGACAGCCGCTTCTCCACCGGCCATTCGCGCCATGAGAGATCGGCTTCCTTGGCCTGCTTGCCCTGACCACGGAATTTTTCCGCGAGATTGAGCAGGCGCTCCGATGCGCCCGGATCGCGGTTGAGGATGACGTCTTCGCAGACCTGCCGCAGTTCGGGGTCGATGTCGTCATAGATGATCATCTGCCCGGCGTTGACGATGCCCATATCCATGCCCGCCTTGATGGCGTGATACAGGAACACCGAGTGCATCGCCTCGCGCACCGGCTCGTTGCCGCGGAACGAGAACGACAGGTTGGAGACGCCGCCGGAAATATGGGCGTGCGGCAGATTCTGGCGGATCCAGCGCGTCGCCTCGATGAAATCGACCCCGTAGTTGTTGTGCTCCTCCAGACCCGTCGCGATGGCGAAGATGTTCGGATCGAAGATGATGTCTTCCGGCGGAAAGCCGACCTTCTCCGTCAGAATGTCGTAAGCGCGTTTGCAGATTTCCTTTTTGCGTTGACAGGTGTCGGCCTGCCCCGTCTCGTCGAACGCCATCACCACCACGGCCGCGCCGTGGCGGCGCGCGATCCGCGCCTCGTGGAGAAACTTCTCCTCGCCTTCCTTGAGCGAGATCGAGTTCACCACCGGCTTGCCCTGAATGCACTTCAGTCCGGCCTCGATTACGGAGAACTTGGACGAATCCACCATCACCGGCACGCGGGCGATGTCGGGTTCGGACGCGATCAGGTTGAGGAAGGTGACAATCGCCGCTTCCGAGTCCAGAAGGCCCTCGTCCATGTTGACGTCGATGATCTGCGCGCCGTTCTCGACCTGGCTGCGCGCCACGTCGAGGGCCGCGGTGTAGTCGCCTGCCTTGATCAGGTTGCGGAATTTCGCCGAGCCGGTGACGTTGGTGCGTTCGCCGACATTGACGAAGGGAATGTCCGCCGTGAGCGAGAACGGCTCCAGCCCCGACAGCCGCAGCCGCGGGGCGATCACCGGCACCACGCGCGGCTTGTGCGGCGCGACGGCGGCGGCGATCGCCGCGATATGATCGGGCGTAGTGCCGCAGCAGCCGCCGACCACGTTGACGAGGCCGGCAGCTGCGAACTCGCCGATCAGTTGCGCCATGTAGTCGGGGCTCTCATCATACTGGCCGAATTCGTTTGGCAGGCCCGCATTCGGATAGGCGCACACCAGCGTATCGGCGACGCGGCCGATCTCGGCGACATGCGCGCGGAGGTCTTCGGCGCCCAGCGCACAGTTGAAACCGATGGTGATCGGTTTCGCGTGCCGCACCGAGTGCCAGAACGCTTCCGGCAACTGGCCCGACAAGAGCCGCCCGGACTTGTCGGTGATGGTGCCGGAGATCATCACCGGCACGTCGACGCCGCGCTCCTCGCCAATCTCGGCGATGGCGTAGAGCGCGGCCTTGGCGTTCAGCGTGTCGAAGATGGTTTCGACCAGCAGCAGGTCGGCGCCGCCGTCGAGCAGGCCGTTGATCTGCTCGCCATAGGCCTTGCGCAGGTCATCGAATGTGACGGCACGGAAGCCGGGATTGGCGACATCCGGCGAGATCGACGCGGTACGGTTGGTCGGGCCGATGGCGCCGGCGACGAAGCGCGGCCTGCCGTCGCCGGATTCCGCGCGCTTCGCGGCATTGCGTGCAAGTCGCGCGCCCTCGCGGTTGAGTTCGTAGGCGAGGTCCGACATCTCATAGTCAGCCTGCGCGATCGAGGTCGAGGAAAACGTGTTGGTCTCGACGATGTCGGCGCCGGCCTTGAGATATTCGTAGTGGATGTCCTCGATCGCCTGCGGCTGGGTGAGGATGAGAAGGTCGTTGTTGCCGCGCACGTCGCGATGAAAATTTCTGAACCGCTCGCCGCGAAACGCCGCCTCGTCGAGTTCGAGCCGCTGGATCATGGTGCCCATGGCGCCGTCGAGCACCAGAATGCGCTCGCGTGCAAGGGCGCGGAATTTGTCGGCTACTGAGGTTGCTTTGTCGATCACGAGATCACCTGATTGCAATTCGTCATGGCCGGGCATAGCCGTTCGAAGAACGGCGTCGCTTTGCTCGCCTGTGGTCCCGGCCTCCACGTCTTTTCCAAGATATCGACTGCCAAGACAGGGATGCCCGGAGGACGGGCCTGACGGAAGATAAAAATTATGCGGCCTTCCGCGCGGCGTCCGGGCGGATGCCGAGCAGATGGCAGATCGTGAAGACGAGATCGGCGCGGTTCATGGTGTAGAAGTGAAACGCATCGACGCCGCGCTTGGCGAGCTTTTGCACCTGTCCCGCCGCCACAGTCGCCGCGACCAGCTTGCGCGTTTCGGCGTCGTCGTCGAGGCCCTCGAATTTTTCAGCGAGCCAGGAGGGCACGGTGGTGCCGGCCCTGGTCACGAAGTTCCTCGCCTGCCTGAAATTATGCATGGGCATGATGCCGGGCACGATCGGAATGTTGATGCCACGGGCGCGGACGCGATCGAGATAGCGAAAATAGAGGTCGTTGTCGAAAAACACCTGGGTAATGGCGCGGGTCGCGCCGGCATCGACCTTGGCCTTCAGGACATCGATGTCGGCATCGATGTCGGGGCTTTCCGGATGCTTCTCGGGATAGGCCGAGACCGAGACTTCGATATCGCCGTGCCGCCGCTTGATGCCGGCGACGAGATCGGCCGAACTGCGATAGCCTTCGGGGTGGGTGCTGTAGACGGTGCCGATGCCGCCCGGCGGGTCTCCCCGCAGCGCGACGATATGGCGGACGCCGATGTCACGATAGCGGCTGACGATCTCGTCGATTTCCCCGCGCGCGGCGCCGACGCAAGTCAGATGCGCCGCCGGCCGCAGTTCGGTTTCGGACAGGATGCGCGCGATCGTCGAATGGGTGCGTTCACGGGTCGATCCCCCGGCGCCGTAGGTGACGGAGACAAAGCTCGGGTCCAGCGGCGCGAGGCGGGTGACGGTGTTCCACAGATTGCGCTCCATCTCCTCCGTCTTGGGCGGGAAGAACTCGAACGAGATCGCGGGGCGTCTTTGCGCGGCAATGTCGTCATGCACCGGAGCGGAAGGGTCGATCATCGCTCGTCAAACTCCACTTCGTCGGCCTCGATATCTTCCGCAGGACGAGTCACTTCGAAAAGTGAGCGCCGCCTCGACGGCCGGCGGTTCAGTCAAGGCATTCCAAACAGAGTAGCCCAGGAGTCTTGCCTGATGTGATGGGAAATAGCCCAACCGTCATGATATATAGGGCGAAAGATCTCGATAAACTTGTCTGGTGGGCAGCGATTATGCCAAGTAACTCATTGGTTAGGCTACGCTAATTTATAAAAAAGTTTTTGGGAAAAAAGAATTTATCAAAAAACAGTAGTCAGGCTGCCCAACTATGCCGAGGTGCGAGCGCGCGGCAGGCTGCGATCAGCCCGCCTGTTCGCGGAAGGTCGCACGGAACGGGTGGGCCGGATAGACCCCGACGATACGAAGCTCCTTGGAGAAAAACTTCAGCTCCTCGAGCGCGAAAGTCAGCCCGCGGTCGTCGGGGTGGCCTTCGACATCGGCGTAAAACTGCGTCGCGAAGAAATTGCCGTCGACCATGTAGCTTTCGAGTTTTGTCATGTTGACGCTGTTGGTGGCGAAGCCTCCCATCGCCTTGTAGAGCGCGGCCGGCAGGTTGCGCACCCGGAAGACGAAGCTGGTGACCAGCGGCCCGGATCCCTGTTCGGCCCAGCGGGCCTCTCGCGCCAGCACCACGAAGCGCGTGGTGTTGTGGGCCTCGTCCTCGATGTCCTCGGCCAGGATGTCGAGGCCGTGGATGTCCGCGGCAAGGCGCGAGGCGATCGCCGCGCAACTCCTGTCGCCGCGCTCGGCGACGAGGCGCGCCGCGCCGGCGGTGTCGCCGGAAATGATCGGTCTGATCCCGAGCTTGCGGATGATGCGGCGGCATTGCCCCAGCGCGTGAACGTGACTTTCGACGGTCTTGATGCCGGCGAGCGCCGCGCCGCGCGGCGCCACCAGTTGATGGCGGATCGGCAGGAAGTATTCGCCGACGATGAACAGTCCGGATTGCGGCAACAGGTAGTGAATATCGGCGACGCGACCGGCCACCGAATTCTCGATCGGGATCATGCCGAGGGCGGCGTCGCCGGAAGCGATCGCGGCGAGAGCGTCCTCGAAGGTCGCGCATGGCAACGGCTCGGCGTCGGGATAGGCATCGGCAATGGCGATGTGCGAATTCGCGCCAGGCTCGCCCTGGAATGCGATTTTCATGGTCTGGGTCATCAGGTCTTCTATCAGCCGCTCTGGTTTTGGCGATAGCTTTTTAGCGGGCGGTTTGGCGGGAGGCGGCGAGCAGCCGGCGAGCGGTTTCGAGGTCGGCGGGAGTGTCGACGCCACGCGGCACGTCGTCCACAATCATGATGTCGATTCGCATTCCGTCTTCCAGCGCCCGCAACTGCTCGAGCCGTTCCTGTTGCTCCAGGGGCGAGGGCGGCAGTTCGACAAAGCGTTGCAGGGCTTTGCGGCGATAGGCGTAAAGCCCGATGTGGTGGTAGCGCGGCCCGTCGCCGTGCGGGGCGGTCGCGCGGGTGAAATAGAGCGCGCGCAGCCGTCGCGGCGTGACCTGCGATCCCACGGCCTTGACGACGTTTGGATTGACGGCTTCCTCGTCGGTGTGGATTTCGGCGGCCAGCGTCGCGATGTCGACTGCGGGGTCGGCCAGAGGCTGGAGCACGTCACGGATAATGTCGGGGCGGATGGTCGGGAAGTCGCCCTGCAGGTTGACGATTGTCTCGATGCGGCCTTCGGGATCGAGCCTGCCGAGCGCCTCGAAGATGCGGTCGGATCCGGACGGGTGGTCGGCGCGCGTCATGATCGCTTCGCCGCCATGGGCGGTCACCGCGGCCGCGATCTCGGACGTGTCGGTGGCGACTGCGACGCGGCCGATACCGG
>NZ_MKSM01000024.1:9901-39776 GCF_001897285.1 Nitrobacter sp. 62-23
GCAGGCGGGTCGCGGCCATGCGGGCGGGAATCAGCACCAGAGCGCGGGTCTCGGTCATCGGTCGGGAGGTCCAGGGCCCGAAGTCAAGCGATCGGGGAATTGGCAGGATTTTCAAGGGCCGCGGCGTTTATACGGGTTGTCAGGACACCGGCAAACCGTTATCTCGTCCCGCCGCCTGCCGCGTTCCACAGGAGCCGGGAAGCCCGACCAAACTTGAGTGGAGCCTGACCAAAATGGACTCCTTCGATATCAATAAATTTCTCGGTGTGCTGCTGGGCACCTGCATCTTTGTGCTGGTGACGAATTTCGTTGCCCATGCGATCTTCGCGCCGGTCGTGCCGGCGAAGCCGGGTTTCAAAATTGCCGTCAAGGAAGAGCCGGCGGCGACCGCCGGCGGTGCCAAGCAAGCGGACAATGCGGCCAAGCCGGCTGCCGAGCCGTCGATCGCGAAGCTGCTGCAGGCGGCGTCGGTCGAGAAAGGCGCCGCTGCGGCCAAGAAGTGCGCCGCCTGTCATACTTTCGAGAAGGGCGGGCCGAATCGCGTGGGCCCCAATCTCTACGGCATTGTCGGAGAGCCGCGCGGCCAGGGCCGCGGGTTCAATTTTTCGGAGGCCATGAAAGCCAAGGGCGGCACCTGGACCTTCGAGGAGTTGAACAAGTTCCTCGCCAATCCGAAGGGCTACATCCCCGGCACCGCCATGGGATTCGCTGGCGTGCCGAAGGACAGCGAGCGTGCCGACATTATTGCTTATCTGAACAACAACTCCGACAAGCCGGAGCCGCTGCCGGCCGTCGCGAAATAGCTGCGCTGGCCTTCGGTGTGGCGCGAGGGGCGAATGTGAGCCGCGAGGATTTCCCGGCCACATCGCCAACCGGTTCTCCAATTCTTCACGACGTTTCACCGCACAAGTGCGGGAGGTGGGGTGGCGTCATCCCGAAAAACCGACATAATCGGCCGAAACAGTGCGTCGCGCCGTAGCATTGGCGCGCCCGACAAATCGCAGGAATTTGCTTTTGGCCTTCACCCGACGACGTCTTCTTCATGGCGGAGCCTTGATCGCAGCCGCTCCCGTGGTCAAAGTCCTGACCGGTGCTTCGGCCTTTGAGGCGGCCCGCGCGCAGGCCGGGCCGACCGGACTCAAATGGCGGCACGGGCTTTCGCTGTTCGGCGACGTGAGATATCCGGAAGGCTTCAAGCATTTCGACTATGTCAATCCGGACGCCCCCAGGGGCGGCACGGTGCGGCAGATCGCGCTCGGCACCTTCGACAATTTCAATCCGGTCGTCTCGGGCGTGAAGGGCTCGATCGCCGGAGCGGTCGGGCTGATCTACGAATCGCTGACGATGCCATCGCTGGACGAAGTCGCGACGGAGTACGGCGCGCTTGCGGAGGCGGTGAGCTATCCCGACGACTTTTCCTTCGTCACCTACCGCCTGCGGGGGCAAGCGAAGTGGCATGACGGCAAGCCGGTGACGCCGGAGGACGTGATCTTCTCGCTCAATTCGTTCAAGACGCATCATCCGCAATATGCCGCCTACTACCGTCATGTGGTGAAAGCGGAAAAGACCGGCGAGCGCGACGTCACCTTCACCTTCGACGCGCCGGGAAACCGCGAACTGCCGCAGATCGTCGGGCAACTGATGGTGCTTCCCAAGCATTGGTGGGAAGGCGCCGACGGTGCCGGCAGGAAGCGCGATATCTCAGCGACCACGCTGGAGCCGCCGCTCGGCAGCGCGGCCTACAGGATCAAGAGTTTCGAGGCGGCGCGATCTGTCACGCTGGAACGGGTCAAGGATTACTGGGGCTTGAATGCCAACTTCAACGTCGGCCGCAACAACTTCGATGAATTGCGCTACGAGTATTTCCGCGACAGCACCGTCGCGCTCGAAGCCTTCAAGGGCGGCCAGGTCGACTGGCGCACGGAAAACAGCGCCAAGAACTGGGCCACCGCCTACGATTTCCCGGCGGTGAAGGAAGGCCGCGTCATCCTGGAGGAGTTTCCCAATAACAGCTCAGGCATCATGCAGGCGTTCGCGCCCAATCTCCGACGCGACAAGTTCAGCGACGTGCGGGTGCGGCGGGCGCTGAACTTCGCGTTCGATTTCGAGACCATGAACCAGCAATTGTTCTTCGGGCAATATACGCGCATCGCAAGCTATTTCGAAGGCACCGAACTGGCGTCCAGCGGTCTGCCCGAGGGCAGGGAGCTGGAGATTCTCGAAACCGTCCGCGCCGAGGTTCCGGCGGACGTTTTCACGACGCCGTACAGCAATCCGGTCGGCGGTAATCCCGAGGCGGTTCGCAACAACCTGCGCGAGGGGATGAGGCTTTTCAAGGAAGCGGGCTACGAGGTGCGCGGCGGCAAGCAGGTCGATGGCAAGACCGGAGCGCCGTTCGAGATCGAACTGCTGTCGGAAGACCCGACCTTCGAACGCGTTCTGCTCTCTTACAAGCCCTCGCTGGAGCGCATGGGGATCACCGTCAGCATCCGCACCATCGACCCGACGCAATACGAAAACCGGATGCGCAACTGGGATTTCGACATGGTGGTCGCGTCGTGGGCTGAATCCCTGTCGCCGGGCAACGAACAGCGCGAGTTCTGGGGCTCGCGTGCGGCGGACATGCCCGGCTCGCGCAACATCGTCGGCATCAGGAATCCGGCCATCGACAAGCTGATCGAGCGCGTGATCTTCGCCAAAGATCGCGCCGATCTGGTTGCAGCCACCCATGCGCTCGACCGCGTCCTGCTGCACCATCACTACGTCGTGCCGCAGTGGACTTACTCGAAGGTGCGCACCGCTCGTTGGGATCGCTTCGGTCGGCCGGCCCAGATGCCGAAATATGGTCTTACAGCCTTCCCGGCGCTGTGGTGGTACGATGCCGGCCGGTCGGCCAAGATCGGCAATCGATCTTGAGGAGTTTTGCGCGGATGAGCGGGCCCAGCCGCCGCCAGGTGATTGGTCTCGGGATCGGTGCGGCAGCCACGGCGTGGCTTCGGCCGGCGGCTGCGATCGGCGCGGAGACCGAGTCCCAAGGGGAATCTCATGGCATGTCGGCGTTCGGCGACCTGAAGTATCCGGCCGACTTTCATCACTTCGACTATGTCAATGTCGATGCGCCGAAGGGCGGGCTGTTCTCGACCATTCCGTCGAGCCGCGCCTTCAATCAGTCGTTCCAGACCTTCAACTCGCTCAACGCTTTCATCCTGAAGGGCGACGGCGCGAAGGGCATGGAGATGACGTTCACCTCGCTGATGGCGCGCGCCGGTGATGAACCTGATGCGATGTACGGTCTCGCTGCCAGGTCGGTGCGTATTTCGGCCGACGGGCTGACCTATCACTTCAAGATGCGGCCGGAAGCGCGGTTTCATGACGGACAGAAGCTGACCGCGCGCGACGCAGCGTTTTCGCTGACGATCCTCAAGGCCAAGGGCCATCCCCTGATCACCCAGCAGATGCGGGACATGGTGAGCGCGGAAGCGCCTGACGACGCGACGCTGGTCGTGACCTTCGCGGCGAAACGCGGCCGCGACGTGCCGCCGTTCGTCGCCGGCCTGCCGATCTTTTCGAAAGTTTATTACACCGCGCATCCGTTCGACGAATCGACGCTCGACGTCCCGCTCGGCAGCGGGCCGTACAAGGTCGGCCGGTTCGAGCCCAATCGCTTCATCGAATTCGATCGCGTCAAGGACTGGTGGGGCGCCGATCTTCCAGTTTGCCGCGGCAGCTACAATTTCGATACTGTTCGGTTCGATTTCTACCGCGACCGCGATGTGGCGTTCGAGGGTTTCTCCGGCCGCAGCTACCTGTACCGCGAGGAGTTCACGTCGCGGATCTGGAATACGCGCTACGATTTTCCGGCGCTGACTGAGGGGCGTGTCAAGCGCGAGCAGTTGCCCGACGAGACGCCGTCCGGCGCGCAAGGCTGGTTCATCAACACCCGACGCGACAAGTTCAAGGACCCGCGCGTGCGCGAGGCGCTCGACTGCGCCTTCGATTTCGAGTGGACCAACAAAACCATCATGTACGGCGCCTATGTGCGGACGGTATCGCCGTTCCAGAATTCCGACCTGATGGCGAGCGGTCCCCCGTCGCCGGAGGAACTGGTATTGCTGGAGCCGTTCCGCGGCAAGGTGCCGGACGAGGTGTTCGGCATGCCGTTCGTGCCGCCGGTGTCGGACGGCTCGGGACAGGACCGCAAGCTGTTGCGCAGGGCCGTGCAACTGCTCAACGACGCGGGCTTTCCTATCAAGGACGGCAAGCGGATGACCCCGCAGGGCGAGCTGTTCCGCGTTGAGTTCCTGCTCGACGAGCCAGCGTTCCAGGCTCATCACATGCCCTATATCAAGAACCTCGGGACGCTCGGCATCGAGGCGACGCTGCGGCTCGTCGATCCCGTGCAGGCGAGGGCGCGGCGCGACGACTTCGATTTCGATATGGTGATCGAGCGCTTCGGTTTCTCGACCGTTCCGGGTGATTCACTGCGGCCGTTCTTTTCGTCGCAAGCGGCAGGGACCAAGGGATCGAACAACCTCGCCGGGATCGCCGATCCCGCGGTCGATTCGCTGATGGAGCAGGTGATCGCCGCCGATACCCGCGCGAAACTCGTGTTCGCCGCGCGCGCGCTGGATCGCGTCATTCGAGCCGGCCGTTACTGGGTGCCGCAATGGTACTCGAACCTGCACCGGCTGGCCTATTGGGACGTATTCGGACATCCGCCTCACCTGCCGAAATATCTCGGCGTAATGGCGCCTGACATCTGGTGGTCGACGCAGGCGGGCGCGGCGTCATCCGGGCAGGCAAAATAGGCATGAGCGCTTATATCGCCCGACGCATCCTTTTGATGATTCCCACATTGCTGGGTATCCTGTTTGTGTCGTTCGTCGTGGTGCAGTTCGCGCCCGGCGGTCCGGTCGAGCGGGTGATCGCGCAACTGAGCGGTTCGGACACCGGCGGCATGTCGCGCATTTCCGGATCGTCCGGCGGCGATTTCGGCGCGCGCGCCCAGGTCGGGGCGTCGTCGGACGCCATGAATTCAAAGTATCGCGGGGCGCAGGGACTCGATCCCGCCTTCATCAAGAGTCTCGAAAAGCAGTTCGGCTTCGACAAGCCCGCGCCCGAACGTTTCCTGCTGATGCTGTGGAACTTCTCGCGCTTCGATTTCGGCAAGAGCTACTTCCGCGACACAACCGTGATCCAGCTCATCAAGGAAAAGCTGCCTGTCTCGATGTCGCTCGGCATCTGGATGACGCTTCTGACCTACCTGATCTCGATACCGCTCGGAATCCGCAAGGCCGTGAGGGACGGATCGCGCTTCGACACCTGGACCTCGGCGGTGATTATCGTCGGCTTTGCGATACCCGGCTTTCTGTTCGCGATCCTGCTCATCATCCTGTTCGCCGGCGGATCGTTCTTCAGCATCTTCCCCTTGCGCGGACTGACGTCGGACGGCTGGAGCCAGTTTCCCTGGTACTGGAAGATCCTCGACTATTTCTGGCATCTGACCCTGCCCATCATCTCGATGGCGCTCGGCGCCTTCGCCACCATGACGCTGCTGACCAAAAATTCGTTCCTCGACGAAATCCGCAAGCAATACGTGATGACCGCGCGCGCCAAGGGCTGCAGCGAGCGGCAGGTGCTTTACAATCACGTGTTCCGCAACGCCATGCTGATCGTCATTGCCGGCTTTCCCAGTGCATTCGTTCACGCCTTCTTTTCAGGGTCGCTGTTGATCGAAACCATCTTCTCGCTCGACGGGCTCGGCCTTCTTGGTTTTGAGAGCGTGCTCAACCGCGACTATCCCGTGGTGTTCGGTACGCTCTTCATCTTTTCGCTGATCGGGCTTGTCATCAACCTGATCTCCGATCTCACCTACATGTGGATCGATCCGCGGATCGACTTCGAGGCGCGGGAGGTCTGATGGCGGTGACGTCGGCAAAGCCGGTCGAAACCGGGGCTGTTTCGCCGCTCGGCGAAGCTGTGCCGCCGGGACCGCATCGGCTCCGCCTGTCGCCGCTCAACCGCCGCCGCTGGCAGAATTTCAAAGCGAACCGGCGCGGCTACTGGTCGCTCTGGATATTCCTGATCCTGTTTTTCATTTCGCTATTTGCGGAATTGATCGCCAACGACCGGCCGTTTCTCATCCACATGAACGGCCATTTCTATTTCCCGGCATTCGTGACCTATCCGGAAACTACGTTCGGCGGCGATTTCGAGACCGCCGCAGATTATCGCGACCCCTATGTTCAGAAACTGATCAAGGACAAGGGCGGCACCATCATCTGGCCGCCGATCCGCTATTCCTACGACACCCATAACCTCGATCTGCCGACGCCGGCGCCCTCAAAACCGACCTGGCTCTTGACCGAGGCTGAATGCAAGGACGTGGTGCAGCGCAAGCACCTCACGGGCTGCCGCGATCTCGAATACAACTGGCTCGGCACCGACGATCAGGGCCGCGACGTGGTGGCGCGGCTGATTTACGGGTTCCGGATCTCGGTGCTGTTCGGGCTTTGCCTGACCATCGTGTCGTCGGTCATCGGCATCGCCGCCGGCGGCGTGCAGGGCTATTTCGGCGGCTGGGTCGATCTCGCCTTCCAGCGCTTCATCGAGGTCTGGACCGCGATACCCTCGCTCTACCTGCTCCTGATCCTGTCGTCGGTGCTGGTGCCGGGATTCTTCGTGCTGCTCGGCATCCTGCTGCTGTTCTCATGGGTGTCGCTGGTCGGTCTGGTGCGCGCCGAATTCCTGCGCGGCCGCAACTTTGAATACATCACGGCGGCGCGGGCGCTCGGCGTGTCGAATGCGACCATCATGTTTCGCCACCTTTTGCCGAACGCCATGGTCGCGACCATGACGTTCCTGCCGTTCATCGTGTCGTCCTCGGTGATGACCCTGACCGCGCTGGATTTTCTCGGCTTCGGTCTGCCGCCGGGTTCGCCCTCGCTCGGCGAAATGCTCGCGCAGGGCAAGGCCAACGTGCAGGCGCCGTGGCTCGGCTTCACCGGGTTCTTCGCGCTCGCGATCATGCTGTCGCTTTTGATCTTCATCGGTGAAGCTGTGCGCGATGCCTTCGATCCGCGCAAGACGTTCAGGTAAGGCTCGCATGGACGCCATCGATCAGCCGCTGCTCGAGGTTCGCGACCTCTCCGTCGCGTTTCACCACGCCGGCGGAACGTCGATCGCCGTCGATCGCATTTCGTTCGATATCAAGCGCGGCGAGTGCGTGGCGCTGGTCGGCGAATCCGGATCCGGAAAATCCGTCAGCGCGCTGTCGATCCTCAAGCTGCTGCCCTATCCGGCCGCGTCGCACCCCGGCGGCAACATCCGCTTCAAGGGCCGCGAACTGCTCGGTCTGTCGGAGCGCGAGATCAGGAGCATTCGCGGCAACGACATCTCGATCATCTTTCAGGAGCCAATGACCTCGCTCAATCCGCTGCACACCATCGAGGCCCAGATCAGCGAGATCTTGCTGCTGCACGGCAGGGGTCGCGGTGCGGCGGCGCGGCGGCGCACGCTGGAGCTGTTGACGCAGGTCGGCATTCCCGAGCCGGAAACCCGGCTTGCGAGCTATCCGCACCAGTTGTCCGGCGGCCAGCGTCAGCGTGTGATGATCGCGATGGCGCTCGCCAATGAACCGGACCTGCTGATCGCTGACGAGCCGACCACGGCGCTGGACGTCACCGTGCAGGCGCAAATCCTGGCGCTGTTGGCGGATATCCGAGCCCGGCTCGGAATGAGCCTGTTGTTCATCACCCACGATCTCGGTATCGTCCGCCGCATCGCCGATCGTGTTTGCGTCATGAACGGTGGCAAGATCGTCGAGAAGGGATCGGTCGAACGGGTCTTCGAGTCGCCGCAACATCCCTACACGCGCGAGCTTCTGGCCGCGGAGCCGAAGCCCGATCCGGCGCCGCCGCGCCCCGAATCGCCGGTCGTGATCGCGGCCGACGATCTCAAGGTCTGGTTTCCGGTCCGGCGCGGACTGCTGCGCAAGACGGTCGGCCATATCAAGGCGGTGGATGGCGTGACGCTGAAGGTGCGCAAGGGCGAGACGCTCGGCGTCGTCGGTGAATCCGGGTCCGGCAAGACCACGCTCGGTCTGGCGCTGTTGCGGCTGATTTCGTCGGACGGGCCGATCGTGTTCCTGAGCAAAAACATCCAGGGTCTGCGTTTCAAGGAGATGCGGCCGTTCCGTCGCGACATGCAGATCGTATTTCAGGACCCGTTCGGAGCCCTGAGCCCGCGGATGTCGGTCGGCGATATCGTGGCGGAGGGCTTGAGCGTGCATCAGCGCTCGCTCTCGGAGACTGAGCGCGAGGCGCGGGTGGTCAAGGCGCTCAGCGATGTCGGGCTCGATCCCGCGACGCGTTTCCGCTATCCGCACGAATTCTCCGGGGGCCAGCGCCAGCGCATCAGCATCGCGCGCGCCGTGGTGCTGGAGCCCGATTTCGTGGTGCTGGATGAACCGACCAGCGCACTCGACATGCTGTTCCAGGCGCAGATGGTCGATCTCCTGCGTGATCTCCAGCGCAAGCGCGACCTGACCTACATGTTCATCTCGCATGACCTGCGGGTGGTCGCCTCGCTCGCCAGCCATCTCATCGTGATGCGGCACGGCAAGGTGGTGGAGGAGGGGCCGGCATCGGCATTGTTCAAGAGTCCGAAGTCGGATTACACGCGCGCGCTGTTTGCCGCGGCGTTCCGGCTGGAGACCGCAAACGGCGCGGAAGCAAGCGCGGAATGAGTCGGAGCACGCGGTGTAAGATCGCCGTGGTTGGAGTTCAGGCAGACCCATCGATCGTCATGGCCGGACTTGTTCCGGCCATCCACGTTTTTGAATCTGGCTTCAGGACGTGGATGCCTGGGGCGAGCCCGGGCATGAGGGGGAATCGAGTCGTTTCACGCTGGTTACGGGGCTTCCCGCTGCCTTGATGCGGGCGATCGCGTCATCAATGCCCTCGATGGCTGTTGCCATGTGATGTGCGTTGGCGTGGATCAGGGTGGTTGCGTCGCGGACGATCGCAACGTGGCCTTTCCAGAAGATGAGATCGCCGCGCCGCGGCTCTCCTGCTTCCGCAGGCGACAATGCGCGTCCCAGGGACGCTTCCTGCATGTCGCTGTCGCGCGGACAACGGATGCCGGCGGCGTTGAGCGCCACCTGCACGAGACCGGAGCAGTCGATGCCGAGGCTGGTCTTGCCGCCCCAGAGGTAAGGCGTTCCGGCGAACATTTCGGCGACCGCGACGAAATCGCTGGCGATATGATCGAGCGGCGCGACGTGACTTGCGGGAATGTAGAGGTCTCCGGCGGCGACGGCGAAGACGCCGTTATGGCGGCGGATGGTCAGCGCCGCGCCGAGCGGCAGTGTTTGCGCAGGCGCGAGTTTGATCGACGGTCCCGGAAACGCGAACGTGCGCAGCGCGATGACCTTGTGGGTCGGTGCTGCACGGGGCCTTGCAAGCGCGCGGTCGGGAATCCATCCGACATAGCCGTCGCTTTCCAATTGACACCAGGCCCAGCCTTCGGCGCTGTGATCGTAGACCGTGACGCGCTCGCCGCGCAGCGCCTGGGTATCGAGCATGGCGTCAGGCAAAGGCTCGCGCTGCAGCGGCGCAACGGCGTCGACGATCTCGCGTTCCTCGCCGTCGACGTAACGCGCGGCCTTGACCTTGCCCTCCAAATAACGTGCGGCAATCTCCGGCCGGGCCGGCGTGAGGCGCGGATCATCCATAGCGTTCGTCCAGCAGTCGGTAGATCGCACGCGCGGCCTGGCATTCGCCGCCCTCGGGTCGCGCTGGCTTCGCGGCCGGCGTCCAGCCGTAGATATCGACGTGAAGCCAGCTTGTCGTCGCCTCGACAAAGCGTTGCAGGAACAGCGCGCAGGTGATCGAGCCGGCGAAGCCGCCCGAGGGCGCATTGTTGATGTCGGCGACCTTGGAATCCAGCCACGCGTCGTAAGCGGGCCATAGCGGCATCCGCCACAGCGGATCGTTCTCGGCCTCCGCCCAGCTCGCGAGATCGCGCGCGAGCCGCTCGTCGCTCGTATAGAAAGGCGGAATGTCCGGTCCGAGCGCGACGCGCGCCGCGCCGGTAAGCGTTCCGAGATCGATCAGAAGGTCGGGTTTGTCTTCGCAGGCGAGCGTCAGCGCGTCGGCAAGAACCAGCCGGCCTTCGGCATCGGTGTTGCCGATTTCAACGCTCAAGCCCTTGCGCGACGGAAAGATATCCAGCGGCCGGAACGCGTTTCCCGCCACCGCGTTCTCCACCGCCGGGATCAGGACGCGCAGCCGAACCTTCAGCTTCGCATCCATGATCATCAGCGCCAAAGCCAGAACATTGGCCGCGCCGCCCATGTCCTTCTTCATGATCAGCATGCCGGTAGCGGGTTTGAGATCGACGCCGCCGGTATCGAAGCAGACGCCTTTGCCGACCAGCGTGACTTTCGGGTGTGCGGGATCGCCCCAACTCATATCGATGAGGCGCGGCGCGCGCGGAGAGGCCATTCCGACCGCATGGATCAGCGGAAAATTGCCTTGCTTCAGATCGTCGCCGGTGATGCAGTTGAAGCTCGCGCCGAAACGCTGCGCGAGATTCTGCGCCGCTGCGGCGAGTTCTTCCGGTCCCATATCGTTGGCGGGCGTGTTGATGAGATCGCGCGCCAGCGCCGCGGCATCCGCCATCCGCGAGATATCGGCGACGTCGACGCCGTCGGGCGGCACCAGCCGAGCCTTCGGCGCGTCGGCCTTGCGGTAACGGCCGAAGCGGTAGCTGCCGAGCGCAAAGGCCAGCGTCGCGAGATGCATGTCATCGGTCGCATTGGCGAAGCGGAATGTCCCGGCGGGCAACAGGCCCGGCAGCTTGCCGGCGAGGAAGGGATCGCGCGAGCGACCCGCGGCATCGCCGAGTCCGAACAGAACGTGCGAGACCTCGCCGTTTGCCGCCGGCAGCGCCAGGTACTGCCCGGCCTTCGCCGCAAAGCCGTTCGCCTCGGCAAACCGGCGTGCATGATCGTCCAGCGTTGCGCCCGTGGTTTCCCACGCCGCCTCGGCGACGAGGGTGATCGGAACGGCTTCCCTGGCCGGCGCGGTCGAAAACGCGGAATGCATGGGTGTCTCGATCTCTGTTCGATGAGGGAAAGTCTAGCGGCTGGGCGCGAAGATGTCAGTCGGTGCAGTTAACCAGACGTTAGGGTTAACAGTCTATTGCTGAAACCGTCCAGCTATCTGATCGGCCAGCAATTGCGAGTGGGTGCCCATGCGTCAGCAGTCGTGTCTTGCCAGGCTTCTCGCGTCCGCGGCCGTGTCGGCGATACTGGCGATCGGACTCGGCGGCTGTCAGACCATGGGCGTTGCGGACATCACCGGCTCGCTCGGCGCGAAGGCGAAGGCAAACTCCGAATCCGATCCTCATCGCATCGCCGAAGTTTATGGCGAGAAATTCCGCGCCAACCCCAAAGACGCTGATGTGGCGTTGAAATACGGACAGGCCTTGCGCGCCATCGGGCAACGCGCCCAGGCGGTCGCGGTGCTGGAACGCGCCGCGATCCTCAATCCGGGCAACAAGGCGGTGCTGGCCGGCTGGGGACGGGCGCTCGCCGACAACGGCCAGTCGCAGCAGGCGTTCGATGTGCTCGGCCGCGCTCATACGCCGGCGAATCCGGACTGGCGGATTCTCTCGGTTCAGGGGACGACACTCGACAAGCTCGGCCGCCACGATGAAGCGCGCCGCTATTATGCGAGCGCGCTCAGGATCATGCCCGATGAGCCCTCGGTGCTGTCCAATCTGGGCATGTCGTATGTCCTGACCAAGGAACTGCCGAAAGCCGAGGATGCGTTGCGCCGCGCTTACGCCAACGCCCGCGCCGACAGTCGGGTCCGTCAAAATCTCGCGCTCGTCGTCGGCTTGCAGGGCAGGTTCGACGAGGCAGAAAGTATCGTGAAGGCCGATCTGCCCGCCGACGAGGCCGAGGCAAACGTCGCCTACCTGAAGCAGGTGCTCGGGCGCGGTGGTAGCGCGCGCGCCGGCGCCGGAGATGTTCTCGCCCCGGACGCCCGGAAGTCATGAGAGCCGGATAGATAAGTCCGAACGCGATCCGCAGCCCGGAGTGACCGACCTTCCGGTCACCGTGCCGCCAATTGCAGGCCTCAATGCATTTGGGCTGCGATCTTGATGCCCGTTGGCCCGAGAATCACCACAAACAGGCACGGCAGGAAGAACACGATCATCGGCACCGTCAGTTTGGGCGGCAGGGCGGCCGCCTTCTTCTCGGCTTCGGACATGCGCATGTCGCGATTTTCCTGCGCCATCACACGAAGGCTTTGCGAGAGCGGAGTGCCGTATCGCTCTGATTGCTGGAGCGCGAGGCATGCGGATTTCACGCCCTCGACCCCGGTGCGCTTCGCCAGATTCTCGTAGGCGACCTTGCGGTCCTGAAGGTAGGACAGTTCGGCTGTGGTCAGCGTGAACTCCTCGGCAAGCGCGACGGACTGGCTGCCGATTTCCGTGCTGACCTTGCGAAACGCGATTTCGATGGACATGCCGGATTCAATGCAGATCAGCAGCAGATCGAGCGCGTCCGGAAACGCCCGCCTGATCGAAAGCTGGCGCTTGGCAATGGAGTTTTTCAGAAACAGCATGGGCGCCTGCAAACCGAAAAAAACGGCGCCGATGCATATGCCGACCTTGACCAGAACTGACTGCTGCATGTGCGACAACAGAAAGACGTAGACAGCCGCACCGATCAGCATGACGATCGGGGTGACCATGCGGAAGAACAGGAAGGTGATGTAGGGAGCATGGCCACGATACCCGGCCATGACCAGCTTGTCCCGCGCGGCTTCCTGAGCCACCCACTTACCGAGATTGAGGTCTTCCACGATCCTTGAGACCAACTGCTTCGGGGCCTGACGCAGCGAGACCTTTTCGGATTTCGAGAGCCGGTCGCGCTCACGCTGGCGGATGCGTTCGCGCTCGCTCGCGACGGCCTTCATCCGCTTCGAGAGGCCCTCCGCCGCGAAAAACGGCGTGATCAGCGTGTAGACGGTTGCGCTGGCGGCGATGGCGGCGAGAACCATCGTCATGAACCGGGGATCGTGGAATTTTTCGACCAGGAACTCGAGCATGTTGCACCGTCAGAAGTCGAAATTGATCATTTTTTTCATCACGTAGATGCCGGTCGACATCCATATCACGCAGCCGGCCAGCATTAGCCGTCCGGTGGGATGGGTCCACAGCAGCGCGATGTAGTCCGGCGTGGACAGATAGACGAGCAGCATGACGACCGGCGGCAGCGAGCCGATGATCGCAGCAGACGCCTTGGCCTCCATCGACATGGCCTGGATCTTCTCGGCCATCTTCTTGCGGTCGCGCAGCACCTTGGACAGATTGCCGAGCGCTTCCGACAGGTTGCCGCCGGACTTCTGCTGGATCGCGATCACGATGCCGAAGAAGTTCGCTTCAGGAACCGGCATCCGCTCGTACAGCCGCGAACAGGCATCGCCCAGCGGCATGCCGATCGCCTGCGTCTCGATGATCGCGGCGAATTCGCTTTTCAGCGGCTCCGGCGAATCGGCCGCCACCACCTTCAGCGATTCGAACAGGGGCATGCCGGCCTTGATGCCACGGACGATCACGTCGACCGCATCTGGAAGCGCGCGCAGAAATGCCTTCTCGCGGCGCTTCTTGAGGAAGCCCAGCAGCCAGCGCGGCAGGCCGAATCCTGCCGCGAACGCCAGGCCGACCGCGGCAATTGGCCCGGCTCCCAGAAACATCGGAACGACGAAACAAACAGCGGCGAAAATTCCTGAGATGATCAGAAACTTCTCCTTCGACCAGGACAGACCGGCCTGTGCGATTTGGCTGCTGAGCGCGACCTTGCTGTTGCGCTTGCTGCGTTGTTCGATTTCCCGCAGCGATCCTTCAATTTGCTCGCGGCGCGAGCGTTGGGCTCTGTCGACCTGACGGACCGCCGGCGTCGTCCGCGCGAACGCGGCGCGGCGCTTTTCGGCCTTCGCCTCCCCCGACAGCGCCGGATACAGGAAGACCCATGCGATTCCGCCCACGGCGGTCGCAGCCATGAATGCCAGTGCGAGGGTCTGCAAGTTCATGGGTGCAATCCTCAGATCTCGACCTTGACTTCCGCCGCATCCAGCGCGGCTGCGAGCCGCTTCTCTTCGTTATAGTATCGCGCGCGTTCCCAGAACCGCGGCCGGCCGATTCCCGTGGAACGGTGCCGGCCGATGATGTGTCCGTTGGCGTCCTCACCGAGCAGGTCGTAGATGAAGATATCCTGGGTGATGATGGTGTCGCCCTCCATTCCCATCACTTCGGTGATGTGAGTGATACGGCGGGAGCCGTCGCGGAGGCGGGCAGCCTGCACGATAATGTCGATTGAGGCGCAGATCATCTCGCGGATGGTGCGCGAGGGCAGCGAATAGCCGCCCATGGTGATCATGGATTCGCAGCGCGACAGCGCCTCGCGCGGGTTGTTGGCGTGCAGCGTACCCATCGAGCCGTCATGGCCGGTGTTCATGGCCTGCAATAGGTCGAACGCCTCGGGTCCACGAACCTCACCGACGATGATGCGCTCGGGGCGCATGCGCAGGCAGTTCTTGACCAGATCGCGCATCGTCACCTGGCCCTCGCCCTCGATGTTCGGCGGGCGGGTTTCCAGGCGCACCACATGCGGCTGCTGCAACTGAAGCTCGGCGGCGTCCTCGCAGGTGATGATACGCTCGTCATGGTCGATATAGTTGGTGAGGCAGTTCAGCAGCGTGGTCTTGCCGGAGCCGGTGCCGCCCGAGATCAGCACATTGGCGCGGCAGCGTCCGATGATCTGGAGGATGGTGCCGCCCTCCGGGGTAATGGCGCCAAACCTGACGAGCTGATCGAGCGTCAGCTTGTCCTTCCTGAATTTGCGGATCGTCAGCGCCGGTCCGTCGATCGCCAGCGGCGGAACGATAGCATTGACGCGGGAGCCGTCGGCGAGGCGCGCATCGCATATCGGCGAGGATTCGTCGACCCGGCGGCCGACCTGGCTGACGATCCGCTGGCAGATGTTCAGCAGTTGCTGGTTGTCGCGGAAGCGGATGCCGGTCCGCTGGATCTTGCCGCCGACTTCGATGAAGACCGTGCCGGCGCCGTTGACCATGATGTCGGCGATGTCGTCGCGCGCCAGCAGCGGCTCGAGCGGGCCATAGCCGAGAACGTCGTTGCAGATGTCGTCGAGCAGTTCCTCCTGCTCGGCGATCGACATCACGATATTCTTGATCGCAATGATCTCGTTGACGATGTCGCGGATTTCCTCGCGCGCGGATTCGCCGTCGAGCTTGGCGAGCTGGGCCAGATCGATCGCCTCGATCAGGGCGCCGAAAATGGTCGCCTTGACCTGATAATAGGTATCGGACCGGCGCGCGTCGACGACCGGCGCCGGCGGCGCGGAGCGTGCCGGCGCGAGCGGAGGAGAGGAAGCGACAGGCGAAGCTGTTTCCGCGGGCGCTCGCGCATTGGCATCCAGCGTCAGGCTTCCCGGCTTCCGGGCCTCGTTCTCTGGTCCGCTACGCTTGCCAAACACGACCGTACTCCACGCGAGGGCTTATCTTGCCCGCAACTTCTCGATGAACGGAGACAGAAACGATTTCCGCGACTTCTTGGCTTCGCCGCGGCCGGTCAGGCGCTGCGCGATCTGGACGAACATTTCAGTGGCGCGGTGGCCCGGCGCGACTTCGGCGATCATCTGGCCGTTGTTCGCGGCCGACCCGAACATCTGGGGCTCGAACGGAATGCTGACGACCGGCTGGCTTTCGATGGCTTTGGCGAATTCCGCGGCGCTGATCTCCGGCCGCTTCGGAACGCCGACCTGGTTGAGGCAATAAAGCGGCGGCCGGTCGTTCGGCCGCGCCGCCTTGAGCAGATCGATCAGGTTTTTTGTGTTGCGAAGGTTGGCGAGATCGGGCGTGGCGACAATGAGGATATCATCCGCGCCGATCAGGGCTCGTTTGGTCCAGCCGGACCATTGATGGGGAATATCGAGCACGATGCAGGGCATCGTCGCACGCAGGGTGTCGAGGATCGAATCGAACGCCTCCGTTCCGAAGTCATAGACCCGGTCCAGCGTCGCGGGCGCGGCGAGCAGGCTGAGATGGTCGGTGCACTTCGACAACAGGCGATCGACGAAAGCGGTGTCGATGCGGTCGGGCGAGAACACGGCATCGGCGATGCCTTGCGGCGGGTCCTGATTGAAATCCAGTCCTGCTGTGCCGAAGGCGAGGTCGAGGTCGGCGACGACGGAATCAAGCGCCAGATCGCGTGCGATCGCCCAGGCGATGTTATGGGCGACCGTCGACGCGCCGACGCCGCCCTTGGCGCCGACAACGGCGATGATCCGGCCAACGGCCTTCGCTTCGGGAATTGAGAACAGTCCGCAAACCGAGCGCACCACGTCGAGGGCGCTGACCGGCGCGATGACATAATCGCTGACGCCGCGCTTGATCAGCTCGCGATACAACGCGACGTCGTTGATGCGGCCGATCACGACGACCCGCGTGCCCGCGTCGCACACGCTCGCAAGCTGGTCGAGCGCCGCGAGGATATCGCCGCGCTCTTTCGCTTCGAGGATGATGACGTTCGGTGTCGGCGCCGAGCGATAGGCCTCCACGGCGGCGGTCATGCCGCCCATCTGGATCTTGAGATGAGCCTTGGCCAGCCGGCGATCCTCGCCGGCCGATTGCACGGCTGTGGCTGTTTCCATCGTCTCGCAAAAGGCCTGCACCGATACGCGCGGCGCCGGCGCGATATGATCGTCGGCCTTCGGCGGAGGGGAGACGGTCGGCTCTTCTGCGTCCTCGCGAGCGTAACTGATCATTGTCCCACACTGCTGATTTTGCTCTTGTCCTCATAGACGGTGGCTGGCGATTGACCTTGTCGATACTTATCGAGCGCAACCGTCCGACGGGCGGCATATGCCGGCGTTTCGGGGCGTGGCTGCACGAGGTCTGAGGGATTTTCCACCATCGCAGCCAGATTGCGTTGTGAGGCGCAACCGAAATTCCAGTACGGCTTGTTGTCGAGATATCCCTTGTTCTTGATCGAAGGACCGAGGTCCTCGGGCCAGACCCCGCAGGGGCCTGCCGTGGCCGCGATTTGCGGATAGGTCAGGCGAATGGTTGCGAGCTGCCGGGGGTCTGCCGGATGATAGGAGCGCACCGTGATGCCGCGCGGCGGCACGCCGTAGGCATTGAGGATGCCCCTGATCTCGCGCAGCGAGTCGTTGGCGGCGCGGGCGTTGGATGTGCCGGCGGGCACTTCGATGACGATGGCCCCGGTACCCTCCCGCAGCCAGGCCTGCGCGAGGCCGCCGATGTCGGCGCGCTGCACGACGGTGAGGCCGCCGCGGCCGGAGCCGACGAACACTTCCGTGGCGGCGTGGCCTTCCTGAACCACGATCGGGTGGCGCAGGCGGTAGTCATCGGGAATGCTGCCGGTGACGATGTCCTGACGGGTGTGGGTGCAAGCGGACAGCGCCGCGGCCGCTCCGATCAGGGCGGCCGTCATGCGCAGGCTGCGCTTGGGACTAGGGGCTGGCTTGTTCATCTGTCCTTGTCCCGTTTCAGTCTGTGATAAAGCCATAAGTGCCGCGATAGCGGCGCGCGGGTTCGGCGCGGCCCGGTGCGCCGTAGATGCGGTTGATGCTGCCCAGCAGCTCGGCCTGCGGGTCCGATGAATCCGCGAAACCATCATCAGGTCGCGAGAGATCCTTCTGTGCGACGGCGCGCACGACGTAAGGCGTCACGAGAATCATCAGCTCGGTGTTGTTGTTGACGTAGTCGCGGCTCCGGAACAACGTTCCCAACACCGGGATATGGGATATTCCCGGCATGCCGCTGATCGACTGCTTGGTCTGCTGTTTGATGAGGCCGGCCATCACCATCGATCCGCCGGATGGAATCTCAAGCGTCGTATCGGCGCGGCGGCTCTTCAGCGAAGGGATCGTCGTACCGCCGACGCTATAGGAACCTTCCTGGGAAAGCTCCGATACCTCGGTCGAGACGTGCAGGCTGATCCTGCCTCCGCTCAAGACGACCGGGGTGAATCCGAGCGAGATACCGAATTTTTTGAACTGGATTGTCTGCGTGCAAGTTTGCACCGGGCCACTCCCCGTGCAGCTCGGCAGGCCGGGGACGGGAAACTCGCCGCCGGCGAGGAAGTTTGCCGATTCACCGGAGATCGCGGTCAGGCTGGGCTCGGCGAGCGTACGGACGACGCCAGAGTTCTCCATCGCGCGCAGCGTCGCCTGCACGGTCGGCATTGTCACGCCGTTGATGACGCTCTTGCCGAAGTCGCCCACAGCGCTGTTGCCCGGCACCAGCGGCGCCCCGTTCGCGGTGAACGGATTGGAATTGTTGAAATTCACGACGGCAGTGCCATAGCTGAGGTTGGCGCTCAAATCGACGCCGAGTTGCTTGATGATGTCGCGCTGCACCTCGGCGACGACCACCTTCAGCATGACCTGGTCGCGACCGCGGACCGCTATGCTGTTGACGACCTTGTCGGCGCTACCGGCAAGTCGCGCAGCCAGATCGGCCGCCTGCTGCGCCTCGATCGGGCTCTGCGCCCAACCCGAGAGTATGACGCCGTCGCCGAGGCCGTCGATCTTGATGTCGGCATTCGGCAAAATCTGCTTGAGCGCGGCGCGCAGGCCGTTGAGGTCGCGTGTGACCGCGATGTCGTAGGCTGCGATCTGCTGGCCGTTGCTGTCAAAGAAGATGATGTTGGTTTGACCGACCGCAGCGCCGATGATGTAGGCGCGTTGCGCCGATCTCACCACAGCGTTTGCGATCTTCGGGTCGGCGACGAGGACATCCTTGACGTCACTGGGAAGTTCCACCACGACGGACTTGCCGATACCAAGCGACAGCGATTGCGCATGCATCCCCGCGCCGGACCTTGCGGCAGGCACGCGGTAGTCGCTTGCGAACACCGGCGTCAGCGCCGGGTTCAGCGTGAAGGCGGCGATCGCCGCGAACGAAAGAGAGCGCGTCGCAAAGGCCTGCAACGGTGTCGGATTTGTCGTCCACTTCATGACAGGCGTCCTTGGTTACCTCTGTACGGTGGTCTTGGTCGGGACGCCGTAACGGACGACATTGATGCTGTCGCGCCTGCGATCATCGATGTTGTTTTCCGGAGCGTTGGCGTCGGCAAGGCTGCGCAGCGCCAGCGACAGCGTTCCCATCTGCCGCGACCGCGCCAGCGTCTCCGCCTGCTCCGGCTTCAGTTCGAGCGTCGCGGTTTTGCCGACCACGACCTTCTGTCCGTTTTTCTCCTCGATGGTCTGGTCGACCGCGAGAACGCGCACGTTGCTGAGAATGGTTTCGGAATTGACGGAGTCAGAGGGATGATCCGCGTTTTTTTCCCGTTTTGAGAGGATTACGTCGACGCGGTCATTGGGGAGAATGAAGCCGCCGGCGCCGGTCTCGGGCGAAATTTCGGTCGAAATCGCGCGCATGCCGGTGGGCAGGATCGCGGCCATGAAGCCGGATCCTTTCGCGCTGACCAGCTTGAGTTCGCGAATGGGCTCTCCGGCGATGAAGGGCGAGCGGGCGATCGATCCCGCCAGCTCCGTGGTGGCGTTGGGACGCTGGTCACGGCGAATGAAGCTGCTGCTGGCGGCGCTCGCGGGCCATGCCTGCCACGCCACTGCGTCCGCGCTCACCGCCTGTCCGAGCTGAATGTCTGACTTCGCGACCAGAACGTCCACGGTCGGGAGCTGCGCGGTCTGGGCGGGTTGCGGCTTCTTGTCGGACCCGCTCGCGAGATAGGCGGCGAGGCCGCCGGCACCGACAGCGATGGCCAAGACGACAATCCGAGCGGTATTCATACGCGTCACTTCCCCCAGTTGCGGTGCGGGGCTTGCACCGCCCTAACCGGGAGTTGAACATTTATTCGTCAAAGCATGGTTAATGGGGCGTATCTAAATCGCGTTAATGAGACCTTTATTGCGCTGGCTCAGTGAAGCGCGAAGCGCGTCAAGTCAACCGCCCGGATCCAGTCGGTCTGCGGATATATCAGCAGTGCGCCAAGCGCGAGCGCAATCCCATAGGGAATTCCGGAGTCCCGGCCGTGCAGGCGGAGGAGCCAGCCTTGATTGTAAAGCTGCGCCGGCAGCGGCCATTGTCGGAACTGGAGCAACAGCAGCGTCAGGACGCCGCCGAACACGGAGGCGATGACCAGATAGGGCAGCAGGAAATCGAAGCCGAACCACAGCGCCGAGGCGGCCGCCACCTTGGCGTCGCCGCCGCCGATCCAACCCATCGCAAAACACAGGAAGGCCACAGCGAGGACCGCCAGTCCCGCCCCGACATGGGACAGCAGGTCCTGAAGGCTCATGCCGCTTCCGACGGCCATGACCAGGAAGCCGGCCACCAGAAGCAGCGAGACCCGATTGGAGATCGTCATGGTGAGCAGATCGCTCGCCGCGGCGAACGCCATCAGGGCCGGGAACAGCAGCAATCGTGCGAGATCGAGTGCCATAGAGAATCAGCCCTCCAGCGCCATTCCGCCAAATTATGGAAATGTAGCCCGTCAAAGTGAATGTTCGGAAAACGGGATACGAAAATTCAGGTGCTGACGAGCCTGGCTGCGAGGGTAACGATGGCGAGCACCAGCGCCATGCAGATGGTTTGAAAAACCTGTCGCGTCCGCTCGCCGTCTGGCAAAGGGGACCGTCCCGGATGGTCCGACTTCAACGGAGTCATTGCGATCAACTCGAATTGTCGTCTGGGTTCGGCGTAGCCGGAAGCGAAAAAGGGTCCCGGGATGCCGGGACCCTTTCCGTAAAAAAATGACAGGCCGGCGATTATGGGTTGCCGGTGCCGCCGCTGCCGCTGCCGCCGCCGCTGCCGCCGAGCTTGGTGTTCACGTCGGAGAATACGCCGTTCAGCGTGGTGCCGAGCGAGTTGACGGCGGCGATGATCGCGACGGCGATGCCGGCGGCGATCAAGCCGTATTCGATCGCGGTCGCGCCGGACTCGTCCTTCAGAAAGCGCGTAACGAGACTCTTCATGTTTGGCTCCATGTGTTCACGTGGCTGTCGAACTGCACCTGGTCGTAACGGCGTTCTCAGCACCGTGACCATGGCACCATCATAGGGTGGGAGAAATTGCAGCGCAGTTAATTGGATTACGGAAACACCGGTATAACGGGCTGTTCTTTCTCAGAGTAAATTTAGATTTAAATGGAATGCGCAGCACCGCATGCTCCGGACGCCTCTTTTTATGAATGCGTTTTGAACGTCCGGCTCATGCCTCACTGAACAGGTGCGATCGGGTGATGCGTTAAGTTGCCGGACCAGGCGATATCAGGCGGTGACTGACCGATCACCATGTCGTGGTTCTCCTGCTTTGGCTTCGGCTGCAAGTCGTCTTTCCGATCTTGTCGGCCCCGGTGGCGTTCCGGCCGCCGGTGGTTTGCAGCGGCGCGCCGGTCTGCCATTTCGGGGAAGGGGTTGGGCGACCCTGCGGAGCCGCGTTTGCAGTTCGTTCATCAATTAACGGCAGATTTGCCATGTCGGGCGCCGGCACCGTCATGTCTTTATGTTTTTCCTGATGCCGGATCGTATGCGTTCGGAGTGGAGTATGTGGTTCAAGTCCCTGCGCGGCCGTTCGTATGTTCTGGTCATCGGTCTGTCGCTTGCGACGGCGGTTCTGCTTTGCCCGGCGGCGTTGCTCGCCGAAGTGACCAGCGATCCGATCTCGGTCAATGTGGACCAGGCGAAACTGGTCAAGCTGCCCGGACATATCGCGACGATCGTGGTTGGTAATCCGCTGATTGCCGACGTCACGCTACAGTCCGGCGGTCTTGTCGTCGTGACCGGAAAAGGCTACGGCGCAACCAATGTGATTGCGATGGATCGCGCCGGCAGCATCCTCGTGGATCGTGTCATTCAGGTCGAGGGACCGAGCGATCGGGTGGTGACGGTCTATCGCGGCGTGGAGCGCGAGTCCTATAGTTGCATGCCGATCTGTGAGAAGCGGATCACCCTTGGGGATAGCCCCGGCTACTTCAAGGCCACGATGGATCAGGCCCAGAATCTGAATTTACAGGCCGGCGGTACGTCCGCAAAATAATCAAAACAATAAAAGCCGGATGGTCATGCGAAAGCTTGCGTCGGGCCATCCGCGCGGGTCGAGTCTGTGATCGCGCCTTAGCCAAACCCGGACATGGTCAATTTGGGGTATAAGACGAGGGGTATTTTGCTGTGATCTGGCGAAATACTTCAACAATCAGTTTCGGCTAGTCCTGGACGGTAGATAAGTCCCGCCGTGTGCAAGGATTGCGCGATGTCGCCATTCCCCCGTCCCAGGACCGCAGCCATAAGGGCGGCCGACCGTTTTCGCGGCAACAATCGCGGATCCGCTGCCGTGGAATTTGCCCTCGTCGCGCCGCTGTTCTTCGCGCTTCTGTTCGCCATCATCGAGACAGGACTGATTTTCTTTGCGAGCCAGAGCCTGGAGACTGCGGTGCAAGACTCCGCACGCATGATCCTGACCGGTCAGGCGCAGATCGCCAAGTTCGACAAGCAGGGCTTCAAGCAAAATGTCGTCTGCCCGAATGTCAGCGTGCTGTTCGATTGTGCGAACGGTGTTTTCGTCGATGTCCAGCGCTATTCGTCCGGATTCGGAAGCGTGGTGATCTCCGATCCGGTCACGAGCGCAGATTTCAGGAACACGAAATACGAACCCGGTTGCGAGGGCGACATCGTCGTTGTCCGGCTGTTTTATCGATGGCCGTTGTTTGTCACGGGGCTCGGCTACAACCTCGCGAATCTGGGCGGCAACGAGCGGCTGCTGTCGGCGACGGCCGCTTTCAAGAACGAACCCTACGGGGGGTGCCCGTGAATCGATCACTAAAGATCATGGTCGGGAAATGGGTTGCGGAGCGCGCGGCAAACCTGATTGACGACTCGCGGGGTCTCGCGGCGACGGAATTCGCGATCATTGCGCCGCTGATGCTGGTGATGCTTTTGGGGACCATCGAGGTGTCGTCAGGCGTGGCGGTCAATCGCAAGGTCACGCTGGTTGCGCGGACGCTGTCCGATCTGACGTCTCAGTCCAAAACGGTAGGTGATGCGGATATCGCGGATTTCTTCGCCGCCGCCTATGGCATCATGTGGCCCTATCCGTCGACGCCCGTCCAGGCCACGATTTCGGAATTGTACATCGATCCGACGAGTTCGGAGGCGCGGGTGCAGTGGAGCAAGGGCACAACACCGCGAGAAGTGGGAACGCCGGTTGATATCCCCTCAGGGCTCATCGGCAAGGATTCATCGGACAAGACGCTTCCCGGTCAGTATCTGATCTTCAGCGAGGTCAGCTATCTCTACCAGCCGATTGTCGGCTACGTCATGGCGAAAACCGGCGTGACGCTGAGCGACACAGCCTATACGCGGCCACGTCAGTCAACCTGCGTATTATATGGCAGCGACAAGGACTGCCCGAAACTTGGGGGATGACCCGACGGACCGGAGCGCTTGTCTGCCGCGCGCAGCACGCGTGACGCCAAACAAAAGGCCGCGCATGGAGCGCGGCCTTTGTTCAATCCTGTCTTTGATCAGGTCAGACTTTAACTTCGTCAAACCGCTTAAACTTTGGCGGATTATGCGCTAGCCGGCCGCTCGCAGATTGTCGGCCGACGATTTTCCGGAGCGGCGATCAGCAACGATCTCGTAGCTGATCTTCTGCCCCTCGCGCAGCGTTCCGAGTCCGGCCCGCTCAACCGCGCTGATGTGAACGAACACGTCGTTTCCGCCATCGTCGGGTTGAATGAAGCCATAGCCTTTGGTCGCGTTAAACCACTTCACGGTTCCCATGCTCACTGGGTAGTCCCTTTATCAAGTACGTATGCCGAAGCCCGCTTTCGGCGGGCTGGTGAGATTGGATTTTTGGAAGGGTCGTCAGTGTCTAAACCGGCTGTACCGGTGGTAGCTAATGTCGTCCGGCCGAAAATCGCTAAACGCCATATTATTCGAAGGCAGGCTCCAAAACAATCCTGACGTGCACGATTTTTTGAGATGCGCGGATCCACCGGTCCGGCCGAGAGCCTTCGGTCCGAAGTCGGCGCGATCCTGCTGCCGTCGAGGCCTGCCTATCTTCGGCGGAATTGGCCGCGAGGCGGCGCACCACGCGGCGCGCCGCTGGGGCGCTCATCCTTGTGCCGGAAGATCAGGCGTCCCTTTTCGAGGTCATAAGGGGACATCTCGATGGTGACGCGATCGCCGGCGAGCGTCTTGATCCGGTTCTTTTTCATCTTGCCGGCGGTATAGGCAACGATTTCGTGCCCGGCATCGAGTTGCACCCGATAGCGGGCGTCGGGGAGGATTTCGGTGACCAGCCCTTCGAACTGGATCAGTTCTTCTTTCGCCATAGGGTTCTCCGGATCGCGTGGCGTTTTATCAGCGTTGAGGACGTGGGTTGGACTTCGAGCGCGGCGGCCGGCTTTCACGGTGCAGGAAGGCAACCCCCCGCATCCCCTCGGTCTTGCTGCCCCGCGCTGGCCGGGCGGACTCATGCCGTCCGTTCTCGGATCTGTTCGATGTCTTCGACGCGCCGTCTCCATGACGGCCGCGGCGGCGGGGACCTTTCCCGCCCGGAGCGGCGTCGCCGTTTCTGGTCGCATGACCGTGGGGCGCCGGTCGTCCGGGGCGATGCTGCTGACGGGGTGGCACCGCCTCGCGCTGCCCCGGTGTTCGGCGATCTTCTCTCGGCAGCGCCACGCGGATCAGTTTTTCGATATCGCGGAGATAGGCCATCTCCTCGGCGCCGGCGACCAGCGAGATCGCAGCGCCATCGGCGCCGGCACGCGCGGTGCGGCCGATGCGATGGACGTAGGTCTCGGGAACGTTCGGAAGGTCGAAGTTGACGACGTGGCTGATCCCGTCGACGTCGATGCCGCGCGCTGCGATGTCGGTCGCAACCAGGGTGCGGATCTCTCCGGTCCGGAACGCCGCCAGCACGCGCTCGCGGTGATTCTGCGATTTGTTGCCGTGGATGGCGTCGGACCTGATGCCGGCCTTGGCGAGGCTCTTCACCACCTTGTCGGCGCCGTGCTTGGTACGCGTGAAAATCAGTGCGCGGTTGACCGGTTCCTGCTTCAGAAGCTGGGCCAGAAACGCGGGCTTGCCGCCATGATCGATCTGGATGATGCGCTGGGCGATACGGTCGACGGTCGAGGCGACCGGCGTCACCGCGACGCGCGCCGGATCGCGCAGCATCTGCTCGGCGAGTTCGGCAATGTCCTTCGGCATGGTGGCCGAGAAAAACAGCGTCTGCCGTTTGACCGGAAGCTTGGCGACGACTTTGCGGATGTCGTGGATGAAGCCCATGTCGAGCATGCGGTCGGCTTCGTCCAGCACGAGAAATTCGACCTGGCCAAGCCTGAGCCCGTTGCTCTGAACGAGATCGAGCAGGCGGCCTGGTGTGGCGACCATCACCTCGACGCCTTGCATCACGGAGCGGACCTGACGTCCCATCGGAACGCCGCCGATCGCGAGCGCCGAGGTCAGGCGCAGGTGGCGGCCGTAAGCGTTGAAGCTGTCGAGGATCTGGCCCGAAAGTTCGCGCGTGGGGCTGAGCACCAGCACCCGGCAGCTCTTGGGCTGCGGCTTGATGCGGTTCTGCAGCAGGCGATGCAGGATCGGAAGAGCGAACGACGCGGTCTTTCCGGTGCCGGTCTGGGCGATTCCGACGATGTCGCGCCCGGCAAGGGCAAGAGGAATGGTTTGAGCCTGGATGGGCGTGGGCGTCAGATAGTTCTGTTCTGCAAGCGCACGTGAAATGGGATCGGCAAGGCCGAAATCCTGAAAGGAGGGCAAAAGGTTGTTTCTTTCCATTATGCGACCAGGCGCCCGACCCATCGGCCGGAGCGTGCCAGGTTGTCTGGAGACACCCGCGTGTCGAGGGCGTCGATTGACGTTAGCTAGATAAGGGCAAGCCAGAAACCGTCGAACGGGCTCAGAACACGCGGCTCGCAGTGACCCGAAGATCTCAGGGGCACGCCACCATATGGAACAGGAACGCGGCAGATTCAAGGTGAATCGTCGGTGCGCCGCCTGGAGCTTCGCTCCTGATGGAATCGGAAGCGTGGTCCAGATTGTTGTTTTGACGCGTTTTCTTCACGCGAACCGGTATCCGCCTCCGGGTCAAGCCCGAGGACATGCATCGCTCGAAACGCTATTGCGAAAGGTTCCTGTGATACATCGTTTCCTTCGGCGTGCCGTCTATCGCCGGTTGCGAGCCATCTCCATCCGATCTACGCCCCGGTCCATCCGCAGGCCTTGAGTCGCTCATGCAGATGCATCGGCGCGGGCGCCGTGACCACGACGGGCGGCTTGTTCTTCGACAGGGGGATCGCGATTTCGCGCGCATGCAGGTGCAGGCTCGGTTCGCCGAACCGCGGAATGTACGGTTCATTGCGCAGGCGTCGTAAGGTTGCCTGCGTTCCGTAGATATTATCGCCGGCGATCGGCCAGCCCATCGCCGCACAATGGACGCGCAGTTGATGGGTTCGGCCGGTGACCGGCTCCAGTGCGAGCCAGGTCAATTGAACTCCCTCTCCCATCTTTTCCTCCCGCCTTGCGAGGCAGGGTTGGGGAGAGGGGTGAACTGTTAGTTCGGCCACACTTGAGTTTATTCCCCTTCCGAACGCTTCGCGTTCGACCTCTCCCATAAGAGGAGAGGCGGTTAGCGATCCGCGCCCCAGCACTTTCCATTTCGTCACCGAGGGCAATCCGTCCGGGTCGGGCTTCTGCCACCAGCCGCGTTCGTGGTTCAGCCGCCCGAGCGGTATGTCGATGGTGCCCTCGTCGTCAGCAGGGCTACCCTCGACCACGGCCCAATAGGTTTTCGAAATCCTGCCGTGCTTGAACAACAGGCCGAGCGAGGCCGTCGCCTTGCGATGGCGTCCGAGCACCAGGCAGCCCGAGGTATCCCGGTCGAGCCGGTGGGCAAGCACCGGCGGCCGGGGCAGGCCGAACCGCAGCGCCTCGAACGAAGCTTCGAGATTGGCGCCGCCCTTGGGGCCGCGATGCACCGGAATGCCGGCCGGCTTGTCGATCACCAGCATCAGCCCGTCGCGATGAAGCACGCGAGCCTGGATTTCCTCCGGTGTCGGCTGTGCCGTATCCATGATCACTTCATTTTCGCTTGCGGCACGATCTTTTCCGAAAGTCTTTCGCTCGCAGGTCGAAACGGCTAACACACCTCCACCATGAGCGACAGCACCGACGACAAACCGAAACAGAGCTGGTGGCGCAGGCTGTCCGGCGGCCTCAAGCGGACCTCGACCTCGATCGGCACGGCGGTGGCCGATCTCGTCACCAAGCGCAAGCTCGACCGCGCCATGCTCGACGATATCGAGGACGTGCTGCTGCGCGCCGATCTCGGAACGGCGGTCGCGGAGCGGGTCGCGGCCGCTGTCGGCGAGGGCCGTTACGACAAGGCGATCTCCGCCGACGAGGTCAAGGCTGTCGTTGCGACCGAAGTTGAAAAGGTCCTCGCGCCGGTGGCGCAGCCGCTGGTCATTGACGAAACCCAGAAGCCGTTCGTCATCCTGATGGTCGGCGTCAACGGCTCCGGCAAGACCACGACCATCGGCAAGCTGGCGGCGAAACTGTCCGCCGAGGGCCGCAAGGTGATGATGGCGGCGGGCGACACGTTTCGCGCCGCGGCGATCGATCAGTTGAAGGTCTGGGGCGAGCGCACCGGATCGCCGGTCGTCGCGGGCGCGCAAGGGTCGGATTCCGCGAGCCTTGCCTTCAATGCGCTGACCGAGGCGCGCAACGACAGGCGCGACGTGCTGCTGATCGACACCGCCGGCCGCCTGCAGAACAAGGCCGAATTGATGAACGAGCTGGAAAAGATGGTTCGCGTCATCCGCAGGGTCGACGAATCGGCGCCGCATGCCGTGCTGCTGGTACTGGACGCGACCGTCGGACAGAACGCGCTGTCGCAGGTCGAGGCGTTTCATCGCATTGCAGGCGTCACCGGTCTCGTAATGACAAAGCTGGACGGCACCGCGCGCGGCGGCATTCTGGTGGCGCTGGCGGAAAAGCACAAATTGCCGGTGCATTTCATCGGCGTCGGCGAGGGGGTCGACGATCTTGCGCCGTTCACCGCGCGCGATTTTGCAAAAGCGGTTGCGGGGATCGAAGGCTGACGATGGACAAGAAGCAACCGCATCCGCTGTTCAAGCTCGCGACCGAACTCGGCCCGCTCCTGGTGTTCTTCGCCGCCAATGCGAAGTTCAACCTGTTCGTCGCAACAGCCGCGTTCATGGTGGCGATCGTGGCCGCGATGATCGCGTCCTACGTGGTGACGCGGCATATCCCGCTGATGGCGCTGGTTACCGGCATCGTCGTCATTGTGTTCGGCACGCTGACGCTGGTGGTGCACGACGAGACCTTCATCAAGGTCAAGCCGACCATCATCTACGGGCTGTTTGCGACCGTGCTCGGCGTTGGACTGTTGTTCGGCCGCTCCTTCATCGCGATCATGTTCGACCAGGTGTTCAACCTCACGCCGAAGGGCTGGCGGCTCCTGACGCTGCGCTGGGCGCTGTTCTTTTTGGGCATGGCGGTCCTGAACGAGATTATCTGGCGGACCCAGAGCACGGATTTCTGGGTCAACTTCAAGGTGTTCGGCGCGATCCCGCTCACCATGATCTTCGCGATGATGCAGATGCCGCTGACCAAACGCTATCATCTCGAACCCGCCTCGCTCGAGGCCAGCGATGCGAGGGAAGGGGATATCGGCAAGATCTGACGGGCCGTTGGCCATATCGGCTGTGATATCCGGTCGCCTGCCACAAGCTTTATGTCCGGCCGTCGTGCCGGGCATTGATGTCTTCGAGCTCCGACCGAAGATGGTCATGGCCGGAACGGGTCCGGCCATGACGGGTCCACAACGAAGCCGTTACTTCGGCTGCGACGCGATGATCTGGCCGGAGATCTTCTTGTAGGTCGCTTCGGGAAGAATCTTCTTGGAGACGAGCTGGTCTTTCTTGGCGTAGGGACGGCCGGCGATGATCTTGTCGGAATACTTGTCGCCGATGCCCTTGAAGGCCATCAGTTCTTCCTTGGTCGCGGTGTTGATGTCGAGCTTGGCGGCCTCGGCGTTCGGGGGCGCCATCTTGTTTGCGGGCGCCATCTTCCCCGCCGGCGCCATCCTGTCGGACTTGGCGGCGGGTTGAGTGGACTGGGCCATCGACGGCGTTGAAACGAGCAGACCGAGCGCAAGCGCGGCGGCGGTGATCGAGGCGAGCGTGAAATGACGCATAAAAGTCTCCCTCCCGGGGGGCTGTTGCCAGAGCATGATCCCGAAAAGTGGAAACCGGTTTTCGGATAAGATCATGCTCAATCAAAATACAAGGTCAGGGTCTGGTTCAACGGAGTTGAACCGGACCCTAACGGCGAAGCTATCTGCGGATTTGCGGCGGCGCGATGGCCGCAAAATGAACGGCAGATAAACGCCGAGATATATTTGACGTCATTCCGGGGCGTACGAAGCACGAACCCGAAATCCGGTAAAGTTAAGCGCGACTTGTGCCTGGATTCCGGGTCTGGTCCTGCGGACCATCCCGGAATAACGAGCGGGCGGTTGCCGATCTCAAGAGCCCGCTTTCAGCGCTTTCTCGATTTCCGGCTTCAGCACGGTGTCGATATTGTCCGGCGTGATCGCGCCGACCAGCTTGTAGACGATGGTGCCGTCGCGCCCGACCACGAATGTCTCCGGCACGCCGTAGACGCCCCACTCGATCGAGGCGCGGCCATTGTCGTCGACGCCGACGACGCCGAACGGGTTGCCGTAGCGGCCGAGGAAACGGC
>NZ_MKSM01000024.1:39835-46359 GCF_001897285.1 Nitrobacter sp. 62-23
CCCAGACGTTGACCAGGCTGACCTTGCCCTCGAACGTCGCGGGGTCGATGCCCGGCACCGGCTGGCCGTCGCTGACCAGGCCGGACAGCGGAGGCAGCGTGGTTTTGGGTGCGGGATGGCCGATCAGCGCCGAGGGGATTCGCGAGATGTCGCTGTCGCCGAGCCGGAACCAGAACAGCAACGCCAGCGCGGCGAAAACCACGAGCGGGAGTGCCATCAGCCAGCGTCGTTTCGGCGGTCCGGCAGGAATTGCGGGGTCCGTCATTTGACGTCCACCGCGCTGCGTCCCGATCGCCTGACCGCGCCGGCGGCCTCCAGGTCACGCAGGCGCGCTTTCTGGCTTCGGTAGTCGGCGATCACCCAGATAATGAGCGCCGCGACGACAGTTGCGACCGCGACATAGGACATGATGATGAAGGAGGCATAGGGACCGAGTGTCATATCGTCACGCCGATTTGCTGGCTTGCAGCATCTGCAGGGTGCGGACGCGACGCCGCAGGATTTCGTTCCGCATCGCCGCGATATGCAGGGTCAGGAACAGCAGCGTGAAGCCGATCGCCATCACCAGCAGGGGGATCAGGAAGGCGCGGTCGAGCGTCGAGCCGCCCATGCGGATCACCGAGGCCGGTTGATGCAGCGTGTTCCACCAGTCCACCGAGAACTTGATGATCGGAATGTTGATCGCGCCGACCAGCGTCAGCACCGCAGCGGCGCGCGCGGCGCGCGATGGGTCCTCGACCGCGCGCCATAGCGCCATCAGGCCGAGATACATCAGGAACAGGATCAGCACCGAGGTCAGCCGCGCATCCCATTCCCAGTAGGTGCCCCACATCGGGCGGCCCCACAGCGACCCCGTCAACAGCGCAAGGAATGTGAACGCCGCGCCGATCGGCGCCGCGGTCTTGGCCGCGACATCGGCCAGCGGATGCCGCCATACCAGGGTGCCGAGCGCGGCAACGCTCATCACGCCCCACACGAACATCGACAGCCACGCATTGGGAACGTGGATGAACATGATTTTGACGGTCGCGCCCTGCTGGTAGTCGTCGGGCGCGGTTGCGGACTGGTACAGGCCGACGGCGAGTACGAGCACGGTCAGGGCCGCGAGCCACGGCAGAATCCGGCCGGCGAGCGAGAGAAAGCGGGAGGGATTGGCGAGATCGATCAGCGTCATGGCACCACTGATAGTCGCCGGAGCCAGCGCAGGCAATGCGGATTCGAGCCCGGTTTCCCGCATGAGCAAAAGTTGATCGGCCGCATCGGGAGGACTCAATCCAGCCCGTGCCGCAGGCTTGCCGCCGCGGCAAACGGGCCGATCACGAGGCTCATCAGCGACAGCGCGCACAGAATCGAGAATGGCGTTCCGAACGGCGATGGTCCCGACAGCGCGGCGTTGGAGGCGGCGACGCCGAAAATCAGCACCGGAATCGACAGCGGCAGCACCAGCACCGAGAGCAGCAGGCCGCCGCGACGCAGCACGACGGCGAGCGCGGCGCCGATCATGCCCGTGAAGGTCAGCGCGGGCGTTCCCGCCAGGAGCGTCAGCGCCACAGCGCCTGTCGCGACGCCGTCGAGGTTGAGCAGCAGCCCCAGCACCGGCGTCGCGACGACCAGCGGCAGCCCGGCCGCCAGCCAGTGCGCCAGCGCCTTCGCCGCGCAAGCCAGTTCGAGCGGCGTGCGGCTCATGACGATCAGATCGAGCGAGCCGTCGTCGTGATCGGCGGTGAACAGCCGATCGAGCGTCAGCAGGCTTGCCAGCAGGGCACCGAGCCAGAGGATTGCGGGCCCAAGTTTTTTCAAAAGCGCGAGGTCGGGGCCGACCGCGAACGGCATCAGCACCACGACCGTGAGGAAGAACAGCACGCCGATCAGCGCGCCGCCGCCGACGCGAAGCGCGACGCTGACATCCCGGCGAATCAGTGCGGCAAGGGCGGTCATGCTGTCCCCCCGATCCGCAACTCCCGCACGGCGATGCCGAGCGGCGTGTGCGTCGCGGCCAGGATGATGCCGCCGCCTTTCAGGTGCTCGGTCATGACGGCGGCGAAGGCGCTTTGGCCGGAAACGTCGAGCGCCGAGGTCGGCTCGTCCAGCAGCCAGACCGGCCGTTTCACCGCCAACAACCGTGCGATCGACAGCCTTCGCCGCTGCCCGGCGGAGAGATAGGCCGCCGGCAGGTGCCCGACGTGGTCGAGTCCGACCGTGGCCAGCGCCTGCGCGGCATCGGCTGGCGATGAGCGCGACGCGCTGCCGAGAAACTCCCGCCAGAACGACAGGTTTTCGCTGACGCTGAGCGCGGGTTTCAGGGCGTCGCGATGGCCGAGGTAATGCGCCTGCTCGGGCAGCGTCAGCTCGGGGTCGCCGCCCTCAAGACTGATCGACCCGCCCGCCATCGCCAATAGCCCCGCCAGGAGCCGCAGCAGGGAGGTCTTGCCTGCGCCGTTGGGCCCGGTGATCGCCACCGCATGGCCTGATTCCGCCATGACGTCGAGGCCGGAAAACACTTCTCGTCCGCCCCGCACGCATCGCAAGCCGCGCCCTGAAAGTTTCATGATGACCCTGTTTGCACAGCCGTCGTGCGATCTGTGTGCATGGCTGAAAGGCGGGGAGCAAGCATTGTTGACGTGGCGGACAGTCTGGAAAGACTCTATAAATTCGGAACTTGATGCAGCACAAAATCCCCCGCAACGAAACCCCGCGCGTCAGTTTCTCCTGCGGTGTTTTGATACCGTCAGTCAATCCGGCACCCTAACCCCTGGATAGGGAATTCCTCACATGGCTTCGCTCGACAGCTTCAAATGTCTGAAAACCCTCAAGGTCGGCGGCAAGACCTACGCCTACTACAGCCTGCCGGCCGCGGAGAAAAACGGTCTCAAAGGCATCTCCAGGCTGCCCTACTCCATGAAGGTGCTGCTGGAAAACCTGCTGCGCAATGAGGACGGCCGCTCGGTGACGAAGGAGGACATCGTCGCCTTCTCCAAATGGCTGAAGAAGCGCAGGTTCGATCATGAAATCTCTTTCCGCCCGGCGCGCGTGCTGATGCAGGATTTCACCGGCGTTCCGGCCGTGGTCGATCTCGCGGCCATGCGCAACGCGATGCAAAATCTCGGCGGCAAGCCTGACAAGATCAATCCGCTGGTGCCGGTCGATCTCGTCATCGATCACAGCGTGATCGTGAACTTCTTCGGTGACAACAAGGCGTTCGCCAGGAACGTGGTCGAGGAGTACAGGCAGAACCGGGAGCGTTACGAGTTCCTGAAGTGGGGCCAGAAAGCATTCTCGAACTTCTCCGTGGTGCCGCCCGGCACCGGCATCTGCCATCAGGTCAATCTCGAATATCTGGCGCAGACGGTGTGGACCAGGAAAGAGAAGCTGACGATCGGCAGGAAGACTGCGACCATGGAGGTCGCCTATCCCGATACACTGGTCGGCACCGACTCTCATACGACGATGGTCAACGGCCTCGCCGTACTCGGCTGGGGCGTCGGCGGCATTGAAGCCGAAGCCGCAATGCTCGGCCAGCCGCTGTCGATGCTGTTGCCGGACGTGGTCGGCTTCAAGCTCAAGGGCGCGCTGAAAGAGGGCGTGACCGCGACCGACCTGGTGCTTACCGTCACGCAGATGCTGCGCCAGCAGGGTGTGGTCGGCAAGTTCGTCGAATTCTATGGTCCCGGCCTCGATCACCTGTCGGTTGCGGACAAGGCGACCATCGGCAACATGTCGCCGGAATACGGGGCGACCTGCGGCTTCTTCCCGGTCGACGCCGCGACCATCGATTATCTCAAGACCTCCGGCCGCGCGGCGGCGCGCGTCGCGCTGGTGACGAAATACGCCAAGGCGCAAGGCCTGTTTCGCAGCGCGGCCTCACCAGATCCGGTCTTCACCGAAAAGCTCACGCTCGATCTCGGCAAGGTGGTGCCGTCGCTCGCGGGACCGAAACGGCCCGAGGGCCGGCAGCCGCTGCCGGCGGTTGCGGAAGGCTTCGCCGCCGCGCTCGCAAACGAATACCGGAAGACCGATGATGCGGCGCGTTTTCCGGTCGAGGGCCGCAATTTCGATCTCGGACATGGCGACGTGGTGATCGCGGCGATCACCTCATGCACCAACACATCCAATCCGACCGTGCTGATCGCCGCCGGGTTGCTTGCGCGCAAGGCGGCGGCAAAGGGGCTGATCGCGAAGCCGTGGGTGAAGACCTCGCTGGCGCCGGGCAGCCAGGTCGTCGCGGAATATCTTGCGAACTCCGGACTGCAGCTTGATCTCGACAAGGTCGGCTTCAATCTGGTCGGGTTCGGCTGCACCACCTGCATCGGCAACTCCGGCCCCCTGGCTCCGGAGATTTCGAAATCGGTCAACGACAACGGCATCGTTGCCGCGGCCGTTCTCTCGGGCAACCGCAACTTCGAGGGCCGCGTTTCGCCGGACGTGCAGGCGAATTATCTCGCCTCGCCGCCGCTGGTCGTCGCCTACGCGCTGGCGGGCTCGGTGACCAGGAATCTCGCCACCGAGCCGCTGGGCACGGACAAGGCCGGCAAACCGGTGTACCTGAAGGACATCTGGCCGACCTCGAAGGAGATCAACGCTTTCATCAAGAAGTTCGTGACCTCGCGCATCTTCAAAAAGAAATACGCCGACGTGTTCAAGGGCGATGCCAACTGGCGCAAGATCGACACCGTGGCGAGCGAGACCTATCGCTGGAACATGAGTTCGACCTATGTGCAGAACCCGCCTTACTTCGAAGGCATGAAGAAGGAGCCGGAGCCGATCGTCGACATCGTCGATGCGCGCATCCTGGCCATGTTCGGCGACAAGATCACCACCGATCACATCTCGCCGGCGGGCGCCATCAAGTTGACGTCGCCGGCTGGCCGCTATCTCAGCGAGCATCAGGTGCGTCCGGCGGATTTCAATCAGTACGGCACGCGGCGAGGCAATCACGAGGTGATGATGCGCGGCACCTTCGCCAATATCCGCATCAAGAACTTCATGCTGAAGGGAGCCGATGGCAACATTCCCGAAGGCGGATTGACCAGGCACTGGCCGGACGGCGAGCAGATGTCGATCTATGACGCGGCGATGAAATACCGGCAGGAGAACGTGCCGCTCGTCGTGTTCGCCGGCGCTGAATACGGCAACGGCTCGTCGCGCGACTGGGCGGCCAAGGGCACGCTGCTGCTCGGCGTGCGTGCGGTGATCTGCGAGAGCTTCGAGCGCATCCATCGCTCCAACCTGGTCGGCATGGGCGTGCTGCCGCTGACTTTCGAAGACGGCGCGTCGTGGCAATCGATCGGGCTCAAGGGCGACGAGACGGTTACGATTCGCGGCTTGCAGGGCGATCTGAAACCGCGTCAGAAGCTGACGGCGGACATCGTCTCCCGCGATGGATCGCTGCATCGCGTCTCGCTGCTCTGCCGCATTGATACGCTCGACGAACTCGACTATTACCGCAACGGCGGCATTCTGCATTATGTGCTGCGCAAGCTCGCTGCGTAATCTCGTGGTCCGATTTCGGCATTCGCGCCTTATTCCGGCGGCGATGGCCTCACCGCGATTTGAGTGGCGGGTGAGCGGAAGGCAGCCTATGAAAGTCTCGGCCTCTCGCAGTCAGAGGCATGCTTCCCTTCATAACGCAGGCACACGTCGTGCCGCGGCTTCGGTGTGGCCTCGATGATGTCTCAGGGCTGTTTGTCGCGTGATGGTTTGTCCCGACTGTTCGGTGTTTGCGCGCTCGGCGTTTGCGTGACCCTCGTGGTCGCTCGTCCCGCTCTGGCGGGACCGCGCGCCGTGGTCGAACTGTTCACGTCGCAAGGCTGCTCGTCATGTCCGGCTGCCGACAAGATTCTGGGCGAGCTTTCCAGGGACCCCTCGATCGTCGCATTGAGCATGCCGATCGACTACTGGGACTATCTCGGCTGGAAGGATACGCTGGCCGACAATCGCTTCACGGCGCGCCAGAAGGCTTATTCGTTGATGCGCGGTGATCGCGACGTCTACACGCCGCAGGTGATTGTCAACGGATCGGCTCATGTGATCGGCAACGATCGCGCGGCGATCGACACTGCCGTCCGCGATACGCGGAAAAACCAGGAGGTGATGTCGGTGCCAGTTTCGATGGCGGTGTCGGGCAAGCAACTCAATGTGTCGGTCGCATCCGCCAACGCCGGCCATCCTCCCGATCACGGCGAAATCTGGATATGTGCGATCGCGAAAGCGGTGCCGATCGCGATCGGGCGCGGCGAAAACGGCGGCCGCGAAGTGACCTACCACAACGTCGTGCGGAGCTGGCTCAAGGTCGGTGACTGGACCGGCAAGGCCGGTACCTGGGCCGTGCCGATCGAGAACATCGCGCGCGATGGTGTCGATGCAGCAGTGGTCTATGTTCAGGATGGTAATCGTGACAGACCTGGTCCGATGCTCGGCGCGGCCTACACCTCACTGCACTAGGGTCGAGACTCAATTGATCCACCAAGTCAGGGTAGCGGCCAAGAGGATTGTAGAGAGGAAGATATCGGCCCGCTTGTCATAGC